>NZ_JAOVZR010000001.1:648125-1296250 GCF_026619415.1 Hoeflea algicola
GCTCGCGCAAGGAACGCGACGGCAAGACCTTGCTGATTGCCGACATGACGGTGGGCTACAAAGCAATCCGCGAAACCTTCACCAGTCAGGTGCTGCTCAAGCCTGATGAGCTTGCCATCGATGTCAAATACCTCGATGGCCCGTTCAAGTATCTCGACAACCGCTGGCGCTTCGAACCGCACGAGGGCGGTGGTTGCGAAGTGTGCTTCTATATCGAGTACGAGTTCAAGAGCCGGATGCTTGGCGCACTGATGGGGGCGATGTTCGATCGCGCCTTTCGCATGTTCGCCGAAGCATTCGAAAAGCGCGCTGTCGAGATCTACGGCGCGGCCGGCGACGTCTGATTTCCACTGCCCTGGGTGGCGCGGCCGATCAGTGCTTCAAGTGCCGCACGCACTGTCGCGGCGCGGATCATGTCGCGGCTCCAGCTTGGGTCCCAGCGCAATTCCACAACGCTGGTCAGGTCCCCGGGCCCCGATAGCCCCATCCAGACCAGCCCGACCGGCTTCATCGGTGTACCACCGCCCGGTCCGGCTACGCCGGTGACCGACACCGCATAGCCCGCCCGCGAGCGCCGCCGCGCACCCAGCACCATCTCGGTGGCCGTTTGCGCCGAGACGGCGCCGAAGGCTTCCAGTGTGGCCGGCCTGACGCCGAGCATGTCCTGCTTGGCTTCGTTGGAATAGGTCACGAAACCACGGTCAAACACCGCTGATGATCCGGCTATGTCGGTGATCGCGCCGGCAATCAGCCCACCGGTACAGGATTCCGCGGTGGCGACCATTGCGCCCGCAACCGACATCGCCTGAAGCAGTTCTTCGGCCAGAGCGCGGCAGTCGGCCTGCAGGTCCGCAAGGGTCTCGGCTTCGCTCATGATGGCTCTCCAAATACCACGGTTGCCGTGGCGATCGCGGCGATGCCCTCACGGCGGCCGATGGAGCCTATGGTTTCGTTGGTGGTGGCCTTGACTGAACAGCGGTCGAGCGAAATGCCGAGGATGCGGGCGAGATTGGTGCGCATCACCTGACGGTGCGGCCCGATCTTCGGGGCTTCGGCAATCAGTGACACGTCGGCGTTCATGATTGTACCGCCGGCGCTGCGGACAATCTCGACCGCGCGAGTGAGAAAGACCTCCGAAGCAACGCCCCGCCACTCGGGCTCGGATGGCGGAAAGTGATCGCCGATGTCGCCGGCGCCGCAGGTGGCCAGCAGCGCGTCGGTCAGCGCGTGCAGCGCCACGTCTGCGTCGGAATGGCCGTCAAGCCGTTGGTTATGGGCAATGTCGATGCCGCAGAGCGTGACATGTGTGCCGGCAACCAGCCTGTGCACATCGTAACCATTGCCGGTGCGCACATCCGGCAGGGCCGCGGCCGGTCGTGCCTGAGAAGAGAGCCGTTCGTCAGCCATGGCGAGATCCTCCGCAGTGGTGAGTTTGACATTGACCGGACTGCCCGGCGTGAGCCGCACGGTCAACCCGGCCCATTCGGCAATGGCGCAATCATCTGTGAATTCCGCCCCCGTTTCGGTGACGGCGCGCGCATGGGCGGCGCTAATTGAAGCGAAATCAAATCCTTGAGGTGTCTGTGCACCAAACAATCCGGCCCGGGCGATGGTGTCGGTGACATTGCCTTCGGCGTCGCCACGCTTGAGCGTGTCGGCCACCGCCACAGCGGGCAGGGCGGCATGATGCCCTGCATCCAGGGCGGAAAGAACGCGATCAATGACGTCCTGTGTGACGAACGGGCGAACCGCGTCATGGATCAGAACATACGCCGGCCGGGTGTCGCGGAGGGCATCAAGGCCCGCGCGGACCGAAGCCTGGCGGTTGGCGCCGCCGAACACGGTCTTGATCGGCCTTTCCGGGGACAGGCCGACGATAGCGTCGGCATACAGAGCTTCATCGTCGGGATGAATGACCACGACGATGTCGCTGCAACCCGGATGTGTCAGAAAGCGCGACAACGTCCAGACGATCACCGGCTTGCCGCCAATCCTTCGGTATTGTTTCGGCCCGTCCGACGGTGATCCGGCGCGTTCGCCGCGGCCGGCGGCAACGATCACCAGCGCAAACTTGCTGTTGTCATTCACGGTGCGATTTCCCATTTGGCATTGTTGCTGCGGGTGTAGGGGCTCTGGCAGCGAGAAAAAGCTCTTTTGAATTTTTCTTGGTGGCACAGCGATTTCGCCTTGGCAATGTCATCATGCATGTCTAAAAAAGAAGCAGCAAAGAGAGATGCCTGAAACACATGCAAATCAGCAGCGACAGAATTGACCTGCCTTTGACGATTGGGCCGGTGACAGCACGGAACCGGGTATTCCTGGCACCGCTATCGGGTATTTCCGATTTACCGTTTCGGCAACTGGCATGGCGCTATGGCGCAGGCCTGGTCATTACCGAAATGGTGGCAAGCCGCGAACTGGTCACTGAGCGGCGCGAATCACGGGTCCGGCTGCGCGGTGACGGAATTGACCCGCACGTGGTGCAACTCGCCGGGCGCGAAGCCGACTGGATGGCGGAAGCTGCGCGCATTGCCGAGGCCGAAGGCGCGGCGATGATCGACATCAACATGGGCTGTCCGGCCAAGAAGGTCACCGGTGGTTATTCCGGGTCGGCGCTGATGCGCGATCCCGATCACGCGCTCAGCCTGATCGAGGCCACGGTCAACGCCGTGTCGGTGCCGGTGACGCTGAAAATGCGGCTCGGCTGGGACCATGAAAACCTCAATGCGCCAGCAATCGCCGCACGGGCCGAAGCAGCCGGCGTTCAGATGATCACCATTCACGGGCGCACCCGCATGCAATTTTACGAGGGCGTGGCTGACTGGGACGCGATCGCCAGCATCCGCGATGCGGTCAGGGTGCCGCTGGTCGCCAATGGCGATGTCAATTCGCGGGCCGATATCGACGAATGCCTGCGTCGCTCGGGCGCCGATGCGGTGATGATCGGGCGCGCCTCGCGTGGCCAGCCCTGGATTTGCGGCATTCTGGCCGGATCGACCCACGCCCCGAAACCGGGCCCGGAACGCAACGCCATCGCCCTGGAGCATTACACGATGATGATCGACCATTACGGCGAAGACGTCGGTGTCCGTCATGCCCGCAAGCATATTGGCTGGTATCTCGACACCCTCGCGCCATCGGCACCCGCGAAATTGAAAAGCGCGATGATGTCCTCGCGAAGTGCCGCCGAGGTGTTGCCATTGTTTTTCGAAGCCCTTGAAGCGGGCGCTGGCGCCACAGATCTGGAGACGGCAGCATGAGTGGTTTCCCGGGGGATCAGGCCGCGCCCGATAGCGCCCCCGACATCGCCAGCATGGTGCTCAACACGATCCAGCACCCGGTGATCATGGTGGATGCGGCAGGACTGGTGTGTTTTGCCAACTGGGAGGCCGAAGCCTTCTTCGCAGCAAGCGCCACGCATCTCGCCCGGCACAGGCTCGAAACCTTCATTCCGTTTGGCAGTCCGCTGCTTGAACTGATCGAGCAGGTCCGCGCGCGCCGCGCCGCCGTCAACGAATACCGGGTTGATCTGAGTTCGCCGCGGCTTGGCAATGACAAGCTGGTCGATCTCTATGTCGCCCCTGTTGCCGGTGTGCCCGGCAATGTCGTTGTTTTCTTTCAAGAACGCTCAATGGCCGACAAGATCGACCGGCAGTTGACCCACCGTGCCGCTGCCCGCTCGGTAACCGGGCTCGCCTCAATGCTGGCCCATGAAATCAAGAACCCGTTGTCGGGCATTCGCGGGGCGGCGCAACTGTTGGAAATGACCGTAGGTGAGGAAGACCGCTCGCTGGCGCGACTGATTCGCGATGAAACCGATCGCATTGTCTCGCTGGTCGACCGGATGGAGATCTTTTCCGACGAGCGACCGGTCGACCGCACGCCGGTCAACATCCATTCGGTGCTCGATCGCGTCAAGGCGCTGGCCAAGGCCGGTTTTGGCCGGAATATCCGCTTTACCGAATTGTATGACCCCTCGCTGCCGCCGGTCTACGCCAACCGCGATCAACTGGTGCAGGTGTTCCTTAACCTGGTCAAGAATGCCGCTGAGGCTGTCGGAGACAACCCCGACGGCGAAATCGTGCTGACCACAGCTTATCGTCCCGGCATCAAGCTCTCCGTCGCTGGTAGCCGCGACAAGGTTTCGCTGCCACTGGAATTCTGCGTGCAGGATAATGGGCCCGGCGTGCCAGCCGATCTGCTGCCGCATCTGTTCGATCCGTTCGTCACCACCAAAACCAACGGGTCCGGTCTTGGCCTGGCGCTGGTCGCCAAGATCGTCGGCGGTCATGGCGGCATTGTCGAATGCGACAGCCAGGCCCGAAAGACCACATTCCGGATTCTGATGCCCGCGTCGCCCGACGGTCGGCCAATCGAACCGACGTCAGACAAGAACAGTGCGCCGCTTGGCGAGAAGGACTAAGCTCATGAGCAAGGCAACCATACTCGTCGCCGATGACGACGCTGCCATCCGCACAGTGCTGAACCAGGCGCTGAGCAGGGCCGGTTACGAAGTTCGCATTACTTCCAACGCGGCAACTCTCTGGCGCTGGATTTCCGCAGGCGAGGGCGATCTGGTCATCACCGATGTGGTAATGCCCGATGAAAATGCCTTTGATCTGCTGCCCCGGATCCGCCGCGCCCGGCCCGATCTCCCGGTGCTGGTGATGAGCGCCCAGAACACCTTCATGACGGCCATCAAGGCATCTGAATGCGGCGCCTATGATTACCTGCCCAAGCCGTTCGATCTCACTGAGATGATCGGCACCATCGGTCGCGCCCTCTCAGAGCCACGCAAGCTGACAATCCAGCCTGAGGAAAGCACCGAAGGCATGCCACTGGTGGGGCGGTCAACCGCGATGCAGGACATCTACCGGGTGCTGGCCCGGTTGATGCAAACCGATCTGACGCTGATGATCACCGGTGAATCCGGAACCGGCAAGGAACTGGTTGCCCGTGCGCTGCATGATTACGGCAAGCGCCGCAACGGCCCGTTCGTCGCCATCAATATGGCGGCGATCCCGCGAGATCTGATTGAATCGGAATTGTTTGGCCACGAAAAGGGCGCGTTTACCGGCGCCCAGAGCCGCTCGACCGGCAGGTTTGAGCAGGCCGAAGGCGGGACCCTTTTTCTCGACGAGATTGGCGACATGCCGATGGACGCCCAGACCCGCTTGCTCCGGGTGCTCCAACAGGGCGAATACACCACCGTGGGCGGTCGTACGCCGATCAAGACTGATGTGCGAATCGTTGCCGCGACCAACAAGGATCTCAAGATCCTGATCAATCAGGGCTTGTTTCGCGAAGATCTGTTTTACCGGCTCAACGTGGTGCCGTTGCGATTGCCGGCCTTGCGCGACCGTGCCGAGGACGTGCCGGATCTTGTGCGCCACTTCGTGCGCCATGCCGAGCAGGAAGGTCTGGACGCCAAGCGTTTTGATGGCGATGCGCTGGACCTGCTCAAGGCCTATCCCTGGCCGGGTAATGTGCGCGAACTCGAAAACGTCGTGCGCAGAGTGATGGCGCTCTATCCCCAGGATGTCATCACCAGCGAGATCATCGACAACGAATTACGCATTGAATCTCCCGAAACACCCTCGCCACAGGGAACTGTTTCGAACGGTCAGGCCAGCATTGCCCAGGCGGTGGAGGAAAACATGCGCCGCTACTTCGCCGGATTCGGGGAGGATTTGCCGCCCCCGGGGCTCTATCACCGGGTGCTCGAGGAAGTAGAATATCCGCTGATACTGGCGGCGTTGACAGCAACCCGCGGCAACCAGATCAAGGCGGCCGACCTGCTCGGCCTCAACCGCAACACGTTGCGCAAGAAAATCCGCGAGCTCGGAGTTACCGTCTATCGTCTGCCGCGTCCGGCCTGAAGGTCCTGCGAGTTTCTTCGGCACCGCACGCGGTGCTGTGTCGGCTTGACAGACCGTGGGGCAAAGTTGCATTTTCGCCACAATCTGTTGCTTGTTCGCAACGATGGCAGCCAGAAAATGGAGCGGCAGGCGGCAGATGGTAATCGATACGGTTTCTCCACTCGTCGATCTGCACCGCGAAAATGCCGATGGTCCTGGCGCAGGTGACCGTGGCTTGCATCGCCGCAACCTGTTTACCACGCCGGGCGTGGTGCTTGTCGCCACGGCGTTTTTAAGCGCGCTGGTCACCTTCGCCATCCTGTTGGGACTAACGCCGATCGAGCCAGTTGACCGGGTTGTTCTGGGCGCGGTTGTGATCAACCTGGTCTTCGTTATCGGCCTGGTCATTCTGGTGTTTCTGGAAATCCGCATGCTGCTCAAGGCGCGGCGGCGCGGCAAGGCGGCGGCGAAGCTGCATATCCGCATTGTGGCGTTGTTCTCCATTGTTGCGATCTTGCCGGCAATTCTGGTCGCTGTCGTCGCCTCGATCACGCTCGACGTCGGCCTGGATCGCTGGTTTTCGCTGCGAACAAAATCCATCGTCAATTCGTCGCTTTCAGTGGCTGAAGCCTATGTGCTTGAGAACGCGCGATTTTTGCAGGGTCAAACGGTTTCCATGGCCAATGACCTGGACAATGCGCGCTCGCTCTACACGCTGGACAGGATCGGTTTTACCCAGTTCGTCACCCGCCAGGCGATTGGCAGGGGACTACTTGGCGCGTTCGTGGTGCGTCCCGACGGCAGCGTCATTCTCCAGGCCGACATTCGCACCGAGCGGCCGTTGCCTGCGATTCCCGAGCAGGCGCTCAAGGATGCAACCACGGGCAAGCCGACGCTGATTCCGCCTGGCGTTACCAATCTGGTCGGCGCGTTGATGCCGCTGCAGCAGATCAGCGGCGCGCTGCTTTACACCGTGCGAGCGGTCGATCCGGAAGTCATGCGCTCGACCCGGTTGATGGAGGAGGCGACACAGGAATACCGAACGTTGGAGCAGGGACGCACTTCGCTGCAACTGGCCTTCGGGATTCTCTATCTCGGCTTTGCGCTGATCGTGCTGCTGGCGGCAATCTGGACCGCGATTGCCGTGGCCGACCGGCTGGTGCGGCCGATTCGAATATTGATCGGCGCCTCGGATGATGTCGCCAGCGGTAATCTCGATGTGTCGGTGCCTGTGCACGCCTCGGACGGCGATGTCGGGTCATTGGCGCAGACCTTCAACAACATGATCGTCCAGATCAGAACCCAGCGCGATGAAATTCTGTCTGCCAAGGACCAGATCGACAATCGCCGCCGCTTCACTGAGGCCGTGCTGTCAGGTGTTTCCGCCGGTGTGGTCGGTATCGATCACCGGGGTGCAGTGACCATTGCCAACCGTTCGGCCCGGCAGATTCTTGGCGACGGCGGTGCCGAGATCATTGGCCAATCGTTTTTTGAACTGGCCCCGGAATTTGAAACCGTGCTGGCCGAAGCGGCGATGCGACCGCGGACCGACGCTCGCGCCCAGATCACACTCAATCGTGGCGGCATGGAACGGACCCTCAACGTCAAGGTGACCCGGGAAGAATCCCATGACCGGCTAGAATCTTTTGTCGTCACACTCGACGACATCACCGATCTGCTGATCGCCCAGCGTTCGACCGCCTGGGCAGATGTCGCCCGCCGGATCGCCCACGAGATCAAGAACCCGCTGACGCCAATCCAGCTGTCAGCCGAGCGGATTCGCCGCCGCTATGGCAAGCAGATCCCCGATGACGACCGCGCGGTGTTCGATCAGTGTACCGATACCATTGTCCGTCAGGTCGAGGACATCGGCCGAATGGTCGACGAATTCTCCTCCTTTGCCCGCATGCCCAAGCCGGCCAAAGCCCGCACCGATCTGCGCGACATCCTCAAGGACGCCGCCTTCCTGCGCGAAGTAGGCCGTAATGACATTGAATTTATTCGCGATTTCCCCGAAACCCCGTTGGAAGGGGAGTTCGATGCACGTATGTTGGGGCAGGCCTTTGGCAATTTGATCAAGAATGCCACCGAGGCGATCGATGCCGTACCGTCCGATGCGGAACGAAATGGCAAAACGGTCATTGTCCGCGCCGGGGTTTCCACTGACGGGCAGAATTACGTTGTCGACATCATCGACAACGGCCGGGGTTTGCCCGGCGACAACCGTCACCGGTTGCTCGAGCCATACATGACAATGCGCGAAAAAGGCACCGGCCTTGGTCTCGCCATCGTCAAGAAGATTATCGACGATCATGGGGGCACGATTCAGCTGGGTGACGCGCCACCCGAATTTGATGGTGGTAGGGGAGCGATGATTACCGTTCGACTTCCGGTGGAACCGATCCCACACGATGAAGGATCGATGCAAGCCGACAAACAAGAACAACCAAAGGAACCGGCAGATGGCGTCTGACATTCTCGTCGTTGATGACGAAGCCGACATTCGTGACATCGTTTCGGGCATCCTCGACGATGAGGGCCATGAAACCCGCACCGCCGGCGACAGCGATTCCGCGCTTGCGGCGATATCGGATCGGGTGCCGCGCTTGATCTTTCTCGATATCTGGCTGCAGGGCAGCCGGCTTGACGGTCTGGCGCTGCTCGACGAGATCAAGGCGCGCTACCCCGACCTGCCGGTGGTGATGATCTCTGGGCACGGCAACATCGAAACTGCGGTCTCGGCGATCCAGCGCGGCGCCTATGATTTCATCGAAAAGCCCTTCAAGGCAGATCGACTTTTGCTGGTTGCAGCGCGGGCGCTGGAAACCTCGAAGCTCAAACGCGAAGTTACCGAACTCAAGCGCCGCTCGGGCGATCAGCTCGAACTGATCGGCACCTCGGTCGCGGTCTCGCAGCTCAAGCAGACCATCGACAAGATTGCGCCGACCAACAGCCGGGTGATGATTCTCGGGCCCTCCGGTTCGGGCAAGGAATTGGTGGCGCGGCTTCTGCACAAGAAGTCGAGCCGTGCAGGCGGACCCTTTGTGGTCCTCAATGCGGCGGCGATTACGCCCGAGCGAATGGAGGTGGCGCTGTTTGGCACCGAAAGTGCTGCCAGCCACGAGCGCAAGGTGGGCGCGCTTGAGGAAGCCCATGGCGGCATTCTCTATCTCGATGAGGTCGCCGACATGCCGCGCGGCACCCAGAACAAGATCCTGCGGGTGCTGGTCGACCAGCAATTCGAGCGCGTCGGCGGCACCAAGCGGGTCAAGGTAGACGTCAGAATCATCTCCTCGACCGCGCGCAATCTCGAACAGCTGATTGCCGACGGCGAGTTTCGTGAAGATCTCTACCACCGGCTCGCTGTGGTGCCGTTGCGGGTACCCTCGCTCAGCGAACGGCGTGAGGATATTCCGTTCCTGGTCGACATATTCATGCGCCAGGTTTCCGAACAGGCAGGCATCAGAAACCGCCGCATCGGCGAGGATGCGTTGGCGGTGATCCAGGCCCACACCTGGCCCGGCAATATTCGCCAATTGCGCAACTATATGGAACGGCTGATGATCTTGGCCCGCTCTGATGGTCCAGATACAGTTATCACCGCCGATATGCTGCCCGACGATGTCTCCGACATGTTGCCCAAGACCTCGGCTGCGGGATCAAACCACATCATGACGCTGCCGTTGCGTGAGGCGCGGGAATTGTTCGAGCGCGACTATCTGATTGCCCAGATCAACCGCTTTGGCGGCAACATCTCGCGCACCGCGGAATTTGTCGGCATGGAACGCTCCGCGCTGCATCGCAAATTGAAATCGCTTGGCGTATAAGCGGCGCTTGCTGGCTGCTGCCGGCATGTGTGACAAACGCATGAGAGAGCGTGCAGGGAGACGGCAATGAAGGTCATCATTTGCGGTGCGGGACGAGTGGGTTACGGAATCGCCGAACGTCTGGCCGCCGAGGATAACGACGTATCGGTGATTGATACGTCGGCGACGCTGGTCCAGGCGATCCGCGACACGCTGGATGTGCGAAGCTATGTCGGCCACGGCGCCCATCCAGACGTGCTGGCCCAGGCCGGCGCCGATCAGGCCGACATGATCATCGCCGTCACGCTTTATGACGAGATCAACATGGTGGCCTGCCAGGTTGCGCATTCGCTGTTTAATGTGCCGACAAAGATTGCCCGCATCCGCGCCCAGTCCTATCTCAAGTCGCACTGGTCAGATCTGTTTTCCCGCGATCACATGCCCATCGACGTGATCATTTCGCCGGAAGTCGAAGTCGGCCAGATGGTGTTGCGCCGGATCGCGCTGCCCGGCGCCACCGACGCGGTGCGCTTTGCCGACGACAAGGTGGCGATGGTGGCGATCGAGTGTCTTGAAGATTGCCCGGTGGTCAATACGCCGCTGTTGCAACTCAGCGAACTATTTCCCGATCTGATTGCCACCGTGGTGGGCGTCTGGCGCCATGACAAGCTGTTTGTGCCGCACTCCACCGATCAGCTGGAAACCGGTGATCTGGCCTATGTGGTCTGTGACCGTGAGCACGTTCGCCGCACGCTTGGCCTGTTCGGGCATGAGGAGCAGGAGGCCGGCCGCATCGTCATCTCCGGCGGCGGCAATATCGGCTATTACGTCGCCGCCGCAATCGAGGAACGACAGCCCAAGACCAAGGTCAAGATCATCGAGGCCGACCGCGCCCGCGCCGTTTCGATTGCCGATTCGCTCTCGCGCACCGTCGTGCTCAACGGCTCGTCACTTGATCAGAACATCCTCGTCGAGGCAGACATTCAGAACGCCGATCTGATGGTGGCGCTGACCAATGACGACCAGGTCAACATCCTGTCCTCGGTGATGGCCAAGCGACTGGGTTGCAAGGCCAATCTGGCCTTGATCAACAATCCCTCGTTTCAGGGGTTTACCAAGACGCTGGGCATCGATGCCCATATCAATCCACGCGCGGTGACGATTTCGAAGATCCTGCAGCATGTTCGCCGCGGTCGCATTCGGGCGGTCTATTCGGTGCAAAAGGGCTCGGCTGAAGTGATCGAGGCCGAAGCGCTGGAGACCTCGCCGCTGGTCGGCAAGCCGCTGCGCAATCTGGATCTGCCCGATGGCGTGCGTATCGGCGCGATCTATCGCGACAAGCAGGTGATCAGGCCCGACGGATCACAGAAGATCAAGGCCAAGGACCGGGTGGTGATGTTCGCGGCGCTGGATTCGGTGCGCCATGTGGAACAGATGTTCCGCGTCAGCCTCGAATTCTTCTAGCTCCATGCTCGGCATCCTTCACGTGCTGGCGGTCTCTGTCGGCGGCCTGTTCGCCATGATGGCGCCGGCGGTGCTGTTTGCGATCGCCGATGGCATGCGCGATCTCGCGTTTTCGATGCTGCTGGTCAGTTCGCTGGGTGTGTTTGCTGCGCTGATGGTGCTCGGCTCGATTGCCGGGTTTCCAAGGCGGCTCGGCCGTTCATCGGGTTATCTTGCGCTGGTTGCGGTCTGGTTCTTGTTGCCAATCGTCGCGGCGATCTCGTTCAAGACACTGGCCGGGCTGTCCTGGATCGACGCCTGGTTCGAGGCGGTGTCGGCGCTGACCACGTCCGGCTCGACGTTATTGACGCGTGAGACCGCACCGCGGGCGATCCTGTTCTGGCGGGCCTCGGTGGAGTGGTATGGCGGCTTTCTGGCGCTGGTATCGATCATTCACGTACTGGCGCCCGGCGGATTTGGCGGGTTGCCTGCCGGTGATCGACGCGTTGTTACCGGGCATTCCAGCGACATGACCATCGATCTTGCCGGTTTCCGCGACGTATTCTGGCAATATCTTCTGATGACGCTTATCGTTTTCATCGCGCTGATGCTGGCGGGCGTGGCGGGGCCGTTTGCAGCAATGATGTCGATGGTGGCGATTGCCACCGGCGGGTTCCTGCCATTTGACGGCGCGCTTGAGCAACATGCTGGCCCGATGGCGCAGATCGTGCTTGCGGTTGGGCTGGCTGTCGGGACGGTGAGCGTGTTCTGGCGGCGGCGTTTGTTGCGTACACCCAAACACTTCATTGCTGCCAATCCAGAAGCGATCATCATCGGCTCGGCAATTCTGGTGTTCGCAGTGCTGTTTGCCGCACGGCTGTCAGCAGTCTCGGGCGGGGCTGAATTGGGACCGGTGTTTGCCGAAAGCCTGCTTGCGGCAACCTCGCTGATCGCCACCAGCGGAATTGAAAGCAGGCCAGGCGTGCTTGCGCTCTGGCCTGAAATCATCGTGCTTCTGATCGTGCTTGTAGGCGGTGGAATCTATTCGACCACCGGCGGCTTCAAGGTTTACCGGATTTCGGCCATGGCGATTCATTCCGCACGCGAACTCAACCGGCTGATCTATCCCAGCAGCGTCTCCAGCCTGCGTTTTGGGACACACCGTATCGACGAGCCAAGCATGCGGGCGATCTGGACCTATTTTGTCCTGTCCTTGCTGGTTATTGCCGCCGCGGCGATGGCGTTGACGCTTGCGGCGACGGATTTCGAAGCCGGCATCGCCATGGCGATTGCCTTCTTCGCCAATGCCGGGCCGGTCTATGAAGCCCTGATCCCGCCGGTGTTTACCACCGATCCAGCCAATCCGGCCTGGCCTCAACTGATTGCCATGCCGGCCTCGGCCAAGATCATCGGGATTGTCGTCATGACCATGGGGCGGCTTGAGGTGATGGTCATATTTGCGGTCTTGAACCTGCGCTACTGGATGACCCGATAGTTCGCGGCGACCCGTTTGAATTTGTTTGCGGTCATGATTATGTGTACCAAATCAATATTTTGACGCGAATTTTCTACTCCCGGTCGACTGGTAAATTGATGCCGAGCGCCGCGATTGCGCAGCCGCTGCGGGACAAATCAAGTGTTTACAAACACCCGCAACAATGATCTGGTGCGATACATTCGAACGAGCGAATTTCTGTCAGCGGCAAACAATATAATTTGTATGTCTCAGGGAGTAAAATTGTTCGGAGCTTGACGTAACTGCAGGCTTTACAGCTGGCTCCGTTTTCAGTCAGAATACGAGCGTTACGAACGGGATCTGAACGGGTGCGGTAATGACCTGCGTAGCGCGGGCAATAAAAAGACGGATATAAGGCGCAATGGCGGAGCGTTCACAAAACCTGCAGGATCTATTTCTCAACACGGTTCGGAAGCAGAAGATTTCCCTGACGATCTTTTTGATCAACGGGGTGAAGCTGACCGGCGTGGTGACGTCATTTGACAATTTCTGCGTGCTGTTGCGCCGCGATGGCCACTCGCAGCTTGTCTATAAACACGCAATCTCCACCATCATGCCCAGCCAGCCTGTGCAGATGTTCGAGAACGAGGACGCCGCTGAAGGCGCCTGACGGGAAAACGCACATAGAAACTGTTGATAGTTCCGGAAATTTCCACGACGCGGACAGCAAGTCCATCGTCACCCGCGCGATCGTGCTCATCCCGACCTTGCGCACGCGCAATGCTGCGCCCGGCAGCGGCCCCGATGGTGGCAATGTCGCCAAGCGACCGGACAGCCACCGACTGGGCGAAGCGGTCGGCCTGGCTGGCGCCATCGAGCTCGAGGTTGCCGAAGCGCTGATCGTGCCGATATCCGATCCTCGGCCTTCTACCTTGTTCGGCAAGGGCAAGATGCTCGAGATGAAGGCGCTGATCGATTCGACCGATTCGCAACTGGTCATCGTCGATCATCCGCTGACGCCGGTACAGCAGCGCAATCTGGAGAAGGAATGGGCGGTCAAGGTGATCGACCGTACCGGCCTGATCCTGGAAATCTTCGGTCGCCGTGCCTCCACCAAGGAAGGCGTGTTGCAGGTCGAACTCGCCCATCTCAATTACCAAAAAGGCCGGCTGGTCCGCAGCTGGACCCACCTTGAACGTCAGCGTGGCGGCGGCGGCTTCATGGGTGGCCCCGGAGAAACTCAGATCGAGGCCGATAGGCGCCTGCTGCAGGAGCGCATCATCAAGCTTGAGCGAGAGCTCGAACAGGTGCGCCGCACACGGCAGTTGCACCGCGCCAAGCGCAAGAAGGTGCCGCATCCGATCGTGGCCCTTGTCGGCTACACTAATGCCGGCAAATCGACCCTGTTCAACCGGCTGACCGGTGCAGAGGTGCTGGCCGAAGACATGCTGTTTGCCACGCTCGATCCGACGCTGCGCCGGATGAAGCTGCCGCATGGCGCCACGGTGATCCTGTCGGACACGGTGGGCTTCATTTCCAATCTGCCGACGCATCTGGTCGCAGCTTTCCGCGCTACGCTCGAAGAGGTTGTGGAAGCTGACCTGATCCTGCATGTGCGCGACATGTCCGATCCCGACCGCAATTCCCAGGCCACGGATGTCGAGGCGATCCTGAAAAGTCTTGGTGTCGGCGAGGAAAAGCCCGGCCAGATGCTGGAAGTCTGGAACAAGGTGGATCTGCTCGACGACGATGCCGCGGACGCGCTCCGCACCCGCGCGGCTTCCGGCGAGGCGATCGTGGTCTCGGCCTTGAAAGGCGAGGGCGTCGACACGCTGCTGACTGCGGTCGAATCGCGCATTTCAGGTGAACTTGTCACCCGAACGGTGCGGCTCGGTACCCAGCAATTGCAGGTGATGTCCTGGATTTATGACCGGGGCAGGGTCAAGGACCGGATCGATCACGAAGACGGCTCGGTTGAGGTCACCGCCGAATTCACGGCTGCCGACAGCCTCGATCTCGACCGGCAACTGGGCTTGGGCCCGAAGCCCGCCGACGATTGGGATGACTGATGTAACCCGCGGTGAGATGGGTTCGTCGGAGCGAACACTGCCTGCGTGAATTCATCCGTTATGGCGCCGTGCGTAAAGATACAAATAATACTGTGTTGCTGTTGAGCATCAGCGAAAAGGTGGTGCTATATTTTGAAGTAAACCTGCCAGCACGGCCTGACGTCCCGTTCCGGTCTTGGTGATCACCCTCTTCATGTAGAATCGACAAGTGGAAGACTTTATATTCATGATTTGTGAAATTTGGTCTATAGTCATTCCATCGCCAAGCCCTTTAGCAACTTTAGCTTCAGAGGGCGTCAAATCAAACAATCCTTGTAGAATACTCGCATCCGGCATGATTTTTTGCATCAGTGGTGTAATGACAGCAATCAGTTTTGCTGTAGAGAATATATCTCTGACCACTCCACGAACTGGGATCAGGTGAAGAACTGACGGTGGTTGGTCAGAGGCAGCTTCAATCGGAATGGATCCGATTCTGGTTAGTGAACCAGTACTGGAAATTTCTGCAAGCAATCCCGAAAGCAAACTATCGGCCCTCTTGTCGATAATCGTAAATCTATCGTGCCGGTCCTGTACCACTGCCGGGATCAATGAGGCCATGTGATCATTAGCGTAGATGGTCTTGCCCCGGACTCCAAGGAGTGCTGCGGCCAGACCTACTTCGTCCACTGCGTATTCCGGGACGATCCGGCCACTGATTCCGATAGCATCCGGCCACCCATTCCGATTTGATCCGGCCGGGGATTCCGGGGCATCCGGCCACCCCCATTTCAACCCAGTTTAGGCTGCTGCGAGGCGATCTGTAACAGGGCTACTGTTCCGTTCCTTTGGATGGAGAGAGCCCTTTATGAAGAGATTGCCTATGCGGAAGATAAGGGAAGCCCTGCGGCTTCGGGCGGATGGATTTTCAGGCCGCCAGGTGGCGCAAAGCCTGTGCGTGGCCCGTGCGACGATTTCGGAATATTTTCGGCGCGCTGATCTGGAAGGTTTGAGCTGGCCTCTGTCTGCTGATCTGTCGGACGCCGACCTTGAGAACCGCCTGTTTCCCGTTTGCCCCGGCGATGTCCGTCGCGCGGTTCCTCAGCCTGTCTGGGCGCATGTGCATGCCGAGTTGCGGCGCAAGGGCGTGACGCTGTCGCTGCTGTGGGAGGAGTATCGCGGGGTTCATCACGATGGATACGGCTATAGCCGATACTGTGAGCTCTACACCCGCTGGGAAGGCAAGCTGTCTCCGGTGATGCGTCAGCGTCATCCTGCAGGCGAGCGGCTGTTTGTCGATTACGCGGGCCCGACAGTTGATGTTGTCTGCCCCAAAACGGGAGAGGTGCGCACCGCACAAATCTTTGTCGCGACGCTGGGAGCGTCCAATTACACCTATGTCGAAGCCAGCTGGACACAGGGCCTGCCGGACTGGGTATCCAGCCATGTGCGTGCCTTTGAGTTCTTCGGTGGCGTGCCTGCGCAGCTGGTTCCAGACAATCTCAAGGCAGGCGTCACCAAGGCCTGTTTTTATGATCCTGAGATCAATCGCACCTATGGTGATATGGCGGCACATTACGATACCGCCATCGTTCCGGCGCGGCCTGGAAAGCCGAAAGACAAGGCAAAGGTGGAAGGCGCTGTTTTGCTGGCCGAGCGCTGGATTTTGGCGCGGCTGCGCAACCAGCACTTTTTTGGCCTTGATGAGGTGAACGCTGCCATCCGGCCATTGCTGGATCAGCTCAACGGCAAAGTCAGTCGCCATCTTGGTGCAAGCCGCCGCGATCTGTTTGAACGCCTGGATCGGCCCGCTCTGAAGCCCTTGTCTATGGAGGCCTATGTTTATGCCGAATGGAAGCAGTGCCGCGCGGGCCTCGATTACCATGTCGATATTGGCCGCCATTATTACTCGGTGCCGCATCAGTTGCTGAAGCAAAAACTATGGGCAAGGATCACCGCACGCACCGTAGAGGTATACTTTAATGGGCAACGCGTTGCCTCTCACGCCAGAACCTCGGGCAATCGCCAGCACTCCACGATCCGCGATCACATGCCCGCCCATCATCGCTTCCGCGAGGATTGGACGCCACAGCGTATCCGCGGGCAAGCTGTGCGCATCGGCCCAAATGTTGAGGTCTTTGTCGATGTGATCATGCGCCAGCGCAAACATCCCGAACAAGGATACAGAACGTGCCTCGGTGTTTTACGGCTGGCCAAGACCTTCGGGCGGGAGCGCCTGGATGCCGCCTGTTTGCGTGCGCTTGAGATCAACGCCCACTCCTACACATCCCTGCATTCCATTCTGAAGAATGGTTTGGACCGTCAGCGCCGCGAACCCACCACGGACGGCCCTGCGATCACTCACCCCAATATCCGTGGTGCGGATTACTTCCATTGAAGAGGATAGAGAATGCTTGATCACCCAACGCTGGATCAGCTCAAAACACTCAGGCTCGACGGCATGGCAGAAGCCTTTGCCGAGATGCAAAAACAGGACGGCACAGCCGGGCTTAGCCACGCTGAATGGCTTGGGCTGCTCATTGATCGAGAGACCGCCAGTCGTGAGACGAGGCGATTTGAAAGCCGCATGCGTACAGCAAAACTGCGCCACGTCGGTGCCTCGCCGGAGGACGTGGATTACAAGTCGCGGCGCGGCCTCGACAAAGCCATGTTCCAGCAGATGCTGACCGGGCGCTGGATCAAGGACAAGCGCAACCTGATGATCACTGGCCCCTGCGGCGTTGGCAAAACATGGTTGGCCTGCGCTCTGGCGCAAGCCGCCTGCCGAGACGGTATCACTGTGCTGTACAAGCGCATGCCACGTCTCTTTGATGAATTGGAACTGGCCCATGGTGACGGACGCTTTCCGCGTCTGTTCAAGGCCCTTACCAAAACTCAACTGCTAATCCTGGACGACTGGGGACCGGATCGCCTCAATGCCAGTCAGCGTCGTGACCTTATGGAAATAGTCGAGGACAGATACGAGGTTGGATCAACCTTGATCACAAGCCAATTGCCCATCGACACCTGGCATGACGTGATCGGGGAACCCACCTTCGCCGATGCCATTCTCGATCGCCTCGTACACAACGCCTATCGCGTCGAACTCGACGGCCAGAGCATGAGGAAAACCAAACTCGGAACAGGTGACGAAAGCATCCAATCCTGATAACCAAATCATCAGGCCTCGCAGCCGCTATATAAGGGTGGCCGGATACCCCGGTTTAGGTGGCCGGATGTTATCGGAATGGCCGGCCGGATACTCCGGAATGCGCAGTCCAATGCATTTGCCGCGGCTACAGCCCGTTCAAAGCCCAAACGCGCGGAGAGTAGAACCGCGCGGGCAAGATGTGGCCGATACTCGTCGAGAACCGCAATTTGCTCAGGGGTTATAGGCCCCAATGATGGAGGACTATCCGTATGCAGGATAAAGGAATCCCCATTCGGCGTGAAAATGGCGGTTGCTGCGGATCTTCCCAGGCTTCTTGGGTACAGAAAATCTTGATACAGGCTGCTTTGCGAAAGTTCTGCATCTGTCCAAATGTCTGATTCCGTCAAAAAACCGGAATGTTTTTTCTCAAGTAGCATCCTTGTGCGGTTTGGCCCCTCCGGGTGCCTGTAGTTGTGTTTCACTATCTCACTATAGGCTTCTGATGATGCTACCCAGTCGAATTTTGTGCCAGTTGTGGAAACCAAGACGCCATGAGAGCCACCGATGAGGTTCGCCAGACGACACAGAATTGCCGGCCAGTTTTTTGTAATGACCGATGCCTCGTATATGGCGTCGACTAACAATTCGCTCATGGTGGGTTTTCTTCGTACCTCCAGCAGCAACTCTTTGCTTCGCTGTATTGTAATAAACTGTGAGAAAAAA
The DNA here is from genome assembly GCF_026619415.1 of Hoeflea algicola. Classification (NCBI taxonomy): domain Bacteria; kingdom Pseudomonadati; phylum Pseudomonadota; class Alphaproteobacteria; order Hyphomicrobiales; family Rhizobiaceae; genus Hoeflea; species Hoeflea algicola. The sequence goes on from NZ_JAOVZR010000001.1 coordinate 666,611, forward strand.
TAAATAACGATAAGGAATGATTCAGTATGTGAGTGCAAAAAACCATAAATACTAATGGTAACTAGAAGTTTCTGGTAAGATAAATTCCAATGTCGTGGGTGTCATAATCGTAAAAACTTATGTTCGAAATTTGTTTTGTGTATTGGTAAGAGATTTCAGGGCGGAAGCCATGGTAGGAAAAATCGCGGTGAGAGGCGGTCATCCCCAGTGACCAGAGCGTGTCATTTCGCGTGATCGTCGTGCCGGGAAATGGGCCGAGATAATGGTGTGTTTCAGCCTTGGCAAAGAAATTCGTCATCAAACCACCTGCCCAATTCTTGTTGATCTGAAATTGGCCCTGCAGATCATTATGGTCCAGATGGTTTAGAGTTGTACGTTCTGCTGTCACATTAGCCGACAGCATCATGGAGAGAGTAGGGGTGTATGCGTGGTGAAATGCGATGGAACCCCTGGCTATCCAACCGTCTCGATAAGCGAATCTGTCATCATACTCTTGCCGCCGGAGCGAACCACCGAAAGACAAGGTGTTGAGTGGCATAAGTTTGTAGGCGGTGTTTGCGAACACGCCGTAACGGAGCATATAGGGCTGCCATCCTCGCCATTGATGATCTGCAGTCAGCCCAATCTCTGCATTGAAACCGCGCAATTTTTGCGCGATTGCAACGCTCGTTGAAAGGGTGGTTTCGTCGAACTGGCGGTCTTGGTATTTCTTCGTATCAACTGCGCCACTCCACAAAATTTGGCGCTGGTCCCCAAGGGCGAAACCGCGACGAAACGAGCCTCCGGCCGCAACGCCAACGCCGCTTTGTTGGCGGCCTTCGTCATTGATGACGAACTTGGCTCCGCCAATCGTTATGGTTTTGTTTCCTGTCCCCCGGTTGACGTTTGTGGACGGCAAAATGCTGAAATATCCGGAGAACGATAGGGGTTTCTGATCTCTTATGGCGGAGCCAAATGACGTGGCCTGACGTCGCACTTCAGGATCGTCTGAGCTCAGTTCGATTATTCTGAGTTGATACGACGCAGAGTCGAAATGGCCTTCTGATGCCAATGTTTTCGCTAATTCTATCCGCGACGGTGTGAAATTTGGTTGGCGCGAGAGGATAAAGCGGAATATTTCCACCGCCTTTGCATCTTCTCCCTTATGGCGCGCAATCAGTCCTTCGAGATGAGCAATATGAAGCGACGTATCCTTGCGACCGGCAAGAAATCTGCGCAGCTCATCTCGCGCCGCATCATACTCTCCTGCCTCAAGGAGACCTATTATAGCATTCGGCTGTTGAGCCGGAGCAGCTACAGCCACGGCCTGAAAAATGCCCAGTGCGGTGATGCAGACACCGAGCACGAACAAGCGACAACACGCGGAAATACAGGACATGATTATTGCCAGCTTGAGCGTGCAGCCTCACCGTCGTATAAATTTTGCACGGCGGTGAGTTGCTGATTAGGATCAAGAATTAATTTTTGCCGCCAGCAAAAAATCCATTTCCAAGAATGACATCTCCGTCGCTGGTTCCTGTTATATCCAAAACGCCGCCTACATCTTCCGCATTGGGTCCGTAGAATCGTCCCGAGTAAGTGGAACCAGCGATATCACCGTCGATTGCCGTGTTGAAAGCCGCATCGCCCGACACCGTTCCTCCGGTAAATCCATTGGCGTTTATGCTGCTCGTGCCCATCGCTATCTGGCCGTTCTGCGGCGTCCGCGGATCCCAGCCATTATTCGCACCGTTTCTTACTTCGCTCATAAGGTTGGAAATTGTTCCGTTGACGTTGCCAGCCGCAAAATCTGCATTGAGCGCCAGGTCCCCTCGAACTCGGGTTCGTGTCTTTCGGTCATTGGCCAGAGCGGTTTCCGCTAGCGCATAGCCCGTATAAGTTGCATTCGGAAGCGCTTTGATGGTGTCTGGTTTTGTCTCGGCGCCAACTACTGCAAATCCGCGCGTACCCATGCCATCTGTATCGGAATAATAATTCCATACCTGCAGGAAGTTGGTGTCGGTGCCGGCTTCGAGGTCATTAATCGACCCGGACCAACTAAACAGGCCCTTGTAATCGCCGCCACCGTTCGGGTTTTTCTCATAGCCAAAGGATGTTGTACCGTCAGGTTCGATGAACTTGTCGGCGGCGGCAAAGCTCACTACTTCACCATTGACATTCATGTCGACACCGCCAGTCTTGTTCTTGGTGACGGAGAAGTCGGCCGCCGGAGCCTTGGCGATCGTGTTCTTAGTGTAATCGAGCGTCTTTGTGACAGTCGTCTTTTTTGAAGCCTTCAATGAAGTTCCCGCATTGAAGTGTTTGGCCGCTGTATCCGTCGCGTCTGCGGCAAGCAGATCTCCGATATCCATTGCGGTTAGCGTTTTATTGCACCCGGTTAAAACCAATGGGATTGCTGCGATCGCAACCAGTGTAAATTTCGTATCCATTATCCGCCCCGTTGTTGTTTATTAGTTGGTTCGGTTGAAAGCTACGCAATTTCCACCTGGCCCACATCTACCATCTGGTAGAGAATGGAAACAAGATACAACTATTCGGAACAATGCTGGGGATAAGAAACAGGCTTTGGCAACCTAGTCGATCGCCGGCCCCGGATGCAGCCTCTCGGCGCGGCCGACGGCGCCGAGCAATTCAGATGTTGCCCTTCGCCTCTTGCCACAGAGCTTCCATTTCCGCGAGCGTAGCGTCATCAGGCGTCTTGCCCAGTTTCGCCAATTCCGCCTCGACATAGGCAAAGCGGGTGCGGAATTTGGTGTTCGTCGTCCGCAGCGCGTCTTCGGGATCGGTCTTGAGGTGTCGGGCCAGATTGGCGACGGCAAAGATCACGTCGCCCAGTTCACCCGCCGCTTTCTTCGTCTCGCCGCTGGCGATCTCGGCGCGCAATTCAGCAATCTCTTCCTCGATCTTGTCGAGCACCGGCCCCGCAGCACCCCAATCAAAGCCGACCTGGGATGCTGCTTGCTGAAGCTTTAGCGCTTCCATAAGTGCGGGCAGGGCGCGCGGCACGCTGGTCAGTTGCCCGGGTGTCTCGCTCTCGGCAAGTCCCCGTGCGGCGCGGCGCTCTCTGCGCTCGCGTTTCTCCTCGGCCTTGATCTGGTCCCACTGCACCTTGACCTTGTCAGCGGTGTCGGCGTCCGAACGTTCGAACACATGCGGATGTCGGCGGATCATCTTGGTGGTGATTGCCTCGACCACGTCGCCAAAAGCAAATTGCCCGGCTTCTTCAGCCATGCGCGCGTGAAACACCACCTGCAGCAGCAAATCGCCTAGTTCATCGCACAAGTCATCGGGATCGTTGCGCTCGATCGCATCGGCCACCTCGTAGGCTTCCTCGATCGTGTAGGGCTTGATCGAGTTGAAATCCTGCTTGATGTCCCAGGGGCAACCGGTCTCGGGGTGCCGGAGTGCCGCCATGATCTCGATGATGCCGGAAATGTCGCGGGATGGTTTCATCGCTCAAGCATAGCCGAGCCGGCAGAGGCCCGCGACGGTGAAGCCGCGGGCGTGGCTCTTGTCCACAACAGTTTGGCTGCTCAGTTGAGCGGGATGGCGTTATCGTCCTTGCTTGACTGGTAGGCCTCCGACAGCGCCGCATAGCGGTCGCGGATGCGTTTGGCCTGGTCAAGCAGCGGCTGCGCTTGCGCATCGGGCAGGGTGGCCAGGATCTCGAACAGCCCACGGCTCTTCCAGAACGCATTGTCGTGATTGTAGCCGCCCGGCTCCAGCCCGAACACTTCCTTGAGCATCTTCAGGTCATGGGGAATGGCAAATGAATCACGCGAATCCTCATGGCTGAAGAAATAGAAGAAATTGTCGAACCCGGCCCAGGCAATCGCCGACATGCACATGGTGCACGGCTCATGGGTCGACAGGAAAATCATGTCCTTGGTCGATGCCTGTTTTGAAACCGGGTGCTCGTAAAAGCATTTGAGCAGATGCACTTCGCCGTGCCAGAGCGGGTTTTCGGTCTCGTTGTTGGTCTGCGCCATCACCAGAGACAAATCGGATTTGCGCAGCAGCGCGCCGCCAAAAACCTTGTTGCCCTCGGCAACACCGGTTTCGGTCAGCGGCAGAATGTCGTTCTCCATGACATCAAGTAGTCGGCGAACCAGCGCCGCGTTTTCAAGGATCTCCATGTCGGATTCCACTATTTTCAATGTCTGACCGCATGATCTTGAGGCATCGCGGTTACCCATTCTCCATAACCGGCTTTGAGAGGTAAAAGAATATCCGGATCGCTAAATCGACACATCATTGTACCTTCATTTGTTTCGTCATTATCTTGAAAATGCCTGTAATTCAGGAGTTTCCCGGACATGACGACGAAATCGCCGCAACTGACGACATTTCCTGCCTTCATGCGGGTTGATGCCCGGAAAGTGGCGATCTTTGGCAACGGCGCTGAAGCTGCCGCCAAGACCCGGCTTGTGGCCAACACCTCGGCCGAGATCTGTGTCTATGCCGACGCGCCCGACGCCGAGCTGCGCGCCGATCTTACGCGGCTTTCGATCAAACCCCAACGTGCCGCCTATTCGCCCGAACAGTTGGACGGCGCCACACTGGTTTTCGCGGCCACAGGCGATGGCACGCTCGACCGTGACATAGTTGCCGCCGCACGTGTCCGCCGGATCCCGGCCAACGCAGTTGATCAACCAGACTATTGCGATTTTCTGACCCCGGCGCTGGTCAACCGTGCACCTGTGGCCATTGCCATTGGCACCGAAGGCGCCGGCCCGGTGCTGGCGCAGATGATCCGTGCCCGCGTCGACCAGATGTTGTCGCCTTCGCTGGGTCGCTTGGCGCGGCTGGCTGCCGATTACCGTGTTGCCGTCGACCGGCTGGTACCGCGCGGCGTCGCCCGGCGGGTATTCTGGCGGCGATTTTTCGAAGCCGATGTCGCCACCCATGTCGGTCGCGGCGAGGTCTCGTTGGCGCGCCGCGCCGCCACCCGGATGTTGCGTGCCGGTGACAATGTGCCCGGTCATGTCTGGCTGGTGGGCGCTGGCCCTGGCGCCGAGGATCTGCTGACCCTGCGCGCCCAGCGAGCGATGATGGAGGCAGATGTGATCGTTCACGATGCGCTGGTGCCCGAAGCAATCATCGCGCTTGGCCGCCGTGACGCCGAACGCATCTCGGTGGGCAAGCGCAAGGGCTGTCACTCCAGGAGCCAGGACCAGATCAATGATCTGCTGGTTGAGCTTGGGCGCTCAGGCAAGCGCGTGGTCCGGCTCAAGTCCGGCGACCCGCTGATCTTTGGCCGCGCCGGCGAGGAAATCGCAGCCCTTCGCGCGGCTGAAATTTCGTTCGAAGTCGTGCCTGGCATCACATCCACGTTTGCCGCCGCTGCTGATTTCGAATTGCCGCTGACCCTGCGTGGCGTTGCTTCGTCGCTGGTCTTCACCACTGGTCACGATCTGACTGGCGCGGCGTTGCCCGACTGGGCGCGGCTCGCCATCTCCGGCGCCACGCTGTGCGTGTATATGGGGCGCACGGTGGCAGCCAGTGTCGCCGCGCGGTTGATCGAGGCAGGGCTTGCCGCCGACATGACGGTTGCCATCGTTGAAAACGCCTCGCGCAACGAGCGCCGTCTGTTCCATGGCACGCTCGCCGATCTGCCGGCACTCGAAGGCCGCAGCGAACTGAGCGGCCCGGTCATGGTGATCATCGGCGATGCTGTTGCCGGCGCCAATTTCGAACATTCCACCCCGATCAACGAGCACGTGCGGTCACCCGCCGCCCAACCTCAAACCCACGCAGCCTGAGGAGGCCATCATGACAACCAAGGTTCTCACCGCAAACCGCCTGAGCGATGGCGTCGCTGTCTGGCTCGGTGCCGATGGAGAATGGGCGCTGTCGCTGCGCGAGGCATTCCTGGCCCGTCACGACGATGCTGTTCATGCGATCGAGGCAGCCGGCGCCCAGGCGTTTGCCGACAACCGCGTCATCGACGTTGCCGTCATCGAGATCGAGGAGACCGAAGCCGGACCGCGACCGTTCCGGTTGCGTGAACGGATCCGCGCTGATGGCCCGACAATCGATTATGCGCCCGCATCAGCGCGACGGGTTTCCCAGGCCGCTTGAGGATAATGTTTCATGTATCGTTACGATGAATTCGACCACGCCTTTGTTGCTGCCCGGGTCAGCCAGTTCACCGACCAAGTGGAGCGGCGGCTTGCCGGCGAGATTTCAGAGGATGCCTTCAAACCGATCCGGCTGATGAACGGTGTCTATTTGCAACTGCATGCCTACATGCACCGGGTGGCGATTCCCTACGGTACGCTGCACCCACGGCAGTTGCGCAAGCTCGCCTATATCGCCCGCACCTATGACCGCGGCTACGGCCATTTCACCACCCGCCAGAACATTCAGTACAACTGGCCCAAGCTGTCCGACATCCCGGCGATCCTTAAGGAACTGGCCGAAGTCGAGATGCACTCGATCCAGACATCGGGCAACTGCATCCGTAATGTCACGGCCGATCATTTTGCAGGCGCAGCGGCAGATGAAGTAACAGATCCAAGGTCTTACGCGGAAATTCTAAGGCAGTGGTCGACGCTGCACCCGGAATTTTGCTATCTGCCGCGGAAGTTCAAGATTGCCGTGACCGCGGCCGAGCGTGATCGCGCGGCAATCCAGACCTATGACATCGGGATGCAGGTAAAGAAGAACGATGAAGGCCAGCTCGGCTTTGCCGTATGGATCGGCGGCGGGCAGGGACGTACACCGCTTTTAGCCAAGAAATTCAAGGACTTTGTTCCAGAGGCGGATCTTCTGTCTTACGTGACAGCGATCATGCGGGTCTACAATCTGCACGGTCGCCGGGATAACAAGTTCAAGGCCCGCATTAAGATCCTCGTGCATGAGACCGGGGTGGAGGAACTGGGCGCCGAGATCGATGCCGAATGGGCTCATCTCAAGGATGGCGAATTGAAGTTGCCCGCCGAGGAGCTTGCCGCGATCAACGCCTATTTTGCTCCGCCGGAACTGGCACCGCGGGCCGAGGGCTGGGGCGAACTGGCCGCCTGGAAGAAGTCCGATCCCGGTTTTTCCGATTGGGTCGGCCGGAATGTTGTCCCGCACCGGCATCCCGATTATGCCATGGTGACGTTGTCGCTGAAGCCGATCGGCGGCATCCCCGGCGACGCCACGGCCGAGCAGATGGAAGCAGTTGCGCGCCTTGCCGAAGAGTATGGCCACGATGAAATCCGTGTCACCCACGAGCAGAACCTGGTGCTTCCACATATCGCCCTGGCCGATCTTGAACCTGTCTACCGGGCGCTTCTCGCCGAAGGTCTGGCGACGGCCAATGTCGGCCTGATCACCGACATCATTGCCTGCCCTGGTCTCGACTATTGCGCGCTTGCCAATGCCCGTTCAATTCCGCTGGCGCAGGGTATCTCCAACCGCTTTGCCGACCCGGCGCGACAGGCCGAGATCGGTGATCTGAAGATCAAGATTTCGGGCTGCATCAATGCCTGCGGCCACCACCATGTTGGCCATATAGGCATTCTCGGGGTCGAGAAGAAGGGCGCCGAACTCTACCAGATCTCGCTCGGCGGATCGGCGGACGAGAACGCCTCGATCGGCGATATCCTCGGTCGCGGTTTCGAGCCCGACCAGGTCACCGACGCCGTCGAGACCATTGTCGAGGTTTACCTAGCCAACCGCAGTGCCGCCTCGGAGCCTTTCATCGACTGCTACCGCCGCATTGGCGCCGCCCCGTTCAAGACCGCGCTGTATGGCGACCGGGCGCGCGCCGCCTGATACCGGAGAAATATTTTGACCATCATCTGGACCAAAAACGGCGTCGTTGACGATGATCCATGGACCGTCGCCGGCGACGAGGACGACGGCAAATTGCTATCAATCGACGAGGCGTTGAACCATGCCCGTGACAACGCTCCCCTTGGCGTGCTCGTCAAACCTGCCGACGACGTGCGCGCACTGGCGCCGGTTGTTGACAGCATCAGCTTCATCGCCCTGACCTTTCCCGTCTTCAGCGACGGACGCGCCTTTTCCCAGGCCATGCTGCTGCGTGAACGTCTCAAGTACAAGAGTGAACTGCGCGCCATCGGCACCGTCTTGCTCGACCATGTGCCACTGATGCTCCGGGTCGGGATCGACAGTTTCGAGGTAAGTCACGAACCCACCATCGAACGATTGAAGCAGCAAAGGCTGCCAGGTATCGATCTGCACTACCAGCCCTCCGCCGACGCCGCCAAGCCGTCCGGCGGTTACAGCTGGCGGCGTACCGCCATTCTCAACGGCTGAACCAATCAGGGACGTATCCATGCATATTCATGTCACCGACCAGAGCGGAACCCGCCATACGCTTGAGGCGCTGGAAGGGTTTCGGGTCATGGAAATCATTCGCGACTGGGGTCTCGACATCAAGGCCGAGTGCGGCGGTGCCTGCGCCTGCGCCACCTGCCATGTACATGTCGCCGAAGATTGGCTCGATCAGTTGCATCCGATGCGCGACGAGGAAGAAGACATGCTCGACCAAGCTTTCGATGTCCGTGACAATTCAAGGCTGTCGTGCCAGTTGCTGATGTCGACCGAACTCGATGGTCTCGAGGTCCGGCTGGCGCCGGGAACGGAAGCCGGAGACCGCGCCGCCGCCTGACGGTTGAGAACGGTCAATTGGCCACAGCGCCGCCGACCCTGCATCAACATTTCAGTAAATCGAGTATGTCTCCCACGCCGTGTACCGCTCATAGCGGCCTGAGCAACCAGACGATTTCGGCAGCACTCACACCTTTAAATCCTCCCTCCACGGCATTCTGGGCGAGGATTGAAATGTCATGGCGGTCACCGTAGCGCTGCATGACTTCGTTGCCCGGGATCGAAAACGGCGGCCCGTCAAGCAGCGAAGTATCGTACTCGAAGGTGACAAGCAGCTGTGGCGCGTTGCCGGTAATACCGGCGATGTGGGGAGCGTATTGGGCGCGCATCGTTTCGGGCAGCGCGACAAAGGCCGCCCGGTCAAAAATGGCATCGACCGAACCGAGCACGGCTGACGTCAGATCGAAAACATCACCTGCGAATATGTCGATATTGTCCGCGCTGTAGTGCTTCAATTTGCCCAGATCGGAAATTGTCGGTTCAACCCCAAGCTCTTTAAACAATTGTTCGATCGCCACTTCGCTGAGTTCCGCGCCGGCAACGCGGTGGCCTTTGGAGAGCAGCCAGCCGATGTCGAGCGTCTTGCCGCACAGCGGAACGAATACGCGCCCGTTTTCCGGGACCCGAAGATCCGGGAAATGGGTGACCAGCAGCGGGTTGGGTTCTCCCTCGTGAAAACCGATCCTGCCGGTCCCCCAACGGTCATGCCAGAAACTGTGTTCCATCCTGGTTCCTCTTAGAAAAACAACCGCCACAGGATTGGCAGCAGAATTGCGGTTGCCAGTGCATTAAGGCCCATGGCGAGGCCTGAGAAGGCACCGGCCAGCTCATTGACCTGCAGCGCCCGCGCCGTGCCGATGCCGTGGCTGGCGGTGCCGAGCGCCAGCCCCCGCGCGCGCCAGTCCTTGACGCCGATCAGATTGAGCAGCGGTGGGCCGAGGACGGCGCCCAGTATCCCGGTCAGGATCACCAGCACCGCGGTCAGAGACGGCAGGCCGCCCAGTTGCTCGGTAATCCCCATCGCCACAGGTGCGGTGACGGACTTCGGCGCCAGAGACAGCAGGGTCTCGCGGCTGGCGCCAAGCACCCAGCCGAGGCCGATAGCGGATCCGATCGCCGTCAGCGAGCCGCACAGCAAGCTGGTAATCAGGGCCAGTGCCGAGCGGCGGACACGGTCGAACTGCCGGTAAAGCGGGATCGCCAGCGCCACGGTGGCGGGGCCGAGCAGGAAATGCACAAACTGTGCGCCTTCGAAATAGGTCTCGTAACTGGTTCCGCTGAGTGTCAGCAGCCCGACGACAACGATCACCGCCGTGAGTACCGGGTTGAGAAACGGTTTGTGGCCGGAGCGGTCATAGAGCCATGTACCGGCTTGGAATGCCGCCAGTGTGAGCGTGAGGAACATCAGCGGGCTGGCGCTGAGATAGACCCAGACGTCGGTGAGCTTACCCATTGTCTGCCTCCGCACTATCGGAACTGCCGGCGCGGGCAAGCCGGTTCATCACCAGCGCTGTTACCGCGATGGTTGCCAGTGTGGAGCCGACGAGCGCGACAGAGATCGGCAGCCAGTCCTGCCCGAGCAGGCCCATATGCGCCATCACGCCAACACCGGCCGGCACGAAAAGCAGCGCCAGATGCCTGAGCAATGTATCGGCCACTGCGCCGATATCGTCAGGCACAGATCCTTTGATGGCAAGCAGCGTGAACAGGATCACCATGCCGGCTACCGGACCGGGTACCGGCAGGCCGGCAAAACGGGTAATCAATTCGCCGGCCAACTGGCAGCAAAGTATGAGGGTCAGGGCTGAAAGCATGATCGGCATCCTGTCAGGCGGGAGATGCGGGCAGGGGAGATACTGCCAGATTCCCCTGCTTCACCCCAGCCGTATTATGACACTGCGTCAATGCCTGCTGCCAGCACCGCATAGCGCCCGATCTTGCCGATCGACACCAGCAGCAGGAACCGCCATAGCGGTTCGCGCATGATGCCCGCCACCAAGGTCAGCGGGTCGCCGATGATCGGAACCCAGGCCAGCAAGAGCGACCAGTAGCCAAATCGCTGGTACTGCGTCTGCGCGCGCTGCAACTGTGCGTGGCTGGCGGGAAACCATCTCTTGTCCCGATACCGCTCGACGCCGCGGCCAATCAGCCAGTTGAGAACAGATCCCAATATATTGCCAAGACTGGCGACAGCTACCAGCGCTGTCACCGGTTGACCGCCAGCAAGGATCAGGCCGGCAAGCACGCTTTCCGACTGTGCCGGAACCAGCGTGGCGGCAAGAAGCGAGGCGAGAAACAGGCTTGTATAGGCGGCCAGATCCGGCATCGGCGAGTGGGCTCCCAACAATATGCGACGGCCGACTTCGGGCACGCGCGGATCTGCGGCGGTAACAGGGATTGGCCTTACAGGCCATCGTGCCGCGACGCCAGAAGCCATTCCGTGAAAACCGTTCCGCCGGACCAGCAGAGGGAAGGGGGGCACCATTGCCAAGAATAGCACGCTATGTAAATATGCATAGCACACTAATGGAGTTGCCACAAAATGGTTGATGCTGGAGAATCTGTCGGACAAATGGCTGCGCATCTGGCGCGGATTCACAATGCTTGCCTGAAAACACGGCTACAGCCGCTGGGGTTGTCGCCGGCCCAGTTCCAGGCGCTGGCGGCGCTTGATCTGCACGGCGAACAAACCCAGCGCGCTCTTGCCGGTGTTCTGGCCGTCGAACAGGCGACCATGGCCAACACGCTGTCGCGAATGGAGCGCGACGGACTGATCGAGCGCAAGCCACACCCTGATGACGGCCGCGCGCAGCTGATCCGGCTGACCGAGCGGGCCCGCGAACGCATAGAACCGGCGCGGCAGGCAGCACGCGCAGCCGACCAGGTGCTGCTTGATGGTTTGCCCATGGCCGAACAGGCTCTTTTTGTCAGCATGCTGGGCCGGGTGAACGGCGCGATGGAAAAGGCTGCCCTGGACTCGCCGGGTTGAAATCTTGCTGCACCGGAAATTGTCAGCATTCCAATTGCTTGCAAAAGCGGGTAGGGACGGTGGTGCCCGTCAGACGGGACTTTCATCCAATCCGACAACCGGGGTTTACTCAAATGGACAACATGCGCGGCATTGTGCTGATGGTACTCGGCATGCTTGGTTTTGCCGCCGAAGACATGTTCATCAAGCTTGCCTCGGCCGGGCTGCCGGTGGGCGAGATCCTTGCCATCCTCGGTATTCCGAGCGCCATTTTCTTTGCGGTGCTGGCGCGTGCACGCGGCGCCAACCCGTTCTCGCGCGACTTTCTGCATCCCGCGGTGCTGATCCGCAACCTGTCAGAGATGGTCGGATCGGTCGGCTTCGTGATGTCGCTGGCGCTGATTCCGTTGGCCACAGCCACCACGATCCTGCAGGCAACGCCACTGTTCGTGACCATGGGAGCGGCGCTGGTGCTGCGCGAAGCTGTGGGCTGGCGGCGCTGGACGGCGATTTTGGTCGGTTTTTTCGGGGTCGTGCTGGTGATTCGACCCGGGTTGAGCGGGTTTGATCCCAACGTGATGTGGGCGGTTATGGGTGTTATCGGCCTGTCGATCAGGGACCTGGCGAGCCGCAAGGTGCCGAAATCGATTTCCTCGCTGCAACTAGCCGTCTGGGGATTTTCAGCTGTTGGAATCATTGGCCTGATCATGAGCGTGTACAGCGGTGGGGCCAAAATGCCGACCGGCAATGAATCACTGTTCCTGCTTGGCGCGCTGTTGATCGGCAGCGTTGCCTACTGGACCCTGACCGAAGCCACGCGCGTCGGCGAGATTGCCGTCGTCACGCCGTTTCGCTATTCGCGACTGGTGTTTTCCACCATTGTCGGCGCCATCGTGTTTTACGAATACCCCGATACCTACACGCTTGTCGGCGCCGCGATCATCATCGCCACCGGGCTTTACACACTAGTGCGCGAGCGCAAGCGCCGCCGCCAGGAAGCCGCGCTTGCCCGGGAGGCGGCACAACAGGCGGCCGCCTCCGGCATCTATTGAATTTTCAGGCGCCGTAGCGGGTCTTTAGGTGTGCAATGAAATACGCCGGATTGAGGTCCTCGCCGGTAGCCTGGCGAAGGATCTCCGGGGTTGATCCCATCGAGGCCTTCAGCCAGATATTGTCGCGCCGCCAGGTGTTTACAGTGGTGAAATCACCTGCCGCGATTTCCTCGTTGATATCGGGGTGAGACCTGGAAATCGTCGCCCATTGCTGTGCGGCCATCATCGCGCCAAGTGTGTAGGACGGGAAATAGCCGAAAGCGCCGGACGGCCAGTGGACATCCTGCATCGGCCCATTCTGCGGGGCGTCCAGGCTGGAGATGCCAAGGTAGTCGCCCATCTTGGCGTCCCAGGCCTCCGGCAGGTCCTTGACTTCAAGCCGACCGGCCAGCAGATCCTGCTCCAACTCGTAACGCAAGATCACGTGCAGCGGGTAGGTGACCTCGTCGGCGTCAACCCGGATCAACCCGCGCTTGACCTGGTGAACATGCGGCAACAAGTCGTCCATCGCCCAGTCCTCGCCAAGATGGCTGGCGACGTGCGGCAGGGCGAATGTCCAGAACGCCGGATTGCGGCCGATCTGCTTTTCCACAAACAGGCTCTGGCTTTCGTGGATCGACATGCCGCGCGCCTTGCCCGAGGGCCAGTGCGCCCAGTCTTTCGGCAGGTTCTGCTCATAAAGTCCGTGGCCGGTTTCGTGCAGGATGCCCATCAGCGCCGGCAGGAATTCATCGGTGCGATAGCGCGTGGTCAGGCGCACATCGGTGGGTACACCGCCACAGAAGGGATGATCCGATACCGACAGGCTGCCATGGTTCATGTCGAAACCGACGGCCTTCATCATGGCGATTCCCAGCGCCTTTTGCTTTTCCACCGGATAGATGCCTGAAAGCGGCTTTAGCGGCCTCTTGGCCCTCTTTTCATCCTGTATTTTCAGAGCCTTGGGAACGAAATCGACCAGAAACGCCTTCAACTCTGCAAACACAGGGGTGATGGTTTCGGTGCGGTTGCCCGGATCGAATTGCTCCATCAACGCGTCATAGGGCGCAAGCCCGAGCAGCTCGGCGCGCATTGCCGCTTCCTCGCGTACCAGTTCGACCACGCCTTCAAGAGCCGGGCGAAAACCCACCCAGTCGCCTTTGGGCCGCGCCGTGCGCCACAATTGCTCCGAGCGCATGCCGGTGCGCATCTTGTGTTCGACAAAATCAGCGGGCAGGCAGGTCAGGTTGACATAGCTGCGTTCGAGTTCGGCAACGGCTGTTTGTTGCGCCTGATCCAGCGTCTCTGTCTTGGCGGCCTCGATCCAGTCTCGCACCTGTGGCGCCGTGGCCTGGCGGTGATACATGCCCGACAAACCGGCCATCGCCTCGGCGCGCTGTTCGCCACCGCCGGGCGCCATCGCCGTTGCTTCATCCACGCCCAGTATCGACAGCGCATGTTCGAGCGCAATGAGGGATCGGCAATGGGCGTCGAGCTTGGCGAATGACATGACTGGCTCCGGACTGGGAAAGAGATGCCAACCCGGATAGGCCAAGCCGCGATGCGCCGCAAGGGGCAACGGCTTGCGATGTCACACTGGAACAATGCCACGTCAAACCGGGGCAGGCGCTTGCACCTGCTATTGGTTGTCAGCCTCTAACCGGCGCGGGACCAGATCGTTTCAAGGCCTCGATGACAAAATCAGCACGATCGCTGACACTGGCTTTGGGCAGGATCCGGATATCATAGCCCAACTGCGGATAGACATGGCACAGGCGCTGATACTCGGTCACGGCCGCCGCGAAATCATGGCGGCGCTCGCTGTCGGTTTGATAGATTTCCGGCCATGGCGGTGTCATGAATACGGTTTTGTTATAGGGCCGCGGACTGAACTGGTTGGCTGTCAGAGTTTCGCAGCGCGCTTGCGCCAGTGCCGATGCCGCGTCGATGATGCCACGATCGAAAAATACCCAGCCGATGGCATCAAGCCGGGCTGCGTGGTCAGCAAGTGCCATTTCCAGCGCACGCCGCGCGAATGCTTCCATATCGGTCCACGGCAACGCCGTACCGTGTGCTGCACGTTGATCTACGACGACGCGACGACCCGGTTCTTCGACAACCGCATGACCGCGCCGCGCCAGTTCATTCAGAAGGGTGGATTTGCCGCCGCCGGAACAGCCGGAAATGACCACGAAACGATCCATGGGTATTCTCCTCAAATGCCTGCTTGAAGGGATTGGCGAGGGATGAGTTGTGGGAGCGGCAGGGGGAAACCACTATGCGATCTTTGTGCTGCGGCGCAGTCAGGCTTCTGGTTTGCGGCTGTTTGTATGTGGATGCAGTGATCCGTCCGTACACAGTAAAACAAAGATCGCATAAGATGGATTATGGAACTGGAGAATATTCCAGCGTGTTCAAACGGTTGGTCTGGATGCCTGAGTGCTGGGCCGAACCTTTAATGCCAGCGGTCCGGGAAACGCCATCTCGGCGCGCAGTTCAAGCTGCTTTTCGTGGTGACGGAAAAACATCACCCCAATGACAGCCAGCACCAGACCGGCCACCAGCAAGGACAAGCCCACCGGCGCTGCAAGCCTGGTTATCGATTGCCCGAACGTATAGGCGCCGAGGCCGAACACGGATGCCCAGCATACGCCGCCCAGCGTGTTCATGACCATGAAGCGACGCCATTCCATCTGATTGGCGCCAGCAAGCAGCGCTGCGAATGCCCGCAGGAATGCGACAAAGCGACCGAAGAACACGATCTTTCCGCCGTGCAGCAAAAACAGATACTGGCCGACTTTCAAACGCGCCTCATGGAGACGGACATGACGACCGTGGCGAACCAACAGGTTGAATCCGATCGTGCGACCGATCAGATAGCCGATATTGTCGCCGATTACAGCGGCAAGTGCGGCGACAGCGATGATTGATGCGATCTCAATTCCATGGGTTGATCCGGCATACAACGACGCCGAGACCAGCGCCGTTTCTCCCGGCACCGGCACGCCCATGCTTTCGATCGTGATCAGCACGAACACAACCCACAGCCCATAGGCTTGAACGAGATCGTGCACCAGCGTGCCAGAGAGAAAATGCAGCATTTCCATCATAAGATCGCAGTCACGAAGCGATCAAGCCGTGTGCCTTCGCGGTAGGCCAAGCGAACCGCCAAAGCAGCAGCCATGGCCGTTGCCGCAGCGCCAATAATGTCGGCTGCATAATGGGTGCCGATGTAGATCCGCGAAAAGGCAATGAGAACTGCGGCCAGCATAAACACCATGCCGCGTCGCGTCATGCCGTGCAGCAGGAAAGCGGCCGCAATCGCCATACTGGCGGTGGCGTGGTCGGAGGGAAAGGAAAAATCAGCGCTTCTGGCAATCAAAAGATCGGTCACTCCATTGTCATAAGGCCGAATTCTGGACACGAACAAAAGAACAATCTGGTTAAGCGCCAATCCGAGCAAAAAGGAAAGCCCGGATGCGATCAGAACATGGCGGACATGCTCCCGGTTCGGCCTTGTCCACCACTGGCAGGCTACGGCCAGCACCAGGATCGGGATGCCAAATTCGGATGTTGCGATCATGACAGCGTCGAGCGTGGGATTCAGGCCGGATAGTCCATTGATCCAACGCGTTACAGCAACATCCAGCCCGTACATCCAGCCATCTCCCCATTCTCCGCCCTGCCCTTGGCGTCCATTCGGCATCAATTCCGAACAAGGCTGGCCGGTCTCTACCGGTGTTCACCCCGGCTTCAAACACCCGTTTGGCGTCACCGTCGAGCTTTTTCTCGCAGATCTTCTGGCTCTCTGCGGTTTTCGCGTCGCGTATTCCCGTATAGATGTCGAGCTTGCATCGGCGTATGTCCCATGTATGAAAGGGTTTCTCGGCCCAACGAACAAATTTCCAGACAAGGACCGGAACGGATGCTCGACGGACTGCGGATCATCGAAATTGAAGGTCTTGGACCGGCGCCTTTTGCCGGCATGCTGCTGGCCGATCTTGGCGCCGATGTCATTATCGTTCACCGCAAGGGTGGCAAGCCGGCACCTGGCATGCCCGAGCGTTCACTGATTGACCGCGGCAAGCGCTCGATCGAGCTGGATCTGAAGGCGCCCGACGATGTGGATCGTCTCCAGCGGCTGGTTGCGCGGTCGGAAGCCTTGATCGAAGGGTTTCGGCCCGGCGTGATGGAGCGGCTGGGGCTTGGGCCTGAAGACTTGGCGGTGATCAATGCCGATCTGGTCTATGGCCGCATGACCGGCTGGGGCCAAGGCGGACCGAGGGCCATGACCGCTGGTCACGATCTCAATTACATCTCGGTCTCGGGTGCGGCCTGGTTTTCGGGTAGTCCCGGTGAACCGCCATTGACACCGCCGACGCTGGTGGGCGACATCGGTGGCGGCGCGCTCTATCTTACAGTGGGCGTGCTTGCCGGCGTGATGGCAGCGCGTGCGGGGCGCGGTGGCTGCGTGGTCGACGCGGCGATCGTCGATGGTTCCGCGCACATGATGAACCTGCTGATGGCGCTGGCCCAGACCGGTGGCCTCTCGATGACACGCGGCCAGAGCCTGCTTGATGGACCGCACTGGAGCCGGACCTATGCCTGTTCCGACGGTGGCTTTATTTCCGTGCAATGTCTTGAGCCGAAATTCTACGCCGAATTGCTGACCCGACTGAAACTCGCGGGGGATCCCGATTTGACCTCTCAGTTCGATCGAAGCCAATGGCCACGTCAGACAGCACTGTTGGCCGGTGTTTTTGTGCGCCAACCACGCAACCACTGGGAACACTTGTTCGCCGGGTCGGATGCATGCGTGGCCCCTACCCTGAGCCCCGTCGAAGCGATGGCCGAGCCGCACATGGCGGCGCGCAACATCTGGCAACAGATTGACGGCGTGCTGCAGGCAGCACCCGCGCCGCGTTTTTCGTCCCGCCCGGACGCCACACCCGGCAAGATCCCGGTGCGCGGTCAGCACACAGAAGAAATTCTGAATTGGTTGGAAGACGATTGAACGTCGGCGCAGCCTGGACGTCTCGGAGCCATAGCAAGGTGTTCAGTCCGGGGTACGCACGTCGATAATGTCCGCTTCAATGGCCTTGGCCAGTGCTGTCGGGTCGACGCTGAACACGCTGTCGGGACGGCCGGCGGCGGCCCACACTTCGTCATGGGCGAGCAGGCTTCGGTCCATGTAGATCGGGATCGGCGCCAGATGCCCGATCGGCGCCACGCCACCAATCGCAAAACCGGTCTCGTCGCGCACCCGCCGAACCTCGCAGCGCGTGAACGACAAGCCGTAATGGCTCGAAATATATTCCATATCAGCGTTGTGTGCGCCGGAAACCAGCATCAGATTGAGTTGGCGTGTTGCCTGATTTTCAAACACCAGCGATTTGACGATCTGGGCAACCTTGCAGCCCGCGGCATCCGCCGCTTCCTGGGCGGTGCGGGTCGATTGCGCCATCTTCATGATGCGGATCGACAGCCCTGCGTCAGTGGCTGCTGCGGCCACCCGCGCCATGCTCGAGCCCGCCGGTATCAAATCCGGTGTCATTTCGGTTGCAGTCTCGCTCATGTATCCACCTCCGCCTCGATAGTCAGTCCATCATATCCTGGTTCAACCCGATCGGGCGTTTCATTGAGAACCGTCTCGTAATCGAGCGGCACGTGCATATGGGTGAGATAGGCGCACTTCGGGTCGAGTTTTTCGATCCACCACAGCGCCTGGTCAATCGACAAGTGGCTGGGGTGCGGCTTGTATTGAAGCGAGTCGATAATCAGCACATCGAGACCCTGCAGCCGCTCGATAGTCTTCTGCGGAAAATCGCTGACATCGCAGCAATAGGCGACATTGCCGATGCGATAGCCCAGCGAACGGATCGTGCCGTGTTTCTGATCGAGCGGCAGAAGTTCGATCGTGCCGCCGGCGCCGGTCACGCGGATCGGTTGATCAAGCGAGTTGATCAGTACCGGCATGGTGATGGGCGGATACTCGCTGCCCTCAGGCGTCTCCAGGCAATAGCCGAAGCCAACGCGGATCTCGCGCCATTGTTTCGGGGTCGGCGTGGATCGGGATTCGTTGCCGCTGCGACAGTGCAAAGCCACGCAGATCGTCGATCCCGTGCACATGGTCAGCATGCGAATGGGTGTAGAGCACCGCATCAATGTGGCGCACCTTGTTGGCGATCATCTGCTCCCGGAAATCCGGCCCGGTGTCGACCACAACGGTGGTCTCCCCACCATCTGGTCCGATCTGGCGGATCAGGAAGGCAGCGCGGGTCCGCCGGTTTTTGGATTACTTGGGTCGCAGGCGCCCCAATCGCCGTTGACGCGTGGCACGCCTGGCGAGGAGGCGCAGCCAAGGAGGACGAACTCGCGGCGGTATCGGACAGTCACAGCGACGGCATCTTGGAGAAGCAGCGAAAGGCGTTCTCGGTCGTAATCCGGGCCATCTCCTCATAGGAGACGCCTTTAACTTCGGCCAGAACTTCCGCCGTGTTGACGACATAGGACGGTTCGTTGCGCTTGCCGCGCCAGCGTTTGGGCGCGAGATATGGCGCGTCGGTTTCCACCAGCAGCCGGTCCATCGGTACGGTTTTGGCAATATCGCGCAGCTCGGTCGACTTTGGAAAAGTCAGAATGCCGGTAAATGAAATATACCCGCCGAGCGCGACACCAGTGTCGGCAAGCGCCTGACCCGCCGAAAAGCAATGCAGGATGAACGGGAAGGCCCCCTTCCCTGTTTCCTCGGTCAGGATCGCCGCCATGTCGTCATCAGCGCTGCGGCTGTGAATGACCAACGGCAGTTGTGTCCGCCGCGCGGCTTCGATGTGGCGGCGAAACCCCGTCTTCTGGTCCTCGGGCTTTTGCGTGTCGTAGAAATAATCGAGCCCAGCTTCGCCGATCGCCACCACCTTGGTGTTGGCTTCGGCCAGACGCACCAGCTCGTCGGCCGTCACATCCAGCTCTTCATCGGCATTGTTGGGATGAGTGCCCACCGAGCAGAACACGCTGGGATAGCGTTCGGTCAGCGCCAGCAGTGTGTCGAGTTTTTTCACGCGCGTCGAGATCGTCACCATCTGCGTGACGCCCGCCGCGTGTGCGCGCGCGACCAGTTCGTCGCGTTCCGCATCAAAATCGGCGAAATCGAGGTGGCAATGGGTGTCAATCAACATTCGCTCACGCCTCCTCAGGCGCGACATAGCGCGGGAAGATTGGCGCCGGCTTGTCGATCGGTGTACCTGCCACCAAACGCCCGATCTCACCAAGGGCGGCGAAATCGCGCTTGTCAGCAGGTGCGGCGACCAGGTCAAGTAATTTACCCGCCGATTCCGGCATGAAGGGCAGCAGCAGGATCGAGATCTGGCGCACGGTCTCTGCCGTGACGTAGAGCACAGTTTCCATCCGTGCCGGATCGGTCTTTTTCAGCGCCCAGGGCTCATGACTGGCGAAATAGCGGTCGCCATCGGCCACGACGTCGATGATCGAGGCCAGAGCCTTGTGGATCTGGAAATCCGCCATATCGGCGCGTACGCTTTCAATCACATTGTCTATGGTGGCCAAAAGCGCCTTATCTTCATCGGTCAAGGGACCGCAGGCTGGCATCTTGCCATCGCAGTTCTTGTTGATCATCGACAAGGACCGGCTGGCGAGATTGCCAATGCCATTGGCAAGATCGGAATTAATCCGGGTGGCGATCGTTTCGGGGCTGTAGCTGCCGTCCTGTCCGAACGGCACTTCACGCATGAAGAAATAGCGCACCTGATCAAGCCCATAGGCATCAATCAGCGCGAAGGGGTCGACCACATTGCCGATCGATTTGGACATTTTCTCGCCCTTGACCAGCAGAAAGCCGTGCGCAAACACCTTGGCTGGAAGCGCCAGCCCGGCCGACATCAGGAAGGCGGGCCAGTATACAGCGTGGAACCGCACAATGTCCTTGCCGATCATGTGGACGGCAGGCCAGTAGTTCCACTTGTCTGAAGCCTCATCGGGAAAGCCGGCAGCCGTGATATAGTTGGTCAGCGCATCAACCCAGACATACATGACATGCTTGTCATCGCCCGGCACCGGAACGCCCCAGTCGAATGTCGTGCGCGAAATCGACAGGTCTCTTAAGCCCGATTTGACGAAGCTCGCCACTTCATTGCGCCGCTCAGCAGGCGCCACGAATTCAGGGTTTGTCTCGAACAGTTCCAAGAGTTTGTCTTCATAGGCCGACAGTCGAAAATAATAGCTTTCTTCCTCCACCCATTCGACCGGTGAGCCAAGCGGTTCGCGGCGGACGCCATCTTCACCAAGGGTAGTTTCAGCCTCGTCAAAATAAGCTTCCTGGCGGACCGAATACCAGCCGCCATAATTGCCCAGATAGATATCGCCATTGGCTTCCATCCGCTTCCACAATTCCTGCACCGAAATTCGGTGGCGCTCTTCTGTTGTGCGGATGAAATCGTCATTGGAGCAATTGAGCTGGACCAGCATGTAGCGGAACACAGCGGAATTCTTGTCCGCCAGTTCAATCGGCTTGATGCCTTCCTTCTCGGCGGTCTGCTGCATCTTCTGGCCATGCTCGTCGGTGCCCGACAGGAAAAACACATCCTTGCCGTCAAGCCGCTGGAACCGCGCAGCAACATCGGTCGCGATCGCCGTGTAGGCGTGGCCGATATGCGGGACCCCGTTGGGATAGAAGATAGGTGTGGTGATGTAAAAACGCTCGGTGCTCATGATAGCCTTCGAATTTCATGTCCGGGGCCGGACCTACTATTGGCTCCATGCCCGCCGCCGTCATAAGCGATAAAGTGGGCCGATGCCATGCCAGAAGTTCCTAGCGGCCTTCAAAAAACAGTGTAAAGACATGCATAACCGTCTGTTTGCGGTCCAGATTATAGGCTGCCGCGGTGGCAAAATGCTCGACCAGCACCGCCGACAACCGCGCCAGCCGGTCGGCTTCCATGAGATCGCCGGCCGCGCCCGCATCATGCGCCATGGCCCGCACACGGTCGACCGCCAATTCGGTAAAGAACTGGTAGGCCACATCGCGGTCGCGCGCGGCCAGCGTTTCGGCGAGCTTGTGGATCGGTTCGCGTTTGGCAAGGTTGCCGCTCTCCAGAATAGCTACAAAGGCCTCGGCAATGTCAGCGCCGCCATAATTGCGCATCAGCAACGCCCTGGCGACGCTGCCTTCACTGAGCCGGACGATCGCATCGTTCTCGCCCGGTGCGTTGCCCAGATGCCCCAGCGCCCGGTTCACATCGGGGGGGACAATGGCTGCAGCCGCAGCGACAGGCAGCGCGAACGGATGGTCGGTAGCAGCCGGCCCGGCGTATGCGAAAGCACCAGGAACAGTGATTGTTTCGGCGGCTCCTCCAGGATTTTGAGAATGGCGTTGGCGGCATTGCGGTTGAGGTCATCGGCGGGATCGATGATCGCGATCCGCCAGTTGCCGGTGCCTGAGGTCTGGTTGAAGAATTTGCCGGCCCTGCGCACCTCGTCGACGGTAATGACCGATTTGGTCTTGCCGGTCTTCTCATCCACCGGACGCGCCAGGTGCAGCAGGTGATGCGACGCCCCCGACGCGATCTGCCTGCTGACCATGTCGTTGGGGTCTGGGTCCGCAAGCCGGTCTGGTGCTGACGAAGGATCGGGATGGGAGAGCACGTGATGGGCAAACCGGTAAGCCAGTGTCGCCTTGCCAATGCCTTCCGCACCCTCGATCAGGATGGCGTGATGCATGCGGCCGGATCGGTAGGCGTTGGCCAGAAATGACTGCGCCGAATCATGTCCAAAAAGCACGGTGTTCTGCGAGGGCGGGATCGCTCCCTCCAATAGACCGGTTTGGGCGCCGCTCATGCCGGATGTTTCGGTGTTGGTGTATCCACCTCACCATCCTGGAGTAAGGGCTCTAACGCCGCCAGGATGGCCAGCGCAACCGCGTCTTCGGACTGGTTGGCGTCGACCAGCTTGCAGCGGTCCGGTTCGTTGCGGGTCAGATCCCTGAATGCTTCGCGCCGCTTTTCGTGGGTGGCGAGTTCTTCCTTCTCGAAGCGGTCGGGTGCAGCCCCTCGCCTTCGCGCGCCTTGGCCCGCCCGAGCCCGGCCTCTGCCGGAAGGTCGAGCACCAGCGTCAGGTCCGGCACCATGCCATTGACGGCAATCCGCTCCAGATTGGCCATGAATTGCGGCTCCAGATTGCCGGTGACGCCTTGGTAGACGCGGCTTGAATCCATGAATCGGTCGCACAGCACGATCGTGCCCTCGGCAATCGCCGGACGAATGACTTCCTCGACATGGTCGCTGCGGGCTGCGGCAAACAGGATGGCTTCCATGCGCACGCCGAATTCCTCGGCTGCGCCCGACAACAGCACGTGGCGCACGGCTTCCGCGCCAAGCGAGCCGCCCGGCTCGCGCGTGACCAGCACGTCATGACCGCGGCGCCGGAGCACATTGGCCAAACGGTGGATCTGGGTCGACTTGCCGACACCCTCGCCGCCTTCAAATGTGATGAAGCGCCCTGTGCTTTTGCTCACGTCTGGTTATCCCGATCGCCGCCAACGCAACGTGCGTCGGGGATCTGTTGTTGGTTTGGTCCCGGTATTCCGGGCTCACCCCGTGTCTAGAGCATATTGCAATGGAATTGAACGGTTGCACGCTGCCTTATCGCCAGAATTGCGCAAGTTCGAGCAATGCATCCAGTGCCTGGCTGTGCAACGTACCCTTGGAGACCGAATTGACCGCAAAAAGCGGCGTTTCCTGAGACAGCGTGTCGCCGATATATACCTTGAGCACGCCAATTTCCGCACCTGCTTCA
This sequence comes from Hoeflea algicola, assembly GCF_026619415.1. Lineage (NCBI taxonomy): Bacteria > Pseudomonadati > Pseudomonadota > Alphaproteobacteria > Hyphomicrobiales > Rhizobiaceae > Hoeflea > Hoeflea algicola. Next base: position 690,041 of record NZ_JAOVZR010000001.1, read on the forward strand.
AGCGGCGCGCGCAATGGCCAGTGATAGGTGATTCGTGCAGTTAGCCGGTCCGGGTAGGTGATCGGCAGCAAGATGTCGACCGGTCCTTTAGCCTTCATGATAGCCGGGTTCTCGCCACCATAGACGCCGACCTCGGCGATCGTTTCACCCTCTTCAAACAATTGCTTGCGGTCGAAGGCGCGAATACCCCATTCCAGAATCTTGCGGGCTTCTTCGGCGCGTTCGCGCAGGCTCGCCATACCGCTCATCGCCAGAAACAGCCGTCGCCCATCGCGCTTGATTGACGAGACGATGCCGTAACCCGATTCCTCGGTAAAGCCGGTCTTCAGGCCGTCAACACCGATGTCGAGACCTAAGAGCGGGTTGCGGTTGCGCTGCTTGATCTTGTTCCAGGTAAAATCGGGTTCTGAATAATACTTGTAGAACTGCGGATAGGTGGTCTGGATATGTCGCGCCAGCGTCACCAGATCCTTCATAGTCACCTTGGAATCGGGATGCGGCAGGCCGGTCGAATTGCCGAATACAGAGTTGGTCAGACCGATGGCGTGCGCGCGCTCCGTCATCAGCCGGGCAAAATTGTCTTCCGAGCCGGCCATCCCCTCGGCAATGATGATGCAGCCGTCGTTGGCCGATTGCACGATAACGCCGCGGATCAGGTCTTCCAGCCGGATCGAGGATTTCAGTTCGGCGAACATGGTGGATGTGCGAGACGCCGCCCCGCCGGTGCGCCAGGCATTTTCGGAGACCTGAAACGTATCGTCCAGCGTCAGACGTCCGCTCTCGATCGCGTTGAACACCACTTCCATGGTCATCAGTTTGGCCAGCGACGCCGGCGGAACCTGGTCGTTTTCATTCTTGGCAAACAGAACCGTGCCGGTATCGGCATCGACCAGATAGGCCTGCTTGGCCCGGGTCTCGAACAATTGCGCCGCCGCTGGCAGGGTGCCAACCAGCAGCGTCAAGGCAATTAACAGGCTACCAAGGAGTGGCCGGAACATCATAGCCATCCATCATGAGAGAAGCGATCGGGGCGTAAACCGCAATCTAGCAATCAAGCCCATAAAAATCAATGGTTTGGGTGAATTTGATGATGATCGACAATCCAACCGTGGTGGTTTTGGCCAATTCGGGACATATCCGTAATAAAAGGTATCTCTCAAACCAAAACCTTGACGCGACCGATATGGTTTTAAGTGGACGCAAGGTGCTTCAATGCAAAAGGCGTGCAACCACGACATCCGCGCCAAAGCGGAAATTCAGAATATCAAGGTCTCAGAGTGATCTGGACAGCCAGCCCCGTGGACGCGCGCGTGTGACTGAAGGTATTGGCACCGTCAGCGGCGGTTGTCGCGCCCGCGCAAAACCGTGTCGAACCGTGCAGAGATCGAGGTCACGCGGCCGCCCCAATATGCGGCGCCGATTTCACGCAGGCCGGCGCCAGCCTCGCCGGGATCAGCGTCGAGTGCCGCCACCGGGATCTGGTAGGAGGGCCGGTCAGGCACAACCGGGCCGACAGTCGGCAGACCGGTTCCCAACGGGAAACCGACAAATGTAGCCGCCGTGGCGTTTGCGACAGGGGCCTGAAACGCGGTTGACGTACTGATGGCCGCCGGTGGGGCCATGGTAGCCGAGGCCGCTTTGACGCCCGGAAAGCTGGTCACCGCGTCATTCATCGCCAGCATCACACCGGTCGCGATATTGCCGCCGATCGGTGCATCGGAACCGCCTGGCCGGTAGCTTGCCATCAGATAACGGGTGTCGTCACCCTCCACCGGCGCCCGGCCGACATATTCAACACGGACAGCGGCGACGCCTTCGTGTTTCATGTCCAAAAGTTCGGCCGCCTTGTTGGACAGATCGATGATCCGGCCATGGGCGAACGGACCACGATCATTAACCCGGACGATGACCGAATTGCCATTCTTCTTGTTGGTCACCCGGGCATAGCTCGGCAACGGAAAAGTCGGGTGTGCGGCAGACAGGTGGAACTGGTCGTAAATCTCGCCATTGGCGGTCAGCCGGCCGTGAAAATTCGGGCCATACCAGGATGCTAGTCCGGCCCGGTCGTAGTCCGGATCTTCCTTTGGCGTGTACCATTTGCCCCGTACCCGGTAGGGCTTGCCCACCAGCGCCCGGCCGCCACCCTTTTTGGGCCGCTTGGAGGCCGAAACCCGCGGGCTGGCCGCGACGCCATATTCGGAAACCGAAAATTTGCTCTTGGTGTTGATGAAGGAGCTTGAGGACTTGCTGCTTGATTTGGACGTGGACCCGCAACCGGCAAGCCCTACCGAAAGCAGGGCAAGGATCGACAGGCAGGCCGCGCGACGCAGCCCTGCTTCGAAATTGATACGGTTTTTCTGTCCCACGCCGGTACTCGATGCTCTGGCGGTTGCCATTTGGATTTGGCAGCATGTCCCCTGCAAACCCGTCCCCTTCGATCAATGCGGTCGATGTCATTATCGAAGCTTTAATTCGCCGCGCAAGATGGCGAAAATGCGTTGATGGCCACATTCGGCGGCGCAAAAGCGGTCAACATGGTGAAATTTCTGTCAATATTTGCCATTCGGATACTGCCCAACCTGTCGGCGACGAGACCCGGGTGTGTCCCCTGCACCTGCCGTGCGCCCTGCCCTGCGGGTCTACCCTTCGATTCGGGCGCGGCCGCGGCGGCCATCCTGGCGAACCCAGTCGAGCGATCTTTCGCCGGTTTTGGTGATCGTGAAGCAGGTCGGCTTGCCCTCATACCAACTCGGCCATTGCTGGCACAGATTGCTGCCCTTGACCCACCAGCGCCCGGTTTCCTTTGGCGCCAGGAACTTGCCGAGACCGAACGCGGTGCCGTCGCCGGTCACCGTACCTGAGCGCTTGTAGTTCAGTGGAAACTCACCGCCAAAAGGCGTTGCCAGATAAACCCGCTTCCCATTGACGAAGTCCTTGAGCTCGCTGCCCGCAAGCGGCTCGGCACGAACGCCCGTGGCTAGCAAGGCGCAAACGCTGGCTACTGCCAGAATGAAGGACGAAAATCGTGCGAACATGCTTTGGCTCCCTTAAAATGTGTCTGAACTGTCATGCTCTACGCGCCGCACCCGCGTCCGGTTTCAGGATATGCCGACAAATTTGATCAAAGGGCCAGGTAACCGGCGCAGCAGGATGCTCGTCACGCCGGTAGGCGGCGGCTCGGATCATGGTTCGAAACAAGTTGACGCAACACCTGAGGCAAGGCTAAAAGCGCGCTCGAACCGCAATCGGGCTGGCGCCCCGGACCCGGTGCCTGTCATCGGCATTGGCAACCGGAGTTCGCTCAGTCCCGAACATCCGGAGGGGTGGCCGAGCGGTTTAAGGCACCGGTCTTGAAAACCGGCGTGCGGGAGACCGTACCGTGGGTTCGAATCCCACCCCCTCCGCCACAAGCCACTGAAAAAAATGATCAAAATTGGTTGACAGTTCCTCCGAATTTTTGGAGCGCCGTGCAACATTGTCAACATAAGTTGCAACAATGCTGCAACTGCAGACGTGTTGCAGAATGACGGATTTGGTGTTGCAAGTGAAATCTATGCTTGACCCATGCGCCGCCGGCACTGAGCCTTGTTGAAGTGCCCCATCCTTAATGGGCGTTTCAAAGGTGGCCAGATGGTGATTGCAGCAATTAAGACTCGGGCAAAGTCCCGTCATAGTCATCGGTGACCTCAGAGCTGGGACATATCCCAGCCCCACCGCAGGAACATCGCGCCCCACCCCGTCAACAAATTTGGACAGCCAATCAGCGCCGACTGAAATATATTCGGAAGCGCGATCCGAACCGTGATCGCCCGCTTAGCCTCAACTGGCGTTGCGACGTCAAGGAAATTGCCGCTCTTTTGGAGCTACCACCTGTCCGCTCTGCGAAGGGCGCGCGCGTTCAGGCGGTGATTGTCGCCGATGCCCTTTTGGCGGCACATTACGATCCAGAACGCAGGATTTCATATTCAAGACGCAATGCCTGGTGGCACGGTGCCCGCCTATATCACGACTCCGACTTTTCCTTTTACACTGTGATCCCGACCATTGACGGCCTGATCGAGGCTGGCATCCTTGTCGATCACGATTTACGTCCAGCAGGTTTGTCGAGCGGCATTCAATCAAGCTATCGCCCTGCGCGTTGGCTGGCTGACGTCGGCTTGCCGAAACTGCATCACGAGGTCGGCGAGCTGATCCGACTGAAAGATGCGGACGGCAAAATGACGGATTACAAGGACACAAAGCGGGTCATCCGAGATCGCGCGCTTCTTTCCAAAATCAACCTTGCCGTTGCCGAAGCTGACATCAGGATCAAATCTCCCGACGCGGTTATCGAGGGCGATGTGGTGCGGTTCGGCAAGCAAGCCATCTATACGACCCAAAAAGCACTGTACCGCGTCTATAAAGGCTCTTGGACGCTGGGAGGGCGCTACTATGGAGCTTGGTGGCAGTCTTGTCCGCCCAGGCATAGGAAATTCATTACAATCAATGGTCAGGCCACCGTTGAGCGTGACTATAGCCAGATTCACCCGCGGCTGTTGTACAAGATGGCAGGGCAAACGCTGAATGGTGACGCCTATGAGGTTTCGGGTTGGCACCGCGACCTTGGAAAAATTGCATTCAACATGATTTTGAACGCACAGACCTTGTCGCGCGCACAGAGAGCCCTGGCGGATGCCCTCCAAGGCGACATGGATGCCGCCAAGGAGTTGATTGAGGACATCAAGACCAAGCACCCCAATGTCCAGGAATATTTTCACACGGGCATAGGAATGCGCCTGCAGAATATCGATTCAGAAATGTGTCGTAGCGTTCTCTCAGAGCTTCACAGGAAGAGCATCATCGCTCTGCCTATCCATGACTCCTTCATAGTTGCTGAAGAGCACGAGAAGGCGCTTGAAAAGGCTATGAAGACGGCCCTGGATCGGTCCATGCCGTGCAAGCGATAGAACGGTTGCCCGCGATGTGAGTTGCCATCTTGGGACAACCGCGAGTAGTCTGCTGTAAGCCTAAAATTAGGGGTGGGCGTCGCAGGCATAGGTGGGCTATGAAGAATTGGATTGTCGTCGGGATTGCGTTCGCAAGTTGCCTGCTTCTACCCAAGGCAGGTACTGCCGAAGTGCAGTTTGAAGCAGCTACGACCCCGGATGGAACAGTGATTGTTGCACAGGGCGATTTTGCGAACGGTCAGAACTTTGCCCGGTTCGAACGCTTGGTCCAGTCCAGCAAGGCGACTGTAGTGACCTTCAACTCTCCGGGAGGCAATACCTTTGCTGCCATGGAGTTTGGACGGTTGATCCGTTCACTTGGATTGTCCACCGTCCAGCTCAGAGCCGCCGAATGCGCTTCTGCATGCGCACTGGCATTCATGGGTGGCGTCCAGAGGTTTGCCGACCCCGGATCGATTGGCGTTCACCGCTCGTCATTCAGCGCCGAAGCCGGTATGGACAGCAGAACAGCTGTGTCAGCGATCCAGTCCGCGACGGCGGACATGATCACCTACATGATCGACATGGGTATTGATCCCGGTCTGCTTCAGGTGGCTTTAAAGTATGACAGTGACGACATGCGCTACCTCTCTTCCAGCGAAATGACACAGTACCGGCTGACCCAAATAACGGCTGCTTTGCCTCGCGTCCCCGTCCCCGTCCCCGCACCTGCAAGGCGAACCGAACCGGACCAAGCAAGTTCTGTTGGAATGGCGGGCCTTGTTCGGCATCCGAGAGGGCAGATCGAATTGAAGTCCGGGCCAGATGAAGCGACACAGGCGTTGGCGCGGATCAAGAACGGAGCACCGGTGCAGATCATCGGTGACGACAACGGATGGTACGTGGTGCGATACTCGAATTTGCAGGGCTACGCACATCACACATGGCTGATGGTCGAGGGATTTGCCACTCGTGAGTTCGATAAAAAATACATACAGATCAAAAGCTTCTTAAAGTATTCTGATGCTGCATCCTACGTGAGAAACTCGCCCATAAAGCTCAAGGCATTTCTTGCAACCAACGGCTGGTACGCGATTAGCTTGGCCGAACCGGTGTCCTCCTCAATGGCCGTCGACCTCATTAAGGAGCTGAAGGCCCAGCGGCTTGTCCCAGACGATGCATTCGCCACATATGGCAACAACTATGTGAAGTTGGCCTGCTGCCAATAGACCCTCCTATGGCAGCCTGTTTGTCCGGATGAGAGCCTGGGAACAATCCCGAGCTCTCTCGTCTGGTGCATGTTGGGAAATTTCAAGAAGCCTCGGGGCTACAGGCGGTTGCGGCAAGCGAGGGCTACGCGATCAGCCTTCGTTGCCACAAGGATCGAGGAAAACCAAGGCGTTGTTCAGCAGCCTGCTAGATTAGCAGCGGGGTGCATGGAACCAGCTACCCTCCACTGCGTTGTTGTGAAGAAGCCATGCTGCGACACGCTGAGGATAATTTAGGAACCCAAATCATGATCAAAGAAAAATCTAAACCAAACCAACCGCTGACTTTTGTGACGCGCGACATTGATCCGAAGGACACGCTTCTGCCGATGCTGATCGGTGGGCTTGTGCTGATAGTGCTCGGCGCGATCGTGGTCATGATGTTTGTCTGACAGCGTATTTCATGTAGATAGCGATCCGAGTGACACTCTGGTAGTCTAAATCTCTATGTCCACAATCCAGGTAATTGCCTTCCATTGCAACCAGCTGCGTCGCCCCGTTCAATCTGCTGGTTAGCTTTGCCAAAAGGGTTGGCCCGATCACAGCTAGGGAATAACTTGTTCCTGCAATGAAGAGAACCCGGGAACAATCCCGAGCTCTCTTCTCTGGGTTAGGCGAGTACGGCGCTCGCAGGGCTCTGGGCGGTGTCCTTCAACTGGTCAGCCCGGCGAGCAACTGAGCGTCGCTTGATTGGGGCATCTTCGGTCGCTTGCGAGGGCATGGGCTCAAATGCAAATTCCAACTGGATCACTCTCTGGTTCCTGTTCTCTCTGTGTGGTGCTCAATCGTGCATGAGGAAGCAGTTTTTGTTCAAAGTAGACCACATACGGCCCCCGAGGGTCGGGGGTGGTTGGCTGGCTGCTTCTAAGGCAACGCATATCAGGGCGGGATAGGCCCACCTCGCCAGAGCGGAATCGGAATCCATCAATAGTCATGCCGAGAAAACACTCCCGACCGATGGCAGCCAAAACCAGAATGCAATCATTGTCGGTGAAAGAGTAGCAAATCCAAAAAGGTCGGTTTCCTGCCCGTCAGATGTATGAACTCGCCCAGTATGGACCTGACATCCTCTTTCTCATCAAACCCTAGCTGGCGGCTCTGCAAACCGCTCCTGTCGACATGTTCACAAGTCTGCTCATTGGCGCTGGCCTAGTCCCGTCCATGAAACCATTGACGGGGGGGCATGATTGTCAACCGATGCGACCCGTCAAGTCCTGCCTAGCGGCCGTGGCTCGTCGTTGCCGACTACGCCCGCACCATTCCGCAAGTCAGAACTGGACTGCTCACCTTCGATTCTGGGATAGGTCGAGATTCGAATGGAAAACTTCGAAATTCGAAAAATCGCCGTAATTACCCACCCCCTTGCCATGCACCACAATGTCTGAATCCATGATGATATGGATCGGACTGATTTGCAGCAGCTGAGCAAGGACGAATTGATCGAGATGGTGCTTCGGCTCCAACGGCCTTCCAAGGATTCTCGGACGTCTTCCAAGCCGCCCTCGACGGACAAGAAAGAGAAACGCGTCAACTCACGACCGGGTGGAGCCAAGCCCGGGCATGAACCCCACAATAGGGTGCTGGCGGATTTTGCCGACATGTTTCGCGATCATGAACCGACCGCCTGCAAGAGATGCGGCCATGCGTTTTCCGGTGATGATACGATGGTGCTGGCCGGGGCCTATGACGAGATCGATATTCCTGCGATCCGTCCTCATGTCACCCGGCATCGGCGTTTTTCCTGTCATTGCCCGCAATGCGGCACGACAACAAAAGCCACCGCACCTGCCGTGGCAACCGCAACGCCGTTCGGGCCAGGCATTCACGCGCTGGCGATCTACCTCAAGAGTTTCCATGCATTGTCTTACGAACGCCTGAGCGGTGTGTTCATGGATATCTTCGGCCTTAATGTGAGCGAGGGCGCGATCATGAACATGTTTTCCCGCTCCCGTCCGAGCTTCCAGGCCACAGCACAGGCCGCCAAGGCCAGCCTTCGAGCCGCCCGCGTTGTCGCCAGCGACGAAACCGGTGTGCGTATCGAGGGCACAAATGCCCAACACTGGGTTTTTCATTGCAAGGATGCTGTTGTCCACCAGCCCGATTACTCCCGTGCAGCACGGGTCGTTCACGAGACCATGGGCGGCCATGTCCCCGAGGTATGGATATCTGATCGGTATTCAGCCCAGCAATCTCACGGCCATCGACATCAAACCTGCCTTGCACATTTGGCGCGTGATACAGCCTTTGCGCTGGAACATGGCGAGGATGATCTCCCTCTTCGCTTCCAGCTTTGGTTTGGCCGTGTGTTTGATTTCGCCAGAGCCATAAGCACATTCGCTGCGTCTACCGTCGCAAGCAAGAAGCGCAAATTCGATAAACAGCTTGCCGGGCTTCTATGCGCCCCGACTTCGTGCGACCTGGCCCAAAAGCTCCAGGCCAAGATCGGGCGGGCCCGCGATCAGCTGCTGACGTTTTGCGACTATCCCGGAGAAGTCGATGTCACCAACAACACATCTGAGCGAAAGCTCCGTCCATGGGTCATTCAGCGAAAGGTGACAAACGGATATCGCGCCATGTGGGCCGCCCAAGCAGAGGCGGATGTACGCACGACCATCGACACCGCCCGCCTCAAAGGCGCAAACCCCTTCCAGGTCATCGCATCCGTCCTGGCATAGGCCGGTAGAAGAACCGGAAATCACGAATTCGGGGGTGGGTAATTACAAATCGCCAAATCTGAGGAAATCCGACAGTTCGAAATTCGAACAATTCATTTCGAAATTCGAAACGTATATTTCGAACCTCGAACGATCATGTAGGCGGTGGGAAATTTCGCCGATTCAATGTCACGTACATGTACGTGATACCGAAAAGACGGTTTTCAGGTTTTTGTCGTGCCGTCCAAACGATTCGAATGTCGAACCGTTTGCGCCGAAATTCGAATCGATCAGTTCAAAATATCGATCTTTCGAGATTCGAAACGATTAATTCGAGTTTCGAAGTGTGAACAAAATTGAATTCGAAATCGGCGGCGGTCGGTCCCGGATCGCGATAAACGCGACCTCCTGCGGCAGCCTCTGTCTCCAATTTCTTCATGCGCGAATGTCCGAATTCCCGCTCTGCGGCGCGATGCTTAATTCTCCGATATGCTCAATTTATCTGGCGCAGAGCTCAGGAGGTTGAGCAGGGGTCAAGCTCATTTTGGGCTGCGGCGGACACCCAACAATTCGCAGGACAGATGACCGTATGGAGATGCCGCGAACGGCTTAGAAGGGCGGAAAGCTGACTTTCGTTGCAGATTGCACCAACGGCAGCTATGCGCCAAATCGCACTTCGGCCAAGGTCATGGCGATATATGAGTTCCACCGACAAACGCCGCCACTCGATACAGTGGTATCGGCCCGAAGGAGTAGGCATCTCTGGCTAAGCGCGAGGGTGTGGCATGAGCCCGCCACCGAGTTCTGGTCGCATGGTTCGAGTTCGACTTGACTTCGGTCAACGACACAAGGCTCGCCGCGCCTACCACTGATGCAAGATAACTGACGAGCAATAGTGCCAGCTGAAATGTGTGGTGAAATAAACGAGACAGGGAAGAAGGAACTTGCCGCGGCCGCGGCATCCCGCTTTGACACGATCGCCTCATCCGGATCATGCTGATGAACAGTTCCAACGTGTGCAATTGAGGTCTCCCGGCGATGCCGGTCGGCCCCTCATAAAGGAAGACACTCATGCTTGAATACAGGGTGGCAGCGCGCCGTGTCGACAATCACGGGGCGGAAGCCTCGACAAAGGAGGCGCGGATCATCCTCGATACCGACATGGTGGGCAGGCCGGATGCCTTCAATCCGGCCGAACTGCTTCTTGCATCGGTTGCCGCCTGCATGATCAAGGGCATCGAGCGCGTGACGCCGATCCTCGACTTTCATCTGCTCGGCGTCGAGGTCACGCTCCATGGCATCCGGCAGGACAGCCCTCCCAAAATGGTGTCCGTCACCTATGAGTTGATTGTTGACACCACCGAGACCGACCAGCGGCTCGACTTGCTGCATAAGAATGTTCGGAAATATGGGACGATCTCCAACACCATAGCCGAAGCCACGAACCTTCAAGGAACGGTCCGTCGAAAGGAGTGAGGTTGCCTCGCGGCCTTCTCCTGGCGAAACGTCCTCCCGAAAGAAAGACCTCACGCCCATGACGAAGTTTGATGCAAGCAATCTGCAACTCGATCTTCCTGTCGTCCTTCCGAATATTCCAGATGAACATGATGCCTGCGTCGATCGATTGGTCGCAGACCTGGCCGAGCGCGAAGGCATGTCGAAGGTTCATGTCCTTGCCGCTGCCGAAGGTCAACCAGCCAAGCTTTGCATTCACTACGATCCCGGGATCATCAGCCTTGCCAGGATTATGGAGGTTGCCGAAAGTTCCGGTGCCCGACTAACCGAACAATTTGGCCATGTCCTTTGGGAGGCGAACGGCATCCAAAATGCGAGCCGTGCCCGTACGGTCACGGACTATCTGCATCAGATGCCGGGTGTTCTGGAAGCCGTGGCCAATGTTGCCGGTCCAGTGCGGATCGAGTTCGACAAATCGGTGACATCTGAAACGACCCTCCGCAGGGGATTGGAAGACTTGGGCGTCATCTTCCCTTCAACCCAGCCAGCACCGACTGTCGACCATGTTGAGGAAGGTGAAGAAAAGGACCACGGTGGCATCTTTGGCAGCAACACAGAGCTGATCTTTGCCTTGATCTGCGGCGGTTTTCTCGCAGCGGGTTTCGCGTCATCGTTTGTGGTGTCGATACCAATATGGATTCCGCTCGCCCTTTATGTCGCCGCCTATGGATTTGGTGGGTATTACCTTCTCCGCGAAGCCATTGAGTCATTGCTTGTCGGTCGCTTCGAGATCGATTTCCTGATGCTGGTTGCGGCGGCAGGTGCGGCGGTTCTCGGCGAATGGGCCGAGGGAGCCCTGCTTCTTTTCCTGTTCAGCATCGGGCATGGGTTGGAGCACTATGCGATGGGCCGCGCCCGCCACGCCATTGCCGCACTTGCGGAACTCACGCCACCAACCGCCGAAGTCAAGCGAGACGGCAAAATGCGCGAAGTGCGTGTGGCCGAACTGGTTGTGGGCGATGTTGTTGTCGTCCGACCGAATTCGCGTATTCCATCGGATGGGTTCGTGATCCTTGGGACGAGCAGTGTCGACCAGGCCCCCGTAACCGGCGAGAGCGTTCCGGTGGACAAATGGGCGGTGAGCGATATAGCCGAGGCCGCATCGATGGCCAGCGAACTTGCAGCCGAATTCCGCGTCTATGCCGGCACGATCAATGGCGGCGGAGCCCTTGAGATACAGGTCTCCAAGTTGGCCAAGGACAGTACGCTCGCCCGCCTCGTGCAGATGGTTGGCGAAGCCGAAACCCAAAAGTCGCCTACACAGCGCTTCACTGACCGCTTCGAGCGCATTTTCGTTCCGGTGGTCCTGCTGTCAGTTGGCATGCTGCTGTTCGCATGGGTTGTCATCGATGAACCATTCAGCGCCAGCTTCTATCGCGCCATGGCGGTTCTGGTGGCCGCAAGCCCCTGCGCACTAGCCATCTCCACTCCGAGCGCGGTGCTTGCGGGTGTCGCGAGAGCCGCACGTGGTGGGGTCTTGGTCAAGGGTGGTGGCCCGCTCGAAAACCTTGGTACGCTTGGTGCTATCGCCTTTGACAAGACCGGGACGCTGACGGAAGGAAAGCCACAGGTGACCAATGTCATTCCGGCTAACGGGGTCACAGAGCAGGAACTGCTTGCGGTCGCTGTCGCTGTAGAAGCACTCAGCGATCATCCCTTGGCAGCGGCATTGGTTCGTGATGGAACCGAACGGCTTGGGGGCGACACGACACTGGCTGCGGCCGATAACCTTCAAAGTATCACTGGACGTGGCCTTGTTGCAGAGATAGCGGGCGAAATGGTTTATGTCGGCAAGGCCGCCCTTTTTGCCGAGATAGAAGGATCACCAATTCCTGCCGATGTGGCGGAGGATTCGGAGAGCCTTGAAAGGCAGGGACGCACCACAATGGTCGTGCGCAAGGCCGATCGTTACCTGGGGGTGATCGGCCTCATGGACAAACCGCGCGCCTCGGCTGCAGGCGTGATCAACAGCCTCCGCTCACTCGGCATTACACGTATGGTGATGATTTCCGGCGACAACAGCCGTGTCGCCGATGCCGTCGCGAAGGAGGTCGGCCTTGACCAGGCGATGGGTGATTTGATGCCAGAAGACAAGGTAACGACCATCAAGCAACTGCGGTCGGAGCAACCGGTCGCAATGGTGGGTGATGGTGTCAATGATGCACCTGCCATGGCCAATGCAACAGTCGGGATCGCGATGGGGGCTGCCGGTTCCGACGTTGCACTTGAGACTGCCGACGTAGCGTTGATGGGTGACGCTCTGGAGCGCCTGCCATTCGTCATCGGCCTTAGCCGCAGGACCAGCCGGACGATCAAGCAGAATCTTTGGATCAGTCTTGGCATGGTCGCCATTCTGGTTCCCGCCACATTGCTCGGGCTTCAGCTCGGCGCGGCGGTTCTCTTCCATGAAGGCTCGACGGTTCTCGTAGTGATTAACGCCTTGCGCCTGCTCGCCTACAAGGATGAAGCCTAACCAATCCGCGGCCCAATGTCGAAAGTAGAGAGTGCATCCCAACTAAATGAACAAACCGTCGGCAGCATCCCTGTAGGCCGCACGGGGGCTCATGTCATAGGCATTTGGAAACCGTCCGTCGAACCTGTTGTGTCTGCTTCGGGCTCAGGCCCCGCCATTGTCTGCACCCTGGATGGAGGTCCGCAAAGGGCCGAAATTGACCTATAGTGGATGGCCCACTTTTCGTCTCAGTTTGCGCTGGAGTTGCCCCCTGAAAGTGGTCCACCAACTGGGATAGATTATCCCTCAAATTGGAGGATCAGCGATGGCTGGAAAACGAGAGAAGCCGGAAGAGATTGTATCGAAGCTTCGGCAGGTTGAAGTTCTGCAAGGGCAAGGTGCGACGATTGCTGACGCGGTGCGCCAGATCGGCGTGACACAGCAGACGTTTTATCGATGGCGGAAGCTCTATGGCGGGATGCAGCGATCTCAACTCACTCGGCTGAAAGAGCTGGAGAAGGAGAACCAGCGGCTTCGGCGGGCGGTGTCTGACCTGACACTGGACAAACTCATCCTGACCGAGGCGGCAAAGGGAAACTTCTAAGCCCTTCGCGTCGGCGCAAGTGCATCGACCATGTGCGGCGGGAGCTCGGCGTATCAGAACGCCGCGCCTGCCGCACGCTCGGACAACACCGATCCACACAGCGCAAGGTGCCACAGGGCCGGGCAGATGAAGAACGGCTGACCGATGATATCATCGAACTGGCCGACAAGTACGGGCGCTATGGGTATCGCATGGTCACCGGTCTGCTGAACAACGCGGGCTGGCAGGTAAACCATAAGCGGGTTGAGCGCATCTGGCGGCGTGAAGGGCTGAAAGTGCCACAAAAGCAGAAGAAAAAGGGGCGGCTTTGGCTGAACGACGGATCATGTGTGCGTCTCAGACCGGAACGGCCAAACCACGTCTGGTCCTACGACTTCGTCCAGGATCGAACCGCTGACGGCCGCGTCTATCGGACGCTGAATATCATCGACGAATACACCAGGGAGGCACTCATGATCCGCGTGGACCGCAAGCTCAACTCAACGGACGTGCTGGATGCTCTGACAGACCTATTCATCCTGCGCGGCCCGCCGGAATACATTCGGTCGGACAATGGGCCGGAATTTATCGCCCAGAAAGTGCGGGATTGGATTGCAGCTGTTGGAGCCAAGACGGCCTACATAGAGCCAGGCTCACCATGGGAGAACGGATACTGCGAAAGCTTCAACGCCCGGTTCCGCGACGAGCTGCTGAACGGCGAAATCTTCTACAGCCTAAGGGAGGCGCAAATCCTGATCGAGCAATGGCGTATCCACTACAACACCGTCAGGCCGCATAGCGCTCTGGGCTACCGCCCGCCCGCGCCGGAAAGCATTGTCCCGATGGACCAGACGCCCATGATGCACTAACAATCAAACCGGACCACCTGATGGGGGCACGCCAGTGTTTGCCTCCGGCGCGTATTGCATGGGGTGGGACGCCCTGTGACCGGCTGAACGAGACGTCGTAGTTAGGCAGAAGGAAGTCCGACCGCACCAGCCCCCAACAGGCAGAGAGGATGTAGAAACGGTCGGCTGGCATGGCCCCAGCAACGGCACCGTAGGCCGGGTTCATATAAAGATCGGCTGCGGTATGTAGACCATAGGGGTTCGCCCCCGTCGCGGCATGCGCCCTGTTGTAATCGAGCACGCGCCGCCGCCAGGCAAACCCGTCCTCATCCTCTGAATCGGGATGAACCGGGCGGATACCCGGGATGGGCGGTGTAAGTTCCGGATCCGCGACGAATGCAAGAGCCGTGCCATCTTGGGCCTGAAACCGGCCGCCGTCTCTTTTCGACTTGGCGCATTGCATGACGAGGATCGGAGGCACCCCGGTCATCGCAGACGGACTTTTTGGAGAAACTGGTCGTTCCTCAATCAGTGCCTCCAGAACTTTGAGAAACGCCGGGTCATGCGTCTCGGTCACGTGGTTGTTGTTCCAAAGCCCGGATTTGCGCACGCGATCCCGATCACTATTTAGGCCGAGCCACCTTGGTGATGGCGGATCAATGGGCGCGCGGTCGTAGTTGGAGAGCAGAGCAATCACGTTTCGCTCGATGAAGCCTCGAAGGGAACCAGGTCCCGGATTATCCGGAATGTCGAGCCAGGCCACGCGCATGGCGCCGATATGGTCGCTAACCGCTTCCTCCTGAGGTCGCTCAGATGCTCCCACCTCCACAGCCGGGACCTTCCTGTTGCCCCATGTCCCGACGGTCTTGTTATCTTTTGCAAAAAGTGCCGCGCCGACGAGCTCCCGGAAAATCGAACCTCGATGATTTCCATCTTTTGGCGTCAAGGTGCCACGATGTTGTGAAAGCCGCTTCCACAGTGTCGAAGAAGACCCTTCAATCAATCCGTGCGTCCCGATACGGACCACGCGAGGCGTTCCGTCGCCGCGGGTTTCTCCGGTTTCGAAAAAGAAGTAGACGCCCCGGTCTGGCCAGCCGTCTTGAGCAGAGGCTGGTCCCATCTGCCGCGATGGGGTTTTCGCGCTCAGTCGCTCTAAGAGAGAGTAGAAGGTCTTGACATCGTCGAGACGGGAATACTTCATCCGGCTACCCCTGACACATAAAAGTAGACGGTCTCAACTTGGCAGTTATTCGATGTGAAAACCACCCTCCGAAAGGGCGCACAAAGATCTACGTTCGCTCCGTCAAGCCGGTCGGCCACCCCGAGAGCGCGCTCGTCTGTGGCTCCAAGTCCTGTGAGGCCAGTGGTTTCATCTGGCTCGAGACCCATGAGACGGAAGCATATGACCGTGGCAAGTCCGTCTTCGATGCCTTTGCCAGTTCGGCGATGAAAACGCGAGCCAAATAATCCGGCCGTCCCTTCCGGACGCCCCGTTGATGAACCTGAGAATGATGCAGGCGCAGCGAATGGTGGAAAGGTCCGCATTGCGGTCATCCAAGACTTGCTCAGGTGGCGGTTCGAAGCGTCGGAGTCAGACCTCTAGAATATCCTGAACGAGCGGGGATGATGCCCGAGCTATTGATGAATGCGGTCACAATCGACCGACAATGACGCTTGTGACGGCAGAATACATATTTGTTCTCACGCGCGTACGTGAAAGAAACATGTATTCCGGTGTCACATGCGTCACTGTTCCTGTGCTCCGATATTCTGGCGTCATGCGACCACCAGCGCTGTTGTCGTCAAGCGACCATCGGTGTCGAGTTTTGGCCAAAGATTACAAAAAATGTCATGATTACAAGCACTTGTTGATTTGCTATGATCGTTGTGCCGGAAAAGCCCGGTTTAGCTGCGGGGAGTTTTCGATTTGGCGGTCACGACATCACAAATGAAGAGTGTGCTTGCTCCGAAGCCGGATCAGAGCCCGGAGATGAACCTCCGCGTCGTTCAACGGTCGGTCGAGGATCTCATTCCCTATGCCCGCAATGCGCGGACGCATTCGGATGCTCAGGTTGCACTGATCGCGGGCTCGATCCGGGAATACGGGTTTACCAATCCGGTCCTCGTGGATGGCGAGAACGGAATCATTGCGGGGCATGGCCGGGTCATGGCGGCTCGTAAGCTTGGTGTTGCGACGGTGCCCGTGATCGAACTGGCCCATCTCACCAGTGCTCAGAAGCGGGCCTACATCCTGGCCGACAATCGGCTGGCCGAGGCGGCGAACTGGGATCAGCAGTTGTTGGCGCTTGAGGTTGGCGACTTGGACGGATTGGGAATTGATCTGACGACACTTGGTTTTGAAACGGCGGAACTTGACGCCATTCTGAACCGCGATTGTGCTGATCCCCGTGAGGAAGACACTCCAGAGCCCCCCAGCACACCTTTGTCCATGCTGGGAGATCTATGGTGCCTGGGGCCGCATCGATTGCTCTGCGGCGACGCTACCGTGGCGGCAGATGTTGAGAGGTTGCTCGACGGAGCCAGCCCTCACCTGATGGTTACCGATCCTCCGTATGGCGTCTCATACGACCCCGCATGGCGTAACGAGACGGGTGCGGCGAAGACGAAGCGTACAGGGAAGGTGCTGAATGATCACCGCGCCGACTGGCACGAGGCCTGGGCACTGTTTCCGGGCGACGTCGCGTACGTCTGGCATGGGGCGTTGCACGCAACAACCGTCGCTGAAAGTCTTGGAGCAGCGGGTTTCGACGTCCGGTCTCAAATTATCTGGGCCAAGGAGCGCCTGGTTCTGAGCCGCGGCGACTATCACTGGCAACATGAACCATGCTGGTATGCTGTACGAAGCAAGAGTACCGGACACTGGAGTGGCGACAGGAAGCAGACCACGCTGTGGACAATACCCAGCCGGGATCAGGACGCTGAAACGGTACATGGCACTCAGAAGCCTGTCGAATGCATGCGGCGGCCAATCGTCAACAACTCCAGTCCCGGGCAGGCAGTCTACGAGCCGTTCTGTGGTTCGGGGACGTCCATCATAGCGGCCGAGACCAGTGCGCGTGTCTGCTATGCCATGGAACTCGACCCTGCATACGTCGACGTGGTCGTGCAGCGCTGGCAGAGCTTTACCGGCAAGGATGCCACGACGACAGATGGAAAGCGTTACGCCGAAGTCATCGCCAACAGAGTTGAGACATGACCCAAAGTCGCTGGGTGTTCCTGGTTGAAGTCGTGTGCAACAGGCTCGTCAGATGGAATGGCGCATTGCTGGGCCAGTTGGTTCTGTGCGCCCTCATCGGGTTGCAGTTGACCTTGACACAAGCCCATAACTTGAGTGGCCGCCTGAGCTATATGGCAGTCGAACAAAACGATGCTCTACCCGGATTGTCCGAGCGCGTCGTGTCGAGACAAGACGATGATGGTTGAAAACTGTGATCCCGGGTGGTGCCCCGGGGGGGGCGGTCCGATCTTCGGGGCTTTTGGGATGAGGACCGGCTGGGAAGGTTTTCTTTTACAAGCGCGAAATTGGCAGGGGGGTATCCCCCGTCATCCGGCCGCCCTTTCTCTATAGAATTCAAATCGTTGGCACCGCTTAATACCTGAAAGGACGTGCGCAATGATAGACCAAGTCGATGTATCGAAGGCTGACTTTGACCATCCAGAATCCCTTGTTCAACGACCGGGGTGGAAGATTGCGTACAGCTCCGTCCCTCTTCGCTTCGAAGCCCAGGAGATCAAACTGCTGATCCCATCCGGCGAGAAGGAACCGTTATGAGAGGACGAAAGCCAAAGCCGACGCGACTGAAGCTGATCGAGGGCAATCCCGGACGACGACCTGTGAACGGACGTGAACCGCGACCGCCATCGGAGAAACCCACCTGCCCTGCCCATCTGTCGCCAACAGCCAAGGCAGAATGGAAACGTCTGGCCGAAGTCCTGAACCGTATCGGACTGCTCACACAAATCGACCGCACAGTGTTTGCCGCCTACTGCCAGTCCTACGGTCGCTGGGTTGAGGCCGAGAAAAAACTCACCGAGACTCCCTCAATCCTGAAGACACCCGCAGGCTATATTCAGGTGTCGCCATGGCTGACGATCTCAAATAAGCAATTGGAATTGATGGCGAAGTTCATGACCGAACTTGGCCTCACACCCTCTGCGAGATCACGACTGGCGGTTCAGATCCCGACAGGCCCCAAGCCTTGGGAAATCGACCCGGCCGATGAGTTCTTTACCTGAAAGACTGGGTGCCAGGACTGATCGTGGCGAACTGGCTTCAAATGTAAACTTCTTCGCGGTCTTCACGATAGTCACCAACCACCCAGATGAAGCTCTGGATGTCTATACGGTCGAGAGGCTTTAAATCGCTGAGTTCTCGGTTAGTCTTTTCTACAAGATCCAGCAGCTGGGCGTAGACATCGAAATTCAATTTTGCTTCATATATCGAGGCAAACGGATGACCGACACGTGCGGCGTAGTCCTTTGTAACCTCGGGCTTCAGAAACATGTGTCTTTCAGGTTGCCAGAGATAGGGAAGATAAGTCGCGACTGTCCATTTGGCGCAATCGTAAGGCTTGAGCTTAGCTTCCAGACGGCCAAGCGATGTTTTGTCACCGTGCTTCGCAAAGGTGGCTGCTGCCTGAATGACCGCATCAGCATCCGCACCACGAAAGACATCCTGCAATTTAGTCTTTTCGAAAGGAGAGAGCATGTTTGTGGCTCGAAAAACGGAAAGAACCGCTTCGCCGAAGCCTGATCCTGTAAGAACCTTTTCAAGGGGCGCTGTATCGTCAAGCTTCCTCTTAGCAGCGAGTTTGTAGTTTCTTTCTTGATTGGCATAGCCATCAGAATGAAAGCCATTGGGAAAAAACTTTAAAAAACGACTTCGCGCTCCCGCATAGCCGAAATACCTTGGATCTGACTTTCCAGCCTCGTCATGAAGTTGCTGCCAAACTTGATCGGGATCGTTGCCTTCAGCGAAAATCTTGCCATCCGCAAGACCGAAGAATTTTCCGTCCTTTGCAGCGTAATTACCCACCCCCGAATTCGTGATTTCCGGTTCTTCTACCGGCCTATGCCAGGACGGATGCGATGACCTGGAAGGGGTTTGCGCCTTTGAGGCGGGCGGTGTCGATGGTCGTGCGTACATCCGCCTCGGCTTGGGCGGCCCACATGGCGCGATATCCGTTTGTCACCTTTCGCTGAATGACCCATGGACGGAGCTTTCGCTCAGATGTGTTGTTGGTGACATCGACTTCTCCGGGATAGTCGCAAAACGTCAGCAGCTGATCGCGGGCCCGCCCGATCTTGGCCTGGAGCTTTTGGGCCAGGTCGCACGAAGTCGGGGCGCATAGAAGCCCGGCAAGCTGTTTATCGAATTTGCGCTTCTTGCTTGCGACGGTAGACGCAGCGAATGTGCTTATGGCTCTGGCGAAATCAAACACACGGCCAAACCAAAGCTGGAAGCGAAGAGGGAGATCATCCTCGCCATGTTCCAGCGCAAAGGCTGTATCACGCGCCAAATGTGCAAGGCAGGTTTGATGTCGATGGCCGTGAGATTGCTGGGCTGAATACCGATCAGATATCCATACCTCGGGGACATGGCCGCCCATGGTCTCGTGAACGACCCGTGCTGCACGGGAGTAATCGGGCTGGTGGACAACAGCATCCTTGCAATGAAAAACCCAGTGTTGGGCATTTGTGCCCTCGATACGCACACCGGTTTCGTCGCTGGCGACAACGCGGGCGGCTCGAAGGCTGGCCTTGGCGGCCTGTGCTGTGGCCTGGAAGCTCGGACGGGAGCGGGAAAACATGTTCATGATCGCGCCCTCGCTCACATTAAGGCCGAAGATATCCATGAACACACCGCTCAGGCGTTCGTAAGACAATGCATGGAAACTCTTGAGGTAGATCGCCAGCGCGTGAATGCCTGGCCCGAACGGCGTTGCGGTTGCCACGGCAGGTGCGGTGGCTTTTGTTGTCGTGCCGCATTGCGGGCAATGACAGGAAAAACGCCGATGCCGGGTGACATGAGGACGGATCGCAGGAATATCGATCTCGTCATAGGCCCCGGCCAGCACCATCGTATCATCACCGGAAAACGCATGGCCGCATCTCTTGCAGGCGGTCGGTTCATGATCGCGAAACATGTCGGCAAAATCCGCCAGCACCCTATTGTGGGGTTCATGCCCGGGCTTGGCTCCACCCGGTCGTGAGTTGACGCGTTTCTCTTTCTTGTCCGTCGAGGGCGGCTTGGAAGACGTCCGAGAATCCTTGGAAGGCCGTTGGAGCCGAAGCACCATCTCGATCAATTCGTCCTTGCTCAGCTGCTGCAAATCAGTCCGATCCATATCATCATGGATTCAGACATTGTGGTGCATGGTAAGGGGGTGGGTAATTACTTTGCAGCTAGACGTAGGGCTCGCTTCCCTAAGCTGCCTTGCCGAATTGTTTTTGCGACGCCCATATAACCCCCTCCACAACACGAAATCCTGTCAGAGAAGATAGCCGAGGCTCCGCCGAGGTGGAAAGCTTTATTCCCTTGGTTTCACCCGAAGGTGCTACATCATAATCGAGACACAAAGCCACCCATCGCGAAACCATCCTCGCCGCGCTTCAGCGTCTATCGTCGCACGGGCTCGAGCCTGCTGGTGCGGTGGGAAGGCTAAATTCTAAGGGTCAGACGGTCCCCACTCGTAGACTGGGTGCGGCAAGGTCACCACCGCCCCTTGGACGCATGAGTTTCAGTCGGGTGCCTGGACGCTGCCCAGCATGTCGATCGAGACCGGCATGCCCGAGGGGCCGCGCTATGCGATGTACTCGGGCTGCGTGCTCGACCAGATAATCTGGCAGGTGCAGCGGTCTGGCCTGCTCACGGCAACCGCGCGGCTGGTGGCGCAGGGCGAGACAGTCGGCACGACGACCAGCGCCGGAACGCCCGCCGCGCTGGAGCTGAAGCGCTTCGGCCATTTCAACGGAGCGATCAAGCGGAACGGCTTGGCTCTTGGCAACGTGGTCTCGGCCGAGATCACCTATGCTAACAACCTCGACCGGATCGAGACCATCCGCTCGGACGGCCGCATCGACGATGCGGACCCGTCCATCGCCGCGCTCACGGGGCGGATCGAGGTGCGCTTCGCCGACCTGACGCTGGTGACGCAAGCAATCAACGGCGAGGCCTGCGAGCTGGAGTTCGACTACGCCCTCCCCTCCGGCGAGAGCTTCACCTTCACCGTGCACGCAGTCTACCTGCCCCGCCCGCGGATCGAGATCTCCGGACCGCAGGGCGTGCAGGCCACCTTCGACTGGCACGCTGCGCGCGACAGCTTGGTCGGACGGATGTGTACCGCAACGCTGATCAACGATATCGAGGTATACTGATGCTGACGCTCGATCTGACAAATGCCCCGCGTTGGCATGACTTCGCGCCTGGGGTGCGGGCGCAGCTGCGCCCGCTGACCACCGTGTTGATGGTGGCGACGCGCAGCGATCCCGCCGTCGAGACTGTGCCGGAGCAGGCCTCCGACGAGGAACGCGCTGTTGCTTTCGCCAAGGCGCTGGCACGTCGTGCCGTTCTGTGTTGGGAGGGCGTCGGCGACGCCGACGGTAACCCCATCAATGCAGACCCGGAGGCCATTGACGCGCTGCTCGACGTCTGGCGTTCGACGGCGTCGAGGCAATGCTGAACGGCGTGGTCTCGCGCATCAACGGTTTCATCGGCGGGATCAACCAGGGGCTGGGAGCCCTCGGGCCGGAGCGCCGCATCTCGCTGGTGCCCGACCTCGACCTCGGCGAGATCGAGAACCGCTTCGAGGGCGCGGCCAGCGCCGCCACGACGGCGGCGCAGGCAGCCCTCGACCGGGCCTTCGAGGACAACCCGCTCAGTACCCCGATCTCGGTCTGACGGAAGCCGCGAACCGGGCGCTCGAATCCGCGAACCTCTACCGTGGCGCGGCGCGCGATTTGGCCGAGGGGGCACGTGCCCCGCTCGAAAGCTGGCGGGCGCTGCGCGACGCTGTATCTTCCACGAAAGACGAGCCAAAACTGCGCCATGAATCCGTCGAAAGGCAGATAAAACGCCCTGCCAGGGTAACAGTGGGGGAAAAGTCATGCCTTTGCGCAATGCTGAACAAAAACGTGATCAGAAGAGTGGGTTAATGCGGGTGTCCATCTCTATGGACGGCAAGGGCGCATGGCGAGACAATGTCTTCTCCTCTCATCGTTCGCAGGCGAACGACTGCCGGGCAATGATCGAGCGGCTTTGGCGGTCGAGCAAATATGAGGAGGTCTATCTCCACGCCTACAAAACGGTGCCGGAGGCCCGAGCAGGCCTCAGTCGATATCTGGCCTTCTATAACAGCCGACGCCCACATTCATCCCTTGACCGGCAAACACCGGATCAGGCTTACTTCAAAGCGCTGACGCCAATACTGGTCGCAGCATAATCGAGTCGGAAATCCACTTAACGAAACGCCCTGAACTGTTCAGAGGAACCGAGCCACCTCTCAGAACCTATTTGCTATATTACTTTTCCATTCGTTGAACTGCTTCTTTATGGCTGGATCCGTTTGAGGATAAAGTCCGGTAATGGAGGCACCCTCGCGCACCCGTTCAATGACAAAATTCTCATAAAGCGTCATCTCTAGAGCTTCGAGTGCGATTTCTCCGGCAATTCCCGCGGGAACAACAATCACGCTGTCATCGTCACCGACAATAATATCGCCAGGGAAAACGGGGGCATCTCCACAGCCAATAGGACCATTGATCTCAATTGCTTCATGCAAGGTCAGGTTCGTCGGGGGAGAAGGGCGCTGGTGATATGCTGGCATGTCAAGTTGCCCAATAGAGCTAGCATCTCGAAATCCGCCGTCGGTAACGATCCCTGCCCCGCCACGTTTCATCAAACGGGTCACAAGGATGTCGCCAGCCGAAGCTGCACGCGCGTCTTTACGGCTGTCAATTACCATGACGGAGCCGGGCGGACATGTCTCAATTGCCTTCCGTTGCGGATGATCAGGGTCAAGAAAAACGTCGAGGCCATTCCGATCTTCACGGGCAGGCATATACCTCAAGGTAAATGCTGGCCCAACCATGTTCTCGCCATTCTGCGTTAAGGGGTGGACTCCCTGGATTACCTGATTACGCAAACCGCGTTTGAACAATGCCGTGGCAAGTGTAGCTACAGATATTTTTCTCAGCGAACTAATTGTATCGGACTTTTGCAAGGAAGTTCTCCTGATGCCATTGATAAAATGGATTTAGTTTGTGATCTCTTTTTCGCTTATATTCTTGATTGTCTGGGCCAGTTCCTCGCAGCAGATTTCAAATATTATTTCCCCTTTTTCAGAGGTGGCTAGCGAAGGCTGACCAACTACGCCATTGGGGGTTACCGCGCTGTATTCTCGGTAAATCCTAACTTTCTTGGATCCGAACAAATCGTTGTTGGTATTTTGTAAATAGGGTTGAGGAATGTGATCTTGCACCCTCTCCATCTCGACAAGCTCGGGGTAGAGCGAAAGCATCAAAGACGTTTCGAATTCACATGCATGGCCCATACCTCCGCTACCGGATTCACGGAACTCTGATTGCCGTTCCGAAACCAAGCTAAAATACGATAGTGCGCCAATAATGCCCTGACCGTACATCTGACGGCCAGCATCGGTAGCGGCCATATCCACACACGCACCATTGCCACCATGACCATTGACTAATAACACCCGCCGATACCCCTGCTGCACCAACGATACGGACAGCTCGGTTAAAACTGCGACCAGCGTTTCGCATGACAGGGACAGTGAGCCGCCCAAGCTCAGGTGATGGGGTGAGTACCCGACCCACTGAACCGGCAAAACTACAGTTCTGAGACCCGACTTATTAGCAAGCTTCGCCGCACCAACGCATACGCTTTCAGCAAGATACCCATCTACGCCAGTTGGCAGATGCGGACCATGTTGTTCCACCGCCCCAACAGGAATTAATACAATTGGGTCTTCATCCTTGAGCGAACGAAGTTCAGCGGAGGTGAGCTCGGTCCATAAATATTTCATGTTCCTATTTCCATCGTTGCTTTCATGAACAAGGCAACTCAAAATCACGGCAACTTACGCTCACCGACTGAACGACCGACATTCACCGAAACTGCCTTAAGAACGGACATCGCCTCCAATGCGTGCTTGCCACCGATCCGTCCGGTTCCGCTATCGGTACCTGCCCCGCCGCCAAACGGTATATGCAACTCCCAGTAACTGCTTCTCTCATTTATGTTAACTAGGCCAGCCGGCAAAATCTCGGAAAAGTAAAACGCCATGTCCAATCGCTTGGTAAACACACTTGCAGCAAGTCCAAGTCTGTCATCTAATGCGACGTTAACGATATCTTCGATGGAATCGCAAACAATTAGAGGAACAACCGGACCAAAGGTTTCTTCTCGCGCCAATTTACTGTTGCGCGGCACATCCGTTACGACTGTCGGTGAGTAGTATAGGTCGCTACCCAACTCGGGGCGCGGTTTCCCACCAATTAATATGCGTGCCCCCGCAGCTTCCGCCTCACTAATATGGTCGGCCACTTTTGAAGCTACCCCGCGGTTATTTAGTGGGCCCATCGTAGTGTTTGCCTTCATGGGATCACCGAGAACGACACCTTTGGCGATCGCAACGATTTTTTCTGTCAGTTCATCGGCAACTCGCCGGTCAACAAGCACTCTCTCGCTGGCAGAGCAGATCTGTCCAGCATTGACAAAACTTCCCATGCAGATAGCAGCAGCAGCCAAATCTAGGTCTGCATCATTGAGAACGATTACCGGACCGTTTCCACCCAATTCCATCAACTGCGCTTTGCCAGCAGCTCGAGCTGCTATCAGCTTTCCGGTCGCAGAACTGCCCGTGAACCCAATACCGTCCACATTCTCATGTATGGCCAATGCATCACCGACGACGGGTCCATGGCCGGTTACTACGTTCACGGATCCGTCTGGTGCACCTGCATCCATAATGCACTCTGCTACTTTCAGGGCGCAGATACTTGTCGTTGGCGCGGGAACCCAGACGATCGCGTTCCCGGCAACAAGACCGGGCGCCAAATACTCAACGGGAATATTTATAGGAAAATTCCATGGAGTAATGACGCCATAAACTCCCCGCGGTTGCCGGAATGTGAACACGCGTTTGGTCGCATCGGCTACTGAAATCGTAGCACCTTCCATCCATTTGATATGCTCGGCGGCCTCGCGAAAACCCTGAATCGCCTTTGCCACTTCCGGTTTTGCCTCACTTAGCAGCGGCTTGCCCTGCTCAGAACTAAGCACTTCAGCCAGTTCGGTGCTTCTTGCCTCCATTTGATCAGCTATATTCAAACACAATCGAGAACGTTCCCAGGGGGACATCGCGGCGAGTACCGGCCGCGCCAATTGCGCTGCTTTTACTGCACGGTCGATGTCCATTGGGCCCGACAGCGGAACCTTTCCCAATACCTTCATGGTTGCCGGCGAAACCGCTTCGTAATGTGCATCATCGACCGGCGAGCACCATTGTCCACCAATCAGGTTCTTGTATATCTTCGGCATTAAGCTACTCCAGTCATACTGCTTGATCAGGCAACTCTGTCAGGCAAGGGCCGCACGGCGGCACCACCATTGGCGAGCGATTTTTTTGCGGCATCAACAATGACGACGGCCTTGCGCGCCTCGTATCCGTTAACGACGGGTGCCGTACCGGTTGTGATCATGTGAACGAAGTCGATAAGTTCTTCACGCAGAGCTCCACCCGTTCGTCCGTGAATATCAGGCCAATGCCGGTTTTCAGGTGCCATGAAACCATGCTGCGTGCTGACTCCAATCACATTCATCATCCTGAAATCGAGCGAGAGAAATCCGTCGCTTCCGTATAGATCGAAGCGAACGTCACCAAATGGCTGCCAATGAGTGTCTGCGCCCGTTCCACCCCAACTTGATGTCAATGACCACGCGCTCTCAACGCAAGCCATCCCACCATCCGCAAAGTTGATGACGGTGTAGACCGCATCCGGTGAACCATGCTTTTCATAGATCGGGCCTTTTGCGGCGCGGGCGCTGACCTCGGTGATCTCACCGGGGTTTATCCATCGCAACTGGTCGAAATCATGAATGGACAGGTAATCCAGCACATTGGTTGTCGGCGCCAGACGTTCGGCTACCGATTGCAAACTGTGGCGACGAAGAAACGCCGAAACAAATCGTCCCAGCCGACCATCTTGTACCGCTTGATACATTGACAAATAGGCTGGTTCGAACCGAAGTATTTGTCCTACTGCCAATTGTACGGGCGCGGCGGCGCATGCATCAATTATTGCGTCTGCATCCTCGACCGTCGAGGCCAACGGTTTCTCCAAAAATATGGGGATGTTAAATGCTGCCACCTGTTTTACCGGGTCAAGGTGAGCAAAATCTGATGTGGCGATTATTACACCGTCCAAGCCGATCTTGCTGCACATTGCACCGGCATTGTCAAAAACCGCCGGGTCTGCTCGTAGCGAGGGAAACTGAGCAGCAACGAACTTCGCCCGTGCGTGATCCTTATCGCAAACCGCTGCAATTTCTACGCCTGGAAGTGAATGCACAGCCTTGAAATGCTTCGCACCCATTGGGCCGCAACCTACCAAACCAAGTTTAACGTTAGTCATATTCTATCCCAGTATTGAGTTCGGAAGCCATGTTACCAAAAATGGGAATGCCATTATTGAAAACAAAACTAAAAGCTGCAGAATAATGTAGGGTATAACACCCTTGTATATTGTTAGAATTCCAATTTCTTTTTGCACGGCACCCTTCATGTAGAAAAGGGTGTATCCAAAAGGAGGTGATAAAAATGAAGTTTGGAGGTTTACCGCAACAAGAATGGCAAACCACAACAAAACATCGTTTCTTCCAAAGTATTCAATTCCAAAATCAGAACTTACAATTAGTGGGGAAAATATTGGAAGAACTATCAAAGTTATTTCCAACCAATCGAAGAAGAATCCGAATATGAATACTATAAACATAATTAAATATAGTATCCCCCATGGACCGAGGCCCATGAAATTTACAAAATCGGACACCAGCCACTCGCCACCAAGTGATCGAAAGACGTAGGAGAAAGCGGTCGCACCAATAAGTATCGAAAAAACGATGGTAGTCATTATTCCGGCGTCGCGGATTGCCTGACTGAAAATATTCACGTCCATGCGATTGCGTACTAACGCGAGCAAGAATGCACCGGCCGCCCCCACCGCCGCAGCCTCTGTTGGTGTCGCCCAACCGCCGAATATTGAACCTAATACCGCAACAATAAGAATGATTGGCGCGACGAATCCCTTCAACGCCGAGATGAAAACTTCCCGATTATTGGCATCCGCGTTGCCAAACTCGGGCCGCGGTGCGACATCGGGGCGGAGATACGCCACACTGAACGCAAACAGACAATATACAATTGTCAACATCAGTCCGGGCACAATTGCACCCAAAAAAGCTTGCCAACCGAGACCTGAAGAATATCTCCCATGAAAATAAGCATGATGCTGGGCGGTATGAGAATTCCAAGAGTTCCAGCTGCAGCGACAGTACCTGCCGCAAATTCCTTGTTGTACTGTTGTTTGAGCATCGCCGGAACTGCAAACACAGTCAGCATTACAACTGTGGCTGCAATGACGCCGGTCGTCGCCCCAAGTACCATGCCAATCAGAATTATCGCGATTGCTGTTCCACCAGGCAATTTTCGGCTTAGGTGCGTGGCGGAGTCCAGCAAGTCTTCCGCTATTCCACTTCGTTCCAGTATGGACCCCATCAGGACAAACATTGGCGCTGCAACAAGCACCAGGTTTTCTGCAAGCCCGCCCCATATTCGGGGCAAAATGTTGAAGAACTCCGCATAAGAAAAGATACCCGCGGAAATACCTAATAGACCGAAAATTATGCTGGTTCCGCCGAGGGTCAAAGCAACGGGAAAACCGGTAAGAAGAAGACCGGTCAGTGCAAGAAACATCATCCCCGGCAGATAGTAAGCAAGCTGCGCAATCATTGTTTCACACCGTCGGCTTCATTAACCGGGGAAACCTCGTCGCCAGCGTTCGGGGCCAAGCCCATGGTGTCGCCATGACCCAACAGCGTGTTAATGCGTTTGATAATCTCCAGGATCACTTGAACCAACATCAAGGCAATCCCGATCAGAAGTGCAGATTTGATTAACCAGCGATGCGGAATTCCTTGGGTCGAAAAGGATCCCTCTCCTGACGTGTAGGCGGCGACTACAAAATGTAAGGCAAAAATGAAGATGGTTCCAAGAAAAGGCAAGGCAAACAGGAGGTACCCGAGGACGTCAATCCAGGCTTTTTTTCGGACAGAGAATTGATCGTAGAAGATATCTATCCTGACGTTCCTGTCAGCCTGGATCACAAATGCCAAGATCCCGCAAAACACCAGTGTGTGAAAATGCCATTCAAGTTCCTGAAACCCGGTCGAGCCGAGGGTGAAGAACTTTCTGGTTACGACATCAAATATTGTAACCAAAACTAGGGGAACCATTAGATAGCCGCTACAGGATGCGATCCGCGCGATCCAGCTTTCAATATTCCTTGATATCACTGACCAGCGTCGCATTTCAAATATTCTTTCATTTGTAATCAGTTTAACGTCGTACAGTAGTGGACGACGGCAGGAGTACTGCTTAACAGCTATCCTGCCGCCTGATATTTTACTTTAGATAGCCAATAGTTGACCACTGTTTGTAGTCTTCCTGGAATGCGCGCAGGGACCCTGAAACCTTCGCGAAATTTTCATTCCCACTTTCAAGATCAACACGAACGTCTTCCCAAGCTGCCTTGACGTCGCTCAACACGACGTCCGGGAATGTTCTGATCTCAACATCCTTACTACGAAACTCAGCCAACGCTGCTGTCTGGGCTGATTCCCCGCGCGCGATCATCTGGATCATAGTTTCCGCACAGACGGCCTCAAGCAATTGCTGTTGCGCTGATGGCAGTTCATTCCACCGGTCAAGATTGACAAATAGGGTTTGGAAACTGATCTGCTGTTGCCAGCCAGGGAAGTAGTAATACTTGGCGACTTCATATAAACCCAACCCAAGGTCGGAGGCAGGGTTAGAAAATTCAGTTGCATCAATCACACCTCTTTCGAGAGAAGGATAGATATCACCGGGAGCGAGAATCTGCGTCGATGCGCCAAGCTTCTCAAGCACACGACCACCAAGGCCGACAATGCGCATCTTCAGCCCAGAGAAGTCTGCGCCGCTGTTGATTTCCTTGTTATACCAGCCGCCGGCCTCGGGCATATTCACACCGCAGGTCAGCGCTTTGATATTGTAGGGCTTCAGGATTTCGTCGCGCAACTCGGCCCCACCGCCATCCTTGATCCAGGCGATATATTCTGAGAGGCCTGGGCCGAACGGAATGGAATCGAAAAATGCCAACGCAGGTTCTCTAGAGACAAAGAATCCGGTGCCAGCATATCCTGCATCAATCGCTCCCTCGCCGACCGCGTCAAAAATTCCGGCCGCTGGCACCAGCGCCCCGGGATCAAAAAACTGAATTCTCAACTGACGATTACTTGCCTCGGTCGTCTTCTGAGCAATACCAAGGGCGGCCTCGCCAAAAATCGGTACCGTGCGGTTGTATGCACTTGAAAACTTCCAATTAGCCTGTTGGGCATTTGCCTGGGAGCCCAGCGAAATCGCCATGGCGCAGGAAATGACACCGCCGATCAGCCCTGTTGTAAATTTCATTCGCATAGCCTTGCATCCTCATGTTTCCATTGTTCGGTTCGACCACAGAGAATGGAAGTCGCCATTCTTCCCAGCCATAGCCGTAATGACTATTATTACAACTTATTACAACATCATAATTCTGTCAAACATTATGGCTGCGGCGCATAAACTTAGTTTTATGTCCGAATTTGAGTGAATTAGTGTTGTACGGGAGCGCAAATTCAGAACGCTTGGCCAGTTCTGGACGAACCAAAAAATACATATTATTACAAATATCGAACATGCTAATTCGCGCGTCACATCAAACGTAACAGAGGTAAATAAAATGGACTCCGGACGCATTGAACATCCAACAGCCGCCCAACAACACGTCACCGCAGGGCCTTACTCGCCGGTACTGATGATTACGCCCGGACCAATTGCCGTCATCTCTGGCCAAGCCGCACTGGATCTTGAAGGCAATCTTATCGGGGAGACAATTACCGACCAAACCCATAAGACGATCGAGAATTGCAGGGCCCAATTGGCGCATGCTGGTTGTGATCTTGATGACGTATTCAAGGTCAACGTATTCTTGGCAGATCTCAATGAATGGTCGCAATTCAATGAGGTCTATAAGCGGTATTTCACCTCCCCTATGCCTGTACGCACGGCTATAGGGTGTGCGTTGCGGCGTTCCTACAAGGTGGAGCTTGAAATGTGGGCCGCGATCCCGCAAACAACTTTGGTACAGGGTCGATCACAGCATTTGGAATAAAACCATGAGCCGAAAAGGGATGCCGAACATTGTCTATGGAAAAATCTTCGAGGCGATTTCGAATGGTACATTTCCACTGAATAGTCGGTTACCATCAGAAAATGTGCTGGCAGGTAATTATAATGTTTCGCGCCCTACTGTGCGTATGGCGCTCGAATTTCTAAAGGAAGACGGCCTGATTTATTCTGTAAGAGGATCAGGAAACTACATTAAATTTGCGCCGAGGATCCAGAAAAACGCCACCCATAATTTTGACACGCTTTCAGATTTGCAACGCTGTTTCGAGTTTCGAACATCCCTTGAGGCCGACGCTGCCTACTACTGCGCGCGTCGGCATACTAGCTCTGACCTCATCAAGCTAAAGTCCATTCTCGAAGCGATGTCGAGTGATCTGGATGCGGGTATATCGGAAGAGAAGGACATCGAATTTCACCAGATGATCACAATCTGTTCCAAGAATGAATTTTACCTGCGTGCATTCAATGAGCTGCTGGAGCCGCTGTCCAATGGTATGCGAATTGCTCACCAGAATTCCCTCGCCCGTCCGCGCGACTACTTGCTTGGCGTGCAGGATGAACACAGGGCAATCGTCGATGCGATTGAAGCCCGGAAGCCTGAAGGCGCCCGTCAGGCGATGAAACATCACCTGATTAATTTCCGCGATCGCCTCTTTGATGGAATCAGCCTCGACGGTGGCACCACACTGTAAAGTTAATGCCGCCGGACACGAGATTTGCAATTTGTCGGCATGTCCAAACCTGATGGGCACCTCAATTAAGTCGAACAGAATGACGAATGGCAGACTTCGAGCCGCTAAATGATGGTCGAAGCCTTCGCCCAGATCGACAGAGAGGAGGTCGACCCCATCCTCAGCATAGCAATGAAAGCCGCCTGATCATGACCTCAGGCTATCTGGAAATTTCACCATCTTGACGGACGTGGCCTCGGCGGCTTCACGAATATGAACCGGTTCTCGCTCGTAACCCTGCAGGGTTACGGGTTCACGCTGCCAAAGAACAGCAGTGACTACCTGCAGGTGGATGATGGCAGGCGCGGCCAGGTATGTCTTGGCTGGCGACGGGCAAAATTGTGCATCTCAATCACGCCCTGTTTTGGCGTCGCGGCTTCGTGATTGCGGACCGGTCACCGCTCGATATTTTCGCTTTCCCGACGCAGGTCGGATAGCGGACGCAGCCAAGGAACCTTCCATAACTGCCGCTGCGTTCAATCAGCCAGCCATCTTCGCATTCGGGGCACGTCGGATAGGTGGCACCGCAGCCGCATTGTACCTCCGCCGTTCCATCCGTGCGGCGCGGCAGAGCGGCTCCGCAGGATTGGCAGGCGGGCAGCAGGTTTCCGCAATGCTGGACATGCTCGCAGCGATACCAGATGCGGCCATCCTTCCCCCTTACGCCCAACAACCGCCCTCCACATTCGCCGCAGCCGTGTTCCTCCAGTTCCATGCCAGGTAGAGCGGCGATGCCATAGACGGGATCCTTCTTCAGCTCCGTGACAAAGGACGATGGCCGGGCTTTCGAAGCAAGGATCGTCAAAGTGTGGCGCGCCCGGGTCATCGCAACATACATGACGCGCCGTTCTTCCGCGTTCTGAAACGCCTCCTCCTCCGGGGACACCATAGACAGCAAGGGGTCGTCCACTATCTCTGACGGGAACCCTGTGCGCCCGCTGTCGGCGTTCAGCAGGATGACGTGGTCAGCCTCCAGACCCTTAGAGGCGTGGATGGTCTTGAAACTGATCTTCAGTCGCGGAAAGCGTCGCCTCAGATCCCGCAGGTCTGGCTCGACGAAGCGATATCGGCCGAGTAGCAGCACCGTCGCAGGCTTCACCACCTGTGCCACAACCGCAGACATGGCGGCAAGAACCTCGGCCAGTTTCGCCTTATCCTCGCCCTTGGACACGGTCACGATCCTGATGGCAGGTTCGGTCGCGGTCCCGGCCGGGACGATCAGCTTCTGAATTTGAGCCGGGTTCCGCAGGACGAAGGTTCTAGCGGCAAAGGCAATCTGGTCGATCGAACGGAAGGTGCGGCCAAGGTCGACAGACCGGTGAACGTCCGTCTCGCCGTCGAAGCTGCCGCCAAATTCCTGACCGAAATGGCGCATCAGGTGGATGTCGGACCCGGCAAAGCGGAAGATTGACTGCCAGTCATCTCCGACGGCAAAGACCCGCACGTCCGGATGCTGTGCCTTGAGCGCCTTCACCAGCCGGGCCCGGCTTTGCGAGATATCTTGGAACTCATCGACCAGGATGTGGCGGAACGGGCTGTCATAGCGGCCGGTCTCCGCATAGTGCGCAGCGCGCAGGATCATGTCCTCGAAGTCGATCCGGCCTTCAAGACGCTTCTGGTACTCCTCGAAGACTGGCGCGAAGACGTCGAGGAACGCCCGGGCACGCTTGCCCAGCTTCATCCGGTCGGATTTGGTCTCGCAATCCTGCAGACTGTAGCCCCCGCTCTTGAACTTGCGCAGGAAGGTCCCGAGCAGCTTCGAGAATTCGTCGACCTGATTCAATTCGACGATCCGGTCATAGATCGTTTCGACCGGTCGGGGTTTCAGGTTGACATGCGGTGCCAACTTTTCGGCGAGACCCTCCAGCAGCCGCCGCTCCTGGCGCTCATAGCTGTAGGTTTCGATCAGGGTGGTCTTATACTCGGCGTGGACCTGCCGCTTCCATTCCATGCCTGCCAGGTATTCGTCGCGGTCGACGAAGGGCGCCGTGACCAGCCGCTCGCTGCCGTCGGCCATCT
Source organism: Hoeflea algicola (assembly GCF_026619415.1). Taxonomy (NCBI): domain Bacteria; kingdom Pseudomonadati; phylum Pseudomonadota; class Alphaproteobacteria; order Hyphomicrobiales; family Rhizobiaceae; genus Hoeflea; species Hoeflea algicola. The sequence goes on from NZ_JAOVZR010000001.1 coordinate 723,562, forward strand.
TTTGGTGGCGCACCCCGAAATGCTCGATGTAGATGCCGCTCTCGGTCAGGCGGAAATCCGGCTGGTAATCGCGCCTGCCGGTTTCGGGGATCTTGTGTTCGTAGACCGGCTCGTACTCGTATTCGACACCGTTCTCGTAGAGCCAGTTGGCGATCTGCAGTTCTTCGTAGCTCTTGACCTTCTCGCCCTGTAGCGTCCGCAGGTCCTGCGCCTCCATGTGGGTGTAGAAATCGTGTTTGGTTTTGAAATCCCATTCACTATTCGGCTCGACCAGGAAATGCGCGAACCACCGTATGATCGCCATCGACACATCCGATAGCCGGTCGACCAGGTCCTTCAGAATCTGCTTGATCAGGTTGGTGAAAGCCATGTCGTCAGTGGCGTGATCGGCCAGAGCGGGCTTTGACCCTTCGACGATGCCGATGATGTCATAGGCAATAGCATTGAAGGTCCGCGCGACGATGGGTACGCCGGATCGGGCCTCGACACGTTTCGACATTTCTTCCGCCGCATTCTTTGCGAAGGCGAGAAGCAGTACCTCTTTCGGCTGACGAATGCCCGCCTTGATCAGATAGGCGGCCTTGGCGGTGATGACGCTCGTCTTTCCCGATCCTGCCCCGGCTAGAACGAGCGTCGCATCCTCATCGACGACGACCGAAAGGCGCTGTTCCGGCGTCAGCGGCTTGGTCTCGATAGTGTCGAAGAAATCCTTCCATCGATCCAGTTCGGCGGTGACGAAGGCCGCGATGCCGTTCGCGCGTAACGTGCGCGGGTCGCCTGCGAACTTCCGGACGGGCGCAATACGCGCGACGGTCTCGCGACCGATGACTTCGGCATTCAGCTTCGACAGAAGCGATTCATTCAGAGCACGGGCTTGTTCGAGCAGAGGCGCGATTTGACACGCTGCGGGGTATCGGGACGGCGCTGCCAGCGACATCACCTCGGCGAGAACTCTGTCCAGGCGCGCCGCTTCCTTTTCGAGGGCCGCGAGATTGAAACGATTCCACGCATCCTTGACCCGTTTTGAAAATACATGGGCATCTCGGTGGCCCGCGCCCTTCAGCGTAACATCGTTGTACTCGCTCGAACTGATGGTAAGTGCGGTTCCGAGCATTCCTTTTCTAATGAAAGGCGCGGTCGCCAACGACTGCAACGATATAGATACGACCTCGCCGCGGCGTGTAGTCCGGATGTAGTTCCCGTCCAACTCCAAGGCGCGGGTGGACCTGCCGAAGGGATCAGCCAGAAATCTGTACAATGAGCGTTGTTGTAGTCGAATCAATGAACTAGGCTTTCGGCTTTCCAATAGTTTAAACTGCGCTGTGGCAGTTGCGGACCGCGTCTACGACTCTGTGGCCGCAAAGCGACCAGACGAGCTTTACAATACCTCTCTGAAGATCCGGTCACGGCAAGGCCTCGAAATCCGGCCTCTGATACCCTTCGTCCAAGGTTCGCAGCCCGTCAGGCGCTATCATCTCGACCTTGTCGCCCCACTGATAGAGATGCCACGCCATCTCGAGCCATCCGGCCGCAGTGAACCGAACGATCAGGCTTCCATCATCCTGTGGCTCCAGGACCTGCGTGGGGTGAAGGCGAAATTCGGCGGCACGCACGGCAGCCTCGGGCGCGAAGCGCCAGATCACCTCGCCGTATTGCGCAGGATCCTGATAAACGCCGAAAGCCTTGGCGGCATAGCTTTCCAAAGTGAAGCTTGGGGCGAACACAAGGCTTTCGTTCAGCACATCGGCGGCATGGATCCTGTCCCTGCGGAAGTTCAGAATCGTTTCGCTGTGCGATGGTTGCCGCGCCACAAGGTAGCTCCGGTGGCACAGCAGCAGGCCGAGCGGTTCGATCACCCTAGGCGTCGCATCCACAGATCCGTAGATGACGCGCAATCGAAACGGGCCTCGCAGCGCGTCCATGACCGCATCCGTCACGCCGGGGCTCGGGGCGACGGTCGAACCGGGACGCATGACCTGACTGAGACTGGCCAATACCGCCTCGGCATCGGCTTCAGACCTCGTTGCGTCACGGGGTGTCAGCCCCGCCAGCAGCCGCTCGGGTGGGCGCGCGTCCAGCCGCCAATATCTTCGGCGGTCCTCGGCGTCTACGGTCGTGACATTGCCGAAGGCGACGTCCAGGGCCTCAGTCATGCGTTGCGCCGTGCGGTGCGAGACGTCGAACACGGTGCAGATACCCTCAAGGCTGACGCCACCCCGCCTGGAAGCGGCCATCTGGGCAAGACGGAGCAGATCCTGAGCCATGGCGAAAGACATTTGACCTCTATGGCAGAAATTGACACCGTCATAAGCTATTGATCAACTTGTGGTCTGTCGAGGCGATTCCCTCGGGGGTTGAGTGTTGCAAGTATTGGAGCATTAATGAGGAACCTCGACGGCTGTATATTCCTGTCCGCCTCGGATCTCATGCGCTTCATGGGGTGCGCGCACGCGATTACCCTTGATCTGGCACACATGCGCGGCACCGGACCAAAGCCGCGCGAAGACAGCGAAGACACGGCGCTGCTACAGAAGCAGGGCGACGCCCACGAGGCCGCCCATCTGGCCCGGCTCAAAGCGGCGGGCAGAAACGTGGTGGAGATAGCGAGGGGCAACCTCGCGAGTGACGCCGAGGCCACGCGTGCGGCGCTGGCTGCTGGTCCGGACGTGGTGTTTCAGGGCGCTTTCCTGTCAGGCAATTGGGGCGGCTGGTCTGATTTCCTGGAGCGCATCGAGAGACCCTCCGCGCTCGGAGCGTACAGCTACGAGGTGGCCGACACGAAGCTGAAGCGCCGCCCGCACCCCAAGCATGTTTTGCAACTGGTGCTCTATTCCGATCTGCTGAGCGAGGTTCAGGGCGCGGCGCCCGAGGTCGCCCATGTCGAATTGGGGGGCGGCACCCGCGCGACCCTTCGGCTATCGGACTACGCCGCCTATGCCCGCATGGCGCGGGCGCGGCTCGAAGGGTTCGTCGCCGATCCGCCGCCAACCCGTCCGATCCCCTGCGCGGACTGTGGTCTTTGCCGCTGGGGCGACCATTGCGCCGACGTCTGGCAGGCCGAAGATAGCCTGTTCAACGTCGCCAACATCAGCCGTGGGCAGGTGAAGAAACTGGAAGCTGCGGGCATCCAGACCATGGAAGCCCTCGCCGGTCTCGATCATCCGATCCGCGGCATGGCGGAAAACACACGCCTCCGCCTGGTGACGCAGGCCCGCCTTCAGCATGCCCGCAAAACTGGGCTGCCCGCCTTCGAATTGCGCGCACCGGAACCCGGCAAAGGGTTCGATCTGCTGCCCGAGCCGCAGGCCGGCGATCTTTTCTACGACATCGAAGGCGACCCACATTTCGAGGGCGGTCTGGAGTATCTCCACGGCGTCTGGTTCGACGGACAATTCCGGGCGTTCTGGGCGCATGACCATGCTGCCGAGGCGCGTGCGCTCGCTGGTCTGCTGGAGTTCTTCCGTGCGCGCCTCACGGCTTATCCGGACGCGCGCATCTATCACTATGCGCCCTACGAGATCACCGCCCTGCGCCGACTGACCACGAAGTACGGGATCGGCGAGGCGTTCCTCGATCGGCTTCTGCGGGAGCGGCGGTTCGTTGATCTGTTCGCCGTCGTGCGCGGTGCGCTGATCGGCTCTGAGCCGAATTACTCCATCAAGTCGATGGAGGCCTTCTACGACCGCAAGCGCGATGGCGAGGTAAAGACCGCGGGCGGCTCGGTCGTCGCCTATGAGCGGTGGCGCGAGACTGGGGAGCAGCAGATCCTCGACGAGATCGAGGATTACAACCGCGTAGACTGCATTTCGACCGAGGAGTTGAGGGATTGGCTGGTCGGCATTCGACCCAGCGGCCCCTGGCCGTCGCTCGGTCAGGATGCGGGCATGAAGGAGGCGGAGGAGGACGCCGACACGCAAGAGCTGCGTTCGGCTTTGGCAGCCTCCGACCTACCCGAGGACCGGCAGGAGATGCTGTTCAACCTCGGGCTTTTCCACAAGCGCGAAGCGAAGCCCGCGCAATGGGCGGTGTTCGATAGCGTTGGCAAGGACGTGGACGATCTGATCGACGATCTCGACGCGCTTGCCGGGCTCGAGGCCGTGGGCGCGGCTGAGCCCGTGAAACGCTCGATGGCGCGCACCTATCGCTTCCCGCCGCAGGAGACGAAATTGCGGGGTGGCAGGTCGGCGACGGTGCCGGTCTATGACGGACCGCCCGCCACGATCAGCATCGCCGCTCTGGACCGGACCGCGCGTGAGATCACCCTCAAGGCCGGGGCAGCGAAGGCGCATCTTCTCTCAGACCGCCTGACGCTTCACCCGGACTGGCCGCTCAACACCGGTGTCATCGCCGCTGCCCTGCGCGATGTGATTGCCGACCAATGCGGGCCGCGCCGATTCACGGCCGTAGACGATCTGTTGTCTCGCGCGGCGCCGCGCCTGACGACTGGCACGAAGCCTGACCTGTTGGATGGCGCCGATCCGGTCGCGGGCGCGATTGCGGCCGTGGGCGCGATGGACGGCACCGTTCTGCCTATTCAGGGGCCGCCGGGCACGGGCAAGACCTATGTCACCGCGCGTGCGATCTTGTCTCTGGTGCGCAAGGGTTATCGGGTCGGCGTCGCATCGAACAGCCACGAGGCCATCCGGAACGTGCTGATGGGCTGTCTCGCCGCGTTGGAAGACGCCGAACTGGCCCACAAGGTGAGCGGCGACGAGGATGGCTATCCCGAAGGCTTCACCGGCATCACGCGGGCCACGTCCAACGACGACCCTGCGTTGACGGAGGCCCATGTTGTTGGGGGCACCGCATTCTTCTTCTCGCGCCCGGAGTTCGAGCAGACCTTGGACTGGCTCTTCGTCGACGAGGCAGGACAGGTTGGCCTCGCCAACATGGTGGCCATGGGGCGTGCCGCGCGGAACATCGTGCTGGTCGGCGACCCGCGCCAGCTGCCGCAGGTGATCCAGGGCGCGCATCCGGATCCTGCGAACCTCTCCTGCCTCGACTGGATGCTCGGCGATCACGCGACGGTGCCACCGGACCGCGGTATTTTTCTGCCTGTCTCGCGCCGGATGCATCCAGACGTCTGCCGCTTCATTTCCAACCAGGTGTATGAGGGTCGGTTGACCAGCCACCCCGACACCTCGAGCCAAGCGGTGACCGGCACTGCGTTTCCTCCAGCGGGTGCGTTCTGGGTGCCGGTCCCGCATGAGGGGAACGCCCAGATCGCACTCGAGGAAGTAACCGCAATCAAGGCAGCCGCAGCTGACCTATTGAACGGCACATGGACCGACAGAGACGGCACGATGCGCTCCATGCGGCAGTCGGATATCATCGTGGTCGCACCCTACAACGTGCAGGTTAATGCGCTTAGGGACGCACTGCCCGAAGGCATCCGCGTCGGCACCGTGGACAAGTTTCAAGGCCAGGAAGCGCCGGTCTGCCTTGTGTCGATGACCGCCTCATCAGCCGAGGAAACGCCACGCGGCATGGACTTCCTGTTCTCGCTCAACCGGATCAACGTCGCTGTGTCCCGTGCAAAGGGCCTTGCGTTGGTCTTCGGCGCTCCGCGCCTGCGCGAGGCGAAATGCGAGACGGTCGAGCAGATGCGGCTGGTGAATACGCTGTGTGCTTTGGAGATGTATGTATGACCCGGTTGGGCCCAGATCGACGACTCGTTCTTTATGATCGGGAGAGCGCTCCGTATCGACCCGTGCGGGATGGTGGGACAGGAAGATCGATCTTCAAAATAAAACCACAGGGTGCAAGCAACCGGGCGGACGAAGCCATCCACACCGAGCATTGGCTGGAAGTGGCGCGGGCGATATTAGTCGAAGGACTTGCCGCCCGGTGCCAAGCTTTCTCAGGAGGTCCCGTCAACTACCTCAAGTTTGGCGCTCAAAAACTCGTCCGGTACGAACTCGATCCAGAGATCGCTCGAGAATTAGGGATACCGGAACAGGGCGGCACTGACGAACCCTCAGCTGTTTTCTCACGGGCTGCAGTAGAAGCCGCTATGGACGCATTCGACTCATATCGAGATCACCGCACCCATACCGAAATCTTCAGCGCATTCGGACCGCCGCGCGATTATCGGGTTCGATCCAGCAGATCACGTCCAATCCGTGTTTATCCGACCAAGCCAATCGTCGGATACCTTCTAAGTACTACTGATATCCATGGCGGTTGGAATCAGCCGAGCGGTCCTGTGTCACAACTTCATAACAGTGGTTTCATCATTGTCGACGCCGAAGACATGCCATCTGAACTGCCGGATAGGGAGTACGTGCTGCGTGGCGCCGACCGTATACGACTTTGTGCGCTGAATTACTTCATCGAGCCGGCACGGGAGCAAGGTGCGTCCGATGTTTCTATTCGGGCTGGCGATCTTGCAGCAACCATGGGGCTGCAAGACGCATTTCCAAACATCTGCCAAGCCCTCGGCGGTGAGAAGTTTCAGCAGTTGGCCCAAGTGCCACCGCCAACTCATACCGAGCCAAACCCCAGCAGTTCGACCATCTTCACCTACAAGCTCGCATCGCAAGCGGAGGCGGCCACCGTGACAGAAGAAACTACAACGCCAACGCCGACGCGTGCGGCGACCAACCTGATCCTCTACGGTCCACCCGGGACGGGCAAGACCTACCGCACCGCATGGGAGGCGGTCCGGCTTTGTCTTGGCGAGCGGGCTGCAGCAGCGCTTCAAGGCAACGAGAAGCGTGACGCGCTGATGGCCGAGTACCGGCGTTTGGTGAGCGAGGGACGGATCGAGTTCGTGACCTTTCACCAGTCCATGTCTTACGAGGAATTCGTCGAAGGCCTACGGCCAAGCACCGGCGATGACGCTGGTGAGGGGCCTGAGGAGGTGGAAACCCGCGCGGGTTTCCGGCTGAAGCCTCACGACGGCGTATTCAAACGCGTTAGTGAGCGTGCAAGACTTGATCAGGCTGAGGTGGGCACATCAGTACGGTTGGATCGTTCCGCGCGCGTTTTCAAGGTGGCACTTGGGAGGCGGCAAGTTGAGGAAGAACGTGACCGAATTCGCTTCGGTCTCGATCACGGCTTGATCCATGTCGGCTGGGGCGGGAACATTGATTGGTCAGACGAGCGTTTCGACGATTTCAACGAAATATTCTCTGAATGGAAAACGACGAAGGATTCCGAGGCGACGGGCCACGATGGAAACGTCGTGATCACCTTCTCGTTCAGGGCTGACATGCAGGTCGGCGATTATGTGGTGGTCTCGGATGGTCGTGACCGGATTCAGGCATTCGGAAGAATAACCAGCGAATATTTTTATGACTCAGAGGCCACATTTCATCCTCACCGCCGTCATGTGGAGTGGCTTTGGCGCAATGACGCCGGAACTGAACGCAGTCGCTTTTACGGGAATGCCTTCCGACGCCATTCGGTATACAAGCTAAACCAATCACTCGTGGACTGGGACGCGCTGGAAGAAATCGTTTTCGGCAATGACACACCTCGCGCAAGCCAGTCAGCACGGGATCATGTCCTCATCATCGACGAGATCAACCGAGCGAACATCTCCAAGGTTTTTGGTGAACTGATCACGCTTTTGGAACCCGACAAACGGTTGGGCATGCCGAACGAGATCCGCCTCGTGCTGCCTTATTCGAAAAAGCCCTTCGCTGTGCCGGCGAACCTCCACATCATCGGAACGATGAACACGGCTGACCGGTCTATTGCGCTCTTGGACACGGCGTTGCGCCGACGCTTCACGTTCCGTGAACTGATGCCGAACCCACTTGTCCTTCCAACCGATATGGGCGGGATCGATCTGCAGAAGCTCTTGACCACGATAAACGACAGGATTGAATATCTCTTCGATCGCGAGCATCAGATCGGGCACGCCTACTTTACTGGCTGCGCAACCCGCGGCGATGTTGAAGAGGTGATGCGTCACAAAGTGATCCCGCTGCTGGCGGAGTATTTCTACGAGGACTGGTCCAAAGTTGCCGCCATCCTTGGTGAAACCGGACAAGGCCAGGCGCGGTTCCTGGAAGCACGGAGACTTGCCGCTCCTGCGGGTATTGCCGAGGACGATTTCGCTGGCGAGAAGCTGCGCTGGCGCGTCAAAGACCAGTTCGATTTCTCGGAGTTCGAGGCCTGATGCCGTCCTATACCGTGCGGGAGTGGGACACGCTGCCACATGGCGACGGTGAGGGCTTCATTCCGGCACATCTGGCAAGTCGGTTGGTTGCGCTCGCGAAGACTTCATCCTTTGCCGGCCGAGGTGGCGGCGGAGTATTGGAGGATCGGCGGCACGAGTTGCGGGCCCGTGGTGTTGTTGGTGTGATTGCTGCGCAGGGTTGCAGTCTGGAGATCCTTCCGAAAATTGACGTCGTGCAGGAGGAAGGCGCGGAGCGGCAGAACGCTGCGATCCGCAAGCGTCTTGTCCATATGCTCGCGGTCGCGTTGGATCTGAAGATCGAAATGGGGCGGATTACCGATCTCGATTGGCAGCGCGAGACGCTTCTTGAGATACTTATCCGCATATTCTGCGACAAGCTGACCGAAGCAGTCCGCCGCGGCATGCCTCGTCGCTATCTCGGCCATGAGGACGATCTTTCCGCTCTGCGCGGCACGCTCGACGTGCCGCGTCAATTTACCCGCCACGCAGCGAACCCCGGACGCCTTGCTTGTCGCTTCGACGAATTGTCGCAAGACATCGCGCTCAATCGAATTATGAAAGCGGCGGTGTTGCATCTGTCCAAAATGTCTCGGAGTCCGGCCAATCAGCAGCGCCTTCGCGAACTGGCCTTCGTCTATGCCGACATCTCGGATGTTCCGGTGCCAGCGCTGAAATGGGGCGAGGTCATCATCGACCGGACGAACCGCGCGTGGCAGGATCTATTCGGCATGGCACAATTATTCTTGCGTAATCGATACCAGACGACGAGCAGCGGCTCGGGCCAAGGGACGGCGCTCCTTTTCGAAATGAACGCCCTTTTCGAGGAGTATGTCGGTCGACTGGTCACGCGCGCTCTCGCCGGAACCGAGTTCCGCGTTACGCTGCAGGGTGGGCGGCTCTTCTGTCTAACCTCGCTCGAGGACGACCGCGCCGTGTTCCAAACCAAGCCCGACATCCTGATCTGGCGGGCTGGGCAGGTAGCCCACGTGATCGACACCAAATGGAAACGGATCTCCTCGCGGATTGATGATCCGAAGCTGGGCGTTTCCCAGGGTGATGTCTACCAGATGATGGCGTATGCCCATCTCTACAAGGCACCCAAGCTGACTCTTCTCTATCCCCACCACGACGGGCTCGGCGCCAATGAAGGCGTCCAGGCGCAGTTCCGGATCTCGGGTCAGGAGACGGTAGTCGAGACCGCCAGCTTGGACGTGGCCAGCGGGAAAGATCTTGTGGCACGCCTGAGAGACAAGCTCTTCCTGACCACCTTGCCGGATTCTCTAGTTCTACAATGAAAGCACACGAGCTCTGATTTTATATAGCAAGAGCAGGGACACCGAAGTTATACATCGCAGATACAATTTCACGTTCGTAGGGGAATTAATGTTCGGTTTTCTTAAGAAGGAAGCTTCAAGCAAGATTCGCGTCATGGGGCACGATGTGGACGTTGTCTCGATAACCCGAAATGGGAAAATTCTTTTCACTGGCACAACCGCTCGACAATACCCCAAGGAGCACTTGGAGGGCGCGATCATGGAGATTGCATTCGTCTGCGCATCCGGTCACCCCTATTTTGCCTATTACACTTGCCCAGACTATTATTTTGCGGTGGCTGCGCCCGGTGGCTCAGCGTCTTTCGGTGGCCCTGTCGAAACCGAAAAATTTAGATCGGCCGTGTCTCAAGCTATCGGAGGTTTCCTCGTCAAATGTTTGAAGGACACCCTGAAACTCGACGCAGGCCGGGACATTGTCTCATTCAGCCACAACACAGCCCACACAAACGTACTTGCTTATGTCGCTTCAATTGGCGACTGGGCTCCGGTCCAGCACAATGACGGGGAAGGCGATGACACCTCTGAGAGAAAAGTGGCGGCCGTAAATGCCGGCCAGATAAACCTGTCTCACGTCATCGCCGTCGATGAGCTTTCTTGATTGAAGGTAGAGAAGGTTGGATACTAGGCCCATCCCCTCCGCCAATTTACTGTCTAAGTAATTGTATTTTCATTATTAAGTCACATTGGCGCGTTGAGTGTGAACTTGGGGTCGGCGGTGGATTTCTGAGACACCCAAAATTGCCAAGCGCCTGAGAGCAGCAAACGTCGGGGAGCAACAGGGAGTTTTGGTTCGACGGTTTTCTGGTTGAACATCAAATGCGCCGCGAGAACGGCGTAGCGCCTTCCTGTGCGAGCAGCATATCCAATCGGGTTCGTCACAAGATTTGCGGTATGTCAGCCACCTAGCAATCGCCGCAATCAACGCTGCCGCACCGAGAACCGCCCGTTCTCATTGCAACAATCCTTCTTGCAGGAATTGGTAATCGTGCTGGTGCTGATTGAGAACCAAGATGCGAAGGCAGGAGGCATCGAACGTGCTACTACCCATGAAGCTCTCAAGGTTGTTGAGGGAAAACAGAGGCATAGCAATGCACTCTTGCAAAACCGACCAGAGTATCAAAGCCTTCATCTCAATTGCCGCAACGCTCATTCACACAAGGTAAACGTCAACAGCCCCTAAAAGCAGGAAGAAATTCCACTTTTCCCAGTTGTGTAATTTTCCTGAACTACCGCTAAGCCCTACGACTTTCTCTGACAGCAACCCTTGCCAAAAAAGTGGGTCGTTGTGTCGACGAATATGGGGAGACACGCCCTTTAGGCATCAAGCGGGTCAGATTTCGAGCAGGATCTTGCCGATATGTTGGCTTTTTTCCATCAACCTGTGGGCGTCTGCCGCAGCACTTAATGGAAATTTTTCGTGGATCAGCACCCTGATATCGCCGTTGGCAAGTTGCGGCCAGGCCGCGTGCCGCACCGCCTCGACTAGGCGTGCCTTCTCGGCGTCCGACCGTATCCTGAGCGTCGAGCCTGTCAGAACCTGTCGGCGCATCATCACCGGCGCGAGATTCAACGTCACCTTGCTGCCGGTGAGGAAGGCAATGGAAACATGCCGCCCCTCGACCGCCAGGGCGCGCAGGTTTCTCTCAACATAGTCGCCCCCGACCATGTCGAGCACCATGTTCACCCCCTTGCCATCGGTCAGCGATTTCACAACCGCGACAAAATCCTCCTGCTTGTAATTGATCGCCCGCTCGGCGCCGAGTTCCTCGCAGACCCTGCATTTCTCGTCCGAACCCGCGGTCACGAAAACGCGGGCGCCGTGGTTTCGGGCAATCTGGATGGCCATGACGCCAATGCCGCTGGACCCGCCATGGATGAGGATCGTTTCCCCCGGCTTCAGGTTGTTGCCGTCCATGACATTGGCCCAGACCGTCAGAATCGTCTCCGGCAAGGCCGCGGCTGTCACAGGGTCAAAGCCGGGGGGATAGGCAGGCAGTGGCTGGCGGAGGTTACGCAATACTCGGCATAGCCGCCACCGGGCAGAAGAGCACACACCTGATCTCCCACAGTAAGATTTTCAACACCCTCGCCAATGGCTGCAATCTCACCGGAGCCCTCGAGACCGAGCAGATCGGTGGCACCGGTTGGCGGCGGATAGGCGCCTGCGCGTTGCAGCAAATCAGGACGGTTCACCCCGGACGCACGCAGCCGAATCAGAACCTCGCCCTTTGCCGGCCGGGGGACGGGCCGGCTCTCGGCCTGCAGAACCTCTGGCCCGCCGGGGCCGGACATGCTGATCACGCGCATCTGGTCGGGAATGGAGTGCATCGGTCCGGTGCTCCTTAGTATCCAAAAATCGGTTGATCGCTTATTCAACGCCGCCCAGATTGCCGGGCGGCGGGTCGCCAATGCCGCTCAGGTAAGCCCGCGCTCATCGAGCCAGCGCGTATGAATGCTTGCGTCCCGGAACGCCGGGTTCTGCAGCAATTCGCGGTGAAAGCCCAACGTCGTGGGAATGCCTTCAACCTCGAAGCCGGCAAGGGCATGGCGCGAATGTTCCAGCACCTCTTCACGGCTGTCACCGCTGACCAGCAACTTGGCAATCATCGAATCGTAATGCGCCGGAACCGCGTATCCCTCATAGACATGCGTATCCACCCTGGTGTGGGCGCCGACGGGCGGCCGCCAACGGGTAATCCGGCCCGGGCTCGGGGCAAAGCCGCGCTTCGGATCTTCGGCGCAGATACGCCATTCAATTGCCGCGCGGGATGGCAGCTTCGTCATCTGCTCAAACGAAATCGGTTCGCCGGCCGCAACGCGCAATTGTTCAACCACCAGGTCCAGCCCGGTGATGAGTTCTGTCACCGGGTGCTCAACCTGGATGCGGGTGTTCATCTCGATGAAGAAGAACTGCTCGGTATCGACTTCATAGATGAATTCGATGGTGCCGGCGTTCCGGTACTTGATGCTTTCAATGATCGTTACCGCAGCCTCGGTCATGGCCCGTCGCACACTGGGGCTGATCACCGGCGATGGCGCCTCCTCGACCAGCTTCTGGTGACGACGCTGCACGCTGCAATCACGCTCCCAAAGGTGGCGGTGATTGCCATGGCTGTCGCTGAACACCTGGACCTCGATGTGCCGCACATTCTCGAAGAAACGTTCGAGATAGATTTCGCCATTGCCAAACGCTGACTGGGCCTCTGCCGATGCCTGCTCGAAAAGCGATTTGAACTCGTCCGCATTTCGGGCAACCCGCATGCCGCGCCCACCGCCGCCGGCACTGGCCTTCAGCAGCATCGGAAATCCAACTTCCATGGCCACCGGCAGCGCCTCGCTGGACGAAACGAACCCATCCTGTGACCCCGGCACAACCGGTACGCCGAGCGACTGGGCGGTACGTCGCGCCACCGCCTTGTCACCCATCGTGGCGATCACCTCGGCCGACGGACCGATGAAGATCAACCCGGCCTCCTGGCAGGCATTGGCAAAGCTTTCGCGCTCGGACAGAAAGCCATAGCCAGGATAGATCGCATCACATTGCGTGGCGCGAGCAACCTCGATCTGCAGATCGGCAAGCAGATAGCTGCTCGTAGCGGCCGCCGGTCCGATGCAGACCGCGTGATCGGCAGCCCACACATGTGGCGAGGCGGCATCCGTCTGGGAATACACGGCCACGCTTTCCAGCCCTGCCTTGCGACAGGCGCGGACCGCTCTCAGGGCAATCTCACCGCGGTTGGCGATCAGGACTCTCTTCATAGCTGTCTCTACCTTCTGTGTAAGTTCAACCGCGTTTGACCAGTCTGGCTGCGCAATCAGGCGACGGCGCGCGCGCGTGCCAGATCCCCGGCTTCCGACTCGATTGCCTGATTGAGGCTGCGATAACGTCTTTCAAAGCCGACAAGGCGGTAAATGCCGTCATCCGCCACAAACGGCGAGGAACCGAAAAGCTCGTCGCTTTCTCCGTCGGTTATCTCAAAGCGCGCTTCGGGGAGCACTCGCGCAACCTCGTCGCAATAAGACCGCACGGTGGCGTAATCACCGGCGAGATTGAAAAATGGCATTTGCTTCAGCGTCGCCGGCGCAACGGTTGCCAGTGCAACAAAAGCGCTGACGACATCATCAACGTGAATGGCCTGAAAAGCGGCCCGACCATTGTCGAGCTGCACCGTTTCACCGCTTGCCGCCGCGGCAACGATGTTGGCGACAGTCTTGGCCCGCCCGGTGCTGCGGCTGCAGCCGATCACGGCGCCGGGACGCAAGCCGCCAATCAGCATTCCGTGCCGGCTGAGATAATGGTCCGCCACCTTTTCAAGATAAATCTTGCCGGCGGCATAAACCGGAATCCCCTTGGCGCCGAACTGGGCTGCGTGGTCGTCAAGAGGCCGATTGTTCGGCTGGTAGTCGCGCCGCGTGCCAAACACCGAGACCGAGCTCGCCATCAACATCCGGCCAACCTTTGCCTCCAGGCAGGTCTGAAATAATTGTGTGCCGCCAAGCGTGTTGATCCGGGCAGCAGCAACCGGGTCGCTGTTGGCTTCCTCGCCCATCAGATAAGCGAGGTGGTAGACGATATCTGCGCCATCCAGATGCGGCCGCAACGTGTCAACGTCCATGATATCGGCAGCAACACACGTCACACCGTCGAGCCGGTGACCAGGATCTGGCATGTGCAGATCCACAGCGGTCACCGCCGCCCCAAGCCCGGCCAGACGGCGCACCAGACGGCTTCCAATAGCACCACCGGCGCCGGTCACGACGACCCTGGCTGACTGTAGATCAGGCACCGGCCCCGCATTTTGCTCTGCCATCACGGACTAGACCCCCAGCACGTGGATCGAGCAAGCGCCGTTGTCGACGCCCCAGATACCGCCACCGGTGCAATGGGCGAGGCCAATTTTCGCGCCCTCGACCTGACGATCGCCGGCACGGTCGGTCAGATGCCACATGATTTCAACGATTTGGGCCACCCCGGTTGCGCCGAGCGGGTGCCCGCGACAGAGCAGACCGCCACTCGGATTGACCGGGACACGCCCCCCGATCGAAGACTCGCCCGCACTCAGGAAATGCAGCCCCTCGCCCGGTTCGCAGAAGCCCAGTGCTTCGTAATAGATGACTTCGGCGATTGCTGCGGCGTCATGAACCTCGGCCAGGTTCACATCCTTGGGCCCAATGCCGGCCATTTCATAGGCGCGCTGCGCAGCCTGGATCGAGATATCGGGAACCGTGAGATCCCGGTACCCCTGGGAAAATTTCCCGCTGGCAACGACCGAGCCGAGAATTTTCACATTCTTGCCATGGCCGTTTGTCTTCGGCTTGGCGGAAATGACCACAGCTGCGGCGCCATCGGCATTGGGGCACATCTGCAGCAGGGTAATCGGGTCAGCAACCGGACGCGATGCCATCACTTCCTCGACGGTACAGGCGTCGCGGAACTGCGCATAGCGGTTGTTGGCGGCATGCTTGCGGTTTTTCACCGTCACCTGCGCAACCTGATCGATGGATCCGCCGTGCTTGTCAAAATAGGCGCGGGTGCGCATCGCATAGAGTGCGGGCATGGTCAGCCCCTGCTCTATTTCCGGGTCGCCTGTGCTGAGCGCCAGGGGGCCGCTACCGCGCACGCTGAGTTTCTCGAGACCGATGACAAGCGCAGTCTCGACCTGCCCTGTCGCCACGGCCATCCAGGCCTGGGAAAGCGCCGTTGCGCCGCTGGAGCAGGCATTCTCAAGATTGATGATCGGCATGCCGGTCATGCCCAGGTCCTTGAGCACACGTTGGCCAGCCAGACTGCCCTGAAACACGCTGCCGACATAAGCTGCCTCGATACTCCGCCGGTCAATGCCGGCGTCTTCGATGGCTTCGAGGACGGCTGTCTGCGCCAGCGCCTCGGCAGATACATCGGGGTGCTTACCAAATGGGGTCATCGCCCCGCCGATGACAAAAACTTCTCCGCTACCGTACACGATTGTGCTCTCCTATTGGCAGTGCGACTAGCGCCTGGGCTGAAAGACGAAACTTTCACGGATGGAGCCGTCGGGCTCCTCGGCGATCGGTGCGTAGCCGATCTCCATCTCCATGCCTTGCTCAAGCGAACCATCTTCCCAACCGAAGATCTGGCCCAGCACACGCACATCGCCGGGCAAATCCACGTAGCCAACCGCATAGGGAACCTTGAACGTCTTCGGCGCGATATGAATGATCGAGTGGGAATAGAGCTTGCCGGGTCCTTCGATCCGGGCGTCTCTCATCGCATCACGGCTGCCGCACTCGGTGCAGAACACCCGCTTGGGGAAATACTTGCGGCCGCATTCGCCACACTCGCATCCCTCCAGCCAGGCAGCGCCAGACGCTGTGGCAGATGTCTCGCTCGCATTCATGACAACCTCCTTCACGCCACGGCTCCCGCAGCCTTCAACTCATCAATCCGTTGTTCCGAATAACCCAGCATGGCGCCTAGAACGTCGACAGTATCTTGACCCAGCTTTGGCGCCGAAGCCGTGCGTACCTCACCCATTGCGGAAAGCCGCACCGGTGCACGCGCCAACAGAAGCGGACCGACATCGGGGTCATCAACTTCCACCAGCGCCTTGCGCGCCTTGAGATGTTCGCATTTGGCGAGATCCTCGCCGGTCTGAACCTTGCCGGCGGGAACACCGAATTTGTCGAGTGCGGCGACCACCTCATCGGAACTGCGCTCGGACATCCACTGCTCGACAAACGGTTCCCACGCATCGGTGTTGGCGGCACGCAGGCGGCCGTCTGCCATCTTCGGATCGGATATCCATTCTTCCTTGCCGAGAGCTTTGCAGAAACGGGCCCAGATGAAATCATTCGGGGTAATCAACGCCACATACCCGTCGTTGACAGCAAAGGTGCGATAGGGCGCCTGGTACTTGTCACGGCCGCGACTAAGAACTTCGCCAGCGAAAGTGTAGAGCATCAGGCTCTTCTCGTTGAGGGCAACAAGACTGTCATACATGGCCGCGTCGATATACTGGCCTGTGCCGGTGCGTTCGCGCATGAACAGGGCTAGCAGGATCTGATAACCAGCCATCACGCCGGTAAACAGATCACCAAGCGCAAGCGGGCTGACCTCGGGCGGACCACCCTCTTCGCCAAACAGATTGGTGATCCCGGACATCGCCTGAATTACCGGGTCGAAAGCCGGAAGACCGGAATAGGCACCATCGAGTTCCTTGGTGCGCCCATAGCCACTAATGGCGGCATAGATCAGTTTCGGATTTATCTTGCTGAGGTCGTCATAACCGAGCCCGAGTTTGTCGACCGAGCCCGGCTTCAGGTTCTCAACCACGACATCGGCGCTCTTTATCAAATCGAGGTAGACTTCGCGGCCCTCGGGGGTCTGCAGATCCAGCGCAACACTTTTCTTGTTGCGGTTGTAGGTAACAAAGCCGCCATAGACCGATTCACCGGCTTCACTCTCGAGCGCGGGCTGATAGTTCCGCCTCGGATCCCCGCCAACCGGCCTCTCGATCTTGATCACCTCGGCGCCGCAATCGGCAAGCCACATCGTGCAATAGGGCGCCGCGATATATTGTTCGAGCGCGATAATCCGCACTCCCTCCAACGGGTATTTACTCATGTTCACTCGCCTTTTCTGAATGCTACATGCGCTGTTCAAGGCGCAAGGATCCCTTGTTCACAGCTACCTTGCTGATGCCTGGGCGCTTGGCGATTTCCTGCACCAGGCCATAGAGCGGTGACGGTACGTCGCCATGACTGACCGGCTTCTGGTTGGCACGGTATTTCTGGATAACGACCTTGCTGTTAAACAGCTCCAGCAGCAGAATTTCGTCGGAACTGTAAGGGCCATTTTCAGCAACGAATTCCGGCAACATCTCGCGCCCGAACACCGCCGATGAATCGATCCGGTCTTCGTTGCCGATTACGCGATCAAGAATGTTCTGATCAATCTGACCGGGCGACTGCCCATAGTGACCGCGCATGTAGAGGCGCAGTTCTTCAGGCACAGTGTGATAGCGTTTGCCTTCCAGCACGTTGAATGTCGCCTGCACCGTTACAAGCTGGGAGAACGGCGTAACCATCACCGGGTAACCCATCTCCTCACGTACGCGACCGGTCTCTTCCAGCACTTCGTCAAGCCGGTCGATCAGGTTCAGGTTTTTCAACTGGCTGACCAGATGCGACATCATCCCACCGGGAACCTGGTGGTGTGCGAAGGTCCGGAAATTCTCGTCGTTCGGCGTTATCTTCCTGCTGAGTGGCCTGCCTTCCTGGTAAGCTACCCACATGAAGTGATCGTCGATGCGGCGCAGATTCTCATCATTGAGTTGGGTCTGACGTCCAGACCCTTCCGCCATTGCCTTCAGATCAAGCGTAGCTGGAATAGACTCACCATAGGCGAGCGGACGAGCCGCCGAATAGACCCCGTCAATCCCGGCATCGATCCCTTCCTGGTAGCAGAGTTTTGACAGGCCAGTGGCATCGTGGCCGGAAAACTCGAGTATTGTATCCGGAAGTGCACGGCGCAATGCGGTCAGATTCTCTCGCGCGGTTTCCGGCGTTAACAGCCCACTGGCATCACCGAAGACAATGCCGTCTGCACCGCAGGCGATGAATTCCTTGCTTTTCTCTACGAAGTGTTCGGGCGTATGTGCCGGGCTGATCGAATAGGTGACGTAGCCGAGCACCCCCATGCCAAGCTTCTTGGCACAGCGAACGTGAAACTCGACATTGCTCACATCGTTCAGAGCATCAAAAATCAATACCCAGTCGATGCCGATCTGTTTGAGCCTTCTCATGAACAGTTCGACGACATCGTCGGAATAGCGCTTCCAGCCAAACAGATTGCGGCCGCGCACAAGAATGATCGTATCGGTTTTCTTGATGCGCTTTCTTAGATGATGAAGGCGCTCCCAGGGGTCTTCATAGAGATAGACCACCGCCGTCTCGAAGGCTGACCCGCTGATCAGGTTGATACGGTCGAAGCCGCAGTCATCCAGGACCGGCGCCGCATCAAGCATCGATGCGGTACGCATGCGGTTGGCCCAGACCGATTGCGGCCCATCGCGAAACGTCTCGTCGGTAAACTTCAGGCGAGGCTTGACGCTGCTGTTGCTCATGACGCGTCAACCTGCCCGGCTGGGTCGATATAAAGCAGAGCCTGGTCAAATTGCACCAGATCCTCGTTTGCCGCTCCGAACCCGGTGACTACCCCGCGGGTACCCGCACGGATGTTGTTCATCACCTTCATCACTTCGATAATACCGACGACGGTATCTTCCACGACCTCGGAACCGAGCTCGACGAAGGGCGGCTCACCAGGAGCCGGCGCGAGGTAGAAAATGCCGGCGATGGGCGAACGAACAGGCACCGCCCCATCAGGCGTCGACCCAGTCTCCTTTTCGGAAGCAGCGGTCATCTGCCCCTGCGCCAATGGAGGCGGCGGCGCAGCAACAACCGGTGCGGCAGTCGCGATCGCACCCGGACGCTGCGGCGCATCCTCAGCACCGCGCTTAACTTCAATTGTCATGTCGCCGATCGACAGCGCCAGCTTCCGCACATTCGGCGTAGTGTCGATCAACCGCAGGATTTCCAGTGCATCGGCATAGCTGAAATCGTAGCTGATCGAGTTGCCACCAGCGGAGAGCGCTGCAGTGGCTTCTGTCAATCCATCCCAGTTGGGTGTTGTCTCATTCATGACGCGTAATTCCTCCCGCGATACTGCTTACTGCCACCGAAGCAGCCATTTTTCGACGCTGTTCATTGCTGCAATCAATCCGGTTCCCAGGATTGCCAGGATGAACAGAACTGCAAAGACGCCACTGATTTGAAAGCTGCCTGCCAGGAAGGCCAGAAGCTGACCGAGGCCATGCTGTGCCGCAATAATCTCGCCGCCAATGACGCCGAGCAGGGCGTAGATCAACCCCAGTCGGAGGCCCGAGAAAATCGTCGGCACAGCGCTTGGGAGCGTGACCCTCGTGAAAATCTGGCGTTTGCTGGCGCCCAGAGTTTGCGACAGCGTCAGGTGATCGGCGCTGGTGCTGCGAATGCCTGCGACAGCGCTGCTGAGCACGATGAAGTAGGTCAGGCTGGCGCCAAGGGCGACCTTTGACCAAATACCCAATCCGAACCACAGCAAAAACAATGGGGCGAGCGCAATACGTGGCAGCGCATTGAGGGCAGAGAACAGCGGATCGCTGAACCGTTCAAACCTCGGCCAGGTGATGAAAACCAACCCGGTCGCCACTCCGGCCAAACTGCCGATCAGAAATGCCAGAAACGTGCTGCCCAAAGTCCAGAACAGGTCCTTTATCAGGCTGAATTCTACGAACAGGCCCTTCCAAAGGAATTTACCGATCTCGGTGGGGATTCCGATGAAAAGCGGGTCGATTATCTTGTTGCGCGCAACATATTCCCAAACCGCAAAAAAGACCGCCAAAAACACAAGCCGCGCGACGTTGATTGCGACAGTCTCGTACAGCGGATAATTGTGACCTTCCGAAGCTTTGCTCATGACTGCAGCCCCACTTCCAGTTTTTCCCAAACATGGCTATAAATCTTGTGATACGCCGGATCCTTCTGCAGCGCAGACACGGACCGGGGCCGTGGAAGATCGATGGGTATGTCGGCGATTACCCTTCCAGGCCTGGCACTCATTACGATAACCCTGTCCGACAGCGTGATGGCCTCGGCAAGGTCATGGGTAATGAAGACCACGGTGCGCTTCTCCTTGGTCCAGAGAGAAAGCAGAACATCCTCGAGCTGCAATTTCGTCTGAGCATCAAGGGCGCCAAAAGGCTCATCCATCAACAACAGTGGAGAATCGAGGCAAAAGGTACGCGCCAAGGCTACGCGCTGACGCATGCCATGCGACAGAGCCTTAGGATAACTGTTTTCAAAGCCCTTGAGGCCGACAGCCTCGAGCAACGCGCGCGCGCGTTTCTGTCGCTTTTGACGGTCGGCATGCCTGATTTGCGCACCAAATTCCGCATTCTGCTCGGCGGTAAGCCATGGAAACAGGCAATCACGCGCCAGCATATAGGCAACATCGTGCCGGCCGGCCTTTGGTGGCGAACCAAAAATCGAGACTTGCCCTTCCTGAACTTCCAGCAGCCCAGCAAGAAGATTGAGAACCGTAGTTTTGCCACATCCGGACGGACCGGCGATCGAAACAAATTCGCCCGGTGCGAAATTCAGGGAAACATCGGCAGCAGCGTGAACGCTGCTGCCGAAACGGTGATTAAGATCCCGGATCGAGACATTGCCAATCTCCGGCGCCCCTACCACCGCCTGCGTGTGACCGCCGGCATCCGGCTTCACTGTGGCATCGGCGGCAAGCTGACCCGGTCCGCTCATGGCTTGGGAGCCTTGGCGTAGACGAACGTTGCCGGATCGACGGGGTCCGTGATCAGTTCGTTCTGGATCAGATAGTCGGAAAATGCCTTGACCGCAGTGCGATCAATCTCTGCTCCGTAAAGCGGCGCGCCGCTTTTCACCAGTTCGCGCAGGACATTTTCACTATCTTCGATTTCTTCGCCGAGAGTGAAACGTCCCTTCACGACTTCGAGCAGCTCATCGAAGTTCGCAGGGTCGTTGACCCAGGCAGTAGCCTCGGTGATGGCCTGAATAAAGGCATCGATTGCGACAGTGTTTTCCTCAATAAAATCGGTCCGGGCCGCATAGGTCTCGAATGCGCCATTGAGGGACGTGATTTCGGCTGGGCCTTCGCCACCAACCAAGTCAACCAGTGTGCCGCAGGTTTTTTGCAGTCGGCAGATTGTGCCGAATGGCTCGAACATCATTGCCGCGTCGACCTGACGGGCCAAGAATGACGGATAGGCCGTACCGGGCGCTCCAACAGCGATATAGGTTACATCGTCCGGGTCCATGCCTGCACCGATGAACAGCGCGCGGGCTTGAAGCTCAGTTCCCGAACCACGCCCGGTGACACCTATATTGAGACCCTTGAGATCCTGCATGACCGCCGGATAACCCTTGTCCTTGTTCGGGCGAGGTACATCGGCGTGGACATTCAATGTGTAGATGTTGGCAGGTGAGTGACCGACGATGAGCTTCACATCGTTGCCGCGAGATGCAGCCTGCATGGTCACTTCGGTGGAAGCAAAGCTGACTTCGATACTTCCTGCGGCAAGCGCTTGAAGCCCGACCGGGCCACTTGGAATTTTCACCATTTCGCAGCGAATACCGTGGTCTTCACAAAACCCCTTGTCTGCAGCAACCCACTGGCTGAAATGCAGGATCGTGCCAGGATATTCCTGAATCCGAAGAAGCTCGCCATTTGCGACAACTTTTTCTTCTGCATTGGCGGCTGGTACTGTCATTATAGCTGCTGTCATCACGCCAGCCATAAGCGCGGCAGCAAAGCCCGCAACTCCAAAGCCGCGTTTCATATTTTTATTTATCATCCGTCTCTCTCCCAGGTCCGTATGGACATATCCAAATGTGCCCGATCCTATTCTCACCCAGATCGGTCACGCCTCCTCTGGCACAGGAAAAGAACCATGCGACAATATATTTTGCAACACGATTATTGTATAATGGGATAGAATTTGTATTTTGTGGAATAAAGATTTCATATTTCGATGGGATGTCTCAATGAAAGCACGAATGTCAAAAACTCAGGCAGCCCCTGACAGCCCTCAGGATACGGGCGCCCTGAGACGAGGTTTGTCGGTAATTGAACTGCTGGTTGAATCGCTTCGCCCCCTGACACTGCACGAGGTCGCCGAAGCGGTAAAACTCACCGACAGCACGGTGCACCGCATTTTGCAGTCCCTGATGGAAGCAGACTACGTCATGCGTGACGCCAGCGGAAAACGCTATCATGCGGCATCGAAAGCCCTGGGCTCGCTCACCATGTACCACCCGCTTCAGATACTGCGGCGGGATGCGTTCGAACCGCTGCGCCTGCTGCGGAAGCAGACGGAACTGACATCTTCACTTGTCGTCTTTATCGGCAATGAACGGCTGGTCGTCGACATATCCGGCGTATCGGGTGTGCTCACACCCTATTATGAAACGCAACTACGCAATCCATTGCATGTCGCGGTTTCCGGGAAGATCCTGCTGCTTAACCGATCACCGAAAGAGCAGCACGAGTTGCTTGGCGACGGTCCCTACGAGGCCCTGACCCCGAGCACCATCACCGACCCGGAAGCATTCCAGCAGGAGCTGGAGCAGATTGTCGTGCGTGGTTACTCTACCAATCTGGATGAGAACTTCATCGGCTTCTCCGCCATCGGCGCGGTGGTGACATGCGGCCCGGACCAAGTGCTGGGCTGCGTCATGCTGGCGGGCTCAAGCAAGGAATTCACGCCGGATACGATCGCCGAGTGGGGCAAGATCCTGCAGGATCAGGCCAGACTGATCTCCTTCTCCCAAGGCGCCAGGGCAACCTACAACATGTTCTCCCAATAAAAAGGCCGGGCATGTCGTGCTCATGCGACATGCCCGGCCCTCTGTCTCGCAGTCGTGGCACTGCGCCCAAACGGCGACTACGCAGGCGTAACCGGCTTGGCTGATCCTACGCCCTGCATCACCCCTTGTTACGTGCCAGCATCGACCAGGCGGCCGGGAAAATCAGCGCTGCCAGGCAAGCCTTGGCGAGGTCGCCGAGAACGAACGGAAACAGACCCAACGCCAGAAGCGGCTTGTCGAAGCCGATGACGACGCCCAGCCAGAGCAACCCAGTCGGGTAGATGGCGGCAGCCGCAATCAGTCCCGCGCCTACAGCCGTCACCGGGCTGCGCCCCCAGCCAAGCCGTGCAAGAAAGCCCGCGGCGAGCGACTGGAAAACAAATCCGATGAGATAGCCGCCGGTCGGGCCTGCCATGTAGGCGAGACCGAGACCGTTTGCCGGGGCGCCAGCAAAAACCGGAAGGCCGGCCGCCCCCTGCGCAAGATAGGCAAGAACGGCAGCTGCAGCCCGCGCCGGGCCCAGCGCCAGGCCAAGCCCGATGGCCACAAGAGTCTGAGTGGTCAGCGGCACCGGATAGAACGGAATCGTGATTTTTGCGGCTATTGCCATCAGCAAGGAGCCGGCCAGCACGACCAGCAGGTCGATGGCCAGATTGTTCTTCTGGCTACGACTGGAAATTGTTTCATACAGCGTTGTCATGATTCCCTCTTTTCATTGTCCGCATGCTCATGATGATTGCGGGTTACAATATTCATCTGCCTGGCAGGATCCGTTGCCCGCACACGCCATTCCAACTGGGTCTTTGGCGATATTCTCTGAACGAGAACCGTCAATTGTCCCGCCAATAGGCGCGGCCGCTCAACCCGCCATCGATGACAAGAAGCTGGCCGGTGATAAAGGTGGCGCCCGCTCCGGCAAGGAAAATGGCAGCATCCGCCACGTCGTCGGGAGTACCGAGCCGCTTTAAGGGAACGGCCTGCTCGAGTTCGGCAAGCGTATCGCCGGGAAGACTGTCCAGAAGCGGTGTCTGAATAGGCCCCGGAGCCAATGCATTGACCGTAATGCCTTCCGCAGCAAATTCCTGCGCTGCCGATTGCATGAGCCCGACCAACCCTGCTTTGGATGCGCTGTAGGCAGCCATGTTGCGCGCACCGCGGGTCGCCAGCACCGAGGAGGTCAGAATGACCGATCTGGCTCCCTTAGTGGCACGCATTACCGGCACAAAGGCCTGCAATGTATTGAACGCCCCGGTCAGGTTCACATCGACAACGGTGCGCCAGATCGCCTTACCGGTTTCAACAACCGTGCCGGCCGGGCCGATACCAGCATTGACCATCAAGACGTGAACACCACCGAAATACGCCGCCACCTCCCCCGCTGCGTTCTGCAAGGCCGTATCATCGGCAACATCTGCCTCCAGCCTCAGAACATTGGCTTGCTCTCCGGAATCAATCTGAAATTCCGGTTTCTGCTTGTCGATAAGAGCTACTGCGTAACCCGCGGCAAGAAGGCGGTGCGCGACTGCCTGACCGATGCCCCCTTCTGCGCCAGTCAGAACAGCAACTCGTTTGGTAGGATTTGAAGACATGTTTCCCCGCGGGCCCACTCTGCTGTCGGACCATTTTCTGATGCTATCCGGATTTGGCTGCCGGGCTGCTTTCAGGAGCGAAAACAGCGATTTCGGCAAACTATAAGGGAAATATAGATTGAAAAGAAACGAAAAATAGAGAACATTAGATTGAGAGCAATTGAATTAGATGGAATGATAAATGTCCATTCGTGACGTCAAAACATTTCTGGCTGTCGTTAAAAGCGGGTCATTCGCCGGGGCGGCCGGCGCAGTGCGCCGAACGCAGTCAGCGGTCACAGTGCAAATCAGATCCCTTGAAAACGAGCTCGGTGTCGAACTGTTCGACCGTTCGAAGCGTCCACCGGTCCTCAGCGATGCTGGGCGCCGTTTTGTTAGCAAAGCGACCGAAGCCGTTCAGGCCTATGAGCGGCTGTTTCAGGCAAGCGAAGAAACATCCGTCGAAGGCCATTTGAGCCTTGGCGTGGTTCCCAGCGTCATTACAGGAATCATGCCGCGCGCGTTGGTCGCCCTCAGGTCCAAATACCCACGGCTGCATATCCAGCTTTCGATGGGACTGTCGGCAGACCTCGTCGACCGGGCAAGGCAAGGCAAGCTCGATGCCGCCATTGTCAGCGACCTGGTTCATGGCTCTTCAGGCCTCGAATGGTCGCCATTCCTGCGTGAACCACTGGTCCTGATCGCGCCGGCAGAAGTCCCGCAACGCAGGGCTGAAGAACTCGTTACGAGTTTTCCGTTCATTCGCTATACCCGTCAGGCCTGGGTCGGTGAGCTGATTGATGCCTATCTGAAGAGGCGGCGCCTGCGCGTCAACGAGATGATGGAACTGGACACGCTCGAGGCGATCACCACCATGGTCCACCACGGGCTCGGGGTCTCGATTGTTCCCCAGCGCGGAATGCACGACCCGCTGGCCCTGCCCGTGCGGCGGCTGGCCTTCTCCGGCCCACCGGCCTACCGCACAATCGGCCTCGTCTATCTGCGCGATCACGCCAAGGCTGCACTTGCAGAAACATTGCTGGATGAGTTGACGAGCCTCTCCAACGAGACCGTGCCGAATGACGGTCCACCTCCCACCAAATAGGCGACCAGAAGCATCCAAAACGGATCCGCCAGGCGCTTTGACAGACTGATTTGATTCGGACTGATGGTGTATAAGTGACGCACAAATTGTTGTAAGCAATTGCTTTATAAATTGCGGCATGTGATAATATTTTGTAAATATAACTTACATGAGTTTCAAGCTACTTTGACAATACGGATATTGCGCACCCTTGTGGCAGTTCACGAGCACGGCACCTTCAGCGCTGCCGCCAAGGCTGTCTTTCTCACCCATGCGGCCGTCAGCCAGCAGATGAAAGCGCTGGAGACTGACTGGGGCATCAAGATATTTGACCGGACCAAGCGAACCCCGGAACTGACCCCCATGGGGCGCGCCCTGGTGGCGCGCGCCAAGGATGTCATCGCAGCCTATGACGGGCTGGTTCCCGGAATCCTCGGAGAGGAAAGTTTGCGCGGAATGGTCAGGCTCGGAGCTGTTCCGACCACGCTGACCGGTCTCGTTCCTCTTACCATCTCTTCCCTGAAGCACGCCTTCCCGGCGTTGATGGTTTCCGTTACCCCGGGCCTGACCAATGCCTTGCTGCATGAGGTAGAGCGAGGCTCGCTCGACGCCGCGATCACATCGCGGCCGGAAGTTCTGCCGCGCAATCTGGCGTGGCTGGATGTCGCCGAAGAACCGCTGGAACTTCTGGTTTCGCCAGACATCGAATGTAACGATCCACTGGAACTGCTCAGGACCGAACCCTTCATCCGGTTTTCCCGACACGCCGTGGTGGGCGAGAGAATCGAGCGTTGGCTCCAGGATAGAGGCATCGAGGTCAATGAGAGCATGGAACTGGAAAGTCTCGAGGCGATTTCGAGCATGGTGCTCGCCAATCTTGGTGTCTCGATCGCTCCACGTCCGTGCGTTCAGCACATGCTCCCGCGCCCGCTCAAGCATCTGCCTCTAGACCTTGGTAATCTGTACCGCACCATCGGTCTGGCAAGCCGCAACGACAATGTGCGGCCGCGCGCAATTCGCGAAATCCACCAGCGGCTGCTCGATGCGGTCGCGCTGGGAACCTTCAACCCGGATACGCTGAAGCGGGCCATCGAAGGATGAGTCCGGAATTGCTGGCCTGGCTGCTGGTTGGCGCAGCGGCGGGTGGCTTCGTCAACGGACTTGCCGGGTTCGGCACGGCGCTTTTCGCGCTCGGCTTCTGGCTTAACATCATGCCACCGCAACAGGCGGTTGCCGTCGTGTTGATCACGTCGATCCTGAGCGGCCTGCAGGGCGTGTTCGTCATGCGCGCAACCATCGCCGCCAATTCCCGCAGATTGCTGCAATTTCTTTTACCGGGTCTGATCGGCGTTCCGATCGGCCTGACCCTGCTCGAGTATCTCGAGGCCGGATCGCTCAAGCTGACTATCGGTATTTTCATGCTGTTTTATGGCGGCTTCTTCATCGCCCGTCAGTCATTGCCGGTTGTGGACGGGCCCCGCGCCTACACCCAAATGGCAATCGGTTTCATCGGCGGCATCCTTGGGGGCGCAGCGTCACTTTCGGGCGCATTGCCAACCATGTGGTCCGCATTGCGCCCATGGAACAAGGCCGAGCAACGCGCGGTCCTGCAGCCGTACAACGTTATCGTGCTGACCGTGTCGGCGATTATCCTGGGCGTACAGGGCACCTATGACCGCGAAACATTGATCCTGATTGGCATTGCGCTGCCAACCACCCTGTTGGCCGCGCATGTGGGCCTAATGGTCTTCCACCGGATGCAGGACCGGCATTTCAGCCGGCTGCTGATCGTTATGATGTTTGTTTCCGGATGTACAATACTCGTCGGTCAGCTGTTCTGAGCTTGTGCATTAGCATGCAGCGGCAGGCACCCATCTGGACACCCGCCGCTGTCGCGATCTTCGATCCTACGGCACTTTGAAAAAGGGTGCGGGCACCAGAATCTTGTTCTCGACATGGGTTACGAGCGGCCGCATCTTGGCGGCGTAGCTCTTCCATTCAGGCGCTGCCTGCAACAGTTTGCGCCGCGCGTAGCGATCATCGAGGCTGTCATAGCCCCACATATGGACAATCTGGTTCAACGGACCGATGTCGGTAAAATAGTAGCCGACCATCTTGCCGAGAATCCGGAGCTGCACTTCCATCCCCTCCTCCTCATAGAGTTTGAGAAAAACCGGCACCTGGCCAGCCTGCAATGTGTAGATGCGTTCGTCGACAAATTTGCTCATGTCATTCCTCAGCTCAGTTGTAATTTGATGGCCGTGAGCACGAACACGGCGAGAATGCCGGTAAGCGCGCAAATCAGCACGATGGCGCTGCCGCCGACATCGCCGAGCTTTCGCAGCGACGTCTTCATGCCGAGTGCAGCAATCGCCACCACCAGGCACCAGCGCGAAAATGACAACAGCCCATCCTTGACCGGAACAGGCACCAGATCATAGGAGCCGGCGATGACCAGGGCAGCAAATCCGACAACGAAGAACGGAATCGGCAGCGACCGCTTGGCACCGGGCTCGTGCGCTCCGGAAAACACCAGCGACAACACCACGACAATCGGCACCAGCAACGCAACCCGCAGCAATTTGACGAAGGTGGCGGTATCACCCGCCAATTCCGAAACCGAATAGCCGGCGCCAACAACTTGCGCGACGTCATGAATGGTGGCGCCGAAAAAGACGCCGGTTGCCACTTCCGACAATTCCATGAGATCGGCAATTATCGGATAGACAATCATCGCCAACGTACTGAGCGCTGTCACGCCGATGACGGTGAAGATGGTGTCACGCTCCAGCGTTTCACTTTTCGGCAGCACTGAGGAAATGGCAAGCGCCGCCGAGGCGCCGCAAATTGCCACCGCGCCGCCAATCAGAAGGCCGAAGCGCGCGCCGCGCCCCAAGAACCGGCTTAGGATCAGCCCCAGGCTGATGGTCAGCGCCACACCGAAGAGCGTGATCAGTAACACCTCAGAGCCTGTCGAGGCGATCTGCTGAACGGTGATTCCAAGGCCGAGCAAGGCGACGCCGAAACGCAGCAACACTTTCGAGGAGAACTCGATGCCGGCGACACATTTGCCTCCGTCTTCCGTCAGAAAATTGAAAGCCATGCCAATCAGCAGCGCCATCAGCATCACCGGCGCACCGTAATGCTCGGAAATGAATTTGGCCGCCAGTGCGACAGTCAGCGCCGTGAGCAACCCAGGAAACAGCAATCGGGCCTTGCGGACCAGCGCAAGTTCGGTCAATCGGGTCATGGACCTCTTCACATTTTCGGTAAGGGACGGCGGGAACGCCCCGTATCAGGGGCGTGCGGCGTTGCAGTCAGAGCGCGGCAGCCGATTGCCCGACAAAGACGACCACTTTCTGGGCCGCGTTGTTGCCGAAACCAGCGGCATCCCATGGCGCTTCGAGTGGCTGCACCTGACCATCAGCATCGGTTGCGCGACAGCGCAGCACGTGCTCGCCGGGGCTGGCAGTCCAGTCACAGGTCCATTTGGTCCAGGCATAGTCGCCAACAGCAGCCTCCAGCCGGGCTTCCTGCCAGGCACCATCAAGCTCCACCTCGACCCTGCTGATCGGCACGCCGGCGCCCGACCATGCACGACCGGTGAGTGTTACCGGTCCGGGCTCCAGATAGCGCTTGCGCGACCCCCAGTCAGGAACGCCCGGCGGCACCATCAACGATTTCACCCGTATGGCGGTTACCGGGCGACCAGGATCTTCCGCAGTTTCCCGGTAGCGATAGGTACGCAGTTGCTGAAAACCGTCATAAGGCTGCGTCAGCGCCTCGATCCGCTCCAGCCATTTGACACTTGCCATCCCGTACCAACCTGGAACGATCAGCCGGAGCGGCGCACCATGTTGTGGCAACAACGGCTGCCCGTTCATGGCATAGACCAGCATGACATCGAGTTCTGCGATTTGCGCCAGCGTCAGCGAACGGCCAAATGAATGGCCGACGCCCTTGTCGAAACCATAATCAGCGCCGGTGAAGGCGATCTCAACAGCATCGGAGCGCAGCCCCATCTGTTCGATCAACGGTCTCAGCGGTGTGCCGGTCCATTCCGATGTGCCGACCGCCTCATAGATCCACGGCATGGCATGAAGACGCGGTGATACGCCAGCGCGCCCATTGCCCGCGCATTCCAAGGTCACAGGCAGAGTAACCTGCGGCATTGCCTTGATCTCGTCGAGCGACAGTTCCGCAGCAGTATCGAACGCGCCCGAAAAACTCAGTTTGTGATTGCCGGCATCGAGCAACGGCACATCGAAATGATTGAGCAAATAATGCAGCCCGGTGGGCGTCACATCGAGCGCCAGGGTCTCCAGCAGAATACCCGAATTGCGGTTGGAGAGCCTCAGCTCGTCCTCACTGTAGAGCCCGTCCTGAGTATCGATCGGCCCGTTATGTCCTGCAAAGGGGTTATCATTCGTTGTCATGGCCTACCCTATCATCTCGTCGCTGCGGTCATCAGTTTCACCGAAACGCTTGAGCACTGCCGGAACGGTGCCTTCGTAGACTTTTTCAAGATTAGCCGAGATTTTGGCGTTCTCGCGTTCAAACAGCGAATTGCCGGCCAGATCGCTCTCGACGATGAACGGGCCCATATTGTCGGCTTCAAGCACCCACATGGCCTGAGCCAGGCCGAGTTCCTTGTTCCAGTGCACAGTCTTGACCCGTTTGACGCCACGACCAAGCAATGCGCCGGTGCCGTAGCCGACGGTCGTCAGGTAGATCGCACCGTTGGGCACGAAGTGATCCTTGTAATCCTTGACGCTCATGCCGCCCTTGCCGATGATCAGCTTGGCGCCGGACTTGGCCATCCATTCGCCGATCCACTTGGAGAAACGAAACGAGGCGGTGGCGGTGACCGCGCCCAGCCGAAAGGTGCCGTCCTCGTTGATGGCGGCGGCCGGTGAGCAATGGAAATTGGCGGCACTCTCGCCCGGCAATTCCATCGGGATATTGGCCTTGTCCTCGAGCGCGCGTTTGTAGACACCTTCGCGCGCCGTATAGATCAGCCCGTCGAGATAGACCACATCGCCCAGCCGCAACTGCGCCAGCGCTTCCGGTGACGGCGTCGTGCTCAGGCGGATTTTTCGTGGTTTTGAGGCATTTCCCATTCCACTGTCTCCCGGCGTTGATAATCAGTGAACCAGTCCGGATCGGTGCGGTATTCCACCCGTCCGTCGGCAAAGACCCGCGCCACGGCGCGGCGCGATGACAGGCAGAAGGCATGCACGGACATCTGCATGCCGCCTGTATGACAATAGCCAACCTCGATATTGGCATCGATAACCATCGACTTGCCGACAAAGCCCATGGCGCCCATGCCGATCGAGTTGCCCAGTTCCTTGAGTTCCAGCTCGAGCTCGGCAATGCGCGGATCGGAATTGCGGGAACCGACAATGCGCAGGCATGCGGCGCGCTTGCCGAGCACCATGCAGGTGTCCTTGCAGCCGCCCAGACCGATGCCGATGATCGCCGGCTGGCAGGCCAGCCCGCGCTTGCCGAAGGCGACCAGACAATCAAGATAGAAGCGCTTGATGCCCTGAATGCCATCGGACGGAAACAACATGCGGTAGTCAGTGCCGAACAATCCGCCCTTGTGCACAGTGATCAGGTCGATCCACTCGCCGCCCGGCTCATAGCCATATTCGATTTCGGGCGCGCCAATGCCGACATTGTTGTCGTGATCGGTGCGCCAAAGCGGATGCACCCGGTTGGGCCGCAACGGCACGCCATTGGTGGCGACCGCGGTGGCGCGGCGCAGCGCCGCCTCCAGCGCGATCGGACCACCCTCAATCTGCGTCTCGTTGCCCATCTTGACGTACCAGCGCGGGGTGCCGGTGTCGCCGCACATGGCGCGGCGGTCTTCCTTGGCCGCCTTGTAGTTTTCCAGCATCGCCTCGAGCACAAACGACGACAGATCGCCGTCCTCGACATTGGCGGCTGCCTGCAGACCATCGAGATAGTCCTGCGGAATTTCGATTGCCGCCTTGTCCATCAGGGTCTCGGCCGTCTTTTGAATGATGTCTATGGGGATCATCAGTTCGCCTCCACCAGAGTTTCGGGTTCGCCGGCAGGCAGGATTGTTTCGCCCGGCCGAACGATGGTAAATTGCACCGGCTCGCAATCCACCTCGATGTCACTGCCTGACTGCCGCGCCACCGTAAAATAGGAGCTTTCGAGGTCGCCCGGCTCGGGAAAATCCTCGCGGTAATGCGCGCCGCGGGAATTCTCCCGCGCCAGTCCCGCGTGCGCGATGACTTCGGAGACATCGCACAACGAGCGGACATTGAGCCAATCGTGCCAGGTCAGATTGAAAGCCAGATTGTCGCCCGCCACACCGACCTGCATCAGCTCATCAGATATGTCGGCGACGCGGCCAATACCACGCTCCATGCCGCGCCGATTGCGGATGACGCCGACATCTTCCCACATGGCTTCCTGCAACTCATGGCGCAAAGCCTGTATGTTGGCAGGCTTGCGGCCGAGCGGTTGGCAGGCACGGGCAATCTCTGCATCAAGCACTGTTTCGTCAGGATCCCGCAGCGCGCCCATGCGGCGAATATCGGCTCCCATGACATCGCCGGCGATCCCGCCATAGACCGTGGAATTGGCGACGCCATTTCCGCCCAACCGGTTGGAGCCATGGGCGCCGCCGGCGTCCTCGCCAGCCACGTAGAGGCCTTCCATTTCAGTGCGGGTATCGGTGTCGACCACCACGCCGCCCATGAAGTAATGCGCCGTCGGCACCACTTCGACCAGACCGCCGGCAAGGTCGAAACCGGAATCGGCGCAGCGCTTGACCATGCCGGAGAATTTCTGTCGCACCATCTCGGGCCCGAGGTGGCTCATCTTGATGTAGACGCCGCCATTGGTCGAGGTGTTGGACTTGCGCATTTCATCATAAATGCCACGGCTGACGACATCGCGTGTGGCGCGCTCGCCGCGGTCATCATAGTCGAACATGAAGCGGCGTTCGGCACCGTTGAGCAATTGTCCACCCGCGCCGCGCAGACCTTCTTCGAGCACTGTACCGGTCATTTTCGTATGATCGCCGGCGAGCAATCCGGTAGGGTGAAACTGCACCATCTCCATATCGCGCAACGGCAAGCCGGCACGCAGCGCCATTGCCAGCCCGTCCATGGTCTTGTCGCCCGAAGCAGTGTGGTACTTGTACATCGTGGGGCCGCCACCGGTGGCCATCAGCACGGTCTTGGCGCGGACAAAGCGGAACTTTCCGGTGCGCATGTCGATCATCAGGACGCCGGCCAGCGCCGAGCCGTCCTTTGTCGGGATCAGGCCGATCGCGCGGTGTTCCTGCAATTTTTCCACCGGGCGCGAGAGCACCTGCTCCATCAGCCGATTGATGATCTCGATGCCGGTCAGGTCGCCCTTGTGGACCGTCCGGTCGGCGGTCTGGCCGGCGAAAGCCTTGTGATGAAGCGTGCCGTCGGCATTGCGGTCAAAAAAGCAGCCGATCTCGTTTTCGAGTTCACGGACGCGAACCACGGCCTGCTCGCACAGCCTCCAGGCCATGTCCTGGTTGGGCAACCACTTGCCGCCATTGATGGTATCCATGAAGTGGCGTTCGACGGTGTCGCCACCGCCCAGCGCAACATTGTAGCCCCCCTGCACCATGCGGGTGCAGCCGCATTTGCCAATCAGCCCCTTGACGGCGATGGTTACCTTGGTGCCTGCCGGTGCCGTCTGCAGCGCATGCAGGGCCGCGAACATGCCTGCTCCGCCGGTGCCGAGGATCAGGATGTCGGTGTCGTGACGATCTATATCGGTCATGCTCATCCTCATACCGCCTGCAGAAAAAACGCGCCGGCCACCAGAAAGGCCGCGGCGACGGCGGAAGCGGCCATGGTTTTTTGCCTTGGCGACCACGGCAGGAACTCCAGCGCCAGAAGCCTCAATCCGCCGAACACATGCACGGCAAGCAGAAAAACGAGGCCGAATTCTGCGAGCTTGACCAGTGGATTGTCAGCAAAGCGCAAAAGCTCATCGAAGGTTTGCGGCTGGTTCAAGGCCATCGCCAGCAGGTAGAAATGCGCGGGCAGAAACAGCGCCAGACCAAGACCGGAAAGCCGGTGCAACAGATAGGCAATCCACAGCGGATGTGAGCGGTGCGGCTTGATCATAGCGTTACCGCAAAGACAGCGCGAAGGCCGGTGGCGAGCAACAGCAAGCCGGCACCCCACATGAAAAGCTCAAGTTCGCGGCCTTTCAAGCCGAGCGTCTCATGAACAATGACGCGCAGGCCGATCGACGCATGCAGCGAGACGGCCAGCACAAACAGGCCGTAAAACAGAAACCAGATGACGCTACCTTTTGTGCGACCGAGGATTTCGGCGGCGCTCAGCCCATCCTGGATGGCATAGATCATCACCGCGATATGACCCAGCGTCAGTGGGATCATCACCATCGCGCTCAGCCGCTGCAGCATGTAGAGGCGGAGACCGACCATCTAGCGTCCTCCCTGGAAGAAGGAAGCGACGGTGGCGCGCTTGAGACCGGCGATCGCCTTCATCGGGTTGAGGTCATTGGGGCAATGCAGCGTGCAACTGCCCTGGCTGTGACAATTGTGGCAGCCGCCCTTGCCAGAAACCGCCTCGATAATGGCATTCGGATCAGCATCCTTGGGGTCGAGAAAAACGGTCCAGGCACGCTGCAGCGCTGCAGGGCCGAGAAAATCAACATTATTGGCCACCGTGTCGCAGGCCGCATAGCAGACCGAGCAATTAATGCATTCAATACCGGTATCGGTCTCGACGCGCGCAGGCGTTGCCGGATCCAATTGCTGGATGGCATCTTCCCGGCGTTTGCTGGGATGATGCACACCGCCGGCGGCAACCCATTTGTCGAAAAATGGGTCCATGTCGACAGCCAGATCCTTGATCACCGGCAGGTTGCGCAGGGGCGCAATGGTTACGGAATCGCCTGAAAGAACCTTTTTCACGTGAGTACGGCACGTCCAGCGCGGCACCCCGTTGACCGTCATCGCGCAAGAACCGCACATGCCAACACGGCAGGCATAGCGATAAGACAGGGTCGGGTCCGAATGCTGCTGGATCCAGGCGACAACATCGAGAATCGTCTGGTTTTCCTGCCGGGGCACCGAAAACCGTTCAAACTTCCCCTCGACGTCATTTCCACGCCAGACATGGACATCAAGACTTTGTGAATCCGCAGTCACACGCAACTCCAATCGCATCGTCCGGCAAAACATAATGATAATATTTCGAAATAAAAGCGACAAATATTGACAGTTATTGTTATATTTGCTTACATAAAATCGTCCATCAGAATGATACGATAGAGGTCGAGATACCATTACGTGTTGGAGGATCAGGTTCTTAGGTTCAGGCCCCTTGATTGATCCAGAAGATGACGGTTGCTGCGGTTGCGATGGCTGACATGAAGGTTTGGGCAGAACGGTCGTAGCGAGTGTGGATGCGCCGCCAGTCCTTGAATTTTCCAAACATGTTCTCGATCTTGTAACGGCTTTTGTAGAGCGTGTTGTCGAACGGGAATTCGATTTTGCGGTTGGATTTGGGCGGAATGCAGGGCCCTATGCCGCGAGCATAAGCGCCTGGCGAAACCAATCTGCATCGTTGCCCCTGTCGCCCAGCAGGGTTTTTCGTCCGGAATGGCATAAAACACCAGCGCCGCGCCCTTGAAGTCACTCATTTGGCCCTCGGAGAGCAACAAAACTAAAGCGTGTCGCGGCTTTGAGATTTGGGATTCCCTGATTGATGGATTTGTGATTCAGTTTACCCATGGAAGGAGAACCGCCATGGGCAAACCGCATCCGGTCGAGTTGCGTGCGCGTGTCGTTGGGTTTGTAGAAGAAGGCAACAGCCATCGAGAGGCTGCTCGGCATTTCCGGGTCTCCCCGAGGTTTTGTCAACAACATGATGATCCTGCATCGGGCCACTGGCTCGCTTGCGCCTGCGAGGCAGGGCCATCCGCCGGGCGGCAAGCTGACGCCGCATGGCGAATGGATTAGAACCCTTGTGGCTGCGAATGGCGAAGTAACGCTCGACGAGCTCTGCGTCGAACTCGCCGGGCGTGGCGTTGACGTGCATCGCTCGACCGTTGGCCGGTTTCTCAACCGGCTTGGGTTGAGCCATAAAAAAGACTCAATGCAAGCGAACAGTTGCGGCCGGAGATCGCCCACGCCCGTGATCTGTGGATCAAGCGACGCCGGCGCTTCTTCAACAAGGCATTGGCACGGCTGATCTTTATTGATGAAACATCGACCAACACCAAACTCGCCAAACGCACCGGATGGTCAGCCAAAGGTCAGCGCTTCAACGCCTATGCGCCGTTCGGCTCGTGGAAAACGCAGACCTTCATCGCCGGATTGCGCAGTCACGGACTGACTGTGCCATGGATCGTCAACGCGCCGATGAATGGCCGCATCTTCGAGACCTGGGTCGAAACCCAGTTGGCTCCGACATTGTCAAAAGGCGACATCGTCATTCTCGACAATGTCGCCTTCCACAAAAGCGAGACAGCTGCGGCAATGGTACGGGCCAAGGGTGCCTGGCTTCTCTTCCTGCCGCCCTACAGCCCTGACCTCAATCCCGCCTCTCAGTATTTGCTTTGCAAATGCTTGCCGGCCAATGATCGAGATGGCTTTTTCCAAGCTCAAGGCAATGCTGCGAACCAACATCCCACACTGCGCTCCCCGATGACCTCGGGGGCATCATCCAAAATAGCGTAAGGGGGTGCATTTTTGGGCGCCGATCACCCCCCTACGGGGTCAAAATTGCACGCCTGTTCAAACCCCATCTGCCTCGCCCGGATGTCTTTTCCACGCCAGCGTCGTCGAAACTTTCACACGATGCGCTGCATTGTGACTGCAGTGTTTTCCTGGCTGAGGCGAAAAAACTACCGTTTCCAAAGACTTCCATTTCGAGATGAACCACTCTAGCCACCGAATATGAAGCTGTTTCTCGATTCACGTGGCTTGCCGGCCCCCACGCACCCTCCTGACAGAATCAAGCCCGACAAATACCGCACGACGCTGCGATGTGAACTCGGTCGATTGGCCGGCTTCCAGATAGGCTATGGATTCGGTTTCACCACCCGGATAGAGGCGCATCACTTCAATGTTTGACACTGCAGCATTGGTGATCGTCACCAGTCCGGTATTGGTGGCAAACTCGGCCTGCAGGTCGTGGTCCTGCGCACAGAGCCGGGCGGCGCTCAGCTTGTCGACGACGGTATCATCCGATGGAGCAGGATCAGGGAGAGAGGCAGCCGGAAGATAGGGATCCAGACAATCAAAATAGGCGGTCTCGTTGTTGTAGCTTTGAGACGCCGGGTCCTCGTCCTCATACCGGCAGTAATCCAGCGCCTCTTGCGACACGAGATTGATGTAGTTTTCCTCAAACCGCGGCCCTTGCGGGCTATCACGCCACTTCAACTCAGGCTCCGGTTCAAAACCGGGGTTATCGTCGGTTGCCGTGGTCGCAGGGAGATAGGGATCGAGACAATCAAAATAGGCGGTCTCGCTGTTGTAGCTTTGAGACGCCGGGTCCTCGTCCTCATAGCGGCAATAATCCAGCGCCTCTTGAGACACCAGATTGATGTAGTTTTCCTCAAACCGCGGTCCTTGCGGGTTATCGCGCCACTTCAGATCGGGCTCGGGTTCAGCGCGTTTGTACGGATCCAGGCAATCAAAAAATGCGGTTTCATTGTTGTAGCTGGATGAGGTCGGGTCCTCGTCATTGTACTTGCAATAATTAAGTGCGCCTTCCGGCAACAAGCCCTCATAGTCCTGCTCGTAGCGGGGTCCCTGCGGGTTTTCGCGCCAACTCACCTCGGGCACGGCGCTTTCGAGGCAATCGAAATAGTTGCTTTCATTGTTGTATGTGGCAAGTGACGACCTGTCGTCATCTTGGTCAACACAGGCCTGGCGATCAACATCCGACACGGTCGGATAATCCGCTTCAACACGTGGCCCTTGCGGATTGTCGTACCACCTGTCCGGGCCCAGAATGGTGATGATCACCGGTTCGGTGCGTTCCGATCCATCGTCGCTGGTAGCCTTTACATAGATGGTGTGCGGTCCGGGCTCCAGCTCCGCGAGCCTTTGTGCGCTGTCAATAAACACTTTGCCTTCTGCACCCACCCCGAAAGCCCCACCACTATAGGGGTTGCCGTCCGCGTCAACGGTAGTGAACCGGATGGGAGTGGTTCCATATCGATCGTGATCCCCGTCGGCGGCGCTCAGCGTTATTCCGACCGGACTGGCATATTCCGCTCTGTCGGCAACTTCATCTGACGCGGCATCCGTATCAACAAACGGCGTTATGTCATACTCGTTGACCGGTATCATCCTGATCTCGAAGGGGCGTTCATTGGTCGAACCATCCGAACTGGTTGCCACGATCCGCAGGCCCCATGGCCACGATGACTCGAGGTCAATCGGTGCTGTGGTTGTGACCACGCCGGTGACCGGATCAATGGCGTACGGCGTATCATCATTTTCTTCGATGCTGTAGGTCACCTTATCGTTTCGGTCGGTATCCTCCGCGAAGACCGTTATCCCGACAAGCATTCCCGCAGGCGCATTCTCCTCAACTTCATTGGCAGCGCTATCGACATCCTGGGGAAAGCGTACGGAATCCTCGTTGACGTCGTTGATAGCCACCTCGAAGTCCATCCAGCTGACTGAGCCATCAGAGCTTTGGGCGGCGACCTGCACGATCTCGACAGGCTTGGTCTCATTATCGAGATTGTCCGGATTCTGTACGGCAATGACGCCGGTGTTCGGATCGATTGAGAAGGGGCCGTATTGGTCAGTCAGGCTGTAGGTGACTTCATCCGATCTGTCCGGATCTTCCGCGAATGCGGTAATGCCAACCTTGGTTCCGTACCCGGCATTCTCGTCCACCTCACCGATGGCCTCATCGGCATCGATCAACGCGCTGACCTCAAACTCGTTGACGTCCTCGACAGGAACCTCAAAACGCCTGCGCGCTTCGGATCCGTCGGTGCTGGTCGCGACGATCTCCAGCGTGTAACTGGCCGCTTCGTCGCCGCTGAGAGATTTGCTGACCGTGACGCCGCCGGTCTTCGGATCGATCGCAAACGGGAGCTCGTCGTTGTTCGTCAACGCAAAGGTCACGGTGTCCGAAGGATCGCGATCGTCAGCAACGAAACCCAGATCAACGTCTGTGCCGATTACAGCATCTTCGCGGATCTTTGCCGTCTCGTAGTACTTGCTTTTTTCCCAGGTGACATCGAACTCATTGACGTCGATCAGACTGATCACGAAGTTCTCTTCGGTAGTTGAGCCATCCGAGCTGGTGGCGATGATCGTGAGATTGAGCTGGAGTTGCCCCCTGAAAGTGGTCCACCAACTGGGATAGATTATCCCTCAAATTGGAGGATCAGCGATGGCTGGAAAACGAGAGAAGCCGGAAGAGATTGTATCGAAGCTTCGGCAGGTTGAAGTTCTGCAAGGGCAAGGTGCGACGATTG
The DNA here is from genome assembly GCF_026619415.1 of Hoeflea algicola. Lineage (NCBI taxonomy): Bacteria > Pseudomonadati > Pseudomonadota > Alphaproteobacteria > Hyphomicrobiales > Rhizobiaceae > Hoeflea > Hoeflea algicola. The sequence goes on from NZ_JAOVZR010000001.1 coordinate 762,625, forward strand.
CTGACGCGGTGCGCCAGATCGGCGTGACACAGCAGACGTTTTATCGATGGCGGAAGCTCTATGGCGGGATGCAGCGATCTCAACTCACTCGGCTGAAAGAGCTGGAGAAGGAGAACCAGCGGCTTCGGCGGGCGGTGTCTGACCTGACACTGGACAAACTCATCCTGACCGAGGCGGCAAAGGGAAACTTCTAAGCCCTTCGCGTCGGCGCAAGTGCATCGACCATGTGCGGCGGGAGCTCGGCGTATCAGAACGCCGCGCCTGCCGCACGCTCGGACAACACCGATCCACACAGCGCAAGGTGCCACAGGGCCGGGCAGATGAAGAACGGCTGACCGATGATATCATCGAACTGGCCGACAAGTACGGGCGCTATGGGTATCGCATGGTCACCGGTCTGCTGAACAACGCGGGCTGGCAGGTAAACCATAAGCGGGTTGAGCGCATCTGGCGGCGTGAAGGGCTGAAAGTGCCACAAAAGCAGAAGAAAAAGGGGCGGCTTTGGCTGAACGACGGATCATGTGTGCGTCTCAGACCGGAACGGCCAAACCACGTCTGGTCCTACGACTTCGTCCAGGATCGAACCGCTGACGGCCGCGTCTATCGGACGCTGAATATCATCGACGAATACACCAGGGAGGCACTCATGATCCGCGTGGACCGCAAGCTCAACTCAACGGACGTGCTGGATGCTCTGACAGACCTATTCATCCTGCGCGGCCCGCCGGAATACATTCGGTCGGACAATGGGCCGGAATTTATCGCCCAGAAAGTGCGGGATTGGATTGCAGCTGTTGGAGCCAAGACGGCCTACATAGAGCCAGGCTCACCATGGGAGAACGGATACTGCGAAAGCTTCAACGCCCGGTTCCGCGACGAGCTGCTGAACGGCGAAATCTTCTACAGCCTAAGGGAGGCGCAAATCCTGATCGAGCAATGGCGTATCCACTACAACACCGTCAGGCCGCATAGCGCTCTGGGCTACCGCCCGCCCGCGCCGGAAAGCATTGTCCCGATGGACCAGACGCCCATGATGCACTAACAATCAAACCGGACCACCTGATGGGGGCACGCCAGGAGGCGGTCCCAATTCTTCTCTGCGACAGGTAGCCTCCCCTTCCCAAACCCCGATAAGCTTGTCTTCGGTCAGATTTGTATGCCGCTTCGTGTCTGGATCATAAGAGCCTTCACATTGAGCGTAGGCGTCGGGATAATCGGGGCCGGCTCCGATTTTTCGCAGCCACATGACCGGCTCACCGAGAAAATTGACAGCATAGGCTTCCAACCCGCCGGTCTTGACCTGGAAAACCGGCAAATGTGTTTCGGCCTGTTCTGCGTTGTCGTTGAATCCGCGCCGGACTGGCCTGCCGCCGGCCCCGGGCTTCCGAACGAGAAAAATCCCAAGACAGGATTGGGCCTTGCCATACATCTGATAAAGTTGATCCTTGCTATAGCTCTGACGAACTGGACCAAAGAGCGCCCTTGGCGTTGTCGACCAACGGCCACCGTTTTCGTCCATCCCCTTCCCGGTTGCCGAACCATAGCCACCGTTTCTTCGAGAATTAAGGAACGTGTACCTCCACGTCTCTGCGTCGTCGCGCTCGAGAAAGCGTGTCAGTTTTCCCGCTCTCCAGGTTCCCGGAATGCCCATTCTACGGGCCAACCGGCCATAATATGTCGGGATGCCGCCAACCCGTTTGGTGTCATCTTTTGCATACTTGAAACTCTTGTCCCAGTAGTCGCATTGCGCTTCGGCCTTCTTGCGCCAAGCCGCAATGGCCTCATAACGGCGAAATCCGTCTGCTCCCTCTTGCGCCATGGTGTCGCGCGTTTCTTTCTGACGGCGCAAGACTTCGGCTGATCTGCGGGCTTCGAGGGCTTCCCCCTGCAAACGGATCTGGTTAGAGATTCCAGAATTGACTTCCCGAATGAACCGCAGACCGTATTCATGATCTGCAAGGATACCCGCCTCATAAATCCCTGCAAAAGGTTCAACGGAGAAGTTCAGTTGGTAAAGGCTTCCCTCGCTGGTGCTGTATATCAGCACTCCTTTATATTCTTCTTTTCCAGCTAGCGTTGTGGTGTTGATGTCGAGGTGTCCGAGTTCGTCGTCACTGCTATGATCATCCCACTCTTTCAGCCGTATGGTAACGCCCTTGATCCGATCAAAAATCAGGCTTTTGCCGATCTTGTGCACGTCGCCCTTATCGATATCAATACCTCTTGACCCGCCATAAACCCGGACCCCGTCCAGCTGGATGTAGAGTTCATCCCGCGTATCATCGATGAACGGGCTGAGCATTCCTTGGATTAGGCCTTCGTTGCCCTTTCGCCCCTCCGAATCCATGACCTTCTTCACAACCTCCTCAACATTCTCCACGGCTGCAAATCGTAACGGAGCGGCGGCTGCCTGATAGAATCTCTCAAAGCTCTCCTGCTTCAGTCTTTCGATTTCGGCCACTTGCTCGGCCTCATTGAAATCGCTGGTATATTGGGATTGGGAACGGCCGTCGTGCGTGGCCTTGAATGCCTCGTTATAAGAATTTTGCCAGGCCTGCTTGATCGCGTATTCGGCGGCCATTTCCTTTGCTGTTTTCTTCAGTCCCGCCTTTCCGCCGGCCCCTGCAATTTTTCCGCTCACATATTTTCCCATGCGGCCCAGCATTTTTTGCTTGGTTTTCTTGCTGGCTGCCAACGCAACATGCTTTTTGATCATCTTTTTCATGGCCTTTTTCGCGGCCAGTTTCTGAAGCCCTCCTACGGTCTTCTTAAGGGCCCTGTTGGCCGCAATCTCGGCGATTTCCTTGCCGATTTTTTTGGACAATGCTTGCACGCCCTTTTTTCCGGCCGCCTTTGCTGCCGTGACCCCTGCCTTCAGGCCAATGCCCGCTCCGCCTCCCGAGCCCGCCATGGTCGCAAGATCAAACGCAAGCTCGATAGACATCAAGGCAATCTTGGTATTTTCGTCCTGACCGGTCGATGTCACCAGGGCCCTGATGGATTTAAGTGTGATGCGTGCGAGATCAGCCGGCGGCGCCTTCATCAGACGCCAGGACTTGGCGCCGGAACCGGCATTTGCAACCAGGTGCACGCTACTGCCAGATTTGAGCCGCAGGGATTTGCTTCCGGCCTTGCTTTGAAGCGCAACAGCCTGCCGATAGGCAAAATTGGATACAGTGCTACTCCACAATGCCCGATCACCCAGCGGGTCATCAGGAAGGGCAAGAGAAACAGTTTTACCGTTCGTATTTGCCTGCAGCACCATGCCATTGCGCAGGTTGATAATTCTCTCACCATCCTCCCAGAGCCAGGTGTCGCCTTCACCCTGCGGCATCAACCGGACCGAGCTTCCGCTGGAACTGCGCAAATACAGCCCCGTTTTATGCCTGATCTTGAATGGCGATGACACCGGCAATGGATCGGGTGAAAGCGCGTAACCATTCATACAGCTTTGAAATTTCTTGTATTTCTGCCTGGAGAACAGAATTTTGGCGGAAGCGCATTCAACCGAAGCTTCCTTCACATATTTGACAGCTCGCTGGACGGCCGATTGTTGCGCGCTGGCCAGATCCACTGGCAAGGCGAGCACAAAGACCAACAACCAGGTGACTAGGGCAAGGCGTTTTGAATTCCGAAAACTATCCATTTTCGCTTCCCAGTCGCCATGTATTTTTGATCAACTCAAAGTGCAAAATCAGCAGTCCTTGTTCTTGATCGTCCCGTCTATCCATGTCGTTTTGCAAAACTTTGCCATGGTGAAATCCGTTGGCCGGATCAATCTCCGGTCTGCCCATCCACCTTCCAGATTGGCGCCAGTCAGGTCGGCAAATGCGAAAGATGCTCCTTCCAGCCATGCACCTTTAAGGTTGGCATTGGTCAGGTTGGCAGCGACAAAGGAGGCTTCCTGCAGCCATGCGCCTTCAAGGTTGGCGTTGGTCAGATCTGCCTTGACCAGATGGACTTTCCCTAGCCTGGATTTTGTAAGGTCGGCGCCACTCAAATTCGCACCCTTCATGTTCGAAAAATCGAAATTCGAGTTGGTGAGATGTGCGTCCGACAGGTTTGCACCGGCGAGTTCCATGTCTTGTAAAACCATTGCTTCCAGGTAGGCCTCTGAAAGATCGCATCCGTTGCACTCCTGCAACGCTACCACCTTCTCCAGATCGGTCTCGCTGAATGCGTGGGCAAAAGGCGTAAAACAGGCCACGCTGGCAACGGCAATGGCGATCAACAGGGCGTTGGCGAAACCATGCCGCCGGGTCCGATGACTTCGTTCAAGAAATGACATGCGTCCCCTGCCCAACTTTATGGTTCGGCGGGAAATTTGCAGCGCCCCGCCAGATTTATGTGGCCTTTTATGCTACCCGCCAGAAATGCTAAATCAAGGTAAAACTCAATATTTCGGATCAAATGCGATCATATTAAGTGAATTCAGCACATATACATATTACGCGTCAAAGTAGTGATAGACCAAAATCACATTTTGGATGCAATTCAAACTTCCCACACGGGCAAATGAATTTTCATAATTCTATCCACAACTTAGGTAACGCGGAAATAGACTGTCTGGAATAATATCGAGCAGGAGATCGCGGCGATTAGAGTATTTGAAATTCTGGTTCGGTCACGGGGTTGATCATATTGTTGGTTCTAGTGTCGACATCGGCGTTGGAGAAAGACCGTGCGGTCAGACATCTTTGGGTTACGCCGGGTGGACACGCCGCCAATCAAGGATTCCTGCGCAGATTAAGCCGTGAGAAGCAATTTCGTCGCGAATGCACCTTTACGGTTGCCCTTCAGCGAAGGCCTTGTTGGCTTGGAAACCATTGCGGCAGAATGCGCCCCATTGTTCGTACGTTGCGCTAATTCCGGACTTTCCCAAACACCCCTTTGCCAAGCCTACTCGGGCATGCCAAAAGCAGTTCATGACCAATTACGATTATATGGCGCTTGCTTGGTTTACCTTTGCCTGGATAGGATTCGCGGCACTGACCGACGGTCGCATTCAGACCAAGCGCATGAGCCTGACAAGCGCCATGAACCACCACCGCAAGGTATGGATGAGGACTGCTGCTCATCGCGATCTGCGTATGATAGACACGGCGATCATCGCCGGGCTGCAGAACGGCACAGCGTTTTTTGCCTCGACAACGATTTTCGCCATCGGCGGCTGTTTTGCTTTGCTGGGCGCCACCGAGCAGGTTCTGGAAGTCGCCGACGATTTGCCGATACCGCTGGTCGCCGACCGTGGCGCCTTCGAGATCAAGGTGTTCGGGCTGATCGCGATTTTCGCCTATGCGTTTTTCAAATATGGCTGGTCGTACCGGTTGTTTAATTACACCTCGATCCTGTTTGGGGCGATCCCGATGAAGGACGAGCGGAGCGACGATCACACCGCTCTCGAGAAGGCTGCTGATCGGGCGGCGGCCGTCAACACCCTGGCCGGGCGCCATTTCAACGGCGGACTGAGAGCAACCTTCATGTCGATGGGCTATCTCGGCTGGTTTGCCGGACCGTGGATGTTTTTGGGCACGACCACGCTGGTCATTCTGGTGCTGCTCAGGCGGCAATTCTTTTCTGCTGCGCGCAGCGCCGTACTCGTGGAGACCTCCTCATCTTGACATCCGATCCCTCACGCCGTCCCGACGCATTGCGCGCGGCCATTCTCGCCGCGCTCAGCAAACTGGCGCCGGGCAAGAGCATCAGCCCCTCGGATGCCGCGCGGTTGCTTGCCGGCAGCGATGAAAAACAGTGGAGCCGGTTGATGAAACCGTTGCGGCTGGTCTCGGTGGAGATGGCCAAGGCCGGAGAGATCGAGATCCTGCGCAAGGGCAAGCCGGTCGATCCGGACAATTTTCGCGGCGTCTACCGGCTCGCCCTGCCCCAGAACACGCCCCCGCAGGCCCCATGAGTTTGATACAGCCGCTGCGCACGCCGACGCGCACCGATCTCGGGCTAATGATCTTCACCGCGCTGATATGGGGCTCGGCCTTTGTGGCGATCCGCATCGCCGTGCCCGAAACCGGGCCGGTGTGGCTGGCAGCGATCCGGGTTGGTCTCGGGTTTGCCGTTCTCGCTCCTTATGCGATTTGGCGCGGATTACTGTTTCCGAAATCGCCCCGTCAATGGGTACTGATCACAGGCATGGCAGTGCTCAACATGGTGCTGCCGTTCTTCCTGATTGCCTGGGCCGGCAAATCCACCGATGCCGGGGTGCTGGCGCTGCTGATGGGCACGGGGCCGTTTCTGGCGTTGCTGGGGAGCCATTTTCTCACCGATGACGACCGCATGACCGGGCGCAAGCTGATTTCGGTGATCCTCGGCTTTGCCGGAATCCTGGTGCTGGTCGGACCGGATGCGGTGGCCGGACTGGGCGATGGCTCGCTGCAGGCCAAGCTGGCAGCGCTCGGCGGATCACTTTGCTATGTCACGGGCGGTTTGCTGATCCGCAAGATCGACATGCCCCCGGTCAGGCTGGCCTGTCTGGCGCTGGGTCTGGGAACCATGATGCTGATCCCGATCGCTTTGATGGTGGAAGGTGCGCCGCCGACGGATCTGAGTTCGCAAACCATTGCGGCGCTCATGTTTCTCGGGGTTTTTCCCACCGGGATCGCCTATATCCTGAGGTTTCAGCTGATCCGCGCCGTCGGTTATTCGCGGTTTTCGCTGTCCGTCAATTTCGTGCCCGTATTCGGCGTGGCCTTGGGAGTAATCATTCTCGGAGAAACACTGTCGCTTGGCCTGGTCGTGGCAGTCGGACTGGTGCTCAGCGGTCTGCTGGTGGCCAGGAGCGACAAGGTTTAGTCGCTGTCCCATTCAGGCGAGAAGGCGTAGTCGGAAAACCGGCGACCGGCCGCTCCCAGCGCCGAGATCGCCGCCATTTCGGCGTCCGAGAGTGCGAAATCGAACAGATCGATGTTTTCGGGTAGCCGCGCCGGATTGGCGGTTCGCGGGATGGCGGCCACGCCGGGCTGCTGAACGTGCCAGCGCAGGATGATCTGGCCGGGCGTCTTGCCATGGGCGCGGGCAGCATCGGTGACCACCGGCGAAGACAGCATCTCGCCGCGCCCCAGAGGGCTGTAGGACACGAACGCGATGTTGTTTTCGCGCATGGTGGCCAGAAGCGGCGTCTGATCGAGCTGCGGGTGATATTCGAGCTGATTGCAGACCAGCGGCGCATCAGACAGAGAAATCGCCTGTTCAAGCAGCGGCCGGGTGAAGTTGGAGACGCCGATATGGCGTGTGAGACCAATTTCACGCACCCGGTTGAGCGCGCCGATTGACTCGGCCAGCGGCACCTTCGGGTTGGGCCAGTGGATCAACAGAAGATCGACATGATCCAGCCCCAGACGCTTGAGGCTGGCCTCAGCGGATGCTTCGAGCGCGCCGTCGCCGATTTCAGTGTGCCAGACCTTGGTGGTCAGAAACACCTCGTCGCGCGCAGCGGTGGACGCCCGAAGTCCCTCACCGACGGCGGCTTCGTTTTCGTACAGGGCGGCGGTATCGATATGCCGATAGCCGACATCCAGCGCTCGGGCTACAAGATCGCGGCACTGATCGCCCTTCAGCGTGTAGGTGCCGAGCCCGATGGCCGGAATTTTTGCGCCGCCCGCCTTTACAAGATGCATCACGGAATCCTTTTGCTAGTCTCATGGCGCGAGTCGGCATCACGGCCATCCGCACCGGGAGACCCTAGCTTGACGGACAGCACTGACAAGGCCTTGCCCGCACCCAAGTCGAAATTCCGTCTCGACGGACTTGATCTGTTCAGAGGCCTGGCGCTGTTTGCCATGGCAACCTACCATCTTGCCTGGGATCTCGAACTGTTCGGTTATCTCGATCCCGGCACGGCCAATCATGGCTGGCTGAAAATCTACGCCCGCTCGATCGCCGCATCGTTCCTGTTTGTCGCCGGCGCCAGCCTGGCATTGGCCTATTCAGCCGGGCTCAGACCCAGAGCGTACATCAAGCGACTTGTCACCATTGTCGCGGCGGCGGCGCTGATCACCATCGCCACAATTTTTGCCACGCCCGACGCCTTCATCTTTTTTGGCATCCTGCACGCCATTGCCGCAGCGAGTGTGATCGGGCTCTTGTTCCTTCGGCTGCCCGGACTGGTGGCGCTGCTGGCGGGCGTGGCCTGCCTGATCCTGCCGCAGCTTTATGGCAACGAGGTCTTCAACACGATTTGGCTCTATTGGGTCGGGCTGTCGACAATCCCGCCGCGGGCCAATGATTATGTACCGTTGCTGCCATGGCTCGGCCCTTTCCTGATCGGGCTGGGATGCGCCCAACTGGCGCTCCGCTACGGGCTGGTCGCACGTCTCGCCCGCTACAGGGCTGGGAATAATTTGATGACACGCGTGCTGCGGCTGAGCAGCCGTCACAGTCTGGCCTTTTATCTGTTGCATCAACCGGTGCTGATCGCTCTGGTCTGGAGTTTTGCGCAACTTGCGCCGGCCCAGACACCCGATCCGCTGCCCCGCTTCATTTCGAAATGTGAAGCGAGCTGCGCACGCGATAATGATGCCAACTTTTGTACCAGATTCTGCGGTTGTGTGACCGATGAGCTGCTTTCGCGAAGCATGTTTGACGGGTTTGTCGCCGGCACCATCACGCCGGACACCGACAGCAGGGTCAACGTCATTGCCGAGCAATGCACGGCAAAGGCGCTACCATGAGAACCGAGACGTGCACCAGGAACCCAGCGCTGGCCCGATAGTCGACCAGGAAAGGACACCATGAACGCCTACCGGGCGCGGCCGAATTTTATCCCCTGGCCACCTATCCTGATTGTCAGCCTGACATTGGCAGCCATCGCCTTGGGCATGCTGGTGCCACTGTCGCTCGAATTTGCCGGTGCGCGGCCGCTGGGCGCGGTGCTGGTGGCACTGGCGCTGGGGATCGACCTGTGGGCTATGAAAACCCTTTATGACGCCCACACCACAATCCTGCCCAATCGCGGATCGACACACCTCGTTACCCAAGGACCGTTTCGGTTAAGCCGCAACCCGATCTATGTCGCCAACATGGCGCTGATGGCCGGGCTGGGACTGTTCTCCATGAATGGCTGGCTGTTGCTGCTTGTGCCGCTCGATGGCGTACTCACGCATATGCTGGCAGTGCGGCGCGAGGAAAATCACCTGATCGCGCTGTTCGGCTACCAGTATGAAACCTATTGCCGCAAGGTCCGCCGCTGGATCTGAGACGCGGGTGGGTGCGAGGGATCGGCCTTGCGTAGGCACTTTTGGGCCTTAGCCGATCTTGGTGCTGCAGCTAGTTTAATGACTGTTTTGCGCCCTCTAGCACGAACCCGCTACGCGGGAGGGGGCTCGCGGTGAGGCTGGTGTGACTATCTGAGGTTCTAGGCACGCCGTTAGTGTTGGCTGACCATGGAGTTCCTTTCAACAGGAGGAACTTTCCATGGCCAGCTTCTCACACGATACCCCAACCACACCGCTTCGCCAGCGCATGCAGGAAGATATGGTGATGCGGGGTTTGGGATCGCATACGCAGCAGGACTACATTCGTCATGTCCGACTCTTTGCCACTTTTCTCGGGCGCACGCCCGACACAGCAACGGCAGAGGACATACGGCGCTTCCAGTTGTCTCAGCATGAGAACGGTGTAGGTCCGGCGACGATCAACAGCACGGTTTCGGCGCTGCGCTTTTTGTTCACGGTGACACTGAAGCGGCGAGTTATGTCGCAAGCGCTGGTGATAACCCGCAATCCGCGCAAGCTGCCAGATGTGTTGAGCGTGGAGGAAGCTGCACGGTTGCTCGGGGCGGCACCTGGCATCAAATACAAGGCGGCGCTCGGCGTGGCCTATGGCGCGGGCTTGCGCGTCTCCGAGGTTGCGCATCTCAAGGTCGACGATATTGACTCGACACGCATGCTGATCCGCGTTGAACAGGGCAAGGGGCGCAAGGACCGCAACGCCATGCTCTCTCCGCAACTCCTTGAACTGCTGCGACTGTGGTGGCGCGAAGGAAAACGGCGCGGCGTGATGTTGCCCCATGGCTGGCTGTTTCCAGGGCGCAGTTGCACCGATCCGATCTCGTCGCGGCAATTGCATCGCGCGGTGCAGGAAGCCGCCGAGGTCGCCGGCATCCACAAGCGCGTCAGTCCGCACACGTTGCGCCACAGCTTTGCCACCCATCTTCTGGAGGATGGCACCGATATCCGGGTTATCCAGGTTCTGCTCGGACACAGCAAGCTTGAGACGACGGCGCTCTATGCCAAGGTCTCCACCCGGACTATTCACGCTGTCGCTGGGCCGCTCGACCGGCTGATGGCGCTGATGGAAGGCAAGACGGCCGACGGCTGAAGTCGTGCGCACCTCGATCGAGGTCGCGGATATCTTCCGTTCCGCGGGACCTGCCTACCGGCAAGTCCATGGAGGACACCTCAGCCTCATCCAGCTCAAGGTGATGTCCGCGATCGAGCACTGCCGCACCGCTGTCTTGGGCGGACATGTCGAGGCCTGTGAGGATTGCGGAGAGTGGCGGATCGCCTACAATTCCTGCCGCAACCGGCACTGTCCGAAGTGCCAGGGTGCTGCCGCTCGCACCTGGCTTGCCGAGCGCGAGGCCGATCTGCTGCCGGTGGGATACTTCCACGTCGTCTTCACATTGCCAGTCGAGGTCGCCGCCATTGCCTTCTACAACAAGGCGCTGGTCTACGATCTGCTGTTCAAGACGGCGTCCGAGGCGATGCTGACGATCGCCGCCGATCCGAAGCATCTCGGCGCGCGCATCGGCATGACCGCCGTGCTCCACACATGGGGCTCGGCCATGACCCACCATCCGCACATACACATGATCGTGCCAGGTGGCGGCATTGTCATCGATGGGTCACGCTGGATATCGTCACGTCCGGCATTCCTCCTGCCGGCGCGTGTGCTCGGCAAGCTGTTCCGCCGCCTGTTCCTCACGAGGCTGCTCCAGCTCCACGACGCCGGACGGCTCGCCTTCTTTGGATCGGCAGCGCATCTCACTGATCGCCGGGCATTCGTGCGGCATCTGTCGCCGGTCCACAAGAAACGCTGGGTGGTCTACGCCAAGGCGCCCTTCGCGGGGCCTGAAGCAGTGCTTGCCTATCTGTCGCGCTATACCCACCGGGTGGCCATCTCGAACAGTCGTCTCATCGCTTTCAACGAGACCGGCGTCACCTTCCGCTACAAGGACTACCGCCGCAATGGCTCCGACCGGCAACAGATAATGACGCTTGCCACCGACGAGTTCATTCGCCGCTTCCTGCTCCACGTCCTGCCGCGCGGGTTCCACCGCATCCGGCATTACGGTCTGCTCGCCGGCAGCTCCCGAAAGACCAGCATCGCCCGCGCCCGGGAACTCCTGAACGCCGCCCCACCGCCCGCTGACAACCCAGCCGACGAGCCGATCGACATCCGCCCGCCATGCACTTGCTGCGGCGGACGCATGATCGTCATCGAAGTGTTCAAACGCTGGCGGCAGCCGCGCGGGCCGCCGGACAAGGCAGCAACGAACCGGGAGTGCACCCCATGACCCGGCATGGCCTGCTCATTCATGCGGCTGTCTCACATCTGCGTCGGCCAATGGGAGTGCTTGCCCCGGACAAGATGAAAGCGGATTGCACTCGAACAAACGCGCTCTCGATCACCGGGAGAACCTCTACGATCGCGCCGGCAACCACCTTCTACAACGCAGTTGGTTCTACAAACACCGCTGCGATCAATGCCCGCTCGGAAGCCTCAACACACAAAACCCCATAGGTCTGAATGTGCGGACCGCGGGTTCCTGCATGAGAGGCTTTCGTACGCCTGACGGCACCCGAAACCCTTCACTATTCCTGTCATCGGCGTGATAGTATCCTGTTCCCGAAAGCGGTCATTCGCTGCGCACCGCGTTGATGTCCTGAAAGGGCGGATGTTGTTGAAAAAGTCTTTGTTGCGCCGCGGGAAATCCTTTGATTCACTCGATTATGAGGAGAATGGAGGATTCGGCCATGATGGGGACGCAATCGGCACCGACGCAGCTGTTTTATGACTTCGATCTGGAGCGCCATGTGCCCGACAATCACATGCTTCGCGAAATCGACCGGTTCCTGGACGTGGACGGAATGCGTCAGAAGTTGCGGCCTTTCTACAGCCACATGGGTCGGCCCTCGATCGATCCTGAACTGATCGTGCGAATGCTTGTCATCGGGGATGTCATGGGCATCCGCTCCGAGCGACGACTGTGCGAAGAGGTTCATCTGAACCTCGCTTACCGCTGGTTCTGTCGTCTCGGCCTCGACGCAAAGGTGCCGGACCACTCGACCTTCTCGAAGTATCGCCATGGCAAATTCCGCGAAAGCGACTTGCTCAGGCACGTCTTCGAAGCGACGGTCGAACGGTGTCTGAAGGAAGATCTGGTCTCGGGTGAAGGCTTTGCAGTCGATGCCAGCCTGATCCCGGCCGATGCCAACAAATCGCGCTCAGTGCCTGCCTCGGAGTGGTGCCCGGATGTCGCCCGCGAGATCGGATCGCGCGCGGCGCAGGAGTATCTCGACACGCTTGATGATGCAGCCTTCGGTGCCGCATCGCCTTCCCAGCCGAAGTTCGTTGCCAAGTCAGACCCTGCAGCCCAATGGACGCGTGCCGAAGAAAGCCGGCCCTATTTTGCCTACGCCACGAACTACCTGATCGACACCGAGAGCTCGGTCATCATGGATGTTGAGGCCACCCGTGCTATCCGTCAGGCCGAGGTCGGTGCCTCACAAACCATGCTCGACCGGACGGAGAGACGCTTCGGCATCAAGCCGGACTGGATTGCCGCCGACACGGCTTACGGATCCAGCGAAAACCTCGGTTGGCTGGTCAAGCAGCGGGGGATCATCCCGTTCATCCCGGTGATCGACAAAGCTGAACGCACGGACGGCACCTGGTCGCGATCCGATTTCAAATGGGACGAGGAGAGTGATCAGTATATCTGCCCGGAAGGGCATGCTCTACGCCGTTTCCGCCGCAACTACTCCGATCCGAACCGCGTCAAAAAGACAGGCGGCACCTATAAGTACCGTGCCCTGAAAGCAGATTGTCAGGCATGCCCGTCCAAACAAAGGTGCTGCCCTAACATGGACTTCCGTGCTGTCACACGAGAGCCGCACGAAGATGCGCGGGACTTCACGCGGTCAAGCCGGAAGACAAAAGCCTACGCGATATCCCGCAACAAACGTAAAAAGGTCGAGATGCTGTTTGCCCACCTGAAGCGTATCCTGAACCTGACAAGGCTGAGGCTGCGAGGTCCAAATGGAGCCAAGGACGAATTCCTCCTCGCCGCCATCGCCCAGAACCTGCGAAAGCTCGCCAGGCTGCGACCTCGGGCACCCCGAATGGAGGCAGTCGCATGAGGTGACAGGACCAAACAGTCAGCCACCGGCACAACTAAGCGCAAAGGCGCAATGCCTAACCACATATTGCGCCCCATCGCAGACCAAATCACGCTTTCGAGCCTACTTTTTCAACAACATCGGCGGAAAGCGGACATTTGAAGTCCTTCAGCGATGTCGCAAAACCGATCCTTTTTGCAACACTGCCAATTTCACTCAGCCATGATTTTATCACAATGGGCGCAACGATCGCCAAAATGGCTTTCGTAAGCTTCCTTGATCAAATCGGTGAATTCGCGGGTTTTCATTTCGGCTGCCCAAGGGATTGACCCTCTATCACCGCGTTTTCGTTCGCCCATGACTCTCTTCCAGAAGTCTGGCTCGAGATCCCATGCGCCGCCCCCGAAAACCAATCCATGCGCTTCACATTCTTCAAGAGAACCTATCTCCACAAGGTACGCTGTAGCTACCGCAAGATTGTCCTCATGTTCCATCATCGCTGCTTTAACACCGCCCATATCAACCTCCATTGTTAATCCAATTCGACGGGCACGAGCTGGGAACATATAGTTCCCGCTATGGTGACCAAAATACAAGTAGATTGAGGCATGAATCGTCAGGTGTTTTGCGACAATGTTTTGCGACAGCCAAGCCATTGAAATCATAGGTCACGAAAAACCGTTGCAAAAACCTTGGTTTTTGCGACAGCTTGTTGCGAAAACACCGACAAAGTGGTCCTTCGATAGTCTCTGCTGGCTATGCCACTGATCGTTGTTACTAACTGGATTTTATCCAATTCAGACCTCGGCTTGAGGCAGATAAATCAATAATGAGAGGGAAATAGAATGTTTTTTACAAGGGTAGGGACAATAATCGCATATATAGGTTTGGGACTGGGTATTATCCGTACTGCGATGGGTTTTTACATTCCGCAAATGACTGACAGTATGTCATCGAGCACTGCTGCCGCACAGCGTTACCTTGGATCAAGAAGCCCAGGAGAAGTCATCGATCAGGGCGTCGTTTGGATACTTGTCGCTGTGGCTCTCGGCACACTCTGCGAAATAAGCAGAAGCCGCACTGGATAGAATACTGACCTTCAATTTATCGCATAACTGAATGTATGGATTTTCTGTTTCGTTTCCGACATGGTTGGCTTGTCGGATCTGCCAACATTGATCTATGAAAAAAGCTGCGTGACTGACGAACGGCAGCAATGCGGAAGCTGCGGTGCCGCATTTTGCAAGGTGACGGAGGTCCGCAATGGGCCGGAAGTGACGCCGCGGCTGTCAACGCAGAACGTCTGCTTTCAAGTTCTTTCCCATAAGCTGCCTGGCAAGGCACGGCCCCATTTCTACCGTTCCTTCTCGACGCAGCGAACTTCCGCTCCCCGCCCATACACACCAGAAATTGTTGTCACTCCGGATATCGCGAAGGTTCGCATTGGGACCAACCGGCTTCCATGAAATGGCGGATATGGCGCACCATTTACGCTGTTGCTCAAACTGATTTCTTTGAACGGCTGAAAACTAGCATCAAATCAGGGGTTTGAAGCCGTAATGTGCACTCAACAGAATCCGCAGCACCTCAATCGGTCCAGCGTAACCGCAAGCGTCAGGTATTGACGCCGATTTCGGCGAGGCGGTTGAGGCAGGATTCCTCGATGTGGTCGAGTTCGACCAGGGTTTCCTCGATGTCCTTGCGCTTCTGGCGCAGATCTTCGCGTTTTTCCTCGATCTTTCGCATCAGCAGACGCAACTGCCCGGCCTCGCCCGGCGGATCGCGATAGACCTGGATGATCTCGCGGATCTCGGCGATGCTGAAGCCGATGCGGCGGCCGCGCAGAATCTCCTGGATCATGCGTCGGTCGGCCACCCGGAACAGCCGCGTACGGCCGCGCCGCTCGGGCTGAATGAGCCCCTCGTCCTCGTAGAACCGCAAGGTTCGGGTCGAGATCCCGAACTCCCGCGTCAATTCGGTAATGGTATAAAATTTGTCCAAAGTGGATCATTCCTGAAATTGTGACGATGGCCACTTACGCTTACGTATAAGTCAAAATTGGCTGAATGACCACCGCAAGGCGACCGGAAATCAGGCGAATGACAGCCACCAGCCGGCAAGGCCGAGAAATGCGAAGAACCCGACCACGTCGGTAACCGTGGTCACAAACACCGCCGAGGCGATTGCCGGGTCGGCGCCGACCTTGTCGAGCAGCAACGGCAGGAGGATGCCAGCGAGAGCTGCGGCAAGCATGTTGACCACCATGGCCGCTGCAATGATGCCACCAAGACCAGGGCTGGCAAACCAGAGCCCGGCGACCACGCCGATGATGGCTGCAAACAACAGGCCGTTGATCAGGCCGACCGCCGCCTCACGACGGATGATGCGGCCGGCATTGTAGATGTCGATATCGCGGGTGGCGAGCGCACGCACGGTCACGGTCATGGTCTGGGTGCCGGCATTGCCGCCCATCGAGGCGACAATCGGCATCAGCACCGCCAGCGCTACCATCTGTTCGATGGTGGCATCGAACATGCTGATCACCGCCGAGGCGAGAATGGCGGTGGCAAGGTTGATCAGCAGCCAGCTGAAGCGCGAGCGCACGGTTGAGAGGATGTTGTCGGAGAGTTCTTCGTCGCCCACACCACCCAGGCGTTTGATGTCTTCGTCGGCTTCCTCGTGAATGACGTCGACCACGTCATCGATGGTCAGCACGCCGACCAGCCGTTCGTTCTCGTCGACCACGGCAGCTGAGAGCAAGTCATACTGCTCGAACAGTTGTGCGGCCTCTTCCTGGTCCATCTCCGCGTCGATGCGGTAGCGCGTTTCATCCATCACATCTTCGATGCGGGTCTGGCGCTTGGTACGCAGGATGCGGTCGAGATCGACGGCTCCGAGCAGCTTGAAGGTCGGGTCGATCACGAAAATCTGGCTAAAACTGTCGGGCAGGTTTTCCTCGTCGCGCATGTAGTCGATGGTCTGGCCGACGGTCCAGAACGGCGGCACCGCGACAAACTCGGTCTGCATCCGGCGACCGGCGGTGTCTTCGGGATAATCAAGCGAGCGACGCAGCCTGACCCGTTCGGTAAACGGAAGCGCTGCCAGGATTTCGCGCTGATCTTCCTCGTCGAGATCTTCAAGAATGTAGACCGCGTCATCGGAATCAAGATCGCCCAGCGCTTCGGCGATCCTGGCGTTGGGCAGCGATTCAATGATTTCCAGGCGGATGGCTTCGTCGACTTCGGTCAGCGAGGCAAAATCGAAATCGTCGCCGAGCAACGCCACCAGCGCCTGGCGCTGTGACGCATTGATGGCCTCGAGCAGGTCACCCAGTTCGGATTCATGCAGGCGCGTGACGTGTTCGCGCAAGTACAGCACATCGCGGTCGGCAATCGCCGCACCGACGCCGGTCAGGTAATCCTGACGGATCGAACCGTCCTCGCCGTAAATCTCGTCATGGTCGACGGACTCCGCGGCGGGCGGTGCCATTGTGGCTTCATCTTCGCGGTCGGCTGGATCGGTCATGGCCATGGCTCGCGGGGTAAGAACAGTCGGTCGGCACGGTGTACCGGATTGGTGAAGATGTTGCTATCGCGGGCCGGAAATTCTTTGTTGCGCTGCGGTGTTGCCCGGCACGAGACCAGTACGCGCCAATGCCCAGATCGCGGATTGACAAAGGGCTCGATGCCGCAACCTCTGAGGGCAAGCGCAACACGCCAGGTTCCGCATGGTCGGTTGGTTCCCGCCGACCAACGCCGGATATTCAGACCTTAACCAATACAGCATTCTGGTCTGCTCTCGTCTTAAGGCTGAAACCCATAAAATGGCACTAGTAGACAATTTGACCCGAATCGGAGATTTTGGAAAAAGACCTTTCAAGTCAAATGTGTAAAGCTAAAGCGTGATCTGAGTTCAAAACGTCAACTCTAATCAGGATCATATATATGTCCCCCGCCCTTCGGTTGGAAAAACTGCAAAAATTCTATGCAGAGAAGGAACGGCAGATCATTCGCGCAATTGAAGCGCCAAATGTCTCGCTCCGTCAAAAACAAACGATCTATGCCTGCCTCAACGACATGTGTCAGCTCTCGGCACAACTCTACGGTGAACTGTCAACGACGCCGGGCAATTACGACCTGCTCGATCAGGCCGGCGATCTGGATGAAGCCTGGCTGCAGTTGCGCCGGTTGGCCGGAAGCAGGATCCCGATCCGCTCGGAACAGGCAGCCTGACGCGCCCGAGCCCATCAATACGGGATCGCGCTACCAGTGTTGGGTGCGTCACTGTGTTTCATGCCGCCCCCTGCCCGCCAATGCATGTCGCCCAAAAGTGTGCAGCGGTTTTTGCGGTATCGACAGGCAAAGCCAAGAGCTAATGCGCGGCACCTGGATTCGGTTTGATGCGATGCGCATTAGGTCGGTTCGATGGCGCCGGGCCTGCAAGTTCTTATCGCGCGCCTGGCATTACCATGACGCGCGATAAGGCGGCGCAACTTTCCTGGTTTTACTAGCGGACGATCCAGTCCCGGTTGTCGGCGCCGAACAACTCGTGCCCGTCCTCGGTGATGATGACGGTATCCTCGAGCTTGATGAAGCCACGGCGCGGGTGCTGCATGGTGGTTTCCACCGACAACACCATGCCCGGCTGGAATGGCATGTTGGCATCGCTGCCCTGATAGGCAACCGGGTGATTGGTCATCAGAAACGGTGCCTCATGGCTGATCAGTCCCATGCCATGGGCGAAGAAATCATTATGCGCGGCGTTGGGCCCGCGCCGCAATTCGGCCTCACCGGCGGCAATCATCTCGGCACCGGTTTTTCCCGGCGCGATTTTCGCGAATGCTGCCTGTTGTACGGCTTCAACCTCGGCCAGAAGATCGACCAGTTCGGAATCCGGCTCGCCAAGCACGCCCATACGGCAGATGTCGCCGATATAGCCGTGGAGATTGCCGCCCGAATCGATCGACAGCACCTCGCCCTTATTCCATGTCTGGTCCGAGCCGGCACGGATATGGCTGTCACCAAGCGTGAGCAGGCAATATTCGAACGCCAGTTCGCGTTTGGTTTCCTCCTGGCGAAGCCGTTCAATGATCTGTCGCTTCGAAGTCCCCTCGCCTGCGGCAAGAATGGTCGCCTGCATGGATTCGCTGATCTCGCGCGGTGGCCTCGCGCAGCAGGTCCAGTTCCGGCTTTGACTTGATCATCCGCAATCGGGTGAGAAGCATGCTGGCATCGGACAACGTCGCTTGCGGCAACGCTGCGGCGAGCGTGTCATAACCGTCCTTGGGCAGGAAGGCGGCCTCAAAGCCGATCCGACCGCTGGCAACGCCGCATTTCTGCAGGTATTCGGCGGCGGCCAGCATGGCATCGACCGACCCCCAGTGGTCGGGGCGGAATTCCGGCACCCAGAACGGCGCCACCTTGTGTTCGTGAATTTCCATCTTGTTGGCGAAATAGGCGGTCTTGTCACCCGCGCCACGCAGATAAACAAAAGCCGGCAGATAGCGGCTCTGTCCAATCGCATCCATCGCCGAGAAAAACAGGAACTGATAGCCACCAAGCAGATAGCGGACATTGTGCTTGGAGGTGGCGACCAGCGCATCAAGGCCCGCCGCTTCCATGGCAGCATCAAGCTGTTCGAATGTGTAGGGCAGATCATTGGCCGAGGCGGCGTGCAAAGGCTGAATGTCATGCATCATGGTTGGCTCCCTCAATCAAGCATGGGGTGGAGTAACGAGACGGAAATCGGGCAAATCGCGCAGCAACTCCTCCGGACCCGCTGGACTGTAGACGACAAACAGCTTCATCGGCACCTCGCCCGTGTTCAGGGTCGAGTGGAAGCGGCTTTCGGGCACAAAGATAGTGCAGCCGGCGCGGACCTGCTCGGTAACCGGATTGCCTTCGGTGTCCTCGACCATCTGTTCGCCACTACCTTCCAGCACATAAATGATTTCTTCAGAGCCGGGGTGGTTGTGGCGGGTATGGCCCTGGCCCGGCGGCACATGCACGACACCGGCGGAAAAGCGACCCGCGCCATTGACAGATGGGCCGCAGGTCACAGTCAGGTGTCCCCAGTCAAAGGCAAAGCGATCGACGGCTTCAGGGTAGATAAAAAGGGTCTCGCTCATGCTTCGGTTCCTTTCTTATAGGGCAGTGATTTGAATGCGCGGATCTGATCGCGGATAGCGGTTTCAGCTGGCAGCCGTTCGGCCGAACTGGCGCCGTAAAAGCCGTGGCAGCCATTGCAGTGCGCCAGCACATAAGCCGCATCATCAGGCATCGAAATCGGCCCACCATGGCACAGGATGATGATGTCATTGCGGACTGTGCGCGCCGCAGCAGCTATCTCGTCGATCTCCTTGACGCAGTCATCGAGGCTTTTGGCCGAAGTTGCGCCGATGCTGCCGCCAGTGGTGACGCCCATATGGGCGACGATGATGTCGGCGCCAGCGCGGGTCATCGCCTCGCTTTCGGCGGCATTGAAGACGTAAGGTGTGGTCAGCAGATCGAGCTCATGGGCGGCGGCGATCATATCTACTTCGAGACCGTAACCCATACCGGTTTCTTCAAAACTCTGGCGCATGGCGCCGTCAAACAGGCCGATGGTGGGGAAGTTCTGCACCCCGGAAAAACCCATAGCCTTCAGCTCAGCCAGGAATTGCGGCATCAGCACGAACGGGTCGGTGCCGTTGACACCCGCCAGTACCGGCGTGTTGGCCACCACCGGCAACACTTCAACCGCCATTTCCTTGACGATTTCATTAGCGTTGCCGTAGGCGAGCAGCCCTGCAGCCGATCCACGGCCTGCCATCCGGTAGCGACCGGAATTGTAGATGATGATGAGATCGATGCCGCCGGCCTCCTCGGCCTTGGCCGACAGACCGGTGCCGGCGCCGCCGCCGATGATGTGCTCGCCTGCGGCAATCATGCCGTTGAGCCGGTTAAGTATGTCCTTGCGTGCTATTGCTGGCATTGGTGTTCTTTCAGTTGATGGAAAGGAAGGCATCGGCCGCCGCCTTGGCGAAGGCCGGATCGTTGATGTGAAGGGGCAGACGTTCGATGCGCCGCGCATCGGTCGCCTCGAATGCATTTTCAAGCGCTTCAAAGAGGGCCGCATCGGCTTCGGGATCGAAGAAATCGCCACCTTCGATATCCAGTGCCGAGACACCCAGTTCGGGAATCAGGAAGCGGACTGGACCAGTGCAAGCGCTCAACTTGCGGCCAATCCAGTCGCCAATACGGCGGCATTCCTCGACATTGGTGCGCATCAGCGTGACATTGGGATTATGGTGGTGGAAACGGCGACCGGCGAAAGCGTCGGGTACCGTGTCGGGCGCCCAAAAATTGACCATATCGAGCGCACCGACCGAGCCGACATAGGGAATGCCGGTGCGAGCAATGGCATCAAACCGAGATGGCGCCGAAGGCAGCACACCGCCCAGCAGCATGTCGCAGACCTCGGTGGTGGTGATGTCAAGCACACCTGCCAGCACGCCGTCATCGACCAGTTTCTCCATCGTCCGCCCGCCCACACCGGTGGCATGGAACACCATGCAGTCGCGGTCCTTCTGCAAGTGCTTGACAATGGACATGACGCAGGTGGTGGTGACGCCGAACATGGTCAGCCCAATTGAAGGCTGACCGGCAGATGGACGATAGGGTGTGCGGGCCATTCCGGCGATTGCCTGCGCCGCATTGTGCAGGATCATCCGGCTTAGCTGGTTGAGCCCGGCGAAATCAGTCACCGACGGCATCATGATGATGTCGGAAATGTCGACATAGGGGGACACATCGCCCGAGGCGAGCGTGGAAACCATGATCTTCGGCAGGCCGTAGGGCAGCGCCTGCATGCCGGTTGTGATGATCGAAGTGCCGCCGCCACCGCCAATACCGATGATTCCACCGACGTCCTGGCGGCTGGCGAGAAAACGCGCGAATGCTGCACCCATGGCCGTGACTGCAACGCCGCGGTCATCACCGTCCAGCGCGGCCCCGGCGCCATCGGGATGATGCCCCGCCACTTCGGTAGCCGAAATGTCGACATTAATGCTGGGCGAACGGGTTCCCACATCGACACGTTGCACCGGAAGGCCGGATTGGGCGAGCAGATCTGCCAGATAGGCGAGTTCCGGCCCTTTGGTGTCGGCGGTGCCGACCACATAGATTCTCTTCACATTGACCTCCCCGTTGTGCGGTGCGCCTCCTCCAGGCGCGTTTGCCGCTGTCTCAAGTGTCGCAATTTGGTGGTTGCGAATTTGTGAGACTCAAGTATCGTATTGATATGAAAGTCTCACGTCAATCAACTCAATCCGACCTTGCCCCCGAACGCGGCCCACGTGCTCGAACCCGCAGACTGATGATCAAGACCGCCACCCGACTGATGCAGTCCGGGCTTACCCCCTCGGTCAGCGAGGTAGCGGAAGCTGCCGAAGTATCTCGGGCAACCGCCTACCGGTATTTTCCGAGCGAGATCACGCTGGTCCACGCGGTTGTGGATGAGGCGTTGGGGCCGATCCTGACCTGGCAGAGCGATTCCACCGATGCCGAGGAGCGCATTGCCGATCTTTTTGACAAGTCGTTGCCGCGCATCGCCGAGTTCGAAGCCACCTTCAAGGCAGCACTTAGGCTGTCGCTGGACCAGTGGGCGCGCGCGCAGGTTGGCGCGCTTGGCCAGGAGCCACGCTTTACCCGCGGGCACCGCATGGAACTCCTTGAACTGGCGCTCTCGCCGCTGCGCGGATCCCTCGCTCCGGATCATTTCGATCGCCTTACCCAGGCCATTTCGATGATTTTCGGGATCGAGGCCTATGCGGTGCTCAAGGACATTTGGGGCTTGGAGGCCGTGCAATCTGCGCAGATTGCCAAGTGGGCAGCCTGCGCCCTGGTTCGATCGGCGGTCGCCGAAGTGCATATCCAGGGGACGACAGCCGATTAGGCTTGATCTGGTCCTACCAATAATGGCATGATCTGTTTTCATGATGGACAGGCCATATCATAACTTTGACCGCATAAATACCAATTCGCCTATATAGTATGGCATTTACCGCCAATAACGAAGCCGTTTGTATCCAAAGAGAGTGCATGGAACTGCTTGACCATCAACTAATTTGGTAATACCACTTCGGAAGCAACGGTGACATTGGAGGGTCATCGTGAGCGCCACAGGACTGGAGCATACCGGCACCGGTCGGGAATCGCGGCACCACTGCCGCCGACCTGGTACCGGATTTGCCGGCCACTGTTTAGAGAATGTGCATCAACGGGAGGACTTATAATGCGCAACAAACTCATCGGCATTGCCGGCGGACTGGCACTTGCCCTGGCAAGCAGCACATCGGCCTTTGCTCAGGAATTGACGATTTTCTGGGCCGAGTGGGACCCGGCAAACTATCTTCAGGAACTGGTCAACGAGTATGAAGCGGAAACCGGGGTTTCGGTGACCGTGGAGACCACACCCTGGGCCGACTTCCAGACAAAAGCCTTTACCGAATTCAACGCCCGCGGCTCGGCCTACGACATGATCGTTGGCGACAGCCAGTGGCTTGGTGCGGCTTCCGAAGGCGGTCACTATGTTGATCTGACCGACTTCTTCAACGAGCATAACCTGAGCGAGGTCATGGCCCCCGCTACGGTGAAATACTACGCCGAATATCCGGGCAATTCCGGCAAGTACTGGGCCGTTCCGGCCGAGGGTGACGCGGTCGGCTGGTCCTATCGCAAGGACTGGTTTGAAGATCCGGCCGAAATGTCAGCCTTCAAGGAAAAATACGGCTACGATCTGGCTCCGCCAAAGACCTGGAAGGAACTCACCGACATTGCCGAGTTTTTCCACCGTCCGGACGAAAATCGCTACGGCATCGCCATCTACACCGACAATTCCTATGACGCGATGGTCATGGGCGTGGAAAACGCTATCTTCTCCTACGGTGCGGATCTGGGCAACTTCGAAACCTACGAAGTTGAAGGCTACGTAAACAGCGACAAGGCAGTCGCTGCGCTTGAAAACTACAAGAAGCTCTACAGCTTTACCCCTCCGGGCTGGGCCAAGACCTTCTTCGTTGAAAACAACCAGGCGATCACCGAAGGCCTGGTGGCCATGTCGATGAACTATTTTGCCTTCTTCCCGGCCCTGCTCAACGAGGCTTCCAACCCGCATGCCGCCAACACCGGCTTCTTCGCTAACCCGGCCGGTCCGGATGGCGATCAGTTCGCGGCTCTCGGCGGCCAGGGTATTTCCATCGTCAAATATTCCGAAAATCAGGAAGAGGCGATGAAGTTCCTGGAATGGTTCATCAAGGACGAAACCCAGAAGCGCTGGGCTGAACTGGGTGGCTACACTGCAAGTGCTGCGGTGCTGAAATCCGATGAGTTCCGTCAGGCCACGCCTTACAATGAGGCGTTCTACCAGACCATGTTCAAGGTCAAGGACTTCTGGGCAGTGCCGGAATTTGCGGAACTTCTGACCTCGGCCAACCAGCGTCTGTACCCCTTCATCGTCGGTGATGAAGGTACAGCAAAAGACACGCTGGATGCGCTTGCGGGCGACTGGAAAGCCACGTTCGCCAAGTACGGCCGCGGCAAGTAACAGCCCTGCCGAGACTGCAACTTTGGGGGCGCTACGGCGCCCCCTATTTCCCAACCTTATGAAACGCAAGGATATTCACCCGTGGCGTCCCAAGTCATGACCAATTTGGACCCGAATTCGCGCGCCGCCGCGAAAGGTCTGAGTGACCTGACCATCCGCAACCTGTTCATTATTCCGACGATTGCGTTTCTGATCATCTTCAACATCTTCCCGCTGTTGTACTCGCTGGCCTATTCGTTCACCGATTTTCGCGCGTCGACCAACGCGCCGGCCCAGTTCGTTGGCCTGCAGAATTATCGTGATCTGCTCAGCGATCCGTTCATCTGGAAGAACTTCTCGATTACCGCTCAGTATGTGCTGATTTCGGTTACAGGCCAGGTGATTGTCGGCTTTGGCCTTGCCATGCTGCTCAATCGCTCGATCCCGGCCAAGGGGCTGATCACGACACTGTTGTTGTTGCCGATGATGCTGTCGATGGCGGTTGTCGGGCTGTTCTGGAAGCTGCTGTACGATCCAAATTTCGGCATCATCAACTACTTCTTCGGGCTCGATAAATTCGAATGGTTGGCTGACCCCGACATGGCGCTCTACGCGATTGCCATTGTCGATATCTGGATGTGGGCGCCGTTCGTGATGCTGCTCTCGCTGGCCGGTCTGTCGGCCGTGCCGAAGCATCTTTACGAGGCTGCCGAGATCGACCGCGCATCAGGCACCTACACCTTCTTCCGCATTACCCTGCCGTTGGTCGCGCCGATCCTGATGATTGCCATCATTTTCCGCACGATGGAGGCCTTCAAAACCTTCGATCTGGCCTATGTGCTGTCGTCGCAACCGACAACCGAGCTGATCGCCATCCGTCTGTACAAGATGGCGTTCCAGGAATGGCAGACCGGCATGTCATCGGCGCTCGCCTACATCGTGCTGATCATGGTTGTGGCGATTACCAATATCTATGTGAAATACCTCAACAAAGTGAAGGCGCGCTAAGATGGCCGGAGTCCGCACCCCCAGTGAAAAATGGACGAACCGGGTCGCGATCATCGCCGTGTTCGTCGCCCTGGCTGTGATGCTCGCGCCGATCTACTGGATCGCCTCGACATCGTTCAAACCACGCAACCTGGCCACGACGATCCCGCCCACGGTGATTTTCGAGCCGACGGTATCGCCCTTCGTCAAGCTGTTTACCAAGCGCTCGCAACTGCGCGACCAGCCTACTCCCGAAGAATACGCCGCTGCCCCCTGGTGGGAACAGATGGTGTTCGATGGCGGCGAGAAGGTGGTGCGCAACGGCAAGACCGGCGAGGTCAAGTCGTCAGGCTATGGTGACCGCTTCAAGAACTCGCTGATCATCTCGATCATATCCACCGTGCTTGCGGTATCGATGGGCACGCTGACGGCCTACGGGTTCAGCCGCTTCAAGGTGAAAGGCGAGGATGACTGGTTGTTCTTCATCCTCTCGACCCGAATGTTGCCACCGGTGGTGGTCGCCATCCCGATGTTCCTGATGTACCGCGTCGTTGGCCTCAACGACACGCATTTGGGACTGATCATTCTCTATACCGCCTTCAACCTGAGTTTTGCGGTGTGGATCATGAAGGGCTTCATCGACGAGATTCCGCGTGAATATGAAGAAGCGGCACTGGTCGATGGCTACACGCGGATGCAGGCCTTCTTCAAGGTGGTGCTTCCCGAAGCGCTGACTGGCATGGCGGCAACGGCTGTGTTCTGCTTCATCACCGCCTGGAACGAATATGCGTTCGCGTTGATCATGACTAACCGCAATGCCCAGACCGCGCCGCCCTACATCCCCTCACAGGTGGGCAGTGGTTTGCCGGACTGGACCGTGATCGCCTCAGGCACATTGCTGTTCCTGATCCCGGTCGCCATCTTCACCTTCCTTCTGCGCAACCACTTGCTGCGCGGCATGTCCTTCGGAGCGATCCGCAAATGAGTTTTCGCAGCACCAACCAGCGTATTCTTGCCCCCGCGGCGCAGGGCCTGATGATCTTCGGCATCATCTCGTTGTGTCAGCCCTGGAGCCTGTTCCTGCATCAATATGGCGTCACGCTGACGCTGATCGGACTTGTCAGTTTCATGATTACTTCGAAAATCGCTCCCGATCCGGAAGCCGAAGAGGACTTTGTCGACGAATCGCTCGATGTCCTGGAGATCAATGATCAGGCCTCCGGCGCCGGTTCCAAGACGACGGGGACCGTCTGATGGCCCAGATTGATATCCGCAATGTGCAAAAATTCTTCGGCGCCCACCAGGTGCTCAAGAACTTGAACCTGACCATCGAAGACGGCGAATTCGTCGTCATGCTGGGCCAATCCGGCGGCGGCAAGACCACCGCGCTGCGCGCCATTGCAGGATTGGAGACCGTTACCTCCGGACAAATCCTGATCGACGGCAAGGAAGTGCAGGACCGCAAGGCGGCCGACCGCGACATTGCCTTCGTATTCCAGTCGTTTTCACTGTATCCGCACATGACGGTGCGTGAAAACATCGCCTTCCCGCTACGCGCCGTTCGGATGAATGCCGCCGAGCGTGACAAGGCGGTCAAGGAAGTAGCCGAAACGCTGCAGATCGCCGAACACCTCGACCGCAAGCCATCGGCTCTGTCCGGTGGTGACATGCAGCGGGTGGCGATTGGCAGGGCACTGGTGCGCCGCCCACAGGCGTTGCTGATGGACGAACCGCTGGGCGTGCTCGACTCCAAGCTGCGCGAACAGATGCGCGCCGAGATCAAGCGCCTGCACATCGCCCGCGGGTCGACCTCAGTCTATGTCACCCACGACCAGATCGAGGCGATGAGCCTGGCCGATCGTATCGTCATCCTGCATGACGGCGTGCTGCAACAGGTGGGACCACCGGATGAAGTCTACCTGCACCCGCAAAACCTGTTCGTGGCGAAGTTCGTGGGCTCACCCGTGATGAACGTCACGCCAGTGCGGATTGACGCCAACCGGGTGGCGTTGAATGGCGCCGAGACGGGGTTCGAATTTCCCGAAACGGCGCTGAGCAACCTGCGCAACGTCAATTCCGAATTGTCGCTGGGCATTCGACCTGAAGCGGTGCTGCTCAAGCACGAAAAAACCGAAGGCTATGTGGAAGTGGTGACAACCAACATCGAACCGCTGGGCAGCCACGATATTGTGGATGTGCAGCTTGGCGGCACGTCGCTGCGCGCCCGTACCGCCAGCGGCTTCGTCTCAGGCGAAGGCCAGCGGGTCTGGGTTGGTCTCGATCCCTCGCAAGCACATTTCTTTGACACGGCCACCGGGCTCAACCTGCGGGGGGCTAACTGATGGCCAATATCACACTCCAGGGCATCTCCAAGAAATTCGGCCCCAACACCGCCCTGCGCGGGCTTGATCTGGAAATCAAGGACGGTGAGTTCTTCGTGCTGCTGGGCCAGACCGGTGCGGGCAAGACCACAACGCTACGGATAATCGCCGGGCTCGAAAAGCCGGACGCCGGCAAGGTTCTGATCGATGGCCAGGACGCCACCGCATGGAACGCGGCCGAACGCGATGTGGCACTGGTGCTGCAGCAATATTCGCTCTATCCGCGGCTGACGGTGCGGGGCAATCTCGAGTTTCCGCTGAAATCCCGTACTCAGAACTTTACCCCTGAGCAGATCAAGGAACGCGTCGACCGCGTAGCCGAAACCCTGCAGATCACCCGGTTGCTTGACCGCAAGGTCGAACGGCTGTCGGGCGGGGAAATGCAGCGCGTCTCTATCGGCCGGGCGATCGTGCGCGAACCACGTGTGTTCCTGATGGACGAGCCACTGTCGGCGCTCGATGCCAATCTGCGAGACGTGCTGCGGGTGGAACTGAAGAAGCTGCACAGTGATCTGGGCGCCACCTTCGTGTTCGTCACCCACGACCAGGTCGAGGCGATGTCGATGGGCGACAAGGTCGGCGTGCTCAACCATGGCAAGCTGGTACAAGTCGGTACGCCGACGGAGATCTACAGCAAGCCGCGCAACACCTTTGTCGCGCGCTCGGTCGGCACCCCGCCAATGAACCTGTTGGACGGCACTCTGCAGGCTGGCAACGCAGTGCTGGACGCCGGCAAGTTCACCCTGCCTGTCACTTCGCCGCATGGGACTGAGGGCGGCAAGGTTAGTTTTGGCATCCGGCCGGAAGATGTGGTGCTGGATGAAAACGGGCCGGCAACAGGCAAGGTGTTCGATGTCGAGAACCACGGGGTCATCAAGATCCTCACGCTTGATATCAACGGCACGCATCTGCACGCCACTGTTTCGGCGCAGGTCAAGGTGCAGATCGACCAGACCGTCAAGTTCAGCTGGAAGCCGGAAAAGGTGCTGTTCTTCGATCAGCAAACCGGGCGCAATCTTGGCCTCGATTGAGACTGCTGGCCACCTCTACTTTAGGTATATCTAATGTATCCGGGGCGCCAGCATCTGAAATGAAGCTGGCGCCCCATACTTTTGATTTCGTTGGCCAAACGAAACCAGCTGTGATGATAACTGGAGCTCGTCGCTGTGGTTCTCGTCGAACCGACAGGTCACGTCGTAACATCGTGTATCTATTGATATTTAAGAAACTGATCGGCTGCCGTGAGTTCGCCCGAGATACGTGGAAACCCGTTCAGCCGAAGCGGCTGAGATAGGCATTCCAGACCGACGGGTTGCAGAAATTGCGCGGCTGCTTTCCCGCCAGAATGCGGGTTGCTTCCCAGACCACGCCCTGCCCCATGCGCAGCATGCTTTCTTCGGTGATGCCCGCCATATGCGGCGTGAGGATGACATTGCGCATGGCAATATAGGGATGGTCGGAGGGCAGCGGTTGCTGATTGAAAACATCGAGCACCGCGCCGCCAATCGATCTGGTCTGCAGTGCCTCGACGAGTGCCTGTTGCTGAACAACCGGGCCGCGCGCAACATTGACCAGGATTGCTCCGGGCCGCATACGCGCGAGTTGTTCGGCACCGATCATGCCACGTGTGTTCTCGTTGAGCGGACAGGCCAGCACCACCACATCACTGTTTGCAAGCGCTTCATCCAGACTTGCGGCCTGCGCACCATCCGGCAACGATTCCGGCCGGCTGGTAACGGCAAGCACCTTCATGCTGAACCCGCCATGGGCGATGCGGAACAGGGCGTTGCCTACATTGCCCATGCCGACGATGGCAATGGTACTGCCGCTCAACTCGCGCCCATGATCAGAATGCGCCCGCGCCCGCGCCCAACCCTGAGTGCGCAGATCGGCGCTGACTTCAGGATAGCGGCGCAGCAGCGCCAGCGATGACCAGATACAATGCTCGGCCACCGTGACGGCATTGACGCCCGGCACGTTGGCCACCAGCACACCGGCTTCGGTGGCAGCATCGAGCGGGATCATGTCGAGCCCTGCCCCGTGCCGGATCGCAGCGCGCAAGCCCTTTTCCCGGGCAAAGATTTCCGGCGCAATCGGCGCCCGCACGACGATGATCGATGCGCCTGCGCTTTGTTCCAGTATCGCTGCCGGTGACGGTTCGGAGGCGATCACCAGCGAACCCAGCGTCTGCAACTGCGCGGTAACTTCCGGGTGCAGTGAATGCGTCGAGAAGATGATTTCAGGCATGAGCCATCAGACCGCGACTGGAGGAGTTTCCGGCGTTGCGGCCTTCCACTCCTTGTTGTTGTCGAGAAGTTCGGTCCAGTAGCTCTGGGCGCGCCCCAGATGCGTGTTCATCAGCGCCTGCGCCAGAATGCTGTCACGACGGTACAGCGCATCGAAGATCTGCTGGTGTTCCTGGTGCGATTTGGCATTGCGTTCGGACTTGCCGAAATAGATCGGCATGCGCTGTTCACTGGCAGCGTAAAAACTTGAGCAGATCTTGTAAAACATCTCGTTCTGAGTAGCACGGACAATTTCGAGGTGAAACTCGCCATCAAGCCGGTGCAGGCCGAGCCCGTCGGCGATTTGCTGTTCCGAGCGCGCGAGAATATCGCGCAGCCGCTCCAGATTGTCCTCGGTGGCGCGTTGGGCCGCAAGCTCGGCTGCCTTGATCTCGTGGATCTTGCGCAATTCCACCGCTTCGAAAATCTGCCGCGGATTGAGTTGGACGCCGGCACGCGCCAAAAGTGCCATCGAACTGAGGCCGGCGGCATCGACCGTGAGGTAAATGCCGGACTTGGCGCGCCGTTCGATCAGCTGCATCGCTTCGAGAATTGCCAGCGATTCACGAACCTGCCCCCGGCTGACGCCGAAGTTTTCAGCGAGTTCCCGCTCCGAGGGCGCCTTGTCATTGTTGGCGCTGGCCACAGTAACGATGTGGGCGACAAGGTTGGGGAGGAAATCACTGTGCGAATTGTTCATGTCGGTCTTGCATATCTCTGCAGAATGGCTTCGTTCATGGTGAAACCGAGACCGGGTTTTTCGGGAATCTCGATCATCCCGTCGTGTGCCTGGACGGTGTCATCAATGATATCATGTATCATCGGGTTGGCGCCAAGGGAAAACTCGACCGTGAAGCTTGCAGGAGACGCGGCACAGACATGCAGGCCGGCAAAGAAGCAGGGAGCGCCGGCCCAAAGATGTGGCGCCAGTCGCAGATTGAATGCAGAGGCAATGGTGCCGATGCGCATGGCCTCGGTGATACCGCCACAAAAGGCTGGGTCAGGCTGGAAAATGTCTGCAGCACGCATCACCGCCAGATCACGGAAAGCAAACCGCGTCGCCTCACTCTCGCCGGTGGCGATCGGAACGTTAACCGACGCCCGTAGCTCGGCAATGCCGGCCTTGTCATCGGCGATGATCGGTTCTTCGAACCAGGCAAGGTCGCAATCGGCGACAAGGTGGGCGAATCGGCGGGCACCGGCAACGGTGAAGGTTCCGTGGGCATCGACTGCAAGTTCAATGTCCGGTCCAAGCGCTGCACGCGCTGCCTTGACCCGTTGTGCGGAGGCATGCGGCGAGGAATCCATCGCCCCTACCCGCATCTTCACCGCACGAAAGCCGCCAATGTCGATATAGGACTGAAGCTGTTCGCCGATCTTGTCTGCACTGGCCCAGCCGCCAGATGCATAAGCGGGCAGCCTTTCCGCCTTGCGGCCACCGAGCAGCTTCCACACCGGCTTGCCGTCGGCTTTGCCGAGAATATCCCACAAGGCGATGTCGATGGCGCTGATGGCCGAGACCGTCAGCCCGCGCCGCGCCATTTCCGGCATGGCATGGCCGGCCATTGCCGCCTTCTGGGCGCGAACGCCATTATAGAGTTCTTCCCAGATAAAAGTGATGTCGGTCGGGTCCCGCCCGATCAGGCGGGGCCCGAAATCTTCGTTGATGAGTTGAACCAGGGTCGCATAATTGCCTGAACTGCCGGCGGCGTTCTTGCCCTCACCCCAGCCGACAACACCATCGTCGGTTTCAATCCGCAGGATCGCGGCGTCAAACGTGCGCAACGTCCCAAAATCACTGGTGTGCTGCCGTGCTTCCTCGATGGGTATCTGAATCCACCGAGCGCGGACGGATTTGATTTTCATGGCAGGGCCCTCGCCCTCCGCAGGCGGCAATTGCCGCCCCGGAGGAACGCCTCATTCGGGTTACTTGATCAGCGGCAGCAGCGTTTCGGCGGTGATGCGCATCTGGTCCGAGTAGAATTCCTCGGTGAGCAGGCTGGATCCGTGATCCTGAATGAACTTCAACTGCTCGGGCGAGATGTCGACCGGGTTGCGTTCGACCATGTCGGGGTAGATTGCCGCGGGAGTGCGGTCGACAGGGGCAACAAACTCGTTGGTGAGCGCGCCGTCATAGCCGATTTCCTTGAGTGTTTCGACGATCTTGGGCCAGTTCAGATGGCCAAGGCCGGCGGCAAACCGGTTGTTGTCGGCAACGTGGAAATCGACCAGTCGCTTGCCCGCCAGACGAATGGCGTCATAGATGTTGGATTCTTCCATGTTGAGATGATAGGCGTCCAGGCAGACGCCGCAATCGGGATGCACTGCGTCGGCCAGCGCCAGCGCCTGAGCACAGCGATTGGTGACATAGGTCTCGAAGCGGTTCAGCGGCTCGATGCCGATCCTGACGCCAACTTTCTGGGAATGGGCGAAGCATTCCTTGGTCGCCTCGACCAGCCAGCCCCATTCTTCTTCCTCGGTTCCGTCGGGCAACACCTTGCCAACCGTGGCTGGTACCAGTGTCAGCACTTCGCCTTCCAATTCGCTGACCATGGTCAGTACGCTCTTGACGTAATCGACGGTGCGGGCACGCTGGCCCTCATCCCTTGCTGCAAGGTTGCGGTCGCCCAGCGTCAATGTCACCGCGCCCCAACACCGAATTCCGTGCTCCTTGAGAAGCGCGCGTGTTTCCTTGGTGTCATACTGGGTCGGTTCGCCGGAAATTTCGATGCTTTCATAGCCGAATTTCTTGATCCGGCGCAGCGTGACGTCGAGCGGTTCGGCGCGCATCCAGTTGTGAGTAGACAGGTGCATCTTAATCCTCCCTTGCAGCGGCCCTCTCCGACGCGCTGCCCGTTGCTTTCGTTCATTCTGGTTAGACCAATTAAGCTCAATTTCAATTCTAATCAAGACGTCGACGGGCGATTTTCAACGACCCCTCGCTGTTTTAATGGTTTTTTCCAGCAAATGGCCACTTGCGCACCGTCAGCAAACATGGTTGCGTTAATGATGGGATTATTTTGGTAATACCAGATTGCCGAAAAATGGAGACGGCACCATGAAAATCGGAATGAACATGTTCTTGTGGACGACCCATGTCGGCCGTGAGCACGAAGCACTGTTACGCGACATCAAGGCAACCGGTTTTGACGGTGTAGAAGTGCCGGTTTTCGAAGGTAGTAATGACCATTATAAAGAACTGGCCCGGATGCTTGATGATATCGGGTTGGAACGGACTGCTGTCGCGGCGATGGGCGACCCGTCGATGAACCTGATCGGCGACGCCACCGCAAGAGCCGGCGGCGTCGATTTCATGCACACGGCGCTTGATCGCACGCATGCGCTCGGCGCGACGCTGATTTGCGGCCCGCTACACTCGACACTGGGACATTTTTCCGGTGAAGGGCCTAATGCGGAAGAATTTGCCCGTTCAGCCGAATCGCAACGACTGATCGGCGATCATGCAGCAGGCCTCGGCATCACCGTGGCACTGGAAGCGCTCAACCGGTTCGAGTGCTATCTGCTCAACACCATGGATGGCCTTGCTGCGCATCTGGAACAGATCGATCATCCCAACATCCGGGCAATGTACGACACATTTCATGCCAATATCGAGGAAACCGACCCGATTGGCGCGCTGACGCGTAACGCCGGATGCGTGGCCCACATCCATATTTCCGAAAACGACCGCGGCGTGCCCGGACGCGGCAATATACCTTGGCGCGAAACCTATGCCGCAATCGCCGCGATCGGCTATGATGGATGGCTGACGATTGAAAGTTTTGGTCGCGGTCTGCCCGATCTGGCCGCGGCAACCAAAGTGTGGAGAGATTTTGCCGAAAGCCCGGAGGCGGTCTATCGAGACGGGTACCGGCACATTTCCACGTCACTCAAACAAGCCTAATCACATTGAATTCTGGAGGAGACAATCGATGAAAACGATCAAGGGCCCGGCCCTCTTTCTTGCGCAGTTTGCCGGCGATGAAGCACCGTTCAATTCCTGGGCGTCGATCACCAAATGGGCTGCCGATTGCGGCTACAAGGGCGTGCAGGTGCCAAGCTGGGACGGGCGGCTGATCGATCTTGAGAAAGCAGCGACATCGAAAGACTATTGCGACGAGTTCAAGGGCGTGGCGGCCGAGAACGGAATCGAGGTCACCGAACTTTCATCCCATCTGCAAGGCCAGCTTGTGGCCGTGCACCCGGCCTATGACGAAGGTTTTGACGGCTTTGCGGCACCGGAAGTGCGCGGCAACCCGAAGGCCCGTCAGGAATGGGCAGTCAAACAGGTCAAGATGGCACTGGATGCCTCCCGCAATATGGGAATCGGCGCGATGGCGAGCTTCTCTGGCGCGCTTGCCTGGCCCTACCTCTACCCCTTCCCGCAACGGCCGGCCGGGCTGGTCGAGACCGCTTTTGACGAACTGGCCAAGCGCTGGCGTCCGATTCTCGACCACGCCGAAGAACGCGGTGTCGATATCTGCTACGAAATCCATCCGAGCGAAGATCTGCATGACGGGATCACCTTCGAGATGTTCCTCGAGCGTGTCGGCAACCATGCGCGTTGCAATATGCTCTATGATCCGTCGCACTACCTGCTGCAGTGCCTCGACTACATCGACAACATCGATATCTACAAGGACCGGATCAAGATGTTCCACGTCAAGGACGCGGAATTCAATCCGACCGGGCGGCAGGGCGTCTATTCCGGCTACCAGTCCTGGGTGAATCGGGCTGGCCGGTTCCGGTCACTGGGTGACGGACAGGTTGATTTCGGGGCGATCTTCTCGAAAATGGCGGCCAATGATTTTGACGGTTGGGCCGTGGTCGAATGGGAATGCTGCCTCAAGCACCCAGAAGACGGTGCCCGTGAAGGCGCGCAATTCGTTTCTGACCACATCATCCGGGTCACCGAGCGTGCCTTTGACGATTTTGCCGATGGCGGCACCGATGAAGCTGGCAACCGGCGCATGCTCGGCATCGACTGAGCGGGAGGAAGACAATGGCAATCGAAGGTTCCACCAACAAGGCATCGCGCCGCATCCGGCTGGGTATGGTCGGCGGCGGACGCGATGCGTTCATCGGCGGTGTGCACCGCATCGCCTCGCGCATCGACGACCGCTATGAGTTGGTCGCCGGTGCATTTTCCTCCACGCCCGAGAAATCAAAGGCTTCGGCTGCCGATCTCGGTGTGGCCGAGGACCGCGCCTATGGCGATTACGTGGAAATGGCCAAGCGTGAAGCGCGGCTGAAAAACGGCATCGAAGCGGTGTCGATCGTCACACCGAACCACATGCACTTCCCAGTCGCACGCGAGTTCCTCAAGCGCGGCATCCACGTCATCTGCGACAAGCCACTGACCTCGACGCTGGCCGATGCGCGCAAGTTGGCCAAAGTGGCCGAGGCATCGGGCGCGCTGTTCGTGCTGACCCACAACTACACCGGCTATCCGATGATGCGGCAGGCGCGCGACATGATCGCCAAGGGAGAGCTCGGCACAATCCGGCTGGTGCAGGTCGAATACGCCCAGGACTGGCTGTCGGAAAAGCTCGAGGACACAGGGCAGAAACAGGCCGGCTGGCGTACCGACCCGGCACGCTCGGGCATTGGCGGTTCGACCGGCGATATCGGTACCCACGCCTTCAACCTGGCAAGCTTTGTTTCCGGGCTGGAACTCGAATCCCTGTGCGCTGACCTCGATTCGTTCGTCGAAGGCCGTCAACTTGATGACAACGGCCATGTGCTGATGCGGTTTTCGGGCGGTGCCAAGGGCATGCTCTGGTGTTCCCAGGTGGCGCCGGGCAACGAGAACGCGCTCAAACTGCGGATCTATGGCGACAAGGGCGGACTGGAATGGGCGCAGGAAGATCCGAACTACCTTTGGTATGCGCCGCTGGGTGAACCGAAGCGGTTGCTGACCCGCAATGGTGCCGGTGCCACCGAGGCCAGCCAGCGTTTAAGCCGCATCCCCGGTGGCCATCCGGAAGGCTATCTGGAAGGCTTTGCCAATATCTACAGCGAGGCCGCTGAAGCCATCATCGCGCACCGCGACGGCAAGCCCGCGCCCGAGGGGGTGATGTTTCCGGGCATCGAAGAGGGACTGGCGGGCGTCGCCTTCGTGACCGCGTGCGTGGAATCATCACGCCGCGACAGCGTCTGGGTCAAATTCGGCAACTATATGCGCCGCTAACAGGCAACGGCCGCGCGGGATGTCTCGCGCGGCCAGCATTTTGACCACGATTGGAGACGCCCAATACTCAGCCTAACACAGGACAAAACCTGTTCATCAAGTTGGTTGAGCCGGCGTGGACGCGCCGTCCCTGTGCCAGGTGCCGGAGGGAACGGACAGCGAGCTTCAACACCGATCGAGGCCCGTCGCGCTCGAACTGATTGACTTGGGTGACAAGCATTACATGCACCAAATCAAAAGGAGGTCTGGATTCTCTGGTTGAGCGTGCGGTGCCTCAGGCTGCGGTGATATGTTTGACCGACCACATCACGGCTTCTTCGATGCGGGCCTTGGCGCGGACAACCTCGACCGATTGTCCAAGCGTGTTGAGCAAATCGATAAACTCCTGGCCACGTTCCTTGACTTCATGAACCTGCGCAGATTCATGCATGCTCAAGGAACGATACGCCATACCTACCCGATCTGTGTCGTCCAAGCTCATGTAATTGCCTCCGTTTGGTGTTGAAAACATCTGACTTACAAGCTTACACCTAAATGCCATCCTGTTTAGAATGCATTGGAATCCAATCTGTCAAATTTCTTGGGTGAATATTCGTGAACCATCGTGGGTCGCGAAGTATTTCGGGATGTATCTATTCATAATAACCTGTTTTTCTCGAATAACCGGCGGAATTTCATGAAACCACCGGGTCATTTTTAAGTTCCAAGAAAGCAACACGAAAAGCCGCGGGTTTGCTGGCATCTGTCTGCCTCCCCGCACAAAATCAAATGGTGACGGATCACTGGAAAGCGCGCTTGGAACTGGCTGCGCAGGTGCTTCACGGACAAATCCGAGCCAACGGAACTCGACTAGAAATTTCACGGATTGTCCCGGTAGGGTATTGATGATGTTTGGTTATTCAGATCCCTGGCAAAACACCATAGCTGCAACATGCGTTCGCGACGCCGAAACCGAAATCCGGGTGATAACGGTCGTGTAAACTAACCCGCCGCTTGAAACGGCGGGTTAGTTTACACTCTGACACTCAACCCATTGAAGCCTAGCCCGCAAGATCTGCCAGATGGGTCATCACCACGGCCGCACCTGTCAGCCGCTTCTCCGGCGTCGGCAGATCACGGATGAACACCACGCTCTGGTCGGGCCTGATCTTGGCCAGATTGCCCTGCTTGGAAATGTGCTGCACCAGCGCACCGGGATTGGCGAATTCCTTGTTGCGGAACTGGACCACAACACCCTTCGGCCCGGCGTCAAGTTTTTCGACATTGGCCTTGCGACACAGCGCCTTGATGAAGACGATTTTGAGCAGATGCTGGACCTCGAGCGGCAGCGGTCCGAACCGGTCGATCATTTCGGCCCCAAAGCCGTCGATGTCGGCCACGTCGGTGATGTCGCCCAGCCGCCGGTAGAGCCCCAACCGCAAATGCAAATCCGGCACGTACTCTTCCGGGATCATCACCGGGGTGCCGACGGTGATCTGCGGCGACCAGCCAGTGTCGATATTGGCGTCCTCGCCGCGGACTTCGGCCACCGCCTCCTCCAGCATGTGCTGGTAGAGTTCGAAACCGACTTCCTTGATGTGGCCGGATTGTTCTTCACCGAGCAGATTGCCGGCACCCCGAATATCAAGATCGTGGCTGGCGAGCTGGAAGCCAGCGCCCAGTGTGTCGAGCGACTGCAGCACTTTCAGACGCTTGTCGGCGGTTGCCGTCAGCATCTTGTTGACCGGCAGCGTGAACAGCGCAAACGCGCGCACCTTGGAGCGACCGACCCGGCCGCGCAACTGGTAGAGCTGGGCCAGACCGAACATGTCGGCCCGGTGCACGATCAGCGTATTGGCGGTCGGGACATCGAGACCCGATTCAACGATCGTCGTCGACAAGAGCACATCATATTGCCCGTCATAAAACGCGTTCATGATGTCGTCGAGCTCGCCGGCAGCCATCTGGCCGTGGGCCACGGCAAACTTCAGTTCGGGGACATCAGAACGCAGGAAGGCTGCGACATCCTCGAGGTCCGCCAGGCGCGGACAGACGTAAAAACTCTGCCCGCCACGATAGTGTTCGCGCATCAGCGTTTCGCGCACCGTGACCGGATCAAACGGCGAGATGAAGGTTCGTACCGCCATCCGGTCCACCGGTGGTGTGGTGATCAGCGAGAGTTCCCTCACCCCGGTCATCGCCAGTTGCAGGGTGCGCGGGATCGGCGTCGCCGACAGCGTCAGCACGTGCACGTCGCTTTTCAGCTCCTTCAGCCGCTCCTTGTGCTTGACCCCGAAGTGCTGCTCCTCATCGATGATCAGCAGTCCCAGATTGGCAAAGGTAATCGAGGATCCAAGCAGCGCGTGGGTGCCGACGACAATATCGGTCTTGCCCGACATCAGTTCCGCCTTGGTCAAAGCCAGCTCCTTGGCGCCGACCAGCCGCGAGGCCTGGGCGATGCGAACAGGGTAGCCGCGCAGGCGGTCGGTAAAGGTCTTGAAATGTTGCCTTGCCAACAGCGTGGTCGGCACCACCACCGCCACCTGAACCCCGTTCATGGCGGCGATGAAGGCCGCGCGCAACGCCACTTCGGTCTTGCCGAAGCCGACATCGCCGCAAATCAACCTGTCCATCGGCTGGCCGGCGGCCAGGTCGTCGCGCACGCGATCGATCGCCGCCATCTGGTCTTCGGTCTCGTCATAGGGGAAGCGGGCCGAAAATTCATCGTAAAGCCCCTCTGGTGCGGCAAGTGCGGGGGCCGCGCGCATGTGCCGCTCTGCGGCAATGCGGATCAGCCCCTCGGCCATGTCGAGCAACCGCTTTTTCAGCTTGGCCTTGCGTGACTGCCAGGCAAGGCCGCCCAGTCTGTCGAGCTGCACCTGGGCACTGTCGGAGCCGTAGCGGGTCAACAACTCGATGTTTTCGACCGGCAGGAACAGTTTGGCGTCGCTGGCGTAATGCAGTTCCAGACAGGCATGCGGCGCCCCGGCCGCCTCAATCGTGCGCAAGCCGACGAACTGGCCGATGCCGTGTTCGGCATGCACCACGTAATCACCCTCGTCGAGCCCGGAGACTTCGGAGATGTAGTCGGCGCCGCGGCGCTTGCGCTTGGCGCGCCGCACCAGCCGGTCGCCGAGCACATCCTGTTCGCCGATAACGACGAGATCATCAATCTCGTAGCCGCCTTCGATGGCAAGCACGGCTGCTGCGGCTTCGCCTGGCTTGAGCCGGTCCAGCTCGGCATGATTGTGGATCCGGACTACCCGCTTGAGCCCGTGCTCCTCAGTCACCTGCAGCAACCGGTCAAGCGAGCCTTCGGTCCAGGCGGTGATCAGGACCTTGTGTCCCTGTTCGCGTTTTTTGCCCACATGGTCGACCAGTTTGGCAAACAGGTTGACGCGCTCACCTTCGGGCGATTTGTCCGCTTCGGCGTCCTTGGCCCAGCGCGGGCCGGTGGCAGTGGCAAGTTCGATGACGCGGCGCGCCGCAGTCTCGGGTTCGTTGAATGGGGTGAGCCGTATGGAATTGAGCTGATCGAGCCGCGCCAGCAGATCGGGCGTTTCGAGATAGAGCTGGTCCGGTTCGATCGCCTTGTAGGGCGTCGCCTGCACGCCCCTGTCCTTTTCGATTGATTGCGCGGCAAGCCGTGCCTCGTAGTGATCGACAATCTGCGCCCGGCGCTCACTTGCGGCCTCGGCCAGCATATGGTCGCCCGATATCCGCAGTCCGGTGAGATAATCGAACACGGTTGCCATTTCGTCATGAAACAGCGGCAGCCAATGCTCCATGCCGGGATAGCGCCGGCCTTCGGAGATCGCCACATAGAGCGCATCGTCACGGTTCGCGGCACCAAACTTGGCAAGATAATTGCGGCGAAACCGGCTGATGGTCTCGGGCTCCAGCGTCACCTCGCTCATGGCGTTGAGCGAGAATTCCTTGGCCGTTGTGGTGGTACGCTGCGAGGCCGGGTCGAAATGACGAATGCTTTCAAGCGTGTCGCCGAAGAAATCGAGCCGCACCGGTTCGTCGGCGCCGGGGACGAAGACATCCAGAATACCGCCGCGGACGGCAAATTCGCCAACCTCGCGGACCGTATCCATCCGCTCGAACCCCTGTTGCGCCAGGCGTCCGGCGAGATCTTCCATTTTCAACCTGTGGCCGGCCCGCGCCGACAGCCCCAGGCTTGAAACCACAGATTTGGGCGGCACCCGTTGCAACATCGCATTGACGGTAACCAGCACGATCGCCGGATGCGGCGCCTCGGCAAAGTGCGCGAGCGCCGAAAGTGCTGCCAGCCTGCGGGCCGAAACGTCGGCGCCCGGCGACACCCGGTCATAGGGAAGGCAATCCCAACCCGGCAGCGTCAGCACCGGGATGTTGGGCGCAAAAAACGCCAGGTTCTGCTCGAGATCGGCCATTCGCTGGCCATCCGAGATGATATGCGCAAGCGGTCCGGCGGCGCGCGCAATCTCGGCCAGCGCCAGCGCATCCATGCCTTGGGGTACACCCGACAGCGTGACCGGCGTCGCCGCGTTGGCGATCTTGTCAACCGGAATGAGTGATTTCATGATGCAGGCGCCTGCCCTTCAGTGGGGTCAACGCGCGGTTCGAAATCCGGTACATAGGCGCGCATCCGCTCAAACAGCGGTAGCCGGAACTGCTCCGGCGTCTCCGCTTCGCCAGTCACCCATTTCAGGATGTCGGCGTCTTCCTCGGCCATGATCAGTTCCAACTGGTCAAGTTCGGTCTTGTCCAGCGTACCAATCTCAGCGTCCGCGAAGCCGCCGATGACCAGATCCATTTCACGGATACCCCGGCGCCATGCCCGCACCAGGATGCGGCGACGTCTTGGATCAAGGTCGGCGCTCGAACGTGTTGTTCCGGTCATGGATCAGCCTTTTTTGGTTATCCGGTTTCCATATCCTGTCGCTGCGCAATTGTCAGCCTTGCCTTTGGTTCAAAATTACCGTTCTTCTCATCCCATGCGACCGCTCGATCTCGATCCCCTGTTCAAACCCGTTTCAAGCCTGCCCGGAATCGGCCCCAAACTTGCCGAAGCATTGGCGCGCGTGACCGGCCGCGACGGCCCGGACGATACCCGCGCGTTGGATCTGCTGCTGTTGCCGCCGCACGGGCTGATCGACCGCGCCATGCGTTCGGGAATTACCGAATCTCCCGAAGGCGTTATTGCCACGCTTAAAGTTCGCGTCGATCGCCATCAACCTTCGCCGCCCGGCCGCAGATCAGCGCCCTACCGGGTCTATGTGCATGATGAGACGGGCGAATTGGCGCTGACCTTTTTCCATGCCAAGCAGGCA
Organism: Hoeflea algicola; assembly: GCF_026619415.1. NCBI lineage: Bacteria > Pseudomonadati > Pseudomonadota > Alphaproteobacteria > Hyphomicrobiales > Rhizobiaceae > Hoeflea > Hoeflea algicola. The sequence goes on from NZ_JAOVZR010000001.1 coordinate 803,680, forward strand.
TGGCTCGAAAAACTGTTGCCCGTGGGGGAAACCGTGCTGGTCAGCGGCAAGGTCGAATGGTTCAACGGCAGGCCTTCCATGGTTCATCCCGATCATATCGTCGGGGAGGCCGACGCCGCCAGCTTGCCGCTGATCGAGCCGGTCTATCCGCTGACCGCCGGCCTGTCGCCAAAAGTGCTATGCCGGTCGATTGAGGCCAGTCTCGATTTGTTGCCAGAGCTGCCCGAATGGGCCGATCCGCACCTGGTGACAAAGAACAATTTTCCCGGGTTTGCCGAATCTGTCAGGCACCTCCATCACCCCCAAAGCGCGCTCGATATCGAGCCGCAGACCCCTGCACGGCGGCGACTTGCCTATGACGAATTGCTGGCCGGGCAATTATCCCTGGCGTTGGTCCGCCAAACCCTGCGCAGGCTGCCGGGTCATCCGGTCAAGGCCGAAGGAAGACTGCGCCAAGCGGTGCTCGAGGCCTTGCCGTTTTCGCTGACCGGCAGCCAGCAGACCGCGGTCACGGAAATTCTTACCGACATGGCCGGCTCGGACCGCATGCTGCGCTTGCTGCAAGGTGATGTCGGCTCTGGCAAGACCGCCGTCGCCATGCTGGCCATGGCCGATGCGGTCGAGGCCGGCGGCCAGGCAGTACTGATGGCGCCAACTGAAATTCTCGCCCGGCAGCATTTTGCAACCATCGAGAAAATGGCCGAAGCAGCAGGCATCAACGTCGTGGTGCTGACGGCGCGGGCCAAGGGCCGTGAACGCACGGAATTGCTGGAGCAGATCGCCAGCGGCGCCGCGCAAATAGTCATTGGCACCCATGCGCTGTTTCAGGAATCGGTGGTTTACGCCAATCTCTCCCTCGCCGTGGTTGACGAGCAACACCGTTTCGGCGTGCATCAGCGGTTGCGGCTGACCGCCAAGGGCACCGCACCGCACATGCTGGTGATGACCGCCACGCCGATTCCGCGCACCCTGGTGTTGTCTGCCTTTGGCGACATGGATGTTTCCAAACTGACGGAAAAACCCGCTGGCCGGCAGCCGATCACCACGGTCACCATTCCCGGTGAGCGCATTGAGGAGATCGTGGCGCGGCTGAAAAAAGCCCTGTTAGACGGCAAGAAGGCTTACTGGATCTGCCCGCTGGTTGAGGATTCCGACGAGAGCGATCTGATGTCGGTCGAAACACGCCACGCTAGCCTCGCCGAAGCGCTTGGCCCGGAGCTGGCGCCGCTGGTGGCGCTGGTTCACGGCCGCATGAGCCCTGCTGAAAAAGACCAGGCAATGAGCGCCTTCAAGGCCGGACAGACCCGGTTGCTTGTCGCCACAACGGTAATCGAGGTCGGGGTCGACGTCCCCGACGCCACCATCATGGTGATCGAACATGCTGAACGTTTCGGCCTTGCCCAATTGCACCAGTTGCGCGGTCGGGTCGGGCGAGGCGAAGGCGCATCAAGCTGCATCTTGCTTTACCACGGACCGCTTGGCGACACAGCAGGTGCCCGTCTGCAGGTGCTGCGCGAGACCGAGGACGGATTTCGCATAGCCGAAGAGGATCTCAAATTGCGGGGTGAAGGCGAGGTGCTCGGCACACGTCAATCCGGTCTGCCAGGCTTCAGGCTCGCCAATCTGGCCGTTCATGCTGACCTGCTCGAAATCGCCCGCACCGACGCCCGTAACGTGCTGGAACACGATCCGACGCTCTCCGGACCCCGCGGCGACGCGCTCAGGATGTTGCTCTATCTGATGCGGCGCGACGAGGCGATCCGTTTCCTCAGAGCCGGCTGAGCCACCTCAGTTGCCGGTCGATCTGGTTTCAGGCTTGGACTTGATCGGCAGTATTTTGGGATAATCAGGCGATACGAGCCCGGCCGAAATCACCATCTTGGCCGCCTCTTCAACGCTCATGTCGAGAATCAGTACATCTTCGCTGGGCACGAACAGCAAAAAACCCGATGTCGGGTTGGGCGTGGTCGGCAGGAACACCGACATCGATTCCCCGACAGGCAGCCGTTCCCTGACTTCCCCCTTGGTTTCGGTGGCAATGAAGACGATCGACCAAAGGCCCTGGCGCGGATACTGGATCAGCCCCGCCTGCTTGAACGATCCGCTCTGCTCGGCGAGAACCGTCTGGAAAATCTGCTTGAGGCCCTTGTAGAGGCTGCGCACCAGCGGCATCCGATCGAGCAGCATTTCGCCGACGGAAATGACGGAACGACCGACGAGATTGGCCGTGAGGAACCCGATCAGGGTGATCAGGAACAGCGCCATCAGCAACCCGAAACCGGGAACCGTGAACGGCAGATAGTAATCCGGGTTGTAGACCAGCGGGATATAAGGTTTCACCCAGCCATCGACCCACAGGATAAACGACCAGGTGAGGTAGGCGGTAATCGCGATCGGAGCCACGATGATCATGCCGGTAAGGAAATATGTCCTCAGCCGCATTCCCGGGCCCTGCCGCTTCGGCTTCTCAATCATCGTCAATCATATCCCTTTGTCGCGACGCGCAAAGACGCATCCCTCGCCAATATATAGGGATCGCTTGCCGGCTTCGGCAAGCTCAGTTCGGTTTGCGCCTATTCGACGGTCACGGATTTGGCGAGATTGCGCGGCTGATCGACATCGGTACCCATGAAAACCGCAGTGTGATAGGCGATCAACTGGACTGGCAACGCGTAAAGAATCGGCGCCACGATCTCGTCAACAACCGGCAACACAATTGTCGCCATGGTTTCAAGCGTGGTTGCCGCTGCACCTTTTTCATCGGTGATCAGGATGATCTGGCCGCCGCGCGCAGCCACTTCCTGCATGTTCGAAACGGTCTTCTCGAAATGCCGGTCATGCGGGGCGATCACGATCACTGGCATGTTTTCATCAATCAACGCGATCGGGCCATGCTTGAGTTCGCCTGCCGCATAGCCCTCGGCATGAATATAGGAGATTTCCTTGAGCTTGAGCGCACCCTCCAGCGCCAGCGGGAAGCTGGTGCCACGGCCGAGATAAAGCACGTCCTTGAACCGCGAGAGTTCCCGCGACAGCATTTCGATCTGCGGCTGCACCGCATGGAAAACCTCGTTGGAAAGACGCGGCAACTCGACCAGCGCCTGCACCATTGCAGCCTCATCTTCGCTTGAAAGCGTACCGCGGGCACGCCCCGCGATCATCGCCAGCGCCGCCAGCACCGAAAGCTGGCAGGTGAACGCCTTGGTCGAGGCGACCCCGATCTCCGGTCCGGCAAGCGTCGGGAACACGGCGTTGGATTCACGCGCGATGGTCGACTCGCGGACATTGACAACGGCGCCAATCGTCAGCCCGTTGTCACGACAATAGCGCAGCGACGCCAGTGTGTCGGCGGTTTCACCCGATTGCGAAATGAACAGCGCCGCCATCTTGCCCGACAACGGAATCTCGCGATAACGGAACTCCGAAGCTACGTCGATTTCGACCGGCAATCGGGCAAAGCGCTCGAACCAGTATTTGCCGATCAACCCGGCATAATAGGCGGTGCCGCAGGCCGACATCGCCAACCGATCGAGATTGGCGAAATCAATCTGGCTGCTGTCGAGCTTGACCCGGCCTTCGGCAAAATCGATGTAATGGCTGAGGGTATGGGAGACCACTTCGGGTTGCTCGTAGATCTCCTTTTCCATGAAATGGCGGTGGTTGCCCTTGTCGACCACATAGACCCCGCCCTGCGAAATCTGGCTGCTGCGCTCGACCAGAGCGCCATCATGGTCGTAGATCTCGGCGCTATCGCGGGTGATAACGGCCCAGTCGCCATCATCAAGATAGGTGATTTCGTCGGTAAACGGCGCCAGCGCAATGGCGTCGGACCCCAGAAACATCTCACCATCGCCATGCCCGATAGCCAGCGGTGGACCGGAGCGTGCGCCCATGATCATGTCCGGCTGGTCTTCAAACAGTATGGCCAGGGCATAGGCGCCCTCAAGCCTGCCCAGCGTCTTTTGCATGGCTTCACGCGGCGACAGGCCCTGGGAGCGGTAGGCAGTGAGCAATTGTGCCACCACTTCGGTGTCAGTCTGGCTGTGAAAAACCGCGCCATTGGCGATCAACTCGGCTCTGAGCGGCGTGAAATTTTCGATAATGCCATTATGCACCACGGCAACGCCCTGGCTGAAATGCGGATGTGCATTGGCCTCTGTCGGCGCGCCATGGGTCGCCCAGCGGGTGTGGCCAATGCCGATATGCCCTGCCAGCGGATGTTCGCCGAGCCTTGTGTCGAGATTGATCAGCTTGCCTTCGGCGCGGCGGCGCTCAAGCTTGCCATTATGAATGGTAGCGACACCGGCTGAATCGTAGCCGCGGTATTCGAGCCGTTTCAACGCGTCCACCAACAGCGGGGCGACTTCACGCTTTCCGACGATCCCGACTATGCCACACATATGATTCTCCCGATTGGTACGATGCTCAAGTTCTTACGCAGCCGGTCTGGCCGGCGCCAGCAGCAGAGCCATGGGATCTGCTCAATTTTGATGACACGAAGTAACCTGTTGCATGAGCGCTTTCAGTTCTTTGTACTATTCTTGTGCGCCTTGAACGCGGCGATCCTCTCACGAAGTACATGCGCCCGCCCCGGCTTGTTCTCCTGCCGAGCCCGCGCAATTGCCAGCGCATCCTCCGGCACATCATTGGTTACCACGCTGCCGGAGCCCACATAGGCGCCGTTGCCGATCTTGACCGGCGCCACCAGCGACGAATTCGAACCGATGAAACTACCTTCGCCAATCTCCGTCAGGTGCTTGTTCAGCCCGTCATAATTGCAGGTAATCGTGCCTGCGCCGATATTGGCGCCAGCACCGATCACGGCATCGCCGATATAGGTCAAGTGATTGACCTTGGCCCCTACTCCGACCCTCGCCTTCTTGATCTCGCAGAAGTTTCCGACCTTGGCCCGTTCGGCAAGCTCGGTCCCTGGACGCAGACGCGCAAAGGGGCCGATTGTTGCGCCTTCTCCGACGACAGCGCCTTCAAGGTGACTGAATGCATGGATCGTGGCTCCGGCGCCGACCGTGACGCCAGGACCGAACCAGACACTGGGTTCGATTGTCACGTCGGTGCCAAATTCGGTGTCGTAGGAAAGAAACACGCTGCCGGGATCGATCATGGAAACGCCCGACATCATCGCCGCATGCCGCGCCCGGGCCTGCCAGACCTGCTCGATATCAGCCAGTTCGGGACGGGTGTTGCAGCCCATCATGTCCGCCTCGGGGGCTTCGATGGCAACGCATTTGAGACCGCGCGCCCGGGCAATCTCGACAATATCGGTAAGATAGAATTCACCCTTGGCGTTATCATTTCCGATCGCTTCAAGCAGGCTGATCGCCTCGCCGCCGGAAAAGGTGATGATTCCGCCGTTGCAGAAGTCGATCGCGCGTTCCTCGACGGTGGCTTCCTTGTGCTCCCGAATCGCCACCAGGGCGCCATCGCGCTCGATCAGGCGGCCATAACCGGTCGGGTCAGCCGCGCGGAAGCCGAGCACTACCACATCGGCGCCTTTACCGCGTTCGGTGATCGCAGCCTTCAAGCTTTCCGGATCGATCAGCGGCGCGTCGCCATAGAGCACGACGACATCGTCAAACCCTTCGGCGATGATATCGCGTGCCATCAGCACCGCGTGACCGGTGCCCTTGCGTTCGGTCTGTTCGACAGCGCTCACCGGAATGGCTACCTCGTTGCTGGCAGCTTTGGTGACGGCTTCGGCGTCTCGCCCCACCACCAGCGCAACCTTGTCGACGCCGGCAGCTGCCGCCGCATGGGTGACATGCGCGATCAACGGCAGATTGCCAACCGTGTGCAACACCTTGGACTTGGATGACTTCATCCGTGTTGCATCGCCAGCCGCAAGTACGACAGCTAGACATGTCCGGGCCATTCAACACCTCTTCTTCGATTCGCGCTCATACACTTGGCTGTGGCTATAGCATCGCAACAGGAAAAATTCTCTTTCCCCAATACACTGTCCTGATATGCAAGCACCATGACCACTGCAATGACACAGACACGAAATTCTTTCATCACACGGTATTTTCCGCTGACGGTGATGATTCTCACCCCGTTGTTCTTTTCATCAAACCTGATTTTCGGCCGCGCGGCGATTTCCCAGGTGGCGCCATTCACGCTGGCATTTTTGCGCTGGAGCGCTGCGGCGATGGTATTGGCGCCGTTCGTCTGGATGGCACGCGACCGGGTCCGCGTCTATCTCGCCAACGAGCCTGTGCATTGGCTGACGATGGGTTTTCTCGGGATGTGGGTTTGTGGTGCGGGTGTCTATTATGCGCTGCAATTTACCACGGCCACCAATGGCACGCTGATCTACACCACCTCGCCGTTGATGGTGATCGTGCTTGAAAGGCTGTTTTTCGGCCGCGCCACCCGCTGGCGCGAATTGCTGGGAATCATCGTCGGCTTTCTGGGCGTGGCCATCATCGTGCTCAAGGGAGATCTGATCGGGCTTGCCAGTTTCTCCGCCAACGACGGCGACCTCATGTTCATTGCCGCCGCCTTCTCCTGGGCGCTCTATTCGGTTTTGCTCAAGGGGCGTCGAACCGATGGTCTCCCGGTATCTGCTCTGTTTGGAACGATTACCGTCGCTGGAGCGCTGCTACTGGCTCCGTTCGCCTTCTGGGAATGGCAGAGCGGCGCGCATATGCCCGTCACCATCTCGGCCTGGGGCAGCATCGCCGGCATCGTGCTGTTTTCATCGCTGCTGGCGTTTTCGGGGTTTCAGTATGGTGTCGCCCGCCTCGGCGCCTCGACCGCCAGCGTGTTCATGTACCTGCTGCCGGTCTATGGCGTTGGCCTCGCTGTGCTGGTTCTGGGTGAACCGTTCCATACCTATCACGCGGTTGGCATCGCCACCGTGCTCGGCGGGCTGGTGTTGGCCACGGCACCCGGTGGTCGCCGCTGAGGTCTGCCAAGTGTCGCCGGGCTCAGCCGATTCGCCCAAGCGCCGGAAAAGTCTCGAGCATCCAGTAAGACATGGTCGCCATGCCGCCGGTCAGAAACAGGATGCCGGTCACCACCAACAACCCGCCGGTGATTTTCTCAACCGTGCCGAGATGCTTGCGGAATTTGTGCGCGAACCGCATGAACCGTTCGGAAAACAGCGCCGCGATCCAGAACGGCACCGCCAGCCCGACCGAATAGGCTGCCAGCAGCAGCGCGCCTGAACTGACCGTGTCGCGGGATGCCGCCACGCCCAGCACTGCGCCAAGTACCGGGCCGATGCACGGGGTCCAGCCAAAGGCAAAAGCCAACCCCATGACATAGGCGCCCGACAGGGTTGCGGGTTTGCCGCCACCTGAGAACCGCGCTTCCCGCGCTAGAAAGCCAATCCGGAACAAGCCCAGGAAATGCAGTCCCATAATAATGATGATGACGCCGCCAATTTGCGCCAGCAACTCGATGTTTTGACGCAGGATACCACCGATCGATGACGCGCCGGCGCCCAGCGCCACGAACACGGTGGCAAAGCCGAGCGTGAAGAACAGCGACGCATAAAACACCGCACGCCGGGTCTCGGAGATCCGGGCATTGGCGCCTGCACCGCGAAAATCCTCGACCGAAACGCCTGCCATGTAGCACAGATAGGGCGGCACCAGCGGCAGCACGCAGGGCGAAAGAAACGATAACGCACCGGCAAGCAGAACGGTGAGAAGCGGGATGTCGGCAATGGTCACGACGGGCTGGATCCTCGTTCAAGACAGATGGCGACCCGGGATCGGCCGCGTTTGGCAAAGCAGCATCGAAGCGACGCTATTGGTCGGCCCCTTCTTTAGCCCCGTCATTAATAACGCGCCAGTCACGTTTTAGAGCGTGCGGCGTCATGACTACCTCGCGCACATCGCATCGAAATCGATTACCTTGCCTGCCTCTTTCCGGATGCTGGCAGACCGCTTGGACGGGCGCCAAAAAAACCACCTTGGCGCGACGGTTTTGCTGTTGACCATGGCCCCATGCCTGCCTATGTTCCGCGCCACTCACGCCAGTCGCATTGCACTGCGGTCAGGGCATGGGAGCGCGTAGCTCAGCTGGTAGAGCAACTGACTTTTAATCAGTAGGTCTCGGGTTCGAACCCCGACGCGCTCACCATTGAAATCAAATTGTTTTCAGAGTGTTAGCCCCCAATCAATAGCATTTACATCAGGCGCACAATCCCGCGCATTGTCCGGACACCGCGAGCCGTTGTTCTCACAGGTGCGGTGTAGTACGAGTGGTTCGTGGTGCCCCTGCCCCACAGTTTGGCGCGGTCCATCTCCCTTCGCTCTCCAAAAAGAGACGCTGGGTTCGTCAAATGAGAATAGCCGCAGCCCGTGCGCCATTCTACCAATAGACGATCAACAAAATGCTTATGAGACTCTCGGGAGGAGCACAGATATGAGAACTCGCACCACGACACGGTTGCTGGCCGCAGCAGGATTAGCAATTGGCGTTTCACTGGCCGGCGTCGCGGCGTCCTGGGCCGCTGATGTTACCCTCAAGGTGACCGCACAGCTTCCTGCCTCGCATCCGACCACGTCCAATCTCATGGAATTCAAGAAGATCGTCGAGGAGAAATCCGGCGGCGAGATCACGGTCGAAATTTACGATTCGGCGCAATTGTACAAGGACAGCGAAGTGCCGCAGGCGGTCTCCTCTGGCGCGGTCGACATGGGCACCGCTTCGCTGACCCGTTTTGCCGGCACCATTCCGGCAGTCGATTTCTTCTATGTCCCGTTCAGCTTGCCCTCGCTCGAAGCCGTCGAGAAGGCCACCGCGCCGGGCAGCGAAATCCGTAACCTGCTTGATGGCGCCATTGCCGAAACCGGCGCCAAGGTGCTGTGGTGGCAGGCCGTTGGCGGCGCTGTCGTCATGAGCAACAAGCCGGTTCACATGCCCGAAGACCTCAAGGGCATGAAGGTCCGCGTGTTCGGCAAGACCCTGGGCAATTTCGTTGAATTGCTGGGCGGCGCACCTGCCCTGATTTCCGGCTCCGAGCAGTTCCTCGCCTATCAGCGCGGCACTGTCGATGCAGGCATGTCATCGGCAGCCGGCGTGACATCGCGCAAGATCTACGAGGTGCTTGATCACCTTACCGTCACCAACCACGCCGATGTGGAATTCGTGGTGCTGATCAACCAGGGCGTTTGGGACGGCCTCAGCGACGCCCACAAGAAGATCGTCGACGAAGCAGGCAAGCAGGTGGAAAAAAGCCTGCGTGACGACGTCAACCGCAAGGAAATCGAGGCGATCGACTTCGTCAAGAACCAGACCAAGATGGAAGTCATCACGCTTGATGACGATCAACTGGCCGCCTGGAAAAAGGCGTCCGCGCCGATGATCGATCAATACATCGAAAGCTCGGGCGATCTCGGCCGCAAGGTTGTGGAAGCCTCGAAAGCACTCCAGTAGAGTACGGTTTCTGGCGCTGGCCTTTCCGGGCCGGCGCCATTAATGTCCAGTCAGGGCGATCGCTCGATGTTCAGTAAAATCACCGGTTATTTCGCCATCGTCGCCAGCGCGCTTTTCGTCGCGATCGGGGTGATGATCAGTTACGAAGTGGTTATGCGTTACGTCTTCCTCGCGCCCACCAGTTGGACCGAGGAGATGGCGCGGTTCTTCCTGATCTGGGCGGTCTACATGTCGGCCGCGCACCTGCTTCACACGCGGGAACTGATTTCAATCACCGTGCTGCAAGAGCGGATGTCGCCACGCTTGAGGCTGGCCAGCGAGATGCTCGCGCTGGTGTGGATTGCCGCCTTCAGCGTCGTTGCCGTCTATTATGGCGTGGTGACCGTCAATGAGAGCATCGAAGTCGGTCGCAAAACCGCCTCCATGTTGTCGGTGCCGCAATGGCTCACCGAAATATCCATTCCAATCGGCTTCACACTGCTTTTCATTCAGTGCCTGATCGAGGCGAGAGCTTTGCTTCGTGACGGCCAACCGCACCGGAACGTCGACCGGAATTGGGAAGATACCATCTAGATGACCGCGTTCCTGATCATCCTTTCGCTGTTTGGTGTCCTGCTGATCGGCATACCCATCGCTTTTGCCCTTGGCGGCATGGGCGCGGTGCTGATCATCCTTGATGGTCTCAACCCGATCATCGTCACCCAGGCACTCTACAGTTCAGTCGATTCCTTCATCCTGCTGGCGGTGCCGTTGTTTCTGCTGATGTCCAACATCCTGCTCAAGGGTGGCGTCGGCCGTGACCTGTTTGCGGCCGTTCAAAGCTGGGTCGGGCATTGGCCCGGCGGACTGGCCGTGGCGACCGTTATTTCCTGCGCCATCTTTGCCGCGATCTCCGGCAGTTCGATTGCCACCGCGGCGACGATTGCCACCGTGGCGATCCCGGAAATGACGTCGCGCGGCTACCAGCGCCCGTTCGTACTCGGACTGCTTGCTGCCGGCGGCACGCTCGGCATCCTGATCCCGCCATCGGTACCGCTGATCGTTTATGGCGTGCTCACCGAACAAAGCATTGTTTCGCTGTTTCTGGCCGGTGTGGCTCCGGGGCTGTTGCTAGCCGCACTTTTCATCGGCTTTTCCATGCTCTACGCGGCTTACACCAAGGCTTTCGATCCGCTGCCCAAGGCAAGCTGGGATGAACGCAAGCAAGCCAGCATCCGGGCCTTGCCCAGTGTAGGCCTGGCGCTGATCATCTTCATCGGTCTCTATGGTGGTGTATTCACCCCGACCGAGGCCGCCGGCGTCGGTTTCGTGCTCGCCATCATCATCACCGCGCTGATGCTGCGCACGCTGACCTGGAAACTTTTCGGCGAAGCAGTGATCGGATCGATGCGGACCACCGTGACAATCTTTCTCATTGTCGCCGGCGCCAAGATCTTTGCCAAGGCAATTACGCTGTACCGGATCCCCCACGAGATCTCCGGACTGATCATCGACAATTTCGACCAGGTCGGCTCCTTCATCTTCGTTGTCTGCATCGCGCTGCTGATTCTCGGCTTCTTCCTCGAATCGCTGTCGATGCTGCTGATCGTGGTGCCGGTGCTGTTCCCCGCGCTCCTGAGCATGGGCATCGACCCGATCTGGTTCGGAATAGTGTTCATGCTGATGATCGAGATCGCGCTGATCACCCCGCCGGTGGGGCTCAACCTGTTCGTAATACAGGCGGTCGGCAAGGCCAGTCTTGGTGAGGTCACCAAGGGCGTGCTGCCGTTCCTGGCGATCATGCTGCTGACGGTCTACCTGATCTACCTGTTTCCGCAGATCGTGCTGTTCATCCCGTTTGGCTAATCCCGGTGGGTTGAAGCATTCGACCAGACGGGACACAGCATTCACCAATCGAGACTTGCCGATCTCGTCGGCTATATCCGAGTTTCAATCAGGCCGCTGCAGCACCGGTTCCAGCTTGGAACAATGTCTGCAACCGGCTTCGGAACGGTCCCAACGGTTTGCCTGCACATGTCGCCGCTATCCTCCCAAGCGCGGCGTCTGTGCAGGTGACCGGAAGTCCGGTCCGGCTGTTTACGCAAGCAAAGTGAGACCATCGTGAGCGTCCATACGACATCCAAGAAGATCACCTCCCAGCATATTCGCGCCCGCAAAGGCGGCGAACCTATCGTCGGCCTGACCGCCTATACCGCCTCGATGGCCAAGGCGATGGACGCGATTGTCGATTTCATTCTGGTTGGCGATTCGCTGGCTATGACGATCTACGGAGAAGACTCCACGGTGGGCGTCGATCTCGACACCATGATCCGTCATGGCAGGGCCGTGGTGCGTGCCACCAGCCATGCCTGCGTCGTGGTCGATCTGCCGTTTGGCGACTATCAGGCAAGCCCCGAGCAGGCTTTCATGAGCGCCGCCCGGATACTGCGGGAAACGGGATGTGACGCGGTCAAGCTCGAAGGTGGCATCGAAATGGCCGAGACCGTGGCCTTCCTGTCGGCACGCGGCGTGCCGGTAATGGGCCATATCGGACTGACGCCGCAATCGATTAACACGATGGGAGGCTTCAAGACCCAGGGCAAGGACGAAGTCGCCGTCCAGGAACTGATCGCCGCGGCCAAATCAATGGAAAATGCCGGTTGCTTCGCACTGGTGGTCGAAGGCGTGGTTGAATCAGCCTCGGAAAAGATCAACCAGGTGATGTCGATCCCCACCATCGGCATCGGCGCCTCGGTGGATTGCGATGGACAAATCCTGGTGGTCGATGACGTCATCGGCCTGTTCGAGGATTTCAAACCCAAATTCGTCAAGCGCTATGCACAGGTGATGCCGACCATTCGCGAAGCCATCGAGACTTTTGCGGCCGAAGTACGCACCCGGCAGTTTCCGTCTGCCGATCATGTCTTTGGCCGACCCAAGGGGTGATTAATGGACCGCATTGAGATCACTGAAGTCGGACTGCGTGACGGCCTGCAGAGTGAAAAGCCGTTCTTTGCAACCGCCGACAAGGTTGATCTTGGCAACCGCCTCATCGCCGTCGGCTTGCGCAGGCTGGAAGCCACCTCGTTTGTCTCGCCCAGGGCCGTGCCGCAACTTGCCGACGCCGAGGCGGTGATCGCCGGGATCAATCCTGCAGACGGGTTAGTGCTCGAGGCGCTGGTTCCCAACGAACGCGGCGCTGCGCGAGCCACGGCCACAAATGTCAATGTCTGGGTGGCTTTCGCCTCCGCCAGTGAGAGCCACTCGCTGGCCAATTCCAACGCCAATGTCGATACCGCACTGGAGCGCATCAAACCGCTCGTAGAGCTGGCGAAATCGGCTGGCGCAGAACTCTATGGTTCGGTGGCTGTGGCCTATGACTGCCCGTTCGAGGGACAGGTTGGAACCGCCCAGGTGCTCAAGCTCGCAAAAGCCTATCACGCCATGGGAGTACGGGTTCTCAAGCTCGGCGACACCATCGGCTCCGCGTCACCGCGGCGGGTTCGGGAGTTGGTAACGAGCCTCAACGCCGAATTGCCGGACATGCAGCTTATTTTGCATTTTCACGACACCCGCGGCATGGGGCTCGCCAACGTCATGGCCGGTCTGGAAGCTGGTGTCAGCCGCTATGAAAGCGCCATCGGCGGTCTCGGCGGTTGCCCCTTTGCACCCGGCGCCTCAGGCAACATTTCGACCGAGGATCTGGTGCATCTCCTGCATCTGGAAGGCCTGTCGACCGGTATCGATCTGTCAGCGCTGATTGCGGTCGGCAAGTCGATTGAAACCAAGCTCGGCCGCCCACTTCCCGCGCGTTTGTTACGCTCCGAACCGGTCGGAACCCTTTATGATCTGAATGCCGCGGTTCGTGCGTCCGGCTGACCCAACCCGTCCGCGCAGCCCGCAGCCGGATAATTACGGAGAAAAGCATGAGCCTCAACGGAATTAGGGTTGTCGACCTGACACGCATAATCTCCGGTCCGTTTTGCACCCAGCTTCTCGCCGATCTGGGTGCGGATGTCATCAAGATCGAGACCATCGGCGGCGACCCGTTGCGCAATCAGGGCGCCAAGGTGAACGGGTTCAGCTGGTATTTCGCTGCCTACAACCGCAACAAGCGTTCCGTCGCTCTCGATCTCTACAGCGATGAAGGCAAGACCATTCTCAAGCAGATCATCCGCAGTGCTGATGTTCTGGTCGAGAATTTTCGACCGGGCGTGCTCGACAAGATGGGCCTTTCCAAGCCCGAACTGGAACAAATGAATCCAAATCTGATCGTCTGCAACATCAGCGGTTTTGGCGCCAGCGGCCCCTATGCGCAACGGCCGGCCTTCGATTTCATCGCACAGGCGCTCAGCGGTTTCATGAGCGTCAATGGTGTTGAAGACGAGCCCCCTATTCGCTCCGGGCTGCCGATCAGCGATCTGGTGGCGGGCCTCTATGGTGCCTTGGGAGTGGTCTCGCGACTGGTGGGACGCCCCGGTCCTGGCGACGCGCCCTCGGGAGTTCAGAATGTAGACATCAGCCTTACCGACAGCATGGTCAGCCTGCTGAGCTACATGGCGTCCGATCATCTGGCGGTCGGCAGGTCCCCAGTCCGCAGTGGAAATGATCACCCGTTGGTAGCCCCCTATGGCGTGTTTGAGACGGCGAATAACCCTATTGCCGTGGCGCCCAGCAATGACGGTGTCTACGCCAAATTGCTTGCCGCGATGGATTTGCAGCATTTGCACAGCGATCCGCGGTTCCTCACCAATGCCGACCGGCTCACCAATCGGGGTGCGCTCCGCGATATCTTGGCGCCGATCTTCAAGTCGGCTCCCAGCGCACACTGGATCGAGCGCCTCAACAAGGCCGGCGTTCCGGTGGGACCCATCCTGTCTGTCCCGGAAGTATTCGAGGATCCCCAGATCAGGCATCGCGACATGATGATCGAGGTCGATCACGGCGACCGCGGCCCCGTGCAGATGCTGGGGTTCCCGATGAAGTTCAGCCAGGATGCGTGCGAAGTCCGGTATGCGGCGCCGACACTAGGCCAACACAGCAGCCAGGTGCTGAGCGAAGCCGGCTTCAGCCAGGCCGAGATCGACGCATTCGCAAAACAGGGCGTGTTGCGCCAGGAGTGAACACGCACCTTGAGCCCGATGTTTCAGAGCTCGTCGTGCTGACGGTGTCTGGCCTCCAGCCATGCGGTCAGACCTTGCCCCACAGCAGCCTTGCGGAGCATCGCGGCGGCGGCTAGGTTCCCCCCATCTCAGCCACCGCCATGATCCGTGATCAGAAAAGCTCCCATGAACATTGACTTTGTCAGCCTGAAGGCATTTTTGACCGTCGTCGATACCGAGAGCATTCGCGCTGCATCGGATAATCTCAACCTGTCCATTTCGGCGGTCAGTCGGCGTATTTCCGAACTCGAGCTCGAATTCGGTCAACAGCTTTTCACGCGTCACTCACGCGGCGTGGAAATCACCGAGGCAGGCCGATTGCTGGCGACCCACACCCGCGAAACCTTTGCCGCGCTCGATATGATGTGTTCAGACATGGAAAAGCTCAAGGCCGGCGACATCGGTCGGGTGGTGATCAGCGCCAACGGATCGGCGCTGGTCAACGGTCTGGCACGCCATATCGGCGAATTTCTCGACACCCATCCCAACGTCGCCATCGACCTTCAGGAACAGTTGACCCCCGACATTCTCCAGCATGTCGCCAACGGCTCGACCGATATCGGCTTTTTGTCCAACACCATGCGGTTACCCGAGGGCGTAAAGACCTTTCCCTACCGCAGCGACAAACTGGTGCTCGCGGTGTCAAACACCCATGCTCTAGCTGAACTTGAAAGCGTGCGGTTTTCGCAGATGCTCGAATTCCAGATCATCGGCGTCAGCGAAACCAGTTCACTAACCCGGCTGCTCCGGAAGGTTGGCGGCATGGCCAATTCGGGGTTCAGTTACAGCTATATGGCCAGCACCAACGAAATCGCCCGCACCATGGTCGCCAACAATCTCGGTATTGCGGTTCTGCCCGAACAATTTGTGGCTCCCTATACCCGGATGCTGCCGATCCGCGCGATCCCGATTGCAGAGGAATGGGCAAGCCGGGAAATCTCGATAGCTGTTCGCAGCGGAGAGGAAATCGCCGGACCGGCGCGGACATTCTTCGAGTGGATCAACGCCATGTCGCAACGCGACACCGATGTCGATATCCCGGCCCCGCTCGCGACCTGACCGCTCAACATACGCTGCGGAAGTTGGCGGTTTCGCCCTGATAGCCTGACGTCCAGCAGGATCGTCGATATCGAGGCGCGTCCGGTTTGGACTGCCCCCGCTTTCACCCAGGTTTTCGGGCCGGTTAAGTCCAAAGCACCGACCAAAGGGCTGTGCCCGACTCCGCCATGTTATGGACTGCGACGCAGCAACCGTTTTGCCATGTCGATGGCGCTCCGGCGGCAAAACTCTAAAATGTGGAAACCTTCCGCACCGCCGCCCTTCGTCAACCGTTTCTTAGCGGTTGGTGTGGGACATAATAAGGTCAGATTGATTTAGGCTTGCGAGGGCTGAACAATGCAGCCAAAAAAATATGCACTGACGCGCCTTGGCGAGTTCGAGCAAGCTCGCCGGGTATATTTCCGCCGCGACACCAATTGTCCGATCATCGCCCATGTCGGACGCCCATACACAGATACACGAACTGCGGTACCATCCTGGATGGTCAATCTCAGCGAAGACGGCTGCCTGATCACGTCAGACTATTTCCCGGCCAGAGCCGAAGATGTTTACATCATCATCCCGGGCCTCGGGTCTAAAGTGCACGGCGTGGTGCGAAGCCAGGGTGAGTACACACTCAACGTCAAGTTCAAAACATTGCTGACTGCCGATGTGGTCGACAAGGTTGCACGCATCAAGACGATTCCGAAAAATTGATTGGCGAGTAACCCCGCGCAGTCTGACCGCTAAACGAGGTTCGCTGCGGTGTCATTCGCGCAAGGAGATCCGATGCGTTGCCTTGTGGTCTATTGCCATCCAGTGCCCGATAGCTTTTGCGCGGCATTGCGCGACAAGGCTGTTGCGGCGTTGGCCAGGGCTGGCCATCAGGTCGATCTTCTGGATCTCTATGCCGAGGGTTTCGATCCGGCGATGCCAGCAGACGAGCATCGTCGCTACAACCAGATGACAATGGCCGACCACCCCGTACCCGTCCACGCAGGGCGGTTGAAAGCGGCAGACGCCATCCTGTTTATCTACCCCACATGGTGGTACGGAATGCCGGCGATGCTGAAGGGATGGCTCGACCGGGTCTGGACCCCGGACCTGGCGTTCCGCATCCCCGATGCGCCCGGCCCTGTCGAGCCGTTGATGACGAACGTAAAATCGCTTGGCGTCATTACCACCTATGGCGCACCCCGTTGGTGGATATGGTTTGTCGGCCAGCCCGGCAAACGCACAATCCTGCGCGGTATACGCGCGCTGTGCGCCCGAAAATGCCGGCGGTTGTTTCTGGCGCTTTACCAGATCGATAATTCGACCCCGGAAAAACGTGCCGGCTTCCTGCGCATGATCGAAAAGCGCCTGGCCCGTTTCTGATCAAAGGTAGGCCGGATCGGCCCGCAAAACATCACCCGCGCCTGTAACCGGCTGATCCGGATGGAACGACACATCACGGTTACCCTCACCCACCATCCGATCGTGGCGAAAGTGGAGAACTTTTATGTTCGGGAAGTTGACATTTCATATTTATCAATTATTCATGATATGTAGAAACAAAAAATACCAAACCCCCTTTTCTGCCCAGTTCTATGTAAGCCGCCACAAACATCCGCACGCCGGCGCCCTTTCATCGCCAAAGCCGGTTTGATCCTGACGGGAGAATTCCATGCCAAATCGCACTTACAATGTCTTGTTTCTCTGCACGGGCAACTCCGCCCGCTCGATTCTTGCCGAGGCACTCATGAACAAGCTCGACCAGGGACGGTTCCACGCCTATTCAGCTGGATCGCATCCCAAAGGCAAAGTCCACCCGATGGCGATAGCGCTGCTCAACCGCATGAATTTCGATACTTCTTTCGCCCACTCCAAAGGCTGGGAAGAATTCGCAACCGCTAAAGCGCCGCAAATGGACTTCGTGTTTACCGTCTGCGATGACGCGGCTGGCGAAACCTGCCCAGTCTGGCCCGGCCAACCGATGACAGCCCATTGGGGCATCCCCGATCCGGCTTCAATTGAAGGTACCGACACGGAAGTTTCTCTGGCGTTTTCCGAGGCATTTCGGATGCTTAATTCCAGAATTGCCGCATTCACAGCGCTTCCGCTCGACAGCATCGACCGGTTATCACTGCAGAAACGACTCACCGACATCGGCAGCAAACATGAGGCAGCCTCCTAAATGACCGCACAAAGCGATAGCGTTATCCACAAGCCGGAACCCGGCGGCATCGGTGTTTTTGAAAAATGGCTGTCGCTGTGGGTGGCGCTGTCAATTGCTCTTGGGATCGTTCTGGGACAGGCTTGGCCGGTTATTTTCAGTGCGCTCGCAGCCTTTGAGTATGCCCACGTCAATCTGGTCGTCGCCGTACTGATCTGGGCCATGGTCTATCCGATGATGATATCGGTGGATTTCGGCAGCATCCGCCATGTCGCCGACCAGCCCAAGGGCCTGGTGATCACCCTGGTCGTCAACTGGCTGATCAAGCCGTTCACGATGGCAGCCCTCGGCGTGCTGTTTTTCAAATATCTGTTTGCCGGCCTGATCAACCCGGCAGACGCCGATTCCTACATCGCCGGGTTGATCCTGCTGGGCGCCGCGCCCTGCACCGCCATGGTCTTTGTCTGGTCGCAGCTAACCCGTGGCGACGCCAACTACACACTGGTTCAAGTCAGCGTCAACGATCTAATCATGATCTTCGCCTATGCGCCGATTGTCGCGCTGCTGCTTGGCGTTACCGATATTCCGGTGCCGTGGGATACGCTTGTCCTCAGTGTGGTTCTATACGTCGTGGTGCCACTGATTGCCGGCATCGTGACCAGAAAAGTCCTGGAGGCGCGCAGCAACTCGACGGACGCGGTGGCCGAGTTTACCGCAGCGTTAAAGCCGGTTTCGATCATCGGCCTGCTGGCAACCGTGGTGCTGCTGTTCGGCTTCCAGGGCACTATCATCCTGTCACAGCCGCTGCTGATTGCCTTGATCGCCGTGCCGTTGCTACTGCAATCCTACGGCATTTTCGCCGTCGCCTATGCCGCCGCTTGGGTCATGAAGGTCCCATTCCGGATTGCTGCCCCCTGTGCGCTGATCGGCACGTCAAACTTCTTCGAGCTCGCTGTCGCCGTCGCCATCGGCTTGTTCGGCCTCAATTCCGGCGCCGCCCTGACCACCGTGGTGGGTGTGCTGGTGGAGGTCCCGGTCATGCTCTCGCTGGTGGCCTTCGCCAACCGAACCCGGGCGCATTTCCCGGGTTGAGGTGATGCAATGCTGCCCTCTAAGTGTCGTGCGGCTCATCAGCCGCGCGACACACCGCCTGAGACAGATCAGAAATTGTTCTTGTCAGGATGCGCCATGGCAAAGGCCGGCAATTGATCGCAGGCCTTGCGGATCGCCTGTATCCGCTTCAGCCCGGAGATATCCACGTCCCAGCGATCGGCGTTGTAGAGCTGCGGAATGAGACAAATATCAGCCAGCCCCGGCTGGTCACCATGGCAGAATGTACCGCTGGCCGGATGATCAAGCAGGCTTTCAAACGCCCTCAGGCCCTGGCCGATAAAATGCTGCATCCACTCGGCGCGGACCTTGTCGCCGTCACCGCTCAGATCCATCACGCGTTTGACCACCGAGAGATTGCACACGGGGTGAATATCCATGGCGATCACATGCGCCAGCGCCCGCACCCGCGCGCGAGCGGCGGGATCATCCGGCAGCAAAGAAACCCCGCGGGTTTCAATCAGGTATTCGATGATTGCCAACGACTGGGTCAGCACCAGCCCGTCAATCGCCAGTGTTGGCACCGCACCCATCGGATTGCGTTCAAGGTTTTGAGCAGCCTTGTGGTCGCCGCTCAGCAGGTTGACGACCACGGTTTCATGGGCAATGCCCGCCAGATTGAGCGCAATGCGGACGCGATAACTCGCTGAAGAACGCCAATAATCATAAAGTACGGGCATTGCCATGATGCACCCCTCAGGCCTTGGCTAGTTCCTTGGCGTGCAGCCAGTCAGCATGCTTTGGCGCGCGTTTGGTCTTGGACCACTCTTCGAGCATGTCCCACTTCACCGCGTCCAGTCTCTTGAGCATATCATCCTCTTCCGTATCCGGACAAGCGAGCTCAACGCGATGACCATTGGGATCGAAGAAATAGATCGAATGGAAGATCGAGTGGTCAGTAATGCCCAGCACCTCGACGCCGTTAGCTTCGAGCTTGTCGCGGTAGGCTATCAGCGTGTCGCGGTCCTTCACCTTGAAGGCGATATGCTGCACCCACACAGGTGTGTTGGGATCACGGCCCATTTCCGGTTTTGTCGGCAGTTCGAAAAATGCCAGCACATTGCCCTGCCCGGCATCGAGAAATATATGCATGTAGGGATCGGGCTCATGGGTAGACGGCACCGAATCCTCGGCAATCGCCAGCACAAAATCCATGTTCAGATTGTCGACATACCAGTTGACCGTTTCCTTGGCGTCACGACAGCGATAAGCCACGTGATGAATGTGTTCGATTTTCATGCCATCTCCTCCTCTTTCAAAAACGACAGGGCGTCAGTCCTTTAGCGCCGCCGCCCGGAGCGCTTGCGACAGCACCGTGCGGTCGCCGATATGATTGGCCAGAAGCAAAATCAGCCGCGCGTTGAATGCATCGCTCTCAGGCTTTGAAAGTCCCTCATGTGCCGCCAGCAGTTCGGCATAAAACTCATCCGGTGTGCTGATGTTGGCCTTGGTGTTGAGCGCGCTCATGATTGCCTCCCGATTGCCTTAAGAAGCGCCGCAGTGACTGCGTTCTCGTCAAAATGATCCCAGCGCGCTGCAACATGCTGGTCAGGTCGCACCAGATAGGCCCCGGCCAAGGCATCGCCGAGATAGCGCTGCCGCAGATAGCCTTCTTCATCTCCGCTGGTCGTCAGCTTGATTGCAGTGACCGGAATGCCGTCGATCTCCAGTCCATCCGGCACCTCGAGATCGATCGCCAGCAGATAGAACCCGCTCCCCATCCGGTCGAGTAGCCAGCCGCCGGGAACCGGTGCGTCGCACATCGGCGAGCCGGGCCGTGTGCGTGCCGGCATGTCGGCGCAATCAGGGCCATTGAGCGGCGAGCCGTCATAGGTGCAGGGAACCGACAACCGGCCGGAATTGACCATCGGTCGGGTTGCTTCGTAGCGCTCCGACAGATCCAGCACCGCATCGCGAAAGATCCGGCTGATCTCCGATTTCGGGGTGATGAAATCGGTCGAACGTGAGGAATTGAGAATGTTCTCGTTGGCGCCGGCAATCCGTTCGGCATCATAACTGTCGAGTAGCGTAACCGGTGCCTTACCATCAATGATCAGCTTGAGTTTCCAGGCAAGGTTGTCGGTATCCTGCAGGCCCGAATTGGCGCCGCGTGCGCCGAACGGCGACACCTGGTGCGCGGAATCGCCTGCAAAGACCACCCTACCCTCGTGAAATCGATCCATCCGCCGGCACTGGAATGAGTAGATCGAACTCCATTCGAGTTCATATCGGATCTCCTCGCCAAGCATCGCCCTCAGACGCCGGTCGATGTTTTCGGGCTTGAGTTCAGCATCCCGGTCTATATCCCAGCCGAGCTGGAAATCGATGCGCCAGATGTTGTCGGGTTGCTTGTGCAACAACGCTGATTGCCCGCGGTTGAACGGCGGGTCAAACCAGAACCAGCGCTCGGTCGGAAAATCAGCCTCCATCACCACATCGGCAATCAGAAAATTGTCCTCGAATGCCCGGCCAACGAAATCCAGCCCCATCATGGTGCGGATCGGTGAAGCAGCCCCGTCGCAGGCAATCACCCAGTCGGCGCAAAGCTGATAGGGCCCGTCGGGCGTGCCAATTGTCAGATCGACGCCATCGTCGTGACTCACCACATCCAGCACCTTGCTGCCGCCACGCAGCTCTATCGGCTTGCCCTCGGCCTCAAGCGCCCGCACCCGTTCGACCAGAAACTGCTCGAAACTGTATTGCGGCAGGTTGATAAAGGCGGGCCGCTTGTGGCCCTGTTCGGGCAGCAGATTGAAGCCGAAAACCTGGCGTTCGTCGAAATAGACCTTGCCGAGGTTCCAGATCACACCCTTTTCGACCATCGGATCGCCGCAGCCCAGCCGATCGAGAATTTCCAGCGGCCGCTTGGCAAAGCAGATGGCGCGTGATCCCCAGCTCACCTTGTCGTTCTCGTCAAGCACAACAACCGGCACATCCTGCATCGCTAGATCAATCGCTGCTGCCAGCCCGATTGGCCCGGCGCCGACAACAACCACCGTGTGGCGTGCTGGCGTCGCTGCATCCTGATCTGCCGAGCGGCTATAGGGGTACAGCGCCTGTTCGAATATCCTGCCCATGATCTCCCTTCCCGCTTCTCCCGCGGCCTGTTCGCTGAACAATGACCTCAGGCGTCGCGCTCCTCCATTTCAAATTATTTGTTGCAAATGTAACTATCAAGACAAATACCATTACCCGCGACCAACTTCGGGTGCAAGCTCACATCCGGTAGGCCTGCGCTGACGGGGCGCGCTCAAATTCCAGATGGAACTCGTCGAGTTGCGGCGGCGCAATACCGGCGTGCTGGACTTGCACATGCGCCTGGCCGCGATGATGGATCTGGTGCTGGAATAAGTGCAGCAACAGCGCGTCAATACGTTCCTCAACCGGGCCCTCGGGGCGGTCTGTCGAGCGCGATTGCGCAAGCAGTTGTCCGTCGAGGGCCCGGCAAAACGCAATCAGTCGCCGGTCCGCCTCAGCCTGCACCGTCGCAAGAGCGACCGGCTCAGCAATTGCCCCTATGCCAAACACACTCCGACCACGTCCCCCCTGTTCAAGTGCATCGAGATAGAACAGGTCCACCTCGCAAACATGATTGAGCGTCGCAGAGAACGATGGAAAGAAGCCTGGCCGTTCGGCGGCAAATGCCGGAGCATCAAGCCCCGACAGCGCCCTGTAAAGCGTCGCATTGGCCCAGGCGTTGTTGAGCGCCATCTGCAGATAGGGCCAGGCAGACCGGTTCATCCCTGCAATTGCTCCCACATCTGCCGGTCACGTTCTGCAGTCCAGATTCGCGGCGTGTCGATATCCTGCGCCTCGTCATAGGCTCGTGCCACATTGAACGGCAGGCAATGCTCGTAGATCGCGTAATCGGAAAATTTCGGATCGCATTCCGCCCGAGCCGCATCCCAGGCTTCCTTCAGCGAGCCGCCACGCAACGCCACCTGTGCCACCGGCCGGTAGGTGGAGCGGACGAAATCGCCGGTCGAATCGAGCGCTGCATTGACCATCTGCTTGCCGGTCAGCGCGTCGCCACGGCCGGGCGCAATCGCATCAACATCAAAGCCGCGGATCTTCTCGAGCGTGCCCGGCCAGTCATGGAAATGACCATCGCCGCAATAACACGCCGAGTGATATTCGACGATGTCGCCAGTAAACATCACATTGGCATCCGGCACATAGGCAACGATGTCGCCCGCCGTATGAGCCCGACCCAGAAACATCAGATCAACCCGGCGCTTGCCGAGATAGACCGACATCCGGTTGTTGAACGTGGTTGTTGGCCAAGTCAGCCCGGGAATCGATTCATGGCCCTGGAACAGCCGAGGGAAGCGGCCGAATTCCGAATCCCAGTCTTCCTGTCCGCGCTCGGCCACCATCGAGCGCGCCTTCTCGCTCATGATCACCTGCCCCGCACCGTAGGCCGAAGCGCCAAGCACCCGGACTGCATGGTAATGTGTCAGCGCCAGATGGGTGATCGACTTGTCCGTGACCGTTCGAATCTTTTCGATCACCTTGTTTGCCAATCGCGGCGTCGCCTGAGCCTCAATTACCATGACGCTGTCATCGCCGATGATGACGCCTGAATTGGGATCGCCCTCGGCGGTGAATGCCCACAGATCGCGGCCGATCTCTGTAAACGAGATGTTCTTTTCCGCCATATCGCCGGCGGATGCGAATTTCTTGCTCATCGTTTGTTCCTAATATTTCTCAACGGTTTGCTCGATCGCACCGAAGATCGACCGGTCTTCGCCATCGTTCATCTCGATCCGAACCGTATCGCCAAAGCGCATGAACGGCGTTGACGGCTTGCCAGTGGCAATCGTCTCGATCATGCGGATTTCGGCAATGCAGGAATAACCTGCGCCCCCCTCGCTGACCGGCTTGCCGGGATCGCCGTTCGGTCCCTTGTTGGATACCGTGCCCGAGCCGATGATGCTTCCGGCGCACAGGGACCGGGTTTTTGCCGCATGGGCGATCAGCTGCGGAAAATCAAAAGTCATGTCGACACCAGCATTTGCGCGGCCAAAGGGCTTGCCGTTTAGGTCGACATTGAGCGGCAGATGCAGCTTGCCACCATCCCAAGCCTCGCCCAGTTCATCGGGGCTCACAGCCACCGGCGAAAATGTCGAGGATGGTTTGGACTGCAGAAAACCGAACCCCTTGCCAAGTTCGGCCGGGATCAGCCCGCGCAGGCTCACATCATTGACCAGCATGACCAGCTTGATGGCGGCGCGGCAGGTGTCCGTATCCGCGCCCATCGGTACGTCGCCGACAATCACCGCCACCTCGCCCTCGCAGTCAATGCCCCAGGCCTCGTCGGCCATCCGGATCGGCGCGCGTGGCGCGAGGAAACTGTCGGATCCGCCCTGGTACATCAGCGGGTCTTGCCAGAAGCTTGCCGGCATCTCGGCGCCGCGCGCCTTGCGGACCAGTTCAACGTGATTGACGTAGGCCGAGCCATCCACCCATTGATAGGCACGCGGCAGCGGCGACAGGGCGTCTCGCTCATGAAATCTCTCGGTGGGTTCTGCACCGGTTTCCAGCATCGCCGCCACATCCGCGAGCCGTGGTCCGACATATTGCCAGTCATCAAGGGCAGCCTGAAGCGTTCGCGCAATGTGCGGCACGCCGGAAGCGCGGGTCAGGTCACGCGAGACAACGACAAGCCGGCCGTCCCGGCTGCCGTCGCGGAGGGTTGCCAATTTCATACGGTGTTCCTTTGTGGTTTGGGGGGCGGAAGTGCCAGTTCCAGGCCATCGCGGCCAACAGTCAGGTTCCCGGTCCAGTGCGACCGGGCCTCGTTTTCCCAGTGGACCTCGGTAATCTCGGAGTCGTCGGCGGGAACCAGGTGATTAAGCACCAGATGGCCGACGCCGGCGTCCCTGGCAATGCGCCCGACATCGGCGGCCATGGTGTGGCTGGCAAGAAGATGCGCCTTCAGCCGGTCGCCATTTCCGGTGCGCGCCACCAGCCGATCCACGCCATCGGGATGCATCGCTTCATGCACCAGAATGTCGGCCCCTGCTGAAAACCCGGCCAGCGGCGGGAAATAGGCGGTGTCGGCGGAAAACACGATTGTTCTGCCCTGGTGGCTGATCTTGATGGCGAAGCACTCGACCACCGGTGGGTGATCGACCCGCAGCGCCTCGATGGTGAGTCCGTCTTCGTCGAACAGCTCTCCTTCACCAAATTCCTCAATCTGAACCAGATGGCGGATATCCGGGCGACCTTCGTCGTCAATCCGGAGATTGATGTCATAGGCGAGCGAGGTCACGAAACCGTCCCACACCGCCCGTGTGCCTACGGGGCCGAAAATTTGTACCGGCGTCTTCAGGCCGGCGGTCCAGGCCGTGTGCAGCAGAGGCCCCAGTTCCAGAACGTGGTCGGAATGCAGATGGGTGATCAGCACCAGATCAAGCGCCGGCAACGCCATGCCTGCTTCCACCAGCCCGCGCGCCACACCGAGACCGCAATCGATAACAATGCGCCGGCCGCCGATTTCAAGCAGCGACGCCGTCGGCGAAGGTCCGCCCGGACGGATTGCCGGCCCGCCCTTGGAGCCGAGAATGACCAGCCGTTCGCTCACTTTGCACCCGACCAGCCGCCGGCCTCAGGCGTGCCATCGAATTTCCGTTCGATCCCTTTCCAGCATTCGGCATAGCCAGGCTGCAGGGTTTCGAGATCGGCAGCGTAGCGCGTCACCATTTGCGGGAACCGGGTTTCGAACATGAAAGCCATCGTGTCGGAGAGCTTGACCGGTTTCAGATCCACCGTCGAGGCCTTTTCGAAGGCATCATGATCGGGCCCATGCGGCATCATCATGTTGTGCAGGCTCATGCCGCCGGGCAGGAACCCCTCTTCCTTGGCGTCGTACTGGCCTTCAATCAGGCCCATGAATTCGCTCATGATGTTGCGATGGTACCAGGGCGGGCGGAACGAATGCTCGGCCACCAGCCAGCGCGGCGGGAAGATGACGAAGTCGATATTGGCGGTTCCGGCCTCACCTGACGGTGCAGTCAGCACGGTGAAGATCGACGGATCGGGGTGATCGAACAGGATCGCTCCGACTGGAGAAAACGTCGTTAGATCATACTTGTAGGGTGCGTAGTTGCCATGCCAGGCGATCACGTCGAGCGGCGAATGGCCGATTGGTGTCACGTAGAAGGATCCGCACCATTTGATATGAACCAGACAGGTGCTCTCCTTGTCTTCATAGGCCGCCACCGGGGTCTTGAAGTCGCGCGGGTTGGCCAGGCAATTGGCGCCGATCGGGCCGCGTTCGGGCAGTGTGAACTTGGCGCCGTAGTTCTCGCAGACGTAGCCGCGCGCCCGCTCGACCCCATCGCCGCGCATTACCTTGAACATCATGCCGCGCGGCAATACCGCGATCTCCAGCGGCGCGACATCGATGATTCCCATTTCGGTAAAGATCCGCAGCGCGCCTTCCTGGGGCACGATAAGCAATTCGCCATCGGCGTTGAAGAAGTAGTCATCTTCCATGTCGGCGTTGAGCGCATAGACATGGGTGGCCATGCCGACTTGGCCGACCGCATCACCGGCGACCGTCATGGTGTGCATGGCGTCGACGAAATGCATCTCCGCGTCGGGATAGAGTGTCGGGTCCCAGCGCCGCTGGCCCAATGACAGCACGCCGGCCTCCTGATTTGGAGCAGACTTCCAGTGGGGCCGGTCGATCGCCCTGAAATCGGTGGTGTGGCGCACGCTAGGCCTGATCCGGTAGAGCCAGGACCGCTCATTGGTGCCGCGCGGCGCAGTGAACGGAGATCCCGACAGCTGTTCCGCATAGAGCCCGTAACTGCAGCGCTGCGGCGAATTCTGACCCTGCGGAAGCGCCCCAGGCAGGCTTTCGGTCTCAAAATCGTTTCCAAAACCCGGCATATAGGCAAGCGACATGATAGCCTCCGTCTGCATTCAAATCAGACACGCATCAAATCAGTTGTATGTGTAACCATCAAGCGGCGAGCAGCGCTTTGTGCCCAAAGCGCCAAAAGCAGTCGAATCGAAGGGCGAAACCCGAAAACATGGTGAAGCGGCGCATTAACGCCGACCATACGGGCGATGAACCCGCGGGGTCATCCAATGCTTGCACCCGGGTATGGTGTCGATCACATCCAGCCGAACCTACGCAGCATCGCGCAAGCAATGAAAAAGGGGCAAAAGCCCCCTTTCCTATTTCAGTCGTTCGATCATCGCCGAGAAATCGCGTCCCTTGCCGTCATCATTCACAAACGCGTCGTAGAGTTCGGTGGCATGCGCGCCCATCGGGGTTTGCGCCGATACACTGCTTGCTGCCTGTTGCGACAATTTCAGATCCTTGAGCATCAGTTCCGCAGCAAAACCGGGCTTGTAGTCATTGTCTGCGGGGCTTTGCGGGCCAACACCCGGAACCGGGCAATAGGCATTGACCGACCAGCAGGAACCCGACGAGGTCGAGACCACGTCAAACAGTTTTTGAGCCGACAGGCCCAGCTTTTCAGCCAGCGCGAAAGCTTCGCAAGTGCCGATCATCGAAATACCAAGCAGCATGTTGTTGCAGATCTTGGCCGATTGTCCGGCCCCGGCATCACCGCAATGTACTGCCTTCTTGCCCATGATCTCAAACAGTGGATTGGCAAGGCCGAACGCTTCGGCGCTGCCACCGGCCATGAAGGTCAGGGTGCCAGCCGACGCTCCGCCGACGCCGCCCGAAACCGGCGCATCGACCGAAAGCAGGCCCTTGGCGGCCGCCATCTCGTGAGCGGCACGGGCGCTCTCGACATCGACCGTCGAGCAATCGATGAACACAGAACCTGCAGTCCCCGCATCGACAATTTCGGCATAGACTGAACGCAGGATCGCCCCGTTGGGAAGCATGGTGATGACCGCATCCTGACCGCCTGCAGCTTCGGGCGCAGACCCGGCGGGTGTTACACCATCAACCGTTACGCCGGCCACGTCAAAGCCGGTCACTTCATGACCCGCCTTGACCAGATTGGCCGCCATTGGCGCCCCCATGTTGCCCAACCCGATAAACCCGATTTTCATGGCGTCCTCCTGCCCGTTCTTCATGCTCAATATACGGCGCCCTTGCGCCATGTCATATCGCGATATCGCCTCCCGGCGGTTCCGCCAACATCTCCTCCACCTCGGCCGCTGTCACGGCTTCGATATCCTTGTGCCGCCACTGCGGGTTGCGGTCCTTGTCGATGATGGCGGCGCGGATGCCCTCGACGAAATCGCCCTGCGAGGCGCTGCGCGAGGTAAACCGGTATTCCTGCTGCAGCGCCACGCGGATATCACCGCTTGCGCGCGCACGCCGTACCAGTTCGATTGTGCAGGCCGCTGACAATGGTGACGCTGACCTTATGGTCTTGGCTGTTGCGCTCCCCCAGTCGTCCGCCGGCAGCGAGCCGACAATCTCGGTGAGCGTGGCGCCACCAAAATGCGCATCCACCTGTTGCCGCAAGGCCATCAGCGGTCCGTCTTCGGGATCGCGCGCCAGGGCGGTCACGGCTGACCAATCACCGGTCTCGATCAACGTCTCGGTCAAACCCGGCCAGTCGGCCTCGGGGATGAAGTAGTCGGCAAACCCGGCGAAAATCGCATCGGAAGCATTCATCCGATACCCGGTAATGCCGAGATATTCACCCAGCCGCCCCGGCGCGCGTGCCAGCAGCAGCGATCCGCCGACATCGGGGATCAGGCCGACAGCGCATTCGGGCATGGCAATCTTCGAGCTTTCGCCGACCACCCGGTGTGAGCCGTGCAGCGAGACGCCGACACCGCCGCCCATGGTAAAGCCCTGGCACAGAGCGATATAGGGCTTGGGGTAATTGGCGATCTTGGCATTGAGCCGATATTCGTCACGCCAGAATGTCCGGCCGGGTTCGAAATCACCCTTGGAGGCGGTCTCATGCATGAATTGAAGGTCACCGCCGGCGGAGAATGCCTTGTGCCCTTCGGCATCAATCAGCACGCAGGCCACGCGTTCATCCTCGCGCCAGCCATAAAGGGCCGCTTCGATCGCCAGCACCATCTCATGGCTTACGGCGTTGAGCGCTTCGGGCCGCTGCAGCGTGATCTGGCCGATTCGGCCAATTTTACGAATGCGGATACTCATGCCGCGCGTTCCGCAAGCAACGCGCGCGAGATGATTACCCGCATGATTTCGTTGGTGCCCTCGAGGATCTGGTGCACCCGCAGGTCGCGGACGATTTTCTCAACGCCGAAGTCGGCCAGGTAACCGTAGCCGCCATGCAGTTGCAGCGCATCATTGGCGACATTGAACGCGGTGTCGGTGACGAACCGCTTGGCCATGGCGCAATATTTGGTGGCATCAGGCGTCTTGCGATCGAGCTTGCTCGCCGCCTGGCGCAGGAAAATCCGTGCTGCCTGCAGTTCCGTTTCCATGTCCGCTAGCCGGAACTGCAGCGCTTGGAACTGGTCAATGGTTTTGCCGAAGGCCTGACGTTCACCCATATAGGCGAGCGTCTTGTCGAGCGCCGACTGTGCTCCGCCCAAGGCTGAAGCGGCAATATTGAGACGCCCGCCATCAAGCCCGCTCATGGCGTAGCGGAAACCGGCTCCCTCCTCGCCGAGCAGGTTCTCGGCGGGGATCACGCAATCATCGAACTGTACCTCGGACGTCGGCTGCGAGCGCCAGCCCATCTTGTTTTCCGGCGCGCCGAACGAAAGACCGGGCGTGCCATCGGCGACGACCACCGCAGAAATGCCTTTCGGACCATCTGCCCCGGTACGGGTCATCACCAAGTAGAGGTCGGAAAACCCGCCACCGGAAATGAACGCCTTTGTGCCATTGAGCTTGTAGCCGTCATTGGTGCGTTCGGCGCGGGTCCTCAGCGCCGAGGCATCGGAACCCGAACCCGGCTCGGTCAGGCAATAGGAGGCAATCGTCTTCATGGTCACGAGGTCGGGCAGCAATCGCGCCTTCATTTCGTCCGATCCGTAAGACGCGATCATCCATGTACACATGTTGTGAATTGAAATGAACGAGGCGACAGACGGACAGGCCATCGACAGCGCCTCGAACACCAGTGTGGCATCGAGGCGGCTCAAACCTGAGCCGCCGTCGCTTTCCGGCACGTAGATCGATGCCAGCCCGAGCGCGGCTGCTTCTTCAAGCACCTCGCGCGGGATGGCTTCTTCCTTTTCCCATTTGGCAGCGAAAGGGGCGATCTTCTCGGCGCCAAACTCGCGCGCCATGTCGAAAATCGCCTGCTGTTCCTCGTTCAGTTCAAAGTCCATTTCAATGGTCTCCCGCCCCTGAATTGATCTCGCCGCCGTTGGCTCAGCCCATTGTGGGCATGGCGAAGTCGGCACCTTCCTTGGTACCCGAAGGCCAGCGTGAGGTCACTGTCTTGGTACGGGTATAGAACCGGAATGCATCCGGACCGTGCTGGTTGAGGTCACCGAAGCCGGATTTCTTCCAGCCACCGAAGGTGTGATAGGCCAGTGGCACCGGCAGCGGTACGTTGATCCCGACCATGCCGACATTGATCCGGCTGGCGAAATCACGTGCCGTGTCACCATCGCGAGTAAAGATCGCTGTGCCGTTGCCATACTGGTTTTCCATCGGATAGCGCAGCGCTTCCTCATAGCTCGGCGCACGCACCACCGACAGCACCGGTCCAAAGATTTCCTGCTGGTAGATATCCATGTCGCGGGTGACGTTGTCGAACAGGCATCCACCCATGAAGTTGCCGTTCTCATAGCCCTGCAGTTTGAAGTCGCGGCCGTCGACCACCAGCTTGGCGCCCTGCTCGACCCCGGAATTGACCAGGCCGAGGACCCGGTCACGGGCTTCGCGGGTTACCAGAGGTCCAAAGTCGATGTCATTGCCTGCCGTATAAGGCCCGATCTTCAAGGCTTCGACGCGCGGCGTCAGCTTTTCGATCAGCAGATCTGCGGTCTTTTCGCCAACCGGAACAGCCACCGAAATCGCCATGCAGCGTTCGCCAGCCGCACCAAAGCCCGCGCCAACCAGCGCGTCCACGGCCTGATCCATGTCAGCGTCAGGCATGATGATCATGTGGTTCTTGGCGCCACCGAAGCACTGCACGCGCTTGCCGTTGCCGCAGCCACGGGCATAGATATATTCCGCAATCGGTGTCGAGCCGACAAAGCCGATGGCCATGATTTCCGGATGATCGAGGATCGCGTCAACCACGCCCTTGTCACCATTGACAACACTGAGGATACCGTCCGGCGCCCCAGCTTCGCTCATCAGTTCGGCCAACATGATCGGCACAGATGGATCGCGTTCAGAGGGCTTGAGGATGAAGGCATTACCGGCAGCAATTGCCGGGCAGAACTTCCACATTGGAATCATTGCCGGGAAGTTGAACGGGGTGATGCCGGCGACCACGCCGAGCGGCTGGCGCATCGAGTACATGTCGATGCCGGGGCCGGCACCTTCAGTAAATTCACCCTTGAGATGATGCGGCGCGCCAAACGAGAACTCGGCCACTTCAAGGCCGCGCATCACGTCGCCCTTGGCGTCGGGAATGGTCTTGCCGTGTTCGCGCGACAAGGCTTCTGCAAGCTTGTCCATATCGCGATGCAGCAGTTCCACGAACTTCATCAGCACGCGGGCGCGGCGCTGTGGGTTGGTTGCGGCCCAGCCGACCTGTGCCTTGGCGGCGATGGCGACGGCTTCGTCAAGCTCGGCGTTGGATGCCAGCGGCACCTTTGCCTGAACTTCTCCGGTCGCGGGGT
Source organism: Hoeflea algicola (assembly GCF_026619415.1). Lineage (NCBI taxonomy): Bacteria > Pseudomonadati > Pseudomonadota > Alphaproteobacteria > Hyphomicrobiales > Rhizobiaceae > Hoeflea > Hoeflea algicola. The sequence continues at coordinate 835,267 of NZ_JAOVZR010000001.1, forward strand.
TGTAGACGTCGGCGAAACGGCCGGACTGGCCCTTTACATGTTTCCCACCGATAAAATGAGTAAGTTCCTGCATAGGTCTGCCTCCACTTGATAAAAATTGCTGAACGTACTGTGCACTCACCGGTCTTGATGTACAACGGGCCGAATTGCTCAACCGTTGTGCAGAAATTAAAGCACGATCAGGCCGCCGACAGCCCGCCGTCGATCTGCAGCGTCTGCCCGGTGACGAAACTCGACGCCGGATCCGCCAGAAAGGCCAGCCCGGCAATCACTTCGTCGACCTCGGCCAAACGCCCCATCGGAATCGCCCGCACCAATCCCGCCTCGGCAGCTTCGGCATCGCCACCGGCCTTGTCGAGAAATTCGCTGACCATCGGTGTGCGCGCAAACGACGGGCACAGCGCATTGATCCTAACACCGCGCCGCGCATATTCGATCGCGGCCGATTTGGTCAAGCCGACGACACCATGCTTGGCCGCTGCATAGACTGCCAGCATGGGTGCAGCGACCACGCCTGCCACCGATGCGACATTGACAATGGCGCCAGTCTCACCGGTCTCGCGAAAGCGATGTTCGAGCGCCGGCAGTTGCGCCCGCATGGCATAGAACACGCCCATCAGATCAACATCGATGATCTGCCGCGCTACCTTCAGCGGGGTTTTGGGCAGGCGCGCCATATCGTGGGCGATGCCAGCATTGTTGACCGCGATATCGAGCCTGCCAAACCGCGACTGCGCCGCCTCCACCAGTTTCTCTGACAGGTCCGGGTCGCAGATATCGCCGGCGACGATCACGTTGTCGCCACCGATCTCGCCGGCCAGCGCCGCAAGTGCGTCGGCATCAAGATCGCTCAGAACGAGAGTGGCACCCGCATCGTGGAAGAACCGCGCAGCCGCACGTCCGAAGCCACCGGTTGCGCCGGTCAGAATGACGACGCGTCCCTCGAAATTCGCCATCAATCAGGCCTTTCCGGCAATAATGTCATTGGCCATCGCTGCCAGCAGCGGCACCGCCTTGCCGATTTCTCGGGCGCGTTCGGGATTGGAGGCATTGCCATCCAGCGAGCGTTTGTAGACACCCTGTAAAATTGCGGCGAGCCGGAAGAACGAAAACGCCAGACAAAACGACCAGTTGTCGATTTCGATGCCGCTGCGTTCGCAATAGCGCGCGACGTAATCGGCTTCGCTGGGAATGCCGAGGTCACCGCGGTCAAGCCCGCCGAGCCCGCGAAACCCGCTGGCATGCGGCAGACGCCATTGCATGCACTGGTAGGAAAGGTCGGCCAGCGGATGTCCGAGTGTGGAGAGTTCCCAATCAATCAGCGCCAACACCTGTTCGCCGTGTCCGGCAAAGATCATGTTGTCGAGCCGGAAATCACCATGCACGATCGACGCCCGTCCCTTATCTTCGGGCACATTATCGGCAAGCCAGGCCATCAGCCGGTCGATGTCCGGCAGCTCTTCGGTCTTGCTGGCCAGGTATTGCTCGCTCCAGCGGCGGATCTGCCGCGCGAAGTAATTGCCCGGCCGGCCGAAATCGCCAAGTCCCGCAGCTTCCGGATCAACACTGTGCAGCCGCGCCAGCACATCGTTCATGCCGTCATAGACCGCAGCTCGTTCTGCTTTCGTCATTTCCGGCAGTGCCGGATCCCAGAATATATGGCCTTCGACCAATTCCATGACAAAATACATCCGGCCGATGACGCTGTGTTCTTGCGACAGTCCGAAGACTTTGGGCACCGGCACATCATTGTCGGCGAGCGCTTTCATCACCCGGTATTCGCGGTCCACCTGATGCGCAGATTTCAGGAGCGGGCCCGGTGGCTTCGCCCGGAGCACATAGCGACCGCTGTCAGCTTCCACCCGATAGGTCGGGTTGGACTGGCCGGTGTTGAATTTCTCGATCGCATGCAGACCGGAGAATTCCGGCACCAGATCGTGCAACTCGTCGGCCAGTGCGTCCATGTCAAACGGTTGATCGTCCATTTCAAGCGTCCTTGAACAGGCGGATACCATGCTGCACCGACAATCCGCCATCAATCGGCAGTACCGCCCCGGTCACATAGGAGCCGGCGCGGCTGCACAGATAGAGTGTGGCCCCGGCAATATCTTCCGGCGCGCCGATGCGCCCCAGCGGCACTCCCTCACCTACCCGCTCGACCTGATCGTCGCGGGCGGTAGCGAAGGCCGTCATCTTGCTCTGAAATGGCCCCGGTGCAAAGGCGTTGACGGTAATCCGGCGGGACGCGAGTTCCTCGGCCAGGATTTTGGTCAAATGGTGGACGGCCGCTTTCGAGGCGGAATAGGAATAGGTGCCGTCGGCAATCGGCTGTGATCCCATCACTGATCCCAGATTGATAATCCGCGCAGGATCGGAATCGTTTGCCGCGGCACACAGCAGCGGCGTCAGATCGCGCGTCAGCGTGAACAGCCCCGCAACATTGACCGACATCACCTTGGCCCACGCCGCGTGCGGGAAATCATCATAGGTCGCGCCCCAGGTGGCGCCGGCATTGTTGATCAGGATGTGAAGCTTGTCTGTGCGCGCCGTTACCTCTTCGACCAATGCGCGAACACCGTCTTCGGTGCCGACATCACCGGCAAAACCTTCCGCCGTGCCGTTGGCGCCAAGGGCATTGAGTTCGTCGGCAACGCGCGCGCATTCCTCGCCCTTGCGCGAAGCGATCAACACGCGGGCGCCTGAATGCACCAGCGCCATGGCGATCATCCGGCCGATTCCGGTGGCGCCGCCGGTGACCAGCGCAACCTTGCCGTCAACCGAAAACAGGTCTTCCAGATAGCTCATAGTCGCCGCCTCCCGGGTTCCGGGCGCCGCCGCAAAGATGTGCCTGGCGCCCGACTGAATTGCACCGTCAGGCAATTGCCGCCCGAACCGTGTGCCGCTAGCATGGCAAACAATTGACGTGTGCGTAAAGGGAAGATTCGGCAAAGCCGTTCCTCATCCCTGCCATTATGTGACCGGTCCACCACAGGCAACTGGGTACCGAGCCAGCAGGAGTTGCAATGACACAAGCAAGAGCCATGGATTTGGGTGTTTCCACCTATCTTGAACCGATTCTGGCTGCCGTGCGCGATATGGTGCGCAACGAAATCATGCCGCTGGACGAGCAGTTTCTGGCCGAGGTCGGCACGGCCGGCGATCGCTGGGCCTATAGCCCGCGCCAGACGGAGATCCTCGCGAGCCTGAAAGCCAAGGCCCGCGAGCGCGGGCTGTGGAACCTGTGGCGGACCAGCGCGCCCGACAACAACCTGACCACCGTGGACTATGCCTACCTGGCCGAAGAAATGGGCAAGGCCCATCTCGGCGTCGAAACCTTCAATTGTTCGGCGCCCGATACCGGCAACATGGAGGTGCTCGACCGCTACGGCACGGCAGAACACAAGCAGCGCTGGCTCGAGCCGTTGCTCGACGGCAAGATCCGCTCCGCCTATCTCATGACCGAACCGGACGTCGCCTCCTCCGACGCCACCAATATCGAGATGTCCTGTGTCCGCGATGGCGACGAATATGTGCTAAATGGCGAAAAATGGTGGGCCTCCGGCGTCGGCGATCCGCGTTGCGCCATCTATATCGTCATGGTGCGCACCGGCGATGCGGATACGCCCAAGCATCTGCGGCATTCGATGATCCTGGTGCCCGCCGATACCGTTGGTGTCGAAAAACTCCGGCCGATGCAGGTTTATGGCCAGGACGATGCCCCGCATGGTCATTTCCATCTCCGCTTTACCGATGTGCGGGTGTCTGCAGCCAACCTCTTGGTGGGCGAAGGCAAGGGATTCGAGATCGCCCAGGGCCGTCTCGGGCCGGGCCGCATCCATCACTGCATGCGCGCCATCGGCCAGGCCGAGATGGCGCTGGAACTGATGTGCAAGCGCGCACTCGACCGCGAGGCCTTCGGCAAGAAGCTGGCGCAGCTCGGCGCCAATTACGACATCATTGCCGAAAGCCGGATGGAGATCGAGATGGCGCGGCTGTTGTGCCTGAAGGCCGCATGGATGATGGATCAGGGCGACGCCCGCGCGGCGGCCCCTGGATCAGCCAGATCAAGGTAGTGGCACCGAGAATGGCGCTCAAGATCACCGATGAAGCAGTGCAGATGTTTGGTGGCCAGGGCATTTCCCAGGATACGCCGCTGGCGCGGATGTGGACGCATTTGCGCACCTTGCGGCTGGCCGACGGACCCGACGCGGTGCACCGCCGCCAGGTGGCGCGCGCCGAACTCAAACGCCATACCCAGGAAAAGGTCTGATCCCGATATGAAAGCAATCATCTGTCCCGACTACGGACCTGTTTCCAATCTCGATTACCGCGAGATCTCCGATCCCCATCCGGGCGCAGGTGAAGTGGTGATCGATGCCAAGGCGATCGGTGTCAATTTTCCCGACGGGTTGTTGGTTCAGGGGCTTTACCAGATGAAGCCACCGACGCCGTTTTCGCCAGGCATGGAAGCAGCCGGCGTGGTGAGCGAAGTCGGCGACGGGGTCAGCCAATTCATACCCGGCGACCGGGTTGTAGCCCTGCTCGATCATGGCGGCTATGCCGAAAAAGTGCTTTCCCCCGCCAACCGCGTCCATGCCCTGCCCGATTCCATGAGTTTCGAGGATGCCTGTGCGCTGATGTGCGCCTGGGGCACATCGCATTATGCGCTCAAGCAGCGCGGCCAACTCCAATCCGGTGAAACGCTGCTGGTGCTCGGCGCCGCCGGCTCCACCGGCCTGGCGGCGATTGCAATCGGCAAGGCGATGGGCGCGCGGGTGATCGCGGTCGCTTCGACTGACGAGAAACAGGCGGCCTGCCGCGATTTTGGCGCCGATATCGCCCTGCCCTATGAAGGCCTGCGCGAGGCGCTGAAGCGCGAGACCGGCGGTCGTGGTGTCGATGTCGTCTTCGATCCGGTCGGCGGGCAAGCTTTCGAGGTCGCCGCCCGCGCCATGGCCCGTCATGGGCGGTTGCTGGTGGTTGGCTTTGCCTCCGGTGAAATCCCCAAACTTGCGGTCAATCTGGCGCTGCTCAAGGAATTTTCGCTGGTTGGTGTGTTCTGGGGCGCGTTCACTGCGAACGAACCCGAGTTGTACGCCGCCAACAACCGCGAGCTGTTTGCCTGGCACGCCGATGGCGTCGTCAAGCCGCGGATCGACGAGCGCCGACCACTGTCAGAGGCAGCAGCAGCATTGCAGCGGATTCTCGACCGTGGTGCCATCGGCAAGACCATTCTGATCCCGTAACATCTGCCCCAAGCTTGATCTCGCAAGGAACCCGCCATGACCGTGCCCGAAACCATGAACGCGCTGATCCTCAAGGGCCACGGCCTGTCGGGCAGCCGCAGCGGTGCGGCGATCGATACGCTGGAGCCCTATCTCGATTATGGCAAGCTGCCGGTTCCCAGGCCGGGCCCGGGCGAGGTTCTGGTCAAGGTACGGATGGCCTCAGTCAATCCTTCCGATCTCTATTTCATCAAGGGCGAATACGGCCAGCCCCGCGTCAAGGGTGCTGCGGCAGGCTTTGAAGGGGTAGGCCAAGTGATCGCCGGCAACGGGCTTTATGCCGCCTATCTCAAGGGCAAGCGGGTGGCTTTTGTTGGCGGCGCCGCAGGTTCGGGCGCCTGGGCCGAGTATATTGTTGTCTCAGCCGCCACCTGCGTGGTGATCCGGCCGGCGATGCGCGACGAGGATGCTGCGGGCCATGTGGTCAACCCGGTGACGGCTTGGACCATGTTCGACATCGTCGAGAAATCCGGTTCGAAGAGCTTCATCTTCACCGCCGCCAACAGCCAGCTCGGCAAGCTGATCGCCGGGCTTGCGCGCGACAAGAACTGCGCGATGATTGCGATCATCCGCAACGAGAGCCAGGCTGCGCACCTCGAAGAACTCGGCGCCAAACACGTGTTGGTTCAATCCGACCCGGAGTTTGGAGCAAAACTCGCCGCCCTGTGCAAGACCGACAAGCCGCGCATTCTGCTCGACGCGGTTGCCAATCAGGTTGCCGCCGACATTTTCACCGCCATGCCTGCGCGTGCCCGCTGGATCATCTATGGCAAGCTCGACACCGAAGAACCGTCGCTTCGGGAGCCCGGCCAGTTCATATTCATGGACAAGAAGATCGAGGGATACTGGCTGGCGCAATGGTTCAAGCGGGCCTCGATCATCGAGAAACTGCGGACGTTGCGGGCAGTGCAAAACCGTTTTATTTCGGGCAAATGGCGCACTGAGGTGGTGGCCACAATTCCACTTTCCGAGGCTCTGGTGAAATTGCCGGCAGCGCTGAGAACGGGCGATGGCAAGGTCATGCTGACGCCTTGAGCTTGAGCGGTAGCGGATTCATATTCTCAGGAAATCCTCCCAAAATATTGATTCAGCGTTAGTTTCAGGGACAGGATCTTATCCGCAAAACGCTCTTCTTCGGTTCTGCCAGAGGTGAAACTTTCCTTGAGGCTTTTGCGTCCTATCTGTTGCAGGATGGAGGCTGTCTCATGACAAACCGATTTTACCCGCTGACGCCAATCGCCGCCGGCATCGCCATGCTGCTGGTGGTACTCACCCCGGCCGTCGCTGACGAGGCGGGGGAGGCCCGCACCAAAGACCCAGCGACCGCGGCGCGCAATGTCATCGAAAGCCAAATCCAGGCGTTCCTGAACGATGACAGCGCTGGCGCCTATTCATTTGCGGCGCCGGCAATCAAGCAGCTTTACCCCGACGAGACCCGGTTTTTCGACATGGTCAAGCGCGGCTACGCCCCGGTGTTCCGGCCGGGCAATTTTGCCTTTGGCCGTTTCAAGCTTTCCGCCGACGGATCCGGGCTGGTGCAGGAAGTGCTGATCGAGGGGCCGAATGGCCAGGACTGGACCGCACTCTATTCGCTTCAACGCCAGCCCGACGGCAGTTTCCGGATCGACGGCGTGCAGATGATCAAGACCGCCGCGCCGCAGACCTGACGGTTTCGCGGCGCGCTTTTGAGCAATTGCCGCAGTGGTGGCGCTAAATCGGAACCAAGCCGATCCGGCGGCGTTGAGCCTGCACGGGTCGTCATTGCCCTTTGGCCCGAATTCAACCTATGATCCTTATCGCAACCGCCGGGCCAATCGTGTCTCCGCGCCGGGTGTACGGGAATGGAGTACTGTTGTGAGCGTCGCCTTTACCAAGGAAGAAAGTTCCGAAACTGCAGCCGAAACAATGCTGCCAGACCGGCCCATTTCCGAGCATCCCAATCTGGTCACGCTCAGCGGTTTGAAACAGCTGCAGGCTCACCTTGATGCTGCCCGCGCGGCCTATGAGGCGGCAAACAGCGTCGAGGACATCAACGAACGCCGCCGTCAGCAGGCGGCCCCGTTGCGCGATGCGCGCTATTATGCCGAACGGGTGCGCTCGGCCGAGCTGATCCCCGATCCCGAAACCCATGAGGCTGTCGGCTTCGGCTCCACCGTCACCTATACCCGCGACGAGCGCCCGGCACAGACTTATCGCATTGTCGGCGAGGACGAGGCCGACCCCAAATCGGGCAGCATCTCGTTTGCTTCACCGGTGGCCCGCGCGCTGATGGGCAAGGCGGTGGGCGATGTGGTCGAGGTGGGTGAACAGGATCTCGAAATCATCTCTATCTCATGGGCTGAGCTGCGTTGAAGCTAACGGTTCCGGCAGTCACGAAGGCCGGACATGCAAAAGCGTTGCCGCGCGAAATATTCGCCGGGGTGTGAGGTTCGATATCCGGAGGGCCGCACGCGGGCTTTGCCTTACGGAAATTAAATAGTGGGTGGCGCAGCACGCGCGCGGCCCGAATCTCGCCGAATGATGTCCGCATCCGACAGGCAATGGCCACTTCGCTTGACCCGCTTGAGGGTTTTCACCCGATGCGGGATTTTGCGAGGCTTTCGCCCCGGACTGTCAGCCCCGGACCTGGGGCCACAGTGGAAGTTTTTGGGCGCGGTCTCCGGCACGCATTTCAACCCCATCCTCGTGCTGCCTGCCGCATACGCGTGACGTGGGTCAAGCCATCACAACAGGCAGGACGGGGCCAAAATTCGCCACAGGCCCGGTTCGCTGTCGGGTCCCGCATCCTGCCCGAAGGCAGGCACGGAACCCGAGGACGTACCGGTGGCCGACTGAACCTGGTCTTCCATTGGGAAACACCAGATCCGTCGACGGAGCCACGCTGGTCACCGCCTCCCCCGGCTCCGACCGCACGTTACGGCTGACCCGAGAGGCTTTCCTCCCGTCTGGTCCAACACGTTCGCGTTCCATCCGGCAGCGGGAGCGCAAAAAGTATGGCATGGGCGGTATGGGTGTGGAAATTCCGGGCAAGCTTAAGGGCAATCGGCACTGCGCGTGCTCTTCTCCCCATTGCTGGAGGAGAAAGAAAAATCATCAACTTAGCTAGTGTTGAGTGACAGATTAAACCAGAGCACAGACTGGGTTTAACGCCGGGAATTTTCCCTCCCCCAGGAACCGGCGCTGCGCCCAATCCTGCTCGTTGCGGGGATGACTACTGCCATGTCCCTGTCCTACCGGCTCGCGAAATAATAAAGCACGCCGGCAACCGGCAGCAGGATGATCGAGGCGGTGCCTGCAACCAACGGGATGATGCCGGCCATTTCATCAAACTGATGTCGTCCGGAGACGGTCTCGAGCCCCCACCAGCCAAAAAGCATCCCCGCCAGGCTCAACAGCAACAGGACAATGGCAAACAGTTTCATCGATCAGCCCCTCCGCCGCCCTCCAAGCAGCCGGACGCTTCATCATTACAACTACACCTGAGGGAGTTCGATGGCGTGCGACCCTGCAGGTATGCGTCATCTGATACATAATATGCGCTGTTTTCGAGAATGCAAAGCCGTGTTCGCCGTCGCCATCCCCGTTCCCACGCGGGTGACTATCGCCCCTCAGCCGTTGTGATTGGAGCGGATGTCGCCCGCCAGATAGTGCGGGAGAGATGAGACTGATTATTTCAGGCAGAAGGCGAATGTGATATGCGCTGTCCTGATGCCGGGGAGGCATCGATTTGGGCGGATGGATCGTCGGCCAGGATTTGAAGACAGGCCTCAAGGGGCCAAAAGACTTGGATGTGTAAATTGTTTGATGCGTTGACTTTGCCGTGCGGAACCACCCTGAAAAACCGGATTGTGAAATCGGCGATGTCGGATTCGCTCGGCGACGGCACCGGCCATCCGACCGAGGCGCAGTTCCGGCTGTACCAACGCTGGGCCGAAGGCGGTGTCGCGGCGTCGATCATCGGCGAGGTACAGACCACCCCCGATTTTGCGGAGAAGCCGGGCAATCTGGTGCTCAACCGGGACTCCGAGATGGCGCGTTTCCGCACGCTGGCGCGGCGGGGCAGCGAAAACGGCGCTTTGCTGTGGCTTCAGCTCGGCCACGCCGGTGCACTTGCCCATGCCCCCACCAGTGAGCCCAAGGGGCCGAGCGCGCTCGATCTACCGGGACTACGCTGCGCGGCCATGACATTACGGGAAATCCGGAAGTTGCCCGCTACTTTCGCCCGCACCGCCCGCCTCGCACAGATGGCAGGCTTTGGCGGCGTTCAGGTTCACGCAGCGCACGGATTTCTGCTCAGCCAGTTTCTGTCGCCGCTTTTCAACAAGCGAAGCGATGGCTATGGCGGGGTAATCGCCAACCGGATGCGGCTGCTGCTCGAGGTGGTTGCCGCCATACGCGCAGCCGTCGGGCCGGAATTTCCGATCACGGTGAAACTCAATTCCTCCGATCAACTCGAAGGTGGGCTCGGGACTGACGATGCGCTGGCGGTGGTGGCCGCACTCGACAGCACTTCGGTTGATCTGATCGACATCAGTGGCGGGACCTATTTTCCGGGCGCCAAATCCGCCTCCGACAGCACCGGAAGCGGGCCCTATTTTCTTGATTTTGCCAGCCGTGCCCGCGCGCTGACCAAAATACCGTTGATGCTGACCGGCGGTTTCAAGACCCGGGCCCAGGCCGAGGCGGCGCTGGCCAGTGGTGCGGTTGATGTGATTGGCCTCGCACGCGCACTCGCGCTGGAACCGGCGCTGGTCAATCTGTGGCAACTGGACAGGGAGCCGGAGCCCGCCTTCCCGCAATTCAGCGAGGTGCCGGAAGGCGGCATAACCGCTTGGTACACGATGCGGCTGACTGAGATTGGCAATGATGCGGAAACGCCGGAAATCGGCGACCTGCTGCAGGCGGTTCGCACCTACCAGGACCGAGACGAAGAGCGGACCAGGATCTGGCTGCGCCATTTTGCGCAAGACGCAGGATAACGAGCCGATATCGTGATCTGCGGTGAGACGGAGCGACTACCGGGGGCGTGCCGACGATACGCGGCGATCCGGCGAATGAGCCGCAAGCCTCCGCCCCGACACGCCGCAATACCGCCCGCGGGTTCGGCCGTCGCTGCTGTCAGAGCCAGCCACGCGCTGGCTTTGGCAAATTTGCGTTGCCAACGGCTGAAGTCCGCAACTGAGGATTTTCCCCCGACTAAGAATCCGCTATGAGGGGGCAAGAGGGCTCTCGCCGGCCAGCTCCACCACTCAAGCAATCTCCAAGGAAATGTCGACCATGAACTTCCGTCCCGCACTGCTGGCCGTTGTTGCCGGTGCCCTCTCCGCCTGCACCACCGCCACGATCCCGTCAAACCCGCTTGAGGCGCGCTGGAACGGCAAGTCGGCGGGCGCCTTCTTCGCCGCCTACGGGCCTCCGGTGTCTGACCAGGCAAGTTCTGGCGGCGCGACGCTCTACAGCTGGCGCGGTGGTTTTTCCGGGGGCAGGCCCTGCACCGTCGAGCTAAAGGTCGGCAAGGACTACACCATCACCTCGATCCGCGCGGTTTCCGATCGGGTTAACCCGAAGGGCGGCCCAACCCATTGCGAGAAGACCCTCGACGCCGGATAATTGCTTGAGTGGGGTCAGATCAGTTGTGCCGAGCTTCGGTTCGGAAGCCACATTTCGTATCCACGTGATTAGTTGGTGATTGAGAGAAGTTCATCGACACCGTCTTGTCGGACTTGATCCGGCATCTAGCGACCCGGTTTCTGCCGGGTCAAAAGAGTCTTCCAGCTCAAGGACTTGGGCTGGATGGATCCCGGCTCAAAGCCGGGATGACGGAGAATGTGGCAGCTTGCCGTTCCCCTACCCCAGCGGCGCGATATCGCCTTTGGCCCAGCCGCTTTGCGTCTCGGCGGAGAAATCCTCAAATTGCGTGGCCTTGATCGACGCGCGGATGCCCGACATCAGGTCTTGGTAGTAGGACACATTGTTCCAGGTAATCAGCATCATGCCGAGAATTTCGTTGGAACGGACCAGATGATGCAGATAGGCGCGGGAATAGTCGCGCGCCGCCGGGCATGAGCTTTGCTCATCCAGCGGACGATGGTCCTCGGCGTGGCGGGCGTTTTTCAGATTGATCTTGCCGTGGCGGGTAAAGGCCAAGCCGTGGCGACCGGCGCGGGTCGGCATCACGCAATCGAACATGTCGATGCCGTGGCCGACTGATTTGAGAATGTCATCAGGCGTGCCGACGCCCATCAGGTAGCGCGGTTTTTCACGCGGAAGCAGTGGACAGGTGACATCGAGCATATCGAGCATCACGTTTTGTGGCTCGCCGACAGCGAGGCCGCCGACCGCATAGCCCTTGAGATCGAGAGCAGCCAGGCCTTTCGCCGAGCGCTCCCTTAGCAAGGGAGCGTCGCCGCCCTGGACGATGCCGAACATCGCCTTGCCGGGCTGGTCGCCAAACGCGGTCCTGCAGCGCTCGGCCCAGCGCAGCGACATTTCCATGGCGCGCTCGATCTCGGTTTCGGTTGCAGGCAGCCGCACGCATTCATCAAGCTGCATCTGGATATCGGAATCGAGCAGGCCCTGGATTTCGATAGAGCGTTCCGGGCTCATCTCGTGGCGCGAGCCGTCGATATGCGATTGAAAGGTGACGCCACGTTCGCTGATCTTGCGCAGCGCCGACAGCGACATCACCTGAAACCCGCCGGAATCGGTCAGAATCGGTTTTGGCCAGCGGGCAAATTCATGCAGGCCGCCAAGCTTGGCTACACGCTCCGCACCGGGCCGCAGCATCAGGTGGTAGGTGTTGCCGAGGATGATGTCGGCACCCAGATCACTGACCTGGTCCATGTACATGGCCTTGACCGTGCCGCCGGTGCCCACCGGCATGAAGGCCGGGGTGCGAACCGTGCCGCGCGGCATGGTGATCTCGCCGCGACGGGCCTTGCCATCGGTGGCAAGCAGCTTGAATTCGAAATTTTCGGTCACGGCTGGCTCCGGAACAACAGGCTGGAATCGCCATAGGAATAGAAACGATAACCCGTGTCGATGGCATGACGGTAGGCCCCACGCATGGTCTCAAGGCCTGAGAACGCCGAAACCAGCATGAACAGCGTTGATCGCGGCAGGTGAAAATTGGTCATCAGCACGTCGACGGCGCGAAAAGAGTAGCCCGGGGTGATGAAGATGTCGGTCGGGCCCGACCATGCTTTGATGGTGCCGTCCTCGTCGGTGGCGCTTTCGAGAAGCCTGAGCGAGGTGGTGCCGACCGAGACAACACGCCCGCCGGCCGCATGAACGGCGTTGAGCGCCGCAGCGGTTTCAGCGCTGACATGGCCGATTTCCGAATGCATCAGATGTTCTGCGGTGTCATCGACCTTGACAGGCAAGAACGTGCCGGCACCTACATGCAGCGTGACGAAATGGCGCGAGACGCCGCGGGCGTCAAGCTGGGCAAACAGGTCCGGCGTGAAATGCAGCCCGGCGGTAGGGGCTGCCACGGCGCCATCTTCGCGGGCGTAAATTGTCTGGTAGTCGAGCCGGTCGCGCTCGTCCTCGCCGCGCTTGGAAGCGATATAGGGCGGCAGCGGAATGTGGCCGGTGGCCATGATCGCCTCATCGAGCGCCGGGCCGGAAAGATCAAAGATCAACTCGATCTCACCGCCCTCGCCGCGGTCTCCCGCCGTGGCGTCAAGCACGCCGGCCATGCAGGCCTCGCCGGCGCCGCCAAAGTGGAGCCGATCTCCCTGCTTGATGCGCTTGCCCGGACGGACAAAGGCTTTCCAGCGATCAGGGCCGGAGCGCATGTGCAGAGTTGCGGAAATGCGTTGCTGGTTGTCGTCACGGATACGAAAGCCTTCGAGCTGCGCCGGGATCACTTTTGTGTCGTTGAACACCAGCGCGTCGCCCGGTTCGAGCAGGTCAGCCAGCTGGTTGACGACCAGATCGGCAAGTTCGCCCGCGGCGTCGACGCGCAAAAGCCGCGCTGAATCACGCGGGCTTGCAGGTCTGAGCGCAATCCGCTCGTCGGGAAGCTCGAAATCGAAAAGGTCTACGCGCATGGCCTACATTCTTGCCTTATGGAGTTTCGAGTCTTAGCGTCTCAGCTTGATAACTTGGATCCGACTTTATGGCTTTTGTACTCGACGAAATCTACGGGCTTATTGAAGGAATCGAAGGTGAAAGAGAGTACCTAAGAAGCGCCGAATGCCTCGCAAAAGTCGATGCTGCACAAGTGATAAATGTGATCGAAGCTACTGAACTTCTTTCCCAATTTGGATACGAAAACAGATTTGGTCTGTCAGCTATGGATCTCAACAAGGTGCTGAGCTACCGAGGTCTCATTCGCACAGATGTGCTGCTACGGCAATCTGAACGTCTTGTTTCCCTCTTGAGAGAGTTCGAAGGCGAAATAAATTCTGAACTGAATAGCATTGACGTAAGGGGAATTGGTGATTCTGACGTTGATGCCTCCCTTCAAGAAGTTGACAAAACAAAGTTGGAATTCAGGAGTATTGAGACTAAGGAAATCTGGGTTTCACGGAGCCGCTTGTCCACAGAATCCGCAATAAGCCGGGTCTCCGAAATTCTAGAAGAAGTTGTGTTGATTGCCCGAAACACCAACTTGCCGCCAGAGCAAAGAGCCTTCAGTGAACTCGAAAGAGCGAAATTAATTGCAATGTTCGAGACAGCAATAGCCGTTCTTAAAGCTCCTTTAGTACCCAAAACGTTTTTGAAAAAAATAGCAGAATCTGCCAAAGATGGCGTGACGAGTTCTGTAAAGAAGAACTCGGAGAAAGCACTGACATATGCGATTCTCCGAGCTGTTGAAGAGCTAATAAAACTCTTAGCTTAAGCCGTGATGTCGGCTGCGACCTTGACCGAGACGATCTTGTCAGGGTCGGCAACGGGCTCGCCGCGCTTGATCTTGTCGACATTGTCCATGCCAGAGGTGACCTGGCCCCAGACCGTGTACTGACGGTTGAGGAAGCCGGCGTCACCAAAGCAGATGAAGAACTGCGAATTGGCCGAGTTGGGATCCTGCGAACGAGCCATCGAGCAGGTACCGCGGGCGTGGTTCATGTTGGAAAACTCGGCCTTCAGGTCGGGCTTGTCCGAACCACCCATGCCGGCGCGGCTGGGGTTGAAATCCTTGCCGTCGGACTTGCCGAACTTGACGTCGCCGGTCTGCGCCATGAAGCCTTCAATAACGCGGTGAAACACCACACCGTCATAGGCGCCTTCGCGGGCCAGTTCCTTGATCCGCGCAACATGGCCAGGGGCCAGGTCGGGCAGCAGTTCAATGGTCACCTGTCCCTTGGTGGTTTCCATGATGAGGGTGTTTTCGGGATCCTTGATCTCCGCCATGGGGTCTCTCCTGTGTTATTGGAATTGAAAATTGACTAACCGCCGGAGCGGACCTTGATCATGCGGTCCGGATTGTCGACCGAACCATTGTTGTTGGCATCGCCGAGCTTGATCTTGTCGACATTTTCCATGCCCTTGATGACCTTGCCCACCACGGTGTACTGGCCGTTGAGGAAGTCGCCATCGGCAAACATGATGAAGAATTGCGAATTGGCTGAATTCGGGTCTTGCGAGCGAGCCATTCCAACCGTGCCGCGAACAAACTTCCGGTCGGAAAACTCGGCCTTGATGTCGGGCTGCGACGATCCGCCGGTGCCGGCGCGGTTGGGTGTGAACCCGTCTTCCATGTCGCCAAATTCGACGTCGCCGGTCTGGGCCATGAAGCCTTCGATCACCCGGTGAAAGGCAACATTGTCATATTCGCCGGCATCGGCCAGCGCCTTGAGCCGTGCCGCGTGCAGCGGTGCGACATCATCGGCCAGTTCGATGACCACATCGCCGGTTTTCAGCGTGATGGTCAGAAGATTGGCAGCATTTGCGGCGGCCGCAGGCCTTGCAGGCGCATCAGCCGGTTTCTGCGTATTGTCCGATTGCTCGGCCTTAACAGCCGGTTTGACAACCGCAGTCTCGGTATTCGGTGTGTCAGTCTGCAACCCGCTGTTTGAATCGCAAGCGGTCAGCGCCAATCCGGAGACAAGCAGGATGGCTGTGAAAAAGCGTGAAAGTCGCATGCAAACTCCAGGGAAAAAGCGCCGGCCGGGCATTCATCTGACCCGGCGGCAATCGTTTGACACACCGACGCAGGCTTGGCAACGCTGCGGCGAAGGGGATTATATTACGAAATCCGCGCTGACAGCGCTTTTTGCACGACAACCGGAACGAAAGGCGTGACATCGCCACCCATCTTGGCGATCTGACGCACAAGCGTGGCGGTGATATGGCGGGTTTCGGGAAAGGCGGGCACAAACACGGTGGTAATGGTGGGCGCCATGGCGCGGTTCATGCCAGCCATCTGGATTTCGTAATCGAAATCGGTGCCGTCGCGCAGACCGCGCACCAGCACGCTGGCTCCGGCGTCGCGCGCGGCATCCACCACTAGGCCATCGAAGGAAACCACCGAAATATCCCTGGCCCTGTCGGCAAAATCCTCCGCCACAAGATGGGAGATCATGCTGGCGCGCTCGTCGAACGAAAACATCGGCGCCTTGCCCGGATGCACGCCGATGCCGATAATCAGCTGGTCACACAGCGCCAAGGCCTGCTCGAGCACGTCAATATGGCCGTTGGTCATCGGATCGAACGATCCGGGATAGAATGCCCTGCGCATGAAATGTTCCCTTCAGACAATGGCTCTTGTCATCTCAGGGCCTTTTGTCATGTCAGCTCAATGCCATCAAGCCAAAGCAGCAGGTGCGAACCCACTCCGCCGCTGTCAAATTGCCGCTTGTGCACATTATCCGGGAGTATCGACGCCTGCCCGGCGGACAAGCGTCGTGGCGCAAAGCGCCGGGCTGCGCCGGTGTTGCCTAAAGATCTGAGACCGAAAGCCGGATCAGCGACTTGCGGCTACGCTTGTAAACCCGGTCGGCGATCGACTGGATCTGTTCGCGGCGCTGGTCAAAAGCGGTCAGATAGGCGCTGAGCGCCATGCTTTTGGTGCCCGCCATTTTCTCGAGCGCCGGCAATTCCATCAGGAACCGGACCTCCATGACACCATCATGGCCGGAAAACCGGATGATATCAGCATCCTCATCGATGTTACGGGTCTGGTTGGGGAATCCGAGCGTCATGAGCTGATGCCTCCAGCACCGGCGCTGGCGCTCACTTCTTCGCCTTCTTCTGAAATGGGTTGGTTTCCAGCGCCTTGACTGCGGAACCCGCGGTGGCGGTCGCCTTGACGTCGGTTTTAACCTTCTTCGGCTTTCGGACTTCCTTGCTTGAACGCATTTGACCTTTAGCCATGACTTATCCTGTCCCGATGTGCGCTAAGCGCTTGTTTGAGTCTCGACAAGTTCCAGATTGCTGCCCTGCTCCACCCGCTCGTGGTCGAGATCTTCATTGCGAATGCGGTATTGTGGCTGGCCCTGATTGTCGGGCAACCGCATCAAGATCTTGAAATCGGCGGGGACCCGCGGCGACAACCCGACCCGTGACTGAAGCACAACGTGCTGTCCCTTGGTGAAGATGCCTTTTGCCATAGTCGTGAGTCCTTGAGATGAGAAGCACCGCCAGCCGAAAACTCCGTTGAACGATGCTCGGGCCTTCGGCCCGGCTTCATAAGCCGATTGTACAGTGAGAGCGCGATCGGAACTGTTATGCAAATAACAAGCGAAAAATGTCGGCGGTCGTAAATGCGGCGCTGACATTGGGCGTTTGGCGGTCTGCGGTTGCACCATCCACCCCAATTGAGGCTTATCAAAGGCACGCGCCATCTTTGCCGCGGTGTCGCCACATGTTTGCCGCAGCGCACCCAATCTGTGCTAGGTTCGGTTTTCCACCGTGCAGACCATTGCCGCTGTGTATTATTTCAGCGGAACGGAATGACGTCGCAAACGTTGCCTGACCGTATCCCGACTGCATTTGATGCATCTTGCCTCGCCGCCACAGCGGCTTTCCGCCAATGTCTCTCACCAACAGAAAGCGCCGCTCATGCTGATCAGGTTTGGATTTGAAATTTCGGTAACCTGCACACAGCCGGTGCCGATGTTGCTGGCGCTGTCGACCCACACCGAATTTGCCGGCCGGCTGATCGGCGTTGATCAGGTCCGCTCCGACCGCGCAGCACCGATTACCGAATATGTCGATACCTATGGCAACCGGATTTCACGCACGGTTGCAGAGCCGGGCTGGACCACCTTCTGGTCCGACTGTGTTGCCGAAGTTGACGGCCAGCCAGACAATATCCCCTATGGCGCGATCCAGCACCGGATCGAGGACCTGCCGCACGAAACGCTCAATTTCCTGACCGCCAGCCGTTATTGTGACTCCGACAGCCTGGCCAATTTTGCCTGGGCCAATTTTGGTGGCACCAACGAGGGCTGGGACCGGGTGGCCGCTATCTGCGCCTATGTTCATAACCACGTGACGTTCGGCTATAAATTTGGCCGCCCTGACAAGACCGCGCGCGATGTGCTGGAAGAAAAAAGCGGCGTCTGCCGTGACTTCGCCCATCTTGGCGTCTCGCTGTGCCGGGCCATGAACATCCCTGCCCGCTATGCCAGCGGCTATCTTGGCGACATCGGCGTTCCCGATACCGGCTTTGACGATTTCTGCGCCTGGTTCGAAGTCTATCTCGGCGGACGCTGGCACACGGTTGACGCCCGCTACAATGCTCCGCGGATCGGCCGGATTCTGATGGTGCGCGGTTCGGATGCCTCCGATGTCGCCATGATCACCTCGTTTGGCGCCTATCAACTGGCCAATTTCAGGGTTTGGACCACCGAAATCAATGATCAAACGACCGATTCCGAGCTGTTGTCAATGCTTGAAACACGGCCTGAACCCCGCGCTTCCGGGCCGGATTTCGGCTCTGCCGTGCCAGGTGCAGTGCATCTGATCTGACGCTTGAAGGGCGCATGGGGTAAAACCGGGGAACCTTGCTGCGGGGCAGAGAGAATGTGTTTCAAAAGTGTTCAGGTTCGGTTCAGACACAATTTGCGATGATGTCTTCAACAACGAATGAGAGGACATCGACATGACCCTGGCCCTGGCACTGCTTTCCCTGATGATCGTCATGCTTTTCAGCGCGTTGGTGATCGGCGCCATGCGGCAGTCGGTGCCGCGCCCTGCCCCCGCCCCGGTATGGTCACACGACCGCAGTGCTCGCCGCTGATCGGCGCTTGCAAGTCAATCGCCACCGAAGCCGCCGCGCCCGGCTTTTTCCCTTGATACAAACCGCCCACCGGCACAGCCGCCCTGTCGCGCCTCCAGCATCAGCTCTCTGTGTTCAGTCTTGCTGCAGCGGTTCAGCCGTCTGAAACATCGCTGAAATTCGGTCGGCCAGCGCCCGCACCCGTCGTGGCTGAGCCCGGCTGGGCGGAAACAGCATTTGCAGCGGCGTTGCCGGCGGCGCGTAATCGGCAAGCAATTCGACCAGTTTTCCGGCTCTGATGTCCGGTCCCACATCCAGCTCCGACTTGAGCATGATTCCGTGACCGGCAAGACACCATTGCCGCACCAGCGCGCCGTCATTGGCCACTCGGTCGCCACGCACGGTGACAATCTGCGGCATCGCCCCGCGGCCCAATCTCCAGACATTGTCGAGATTGCCGCCAAACCGCATCACCAGGCAATTATGCTGTTTGAGGTCGACCGGCTTGTCGGGCGCGCCATGTTTTTCGATATAACTCGGCGCGGCACAAACCACGCGGCGGCGCAGGCCAAGTGATCGAACCCGCAGCGAACTGTCGATTACCGTTCCGAACCGCAGGGCAATGTCAAACCCGTCGCCGACCAGATCGACAAAGCCGTCCGACAGCATCAGATCGACCGAAATCGCCGGGTGATCGGACAGAAACCGATTGATCTCGTCAGAGACCAGCGTTCGGCCGATATCGCTCGGCGCGCTGATCCGGATTGGTCCTGACAGGGTTTCGGCACCGTGACGGATGCTGGCCTCGAGATCGGCAACCTCGCCAAGCACCTGTTTGGCGCCTTCGACCAGCGTCCGGCCTTCCTCAGTCAGGCTGATGGCGCGTGTGGTTCGATTCAGCAAGGCAACGCCATAATGGGCTTCGAGCGCGGCAAGCCGTTCCGACACGGTGGTCGAGGACAGCCCGGCCTCGCGTCCGGCAGCCGTCAGACTACCTTTTTCGACGATTTGCAGGAACAGGGCGATATTGTTGAGCAACATTGTACGGCTAATCCGGATTATGAATTTGCACCATGCCCGTTTATCCGGCCGTGGCAAGCAGCTACTTCCACAACATCATAAACCTGGAAACCCGCCCATGACCACGCTGACCATCGTCGCAAACATTCACGCCAATCCCGACCAGACCGAGCTGGTCAGAGCGGAGCTTGAAAAACTGCTCCCCATCACCCGTGCCGAAAACGGCTGCCTGCAGTACGACCTGCACCGCGACAACGACAATCCGGCGCATTTCATGTTCTTCGAAAAGTGGGAATCGCGCGAACTGTGGCAGACCCACATGAATGCGCCGCATCTGGCTGCCTACATGAAGGCCACCGACGGCGCCGTTGCGGAATTCATACTCAACGAGATGAGCAGCATCGGCTGATCAAGCCGGCTCTTTTGACCGCCGGCACGGTTTCGACCTTTGCCGGCGGCAATCGCATTCAGGAAAGGCAACCCCATGCACAAGACCATCCTCATTACCGGCGCCACCGACGGCATTGGTTTCGAAACGGCAAAGATGCTGGCTGCCGATGGCCATCACCTGCTTGTACACGGGCGCAACCCGGACAAGCTGCGGCAGGCGCAAGCGGCGCTTTCGGCATTGTCGGATGACGCCCGCATCGAGACATTTCTGGCTGATCTCTCGCACATGCCCGACGTCAAGGCGCTGGCGGCCGCGGTCACTCAAAAACACACCCGCCTTGATGTGCTGATCAACAACGCCGGCGTTTACACCGCCGCCGACCCGCGTACCGATGACGGGCTTGATGTGCGTTTTGCGGTCAACACCTATGCACCCTATCTGCTCACCCGGCTTTTGTTGCCGCTGTTTGGCGCATCGGGACGGGTGGTCAATCTGTCTTCCGCTGCCCAGGCACCGGTTGACCTGCAGGCGCTGGCCGGCAAGGGCCAACTCGGCGATGGCGCAGCCTACGCGCAAAGCAAGCTGGCGCTGACGATGTGGTCGCGCAGTCTCGGACTCGAGCTCAGCAAAACCGGCCCGGCGATCATTGCCGTCAATCCGGGCTCCATGCTTGGCAGCAAGATGGTCAGGCAGGCGTTCGGTGTGGCCGGCGGCGATCTCCGCATTGGAGCAGACATCCTTGTTCGCGCAGCCTTTTCCGAGGAGTTCGCCTCGGCAACAGGGACCTATTTCGACAATGATTCCGGGGCCTTTGCCGCTCCTCACCCCGATGCACTCGATCCCAACAAGTGCGCCGAAATCATCCGCGTTATCAAGGCCGTTCTGGCCGACCTACCCAATACGAATGGAGAAATTCAATGAAGGCCGTAGCCCTGACACACTATTTGCCGGTTGAAAATCCGGATGCCTTTCTCGATGTCGACCTGCCCAAGCCGACAGCCACCGGACGTGACCTGCTGGTCGCGGTGAAGGCGGTTTCGGTCAATCCGGTCGACACCAAGGTTCGCGCGCCCAAGGACAAGGTCGAAGAAACCCCGCGGGTAATCGGCTATGACGCCTCCGGCGTGGTCGAGGCCGTCGGCCCCGATGTGACCTTGTTCAAGGTTGGCGACGAAGTCTTTTATGCCGGTGACATCACCCGTCCGGGCACCAACCAGCAGTTCCATCTGGTTGACGAACGTATCGTCGGCTTCAAGCCCAAAAGTCTGGGCTTTGCCGAATCCGCAGCGCTGCCGCTGACCACAATTACCGCCTATGAGGCCTTCTTCGACCGGCTGGGCATTGACCGTGAAGGTGCCGACAAGGGCGAGAGCGTTCTCATCATCGGCGCCGGCGGTGGCGTCGGCTCGATTGCGATCCAGCTTGCAAAGGCCGCCGGCCTCGTGGTGATCGCCACCGCGTCGCGGCCGGAAACCACCGCCTGGGTCAAACAGCTTGGCGCCGACCATGTCGTCAATCACCGCGAGGACATGGTTGCACAGGTCCGGGCACTCGGATTCCAGCATGTCGATCATATCGCCATCTTCAACGACATGCACCATTGGCAGACGGCGGTTGAACTGATCCGGCCACAGGGCGGCATCGTTTCGATCGACGACACCGACCTGCCGATGCCGATGGACGGCATGAAGATGAAGGCGGCCAGCCTGCATTGGGAATTCATGTTCGCGCGCGCCATGCACCAGACGCCCGACATGATCGAGCAGCACAGGCTGCTCAGCTATGTGGCAAGCGAAATTGACGCCGGGCGCATCCGCACCACGCTCGACACCGTGTTGAGCCCGATCAACGCGGAAAACATGCGAAAAGCCCATGCGTTGATCGAGACCGGCCAGGCCAAGGGCAAGATCGTCGTCGAGGGCTTTTAAGCCAGCGTTGCCTGCGACACGCCTAACAAACTGAATAATTGGCGGCCCGGCCGATGGAAAAATCCGTCGGCCGGGCCGTTCGCGCTAAACCCGCTCAGCGGTTGGTGCTGGCCACCGCCCGCACCCGGTGCCCGTCCGGATCGGTTGCCACAAATGTATGGCCGAACGGCATTTCGACGGGATCGAGAATGATCTTGTGGCCCTTGGCGACCCAGTCCGCATGCAGCTTCACCAGGCTTTCCCGATCGGCGACATTGAAGGAAATCTCGCTGCTGCCGGGCGCGCTCTGTCCATCAGGATCAGCTTCCGACGCAGCCCACAGTCCGAGCAGCACGCTGTCGCTGAGCGGCAGCATGGAAAACACCGGATTGGACTGGATCAGCGGCCGCTCAAGCAGCGCGGAATAGAATGCCCCGCTGGCAACGGGATCGGCGACGTGCAGCACCACCATGTCAAATTTCAGCATTTTGTCGTCTCCATCTGGTTCAACCGGGTCTTGCGACCATGGGTGGAGATTACAATTTCATGCTGCCAATTAATGTCAGCAGTAAAGCAAGTCAGCCATCCAGTTTTGAACGCAGCGGGATGCCTTCCTTGGCCTGCCAGGCTTTCATCAGCGCGGCGCGGCGTTGCGGGTAGGTTTCGGCTTCCACCCGCAGGCCGGCGATCCGGTCGGCGCGAAAATGCCGAAAGTCCTGCCGCAGCTCGCACCAGGCGACAATCACCCGGACCCTGTCGAAAAACGCCAACGCAATCGGCCAGATGGTGCGCTCGCTACATTGACCCACCGCATCGGCATAATCGATTGCCAGCTTGCGCTGCCGCCGGATCGCCTCGCGGATGGTCGGCAATTCGGCCTCTCCCGCGGCAATCGGCGCGCCGGGCGCAACCAGCAAGGTGCTGTCATCAAGACCGGCCTTGAGATCGGCAGGCAACACCGCGGCGATCTTGACCAGCGCGTTGCGCGCCGCCTGGCCAAGCGATGTATCGGTCCGCTCCGCCACCCAGCGCGAGCCGAGCACCAGCGCCTCGATCTCTTCTTCCGAAAACATCAGCGGCGGCAGCATGAAGCCGGGCTTGAGCACGAAGCCGACGCCCGCCTCCCCGTCAATCGCCGCCCCTTGCGCCTTGAGCGCATCGATGTCGCGGTAAACCGTCCGCAGCGACACGCCAAGCTCATCGGCCAGCCGCTGCCCGCTGACCGGACGCTTGTGACGTCGGAACAACTGGATCAGATCAAGAAGGCGTGCGGCGCGGGACAAATGTGGGCTCCAGGAACAATGCGGCCAATTCGCCTGCCTACCAGATCCTACTGCCAGAATGTGGCAGGAGGAAACATGCTTGTTCACTCTCATGCGTATACGCCATGCGCATCAGATGGTAGCCGCCACACCTATGCGGATTTGTGCGACAACCAGATCTCGCCACATCGCTGACTGTTATTCAGCCTTTGCCATTTTCGTTGTCTTCGCAGTTTTCTTCTTGGCTTGATTGAACTCGATCGCCGCGCGGATCAGGCTCTGCAGCGCCGGTTCATCAACCGCGTCACCCTCGAGAAAATCGATCGCGCGGCGGGTGTTGCCGCGGTCGTCGGCATTGAACAGCTTGTCCGGGTCCGGCAATCGCGCGCCATGCATGAAGGTGAGCTTGACCTTGGCCTTGTGGGCATTGCCGACCGCAATTATGCCGTCGCGCGACCAGACAGGACTGCCCATCCATTTCCATTCCTCGATGATCTCCGGATCGGAAGCCAGGATGGCCTTGCGGACTATTGCCAGCGTCTCGCCACGCCAGTCGGCGGTTTCAGCAATCAACTGATCAATCTGCTCGGATGGGGTCATGGGTTCCTCTCGAATCTATCTCGTTTTCTTTTGACCGGCAGGCGGCTGAACCCGGTTACGGCTTGGCGGTGCCGGAGCATTGCCTTTCGCCCTATACGCGCCGCTGGTCGAAGGATGCTCTCATCCGTTTACGGCGTGAACGCGGCAGCACTATTTGCCAGGATAGGGCAGAAGATTATCGGGCACTATCGGCGATGAGCCCCCGTTCGTTTTTACCTACTATGGCGTGTTGTGAGCGATGCCAATCCATTGCTTTTCGACTCTCGTTCTCTTCGAAAATCTTGAAAAGGAGTTGAGACATGGCTGTTAAACACACGCCAACAAACGAAGTTCACAGTGGCACAAAGGGCGGCAAAACGGGATGCGGATTTGATACCAAAGACCACCCGGAGCACTGGGTGAATTCACATGAGCGCATCACCTGTGACAAGAATGGTTGTAAAAACGAGTAGCTACGGATTTGAACGGGTCATTGCCGACACGGGGCAGTCCATGGATGGATGGCCGCTTTGCGCCCTCTAGCACGAACCCGCTACGCGGGAGGGGGCTCGCGGTGAGGCTGGTGTGACTATCTGAGGTTCTAGGCACGCCGTTAGTGTTGGCTGACCATGGAGTTCCTTTCAACAGGAGGAACTTTCCATGGCCAGCTTCTCACACGATACCCCAACCACACCGCTTCGCCAGCGCATGCAGGAAGATATGGTGATGCCGGGTTTGGGATCGCATACGCAGCAGGACTACATTCGTCATGTCCGACTCTTTGCCACTTTTCTCGGGCGCACGCCCGACACAGCAACGGCAGAGGACATACGGCGCTTCCAGTTGTCTCAGCATGAGAACGGTGTAGGTCCGGCGACGATCAACAGCACGGTTTCGGCGCTGCGCTTTTTGTTCACGGTGACACTGAAGCGGCGAGTTATGTCGCAAGCGCTGGTGATAACCCGCAATCCGCGCAAGCTGCCAGATGTGTTGAGCGTGGAGGAAGCTGCACGGTTGCTCGGGGCGGCACCTGGCATCAAATACAAGGCGGCGCTCGGCGTGGCCTATGGCGCGGGCTTGCGCGTCTCCGAGGTTGCGCATCTCAAGGTCGACGATATTGACTCGACACGCATGCTGATCCGCGTTGAACAGGGCAAGGGGCGCAAGGACCGCAACGCCATGCTCTCTCCGCAACTCCTTGAACTGCTGCGACTGTGGTGGCGCGAAGGAAAACGGCGCGGCGTGATGTTGCCCCATGGCTGGCTGTTTCCAGGGCGCAGTTGCACCGATCCGATCTCGTCGCGGCAATTGCATCGCGCGGTGCAGGAAGCCGCCGAGGTCGCCGGCATCCACAAGCGCGTCAGTCCGCACACGTTGCGCCACAGCTTTGCCACCCATCTTCTGGAGGATGGCACCGATATCCGGGTTATCCAGGTTCTGCTCGGACACAGCAAGCTTGAGACGACGGCGCTCTATGCCAAGGTCTCCACCCGGACTATTCACGCTGTCGCTGGGCCGCTCGACCGGCTGATGGCGCTGATGGAAGGCAAGACGGCCGACGGCTGAAGTCGTGCGCACCTCGATCGAGGTCGCGGATATCTTCCGTTCCGCGGGACCTGCCTACCGGCAAGTCCATGGAGGACACCTCAGCCTCATCCAGCTCAAGGTGATGTCCGCGATCGAGCACTGCCGCACCGCTGTCTTGGGCGGACATGTCGAGGCCTGTGAGGATTGCGGAGAGTGGCGGATCGCCTACAATTCCTGCCGCAACCGGCACTGTCCGAAGTGCCAGGGTGCTGCCGCTCGCACCTGGCTTGCCGAGCGCGAGGCCGATCTGCTGCCGGTGGGATACTTCCACGTCGTCTTCACATTGCCAGTCGAGGTCGCCGCCATTGCCTTCTACAACAAGGCGCTGGTCTACGATCTGCTGTTCAAGACGGCGTCCGAGGCGATGCTGACGATCGCCGCCGATCCGAAGCATCTCGGCGCGCGCATCGGCATGACCGCCGTGCTCCACACATGGGGCTCGGCCATGACCCACCATCCGCACATACACATGATCGTGCCAGGTGGCGGCATTGTCATCGATGGGTCACGCTGGATATCGTCACGTCCGGCATTCCTCCTGCCGGCGCGTGTGCTCGGCAAGCTGTTCCGCCGCCTGTTCCTCACGAGGCTGCTCCAGCTCCACGACGCCGGACGGCTCGCCTTCTTTGGATCGGCAGCGCATCTCACTGATCGCCGGGCATTCGTGCGGCATCTGTCGCCGGTCCACAAGAAACGCTGGGTGGTCTACGCCAAGGCGCCCTTCGCGGGGCCTGAAGCAGTGCTTGCCTATCTGTCGCGCTATACCCACCGGGTGGCCATCTCGAACAGTCGTCTCATCGCTTTCAACGAGACCGGCGTCACCTTCCGCTACAAGGACTACCGCCGCAATGGCTCCGACCGGCAACAGATAATGACGCTTGCCACCGACGAGTTCATTCGCCGCTTCCTGCTCCACGTCCTGCCGCGCGGGTTCCACCGCATCCGGCATTACGGTCTGCTCGCCGGCAGCTCCCGAAAGACCAGCATCGCCCGCGCCCGGGAACTCCTGAACGCCGCCCCACCGCCCGCTGACAACCCAGCCGACGAGCCGATCGACATCCGCCCGCCATGCACTTGCTGCGGCGGACGCATGATCGTCATCGAAGTGTTCAAACGCTGGCGGCAGCCGCGCGGGCCGCCGGACAAGGCAGCAACGAACCGGGAGTGCACCCCATGACCCGGCATGGCCTGCTCATTCATGCGGCTGTCTCACATCTGCGTCGGCCAATGGGAGTGCTTGCCCCGGACAAGATGAAAGCGGATTGCACTCGAACAAACGCGCTCTCGATCACCGGGAGAACCTCTACGATCGCGCCGGCAACCACCTTCTACAACGCAGTTGGTTCTACAAACACCGCTGCGATCAATGCCCGCTCGGAAGCCTCAACACACAAAACCCCATAGGTCTGAATGTGCGGACCGCGGGTTCCTGCATGAGAGGCTTTCGTACGCCTGACGGCACCCGAAACCCTTCACTATTTCGGTCATCGGCGTGATAGTATCCTGTTCCCGAAAGCGGTCATTCGCTGCACACCGCGTTGATGTCCTGAAAGGGCGGATGTTGTTGAAAAAGTAGGCTCGAAAGCGTGATTTGGTCTGCGATGGGGCGCAATATGTGGTTAGGCATTGCGCCTTTGCGCTTAGTTGTGCCGGTGGCTGACTGTTTGGTCCTGTCACCTCATGCGACTGCCTCCATTCGGGGTGCCCGAGGTCGCAGCCTGGCGAGCTTTCGCAGGTTCTGGGCGATGGCGGCGAGGAGGAATTCGTCCTTGGCTCCATTTGGACCTCGCAGCCTCAGCCTTGTCAGGTTCAGGATACGCTTCAGGTGGGCAAACAGCATCTCGACCTTTTTACGTTTGTTGCGGGATATCGCGTAGGCTTTTGTCTTCCGGCTTGACCGCGTGAAGTCCCGCGCATCTTCGTGCGGCTCTCGTGTGACAGCACGGAAGTCCATGTTAGGGCAGCACCTTTGTTTGGACGGGCATGCCTGACAATCTGCTTTCAGGGCACGGTACTTATAGGTGCCGCCTGTCTTTTTGACGCGGTTCGGATCGGAGTAGTTGCGGCGGAAACGGCGTAGAGCATGCCCTTCCGGGCAGATATACTGATCACTCTCCTCGTCCCATTTGAAATCGGATCGCGACCAGGTGCCGTCCGTGCGTTCAGCTTTGTCGATCACCGGGATGAACGGGATGATCCCCCGCTGCTTGACCAGCCAACCGAGGTTTTCGCTGGATCCGTAAGCCGTGTCGGCGGCAATCCAGTCCGGCTTGATGCCGAAGCGTCTCTCCGTCCGGTCGAGCATGGTTTGTGAGGCACCGACCTCGGCCTGACGGATAGCACGGGTGGCCTCAACATCCATGATGACCGAGCTCTCGGTGTCGATCAGGTAGTTCGTGGCGTAGGCAAAATAGGGCCGGCTTTCTTCGGCACGCGTCCATTGGGCTGCAGGGTCTGACTTGGCAACGAACTTCGGCTGGGAAGGCGATGCGGCACCGAAGGCTGCATCATCAAGCGTGTCGAGATACTCCTGCGCCGCGCGCGATCCGATCTCGCGGGCGACATCCGGGCACCACTCCGAGGCAGGCACTGAGCGCGATTTGTTGGCATCGGCCGGGATCAGGCTGGCATCGACTGCAAAGCCTTCACCCGAGACCAGATCTTCCTTCAGACACCGTTCGACCGTCGCTTCGAAGACGTGCCTGAGCAAGTCGCTTTCGCGGAATTTGCCATGGCGATACTTCGAGAAGGTCGAGTGGTCCGGCACCTTTGCGTCGAGGCCGAGACGACAGAACCAGCGGTAAGCGAGGTTCAGATGAACCTCTTCGCACAGTCGTCGCTCGGAGCGGATGCCCATGACATCCCCGATGACAAGCATTCGCACGATCAGTTCAGGATCGATCGAGGGCCGACCCATGTGGCTGTAGAAAGGCCGCAACTTCTGACGCATTCCGTCCACGTCCAGGAACCGGTCGATTTCGCGAAGCATGTGATTGTCGGGCACATGGCGCTCCAGATCGAAGTCATAAAACAGCTGCGTCGGTGCCGATTGCGTCCCCATCATGGCCGAATCCTCCATTCTCCTCATAATCGAGTGAATCAAAGGATTTCCCGCGGCGCAACAAAGACTTTTTCAACAACATCGGCCGGAAGTGACACTGCGGCTGTCAACGCAGAAGGTCTGCTTTACCAAGTTCTTTCCAATAAGCTGCCTGGCAAGGCGCGGCCCCAATCCGGTCGTTTTTCCACTACGCAATGAATTTCACGCTTCCCGCCCGTCTCCACCTTGTGGCGCATTGCACCAGACGTCCGCTGCTGGTTATCCCGTCTCCTGCCATTCCCTCCCGCCCACAAAAAAACCGGGGATTTCTCCCCGGTTTCTTGTAGCAAGGCTTGAAGTCAATCAGGCTTCAGGCGGCGTCTCGTCAGTGTCTGGCGTATCACTCTCCGCATCGGGTGCAACCGCACCTTCTGCCGCATCGCCCTCGACGCCATCTTCATCGAGATCTTCGTCGTGCTCCGGCTCGCTGATGCGGTCGACCGAGACCACCCGCTCATCGGTGGCTGTCGAGAAGATGGTCACGCCCTTGGTGGCGCGGCTGGCCATGCGGATGCCGTGGACCGGAACCCGGATCACCTGGCCGCCGTCCGACACCATCATGATCTGATCGCCATCCTCGACCGGGAAGGCCGCGATCAGCGGACCGATTTCGCCGGTCTTGGACGTGTCGGTAGCGCGGATGCCCTTGCCGCCACGTCCGGAAATACGGAACTCGTAGCTCGACGAACGCTTGCCGTAGCCCTTTTCCGACACCGTCAGGATGTACTGCTCGCGGGCTTTCAGTTCCTCGTAGCGGTCGTCGCTGAGATGGCCGTCTTCGGCGGCTTCTTCGCCAACCAGGGCGATATCCTCGACCTCGTCGCCGTTGACAGCCCGGCGTTCGGCCACCGCGCGCTTGAGGTAGGCCGCGCGCTCGGACGGATCGGCATCGACATGATGGACGATGGTCATCGAGATGATGTGATCGCCCTCAGCCAGGTTGATGCCGCGCACGCCGACCGAATTACGCCCGGCAAACACCCGCACGTCATCGACCGAGAAGCGAATGCACTGGCCCAGCGCCGTGGTCAGCAGCACGTCGTCAAACTCGTTGCAGGTCTCGACATTGAGGATCTCGTCCCCATCGCTGTCGAGCTTCATGGCGATCTTGCCGTTGCGGTTGACCTGCACGAAATCACTGAGCTTGTTGCGCCGGACCGTACCGCGGGTGGTGGCGAACATCACATCGAGTTCGCCCCAGCTGCTCTCGTCTTCCGGCAGCGGCATGATCGAGGTGATACGTTCGCCCTTTTCCAAAGGCAGCATGTTGATCAGCGCCTTGCCCTTCGAGGTCGGCGTGCCGATCGGCAGCCGCCAGACCTTCTCCTTGTAGACGATGCCACGCGAAGAGAAGAACAGCACAGGCGTGTGCGTGTTGGCGACAAACAGCCGTGTGACGAAATCCTCGTCGCGCGTCGACATGCCGGACCGGCCCTTGCCGCCGCGTCGCTGCGCCCGGTAGGTGGCCAGCGGCACCCGCTTGATGTAGCCGGCATGGCTGACGGTCACCACCATGTCTTCGCGCGCAATCAGGTCCTCGTCGTCCATGTCCGCGCCACCCTCGGTAATCTGGGTGCGGCGGGGAACGCCGAATTCGTCACGCACGGCAATCAATTCGTCCTTGACGATCTGCTGTACCCTGACGCGGGACGCGAGAATCTCGAGGAAGTCCTTGATTTCATCACCGATCTTGCCGAGCTCGTCGCCGATTTCGTCACGACCAAGTGCTGTCAGGCGAGCCAGGCGCAATTCGAGAATGGCGCGCGCCTGCTCCTCGGAGAGGTTGTAGGTGCCGTCTTCCTCGTTGATGCGGTGGCGCGGATCGTCGATCAGAAGGATCAACGGTTCCACGTCCTTTGCCGGCCAGCGGCGGGTCATCAATTGCTCGCGTGCGGTCGCAGGATCCGGCGCCTTGCGGATCAGGGCGATGACTTCATCGATATTGGCCACCGCGATGGCGAGACCCACCAACACATGCGCCCGTTCGCGCGCCTTGCGCAGCAGATATTTGGTGCGCCGCGTGATCACGTTCTCGCGGAACGCCACAAACGCCTTGAGCATGTCGATCAGGTTCATCAGCTCAGGCTTGCCGCCATTGAGCGCCACCATGTTGACCCCGAACGAGGTCTGCAGCGGCGTGTAGCGGTAAAGCTGGTTGATGATCACATCGGCAACGACATCGCGCTTGAGCTCAACCACCACGCGGTAGCCCTGGCGGTCGGATTCGTCACGCAGGTCGGAAATGCCCTCGATACGCTTGTCGCGCACCAGTTCGGCCATCTTCTCGATCATCGTCGCCTTGTTCACCTGGTAGGGAACCTCGGTGATGATGATGGCTTCACGGTCGTTGCGCATCGGCTCGACATGAACCTTGCCGCGCATCATCACTGATCCACGGCCGGTCTCGAACGCCTGGCGGATGCCGGCCTGGCCCAAAATGATGCCTGACGTCGGAAAATCCGGCCCGGGGATGATCTGCATCAGCTCGATAAGATCAATCGCCGGATTTTCCATGATCGCGACGGCGCCATTGACCACCTCGACCAGATTGTGCGGCGGAATGTTGGTGGCCATGCCGACGGCGATGCCGCCCGCGCCATTGACCAACAGCGTCGGAAACCGCGCCGGCAAGACCTTGGGCTCGCGGCCCGACGAGATCATAGGTTTCCTGGAAATCGACCGTATCCTTGTCGATGTCCTCGAGCATCTCGTGGGCGAGCTTGGCCAACCGCGATTCGGTGTACCGCATGGCTGCCGGCGGGTCGCCGTCGATCGAGCCGAAATTGCCCTGCCCGTCAATCAGCATCGCGCTCATCGACCAATGCTGCGCCATCCGCACCATCGCGTCATAAATCGACTGGTCGCCATGCGGGTGATATTTACCCATCACGTCACCGACGATACGCGACGACTTCACGTATTTGCGGTTCCAGTGATAGCCGCCCTCGTGCATGGCGTGCAGAATTCGGCGGTGCACGGGCTTGAGCCCGTCGCGCACGTCCGGCAGCGCCCGGCTGACGATCACGCTCATGGCGTAATCGAGATAGGAGCGCTGCATCTCATCGATAATCGAAACCGGTTGAATGCCTGGCGTAATCGGTCCGGCGGGTGTTTTCTGGTCTGTCAAAGCGGTCCACGAACATTGAATGGAATCATTAGCGCCTTATAGCCGAAACCCAACCGCGTCGCCAATTATCACGCCCGAATTCGGGCTTTCTCGCAACATTCTCCACTGCTGTCGTCAAGATCGGGGGTTTCGGTTGCCGCCGTGGTGTCGTAAGCCGGTTGAAAGCACCGGTTTTCAAGGTGCGCAGGGGGATGTCGCATGAATGCCGATCTGATCATAAATGCCTTTGTCACCATCATCGTCATGTTCGATCCGCCGGGACTGGCAGCAATCTTTCTCGGCCTGACAACCGGCATGACCAGAAGCCAGCGGTTGCAGGTGGCGTTGCGCGGCACCATCACCGGCGCCGGTATCCTCATGGTGTTCGCCATTGCCGGCGCCAGTATCCTCGGTGTGCTCGGCATTTCACTCGGCGCCTTCCGTATCGCCGGCGGCATCCTGTTGTTCTGGATCGCCTTCGAGATGATCTTTGAAAAGCGCCACGAACGCCAGGAAAAGAGTGCCGAGCGAGCCATCACCAAGGACCACATCTCCAATGTCGCGGTGTTTCCGCTGGCGATCCCGCTGATTGCCGGGCCCGGGGCGATCTCGGCGGTGATCCTGCTGGCGGGGTCGTTCTATGCGCCGGTTGAGCGCGCCGGACTGATCGGCGTCATCATCGCCGCTTCGCTGGTGCTGTTTGCCTTTCTCGTCATCGCCGAGCGGCTGGACCGGTTCCTGGGCGATACCGGCCGCACCATCCTCACCCGGCTTCTTGGTGTTGTGCTGGCGGCGCTGTCGGTGCAGTTCGTGGTCGACGGCATCAAGCAGGCATTCCTGACGGTCTGACGGAGCGGCTGGTGGAACCTGAACAATCGAACCGCTTCGAGGCCGAGCTCTGGCGGGTTGATACCGCCAAGGCACCCTGGAACTTTGTCACTGTTCCACTTGAAATCTCGCACCAGATCCGCTTTTACGCGGGCAAGACCAACAGCTTTGGCTCGGTTCGGGTGCGTGTCTGCATCGGCAACTCCGAATGGGCCACATCGCTGTTTCCCGACACAAAATCTGGCTGCTACTTCCTGCCGGTCAAGGCTGCTATCCGCCGGGCAGAATCACTTGCCGCAGGCGACCGCATCACCGTTGATCTGACGACCGGTTGAACCCCGATACGGGGCCTACCCGGCTTCCGGCAGGTTATTCGGCGAGATCGACTGTCAGTTCCTTGCCGCTCCAGCCGTGCCGAATGTCATGGGCGCGGATGGTGACGGCATCGACACCGTCAGGAATGACAATGCCGGACTGGCTGCGGGTAAACGGCTGCTCGGTGTCATGCGGATGTGCAAGCACCCTTTCGCCGTAGACCTCGCCATCAGGGCCACGCACCTGCCATTTGTCGGCATAATGCTCCCAACCGTCATCGGCGTGCCGAACGCTGACATCGAACCGGTAGGTGCCGTCAGAAGCACGTTTGAACTTGGCCGCGACCACATCAGCCTCGGCGGCCCCCGCGGCAATAGAGAAGGCAAGCGCTGCTGCGGCGGCAAACAGGGAGAGGACCACAAGGCGCGGTAAACGATGAAGGGACCGGTGAAGGGTTTTGTGTGCTGAAGCTGTCATGCAGCTATATTTGGCTGCTCGCCAGCGCCAATGCCAATCAATTTTGAGTGCAACGGCGCCCACATTGTCATCAGAGCGGGGCTCAAACAGCCGCGGGATGGCCTTCGGCGAGTTGCAGCAGGTCCCACAGATTGCCGTAGATATCGCGGAAAACCGCCACCGTGCCGTAATCATGGATCTGCGGCTCGCGCACGAATTCGACACCGGCGGCATTCAGCCGGGCGAAATCCCTGGCAAAATCATCGGTGTTGAGAAACATGAACACACGCCCACCGGTCTGGTTGCCGACAAACGGTTCCTGCTCCGGCCTGGACGCCCGCGCCAGCGCGATCGAGGCGCCCTGCCCGCCCTTGGGCCGCACCACCACCCAGCGCTTGTCCTGCTCGGGCTGATAAGTGTCTTCGAGGAGATCGAAGCCAAGCACACCGCAGTAAAAGCCAATGGCTTCGTCATAATCGCGCACCACGAGGGCAACATGGGTAATGGACTGGCGCAAATCTGTCTCCCGTATCCCCGCAGGGCTGACCTGCCTGCAAAATCAGCGGATGGGCATCAGCGTGCCTTGAGGATTCGCTGCCAGATGGTTCCGCCGAGATATTTTCCACAGAGCCAGAAATAGGCCACGACCAGGGCAAACGCCACCAGCGCCGACATCCCGTTCAATTGGAACCCCGCACCGCTTGTTTCACCGGTGACGGTGCCGACCAGATAACCAATGACAAAAAACGCGGTGAAGAAATCAAGCACCGCCGCCAGAATGATCCGCCACCGTGACACGGGCGCTTGTTGCGATGTTGTCTGTTCTTCTGCCATGGTCATTGTCCTCCCCACTGTTCAGCTCGGCGCGCGCCGCATGAGCGGAGCGCCCGAACCAAAACCGGACTGACAAAGCGACCTTACAGTCAAGCTGTTGGTCAGAACGGAATGTCGTCGTCGAGATCGCGGGATCCGCCACCACCACCGGCGCCGCCGCCAAATCCGCCTCCGGAACCACCGCCGCCACCCGATCCACCGCGACCGCCACCACCCGAGGGAGCGCCGCCGCCGAAATCACCACCATAATCGCCGCCGCCGCCACTACGGCTCCCGCCGCCACCGCCGCCTTCATTGCGGCCGTCGAGCATCGTCAGGTTGCCGTTAAAGCCCTGCAGCACCACTTCCGTGGAGTATTTGTCCTGACCCGACTGGTCGGTCCATTTGCGGGTCTGCAACTGGCCTTCAAGATAGACTTTCGAGCCCTTCTTGAGATAGCTTTCGGCAATCTTGCACAGACCTTCGTTGAAAATGACAACCCGGTGCCATTCGGTCTTTTCGCGCCGTTCGCCGGTATTCTTGTCGCGCCAGCTCTCCGAGGTGGCGATCGACAGATTGGCGATCGGACGACCGTCCTGGGTGCGCCGGATCTCCGGATCGGCACCCAGATTGCCAATGAGTATGACCTTGTTGACGCTGCCCGCCATGATGTTTCACCTTCCAACACTTCAGGCGGCTCTGCGCCGCCCCGTCCAAATCAAGGGCACCTTACAGGATCGCCTATTCCCCCGTCCTGCCGGCCAGCACAATCCACAGGCCTTTTTTGTTCTTTATTTGTTCTAATGATTATGTCAGTTTCTGTCAAGAGATTCGCCTCGGACAGTGCAACCGCAAGCGCGGCATCTCGACATTGCGGATGAGGTGCTTATGTATGGGTCTGGTCTGCCCCCGGAACCATAATGCAAGTCTGGTGTTCATGAGGGGCAGTGTTTTTGCGGGATTCGATTGCGACCTCGGATGGGGAAATCGGACCGTTGAGGCTTTTTGAATATGCGAGCGAACCGCGGGCGTTCAGGCGAACGCACAGGACGCTCCACGGCAAATCGGCGGCGTCATGACGGAACTGAAATCCATTACCATTCGCGGAGCCCGCGAGCACAATCTCAAGAATGTCGATCTCGATCTGCCGCGCAACAGCCTGATCGTGATGACCGGGCTGTCGGGGTCGGGCAAATCCTCGCTGGCGTTCGACACCATCTATGCCGAGGGCCAGCGCCGCTATGTCGAGAGCCTGTCGGCTTACGCGCGGCAGTTTCTCGAGATGATGCAGAAACCCGATGTCGATCAGATCGACGGGCTGTCGCCGGCAATCTCCATCGAGCAGAAGACCACCAGCCGCAACCCGCGCTCCACCGTCGGCACCGTGACCGAAATCTACGATTACATGCGGCTGTTGTTTGCGCGCGTCGGCGTGCCCTATTCGCCGGCCACCGGCCTGCCGATCGAAAGCCAGACCATCAGCCAGATGGTTGACCGCGTGCTGACGCTGGAAGAAGGCACGCGGCTGTACGTGCTGGCGCCGGTGGTGCGCGGCCGCAAGGGTGAATACCGCAAGGAACTTGCCGAGTACATGAAAAAGGGCTTTCAGCGGGTCAAGATCGACGGCCAGTACTACGAAATCGCCGACGCCCCGACGCTCGACAAGAAATACAAGCACGACATCGACATTGTCGTCGACCGCATCGTCGTGCGACCCGACATCTCGGCACGGTTGGCCGACAGCCTGGAAACCTGTTTGCGGCTGGCCGACGGTCTGGCGATTGCCGAATTCGCCGACAAGCCGCTGCCCGACAGCGAGACCTCGGGAGGCGGCTCGGCCAACAAGTCCAAGAATGAAACCCATGAGCGAATGCTGTTTTCGGAGAAATTCGCCTGCCCGGTCTCCGGCTTCACCATTTCCGAGATCGAGCCACGGCTGTTTTCCTTCAACAACCCGCATGGCGCCTGCCCGACCTGCGACGGGCTTGGCTCGCAGAAGAAAATCGACGAGGCACTGATCATCCCCGAGCCGCACCTGACCCTGCGCGGCGGCGCGGTGGCGCCCTGGGCCAAGTCGAGTTCACCTTATTACACCCAGACGCTGGAAGCACTGGGCAAGCATTTCGGCTTCAAGCTGGGTGATCGCTGGGCCGATCTGCCGGCGGAAGGCCAGAAGGCCATTCTGCGCGGCACCAGCGACAAGATCGCCTTCAAATATGATGACGGCCTGCGCTCCTACACCACGTCGAAGAATTTCGAGGGCATCATTCCCAATCTCGAGCGGCGCTGGAAGGAAACCGACAGCGCCTGGGCGCGCGAGGAAATCGAGCGCTACATGTCCAATGCCCCCTGCCCGGCCTGCGACGGCTACCGGTTGAAGCCTGAGGCTCGCGCGGTCAAGATCGATGGCCGCCACATTGGCGAAGTCACCGAACTGTCGATCCGCAACGCCGGTGAGTGGTTTTCGGATCTGCCCGCCCGTCTCAACGACAAGCAGAACGAGATTGCTGTCCGGATTCTCAAGGAAATCCGCGACCGTCTGAAATTCCTCAACGATGTCGGGCTCGATTACCTGACGCTGTCGCGCAATTCAGGCTCGCTGTCAGGCGGCGAAAGCCAGCGTATCCGGCTTGCCTCGCAGATCGGCTCCGGGCTTACCGGCGTGCTCTATGTGCTCGACGAGCCCTCGATCGGCCTGCACCAGCGCGACAATGCCCGGCTTCTCGAAACGCTCAAGCATCTGCGTGATATCGGCAATACGGTGATCGTCGTCGAACATGACGAGGACGCGATCCTGACTGCCGATTATGTGGTCGACATTGGCCCGCATGCCGGCATTCATGGCGGCGAGATCATCGCCCAGGGCACGCCCGGCGACATCATGGCCAATCCACGCTCGATCACCGGCAAATACCTCTCCGGTGAATGGGAAGTGGCGGTGCCGGCCGAGCGCCGCAAGGCCAAGAAGAATAAAGAACTCAAGGTCATCGGTGCGCGCGGCAACAACCTCAAGAATGTCACCGCGTCGATTCCGCTTGGCCTTTTTACGGCGGTGACCGGCGTATCGGGCGGCGGCAAGTCGACCTTCCTGATCGAGACGCTCTACAAGGCGGCGGCACGGCGGGTGATGGGCGCGCGCGAAAATCCTGCCGAGCACGACCGCATCGACGGTTTCGAGCACATCGACAAGGTGATCGACATCGACCAGTCGCCGATTGGCCGCACGCCGCGTTCCAACCCGGCCACCTATACCGGCGCCTTCACGCCGATCCGCGACTGGTTTGCGGGCCTGCCGGAATCCAAGGCGCGCGGCTACCAACCCGGCCGCTTCTCGTTCAACGTCAAGGGCGGCCGCTGCGAAGCCTGCCAGGGCGATGGCGTCATCAAGATCGAGATGCACTTTTTACCCGATGTCTACGTCACCTGCGATGTCTGCCACGGCAAGCGCTACAACCGCGAAACGCTTGACGTCACCTTCAAGCAGAAATCGATCGCCGACGTGCTCGACATGACGGTCGAGGAAGGCGTTGAGTTCTTTGCCGCCGTCCCCGCCGTGCGTGACAAGCTGCAGGCGCTGCAGGGCGTGGGTCTCGGCTATATCAAGGTGGGTCAGCAGGCGACCACGCTCTCGGGCGGCGAAGCCCAGCGCGTCAAGCTCGCCAAGGAACTGTCGAAACGTTCGACCGGGCGCACGCTCTACATTCTCGACGAACCGACCACCGGGCTGCATTTCCACGATGTCGCCAAGCTATTGGAGGTGCTCCACGAATTGGTCGATCAGGGCAATTCGGTGGTGGTCATCGAACACAATCTCGAAGTCATCAAGACCGCCGACTGGGTGATTGATCTCGGCCCCGAAGGCGGCGACGGCGGCGGCGAGATCGTCGCCGAAGGCACACCCGAAGACATCGTCAAGGTCAAGCGCAGCTACACCGGCGGCTTCCTCAAGGACCTGCTCGAACGGAGGCCGGGAAAACGGGTGGAGGCGGCGGAGTAACAATGAATGACCTCGCCGACCGACGGCCTGACAATGAGAAGTGGGATGAGCAGTTCACCATCCGACGCAAGGTCTGAACAGGTGACGCGGATCGTTGAAGACGGCGGCTATATTGCCAAGGTTCCCGTCACGCTGATTTACGAGTCCGACGATCCGACCAATTGGGGTCCCTATCTTTCGGCCGAGGACGCGCTTAACGCAGCGCGCTGAGGCGTCGCGACATCCCGGCCGCAGCCCGCTACGGGGAGATTTTTGAGTTGACCAAGGTGGCTGAATGGCGGCGGCGAGATTGGCGCTGAAGGAAGGCCCGAGGCGTATTACCAAAGGCGAAACGCTCTGACACCGGCACGCGGCTTTGGTTATTTAGTGAATATCGTCAAAATACCAGATCCGGTGCATTTGTTGATGATCCTTCATCTGTGCGTTCACGACACCGAGCATACCGCCAGTCCAGGAACTGAAGGCGCGGGTGCCATCCATTTTCCGCGCATTTTCGGGCATGGTCCGAATGGTATATACAGGGTTCTGCCAATCACGCTCCTCGCCGAGTGTCCGAAAGTAACGTCCATCGAAACTCAAACGTGCAGCACCCCGG
The DNA here is from genome assembly GCF_026619415.1 of Hoeflea algicola. NCBI lineage: Bacteria > Pseudomonadati > Pseudomonadota > Alphaproteobacteria > Hyphomicrobiales > Rhizobiaceae > Hoeflea > Hoeflea algicola. The sequence continues at coordinate 873,679 of NZ_JAOVZR010000001.1, forward strand.
TAGGCTAGATATACCTTAGAGAATGATCGGCCCTTTAAGCCCGCCGCTACGTCAAGTAGAATCCGGTCAACGTCGGCCATAGAAGTAGTTGGTGTTAGCCTCCAGATATCAATCACGAGCGTGCTAGGATCGAGCCCTGCACGTAAATAGGGGACCATCAAGACGGCGCTATTTCTGGGATCTTTTGCTATTGCTGAATAGGCAGGATAGGTGATGTAGAGCCCGTTGCCAAGGATTACGAGGGCCACGAAAGCCAGCATACTGCCAATGATTTTCTGCATTATCCCCCTCCACATTCCGATTTCGAAACAATTAAAATGCAACCATAGATCCATCTTGGTAGACGGCTCGGGTAACGCGTACTTCCGTTCTTGCAGTGCCGGCCTCCACTGCGCCGATCAGTCGACTATAGGGGTCGTCTGCAATGAACTGATTGTCTTCCCAATAGTAAAACGAGGTACCGTCAGCTTCTTGCCCAACAGGAATTGTGATGTCCAATTTCCCATTCTGATTTACCACCTCATCACCAAAAGCGTCTTTAATGACAATGTTTAATCCGACTGCAACTACGACTTTCGTAGTCGCATTCTTAAGACGAAGGCGAAGCTCAATTCTTGGCTTAAAAACATTAATGTCGAAATTTGTTACCTGTGATGAGAGCGTTGCTCTTGTAATCATTATCGGAGCACTTCTTGCCGCCGGTGGAGCCACCCTCTGGAGTTTAGGTCCAATTGGAGAAACGGCAATGTTATCGTAGCACGTAAGCCGTACGAGACTGTCTCTTACTTGACGGCATTTGGCTAAATCACCAACGGTATCAGCGGCAGCGAAATTTGTGCAACAACCCAATACACCGAAATATAATAGAACTCGACGCATTATACCCTCGACCAAAAAATTGCTCTCATATACCTAAATCATGCACAGACTCTTTTACAGCAGACGCACTCGTACAACTAGAATATTTTTCGAGTACGTCCAACTAGGTTTGCCGCGATTGCGCCAATGATTGCCGAACCCACCCCCTGCATCTTGATGTGGTCAGCTCCTGGAAAATTCGGCCGGCAGCGCGCAGAATTGCACCACCGGAAACGGGTGGATGCCTGGTGCCGAATATGGCTAGTATGAGTTCGGCGCTGCCATCATGTATCGCCACGGCGATAGCGCCGTTTCTGTTTGCATGGGAGGCATTCTTGACCAAAACCGGAACAATCCGCACCGGCATCGGTGGCTGGGTGTTTGATGCCTGGAACGAGAGCTTCTATCCGCCGAAACTAGCGAAGACCAAGCACTTGCATTATGCCGGGAGCAAGTTGCGGGCGATCGAGGTGAACGGCACCTATTATGGCAGCCAGAAGCCGGCGACATTTGCCAAATGGGCGGCCGATGTGCCGGACGGTTTCGTGTTTTCACTCAAGGCCAGCCGCTATTGCACCAACCGCAAGGTGCTGGCGGAAAGTGAACCGTCGATCACCAAGTTTTTGACACAAGGCATCACCGAACTCGGCGACCGGTTGGGCCCGATTCTGTGGCAATTCATGCCGACGAAGAAATTCGAGCCGGATGATTTCGCAGCTTTTCTGGCGCTGCTGCCCGAAAAACAGAACGGCATCGCGCTTCGCCATGTCGTCGAAGCCCGGCACGAGAGCTTTTCCACGCCGGAATTTATCGAGCTGTTGGCGAAGCACAATGTGGCGGCTGTCTGCGCCGACCACGAGACCTATCCGATGTTTGCCGACGTAACATCGGATTTCGTCTATGCGCGGCTGCAGCGGGGTTCCGACGACATCCCCACCTGCTATCCGCCTGAAGATATCGATCTCTGGGCACAGCGGCTCAAGTCCTATGCCGCAGGCGCGGCGCCTGACGACCTGCCGCTGGCCGCCGGATTGCGCAAGGTCGATGCCACGCCGCGCGATGTTTTTGCCTTCTTCATTACTGGCGGCAAGGTAAACGCGCCGGCCGGCGCCATGGCGCTGCAGAAGCTGGTTTCCACCTGACGCACCGGCGCGTCCCGTATCCGTAAGTGAAGACGAACCAACAACCGAAGCACATTGCCCGTTGAATCCATTGACGGACGTCAAGGCGGCAACCGCCCGTTGCCGCCATTCTGCCTGCCAGTGCATCCGCACAGGTTCGGGAGGATGAAATGGCATTGTTTACGGACAAGACAGTTCTGGTTACCGGGTCGGCCGCTGGCATCGGCCGCGCCACGGCTCTTGGTTTTGCCGCACAAGGCGCCAATGTGGTGGTCTCCGACATTGACCAGCCAGGTGGCGAGGAAACGGTAGCGATGATCCACAAGGCGGACGGCACTGCCATGTTCCAGCGCGCCGATGTCTCAAATGTTGATGACGTGGCGGCGCTGGTGGCAAGTGCGGTCGATCAGTATGGCGGGCTCGACTGCGCCGTCAACAATGCCGGGATCGAAGGCACCATCGCCCCCTTCACCGATCAGACCGAAGCCAATTACGACGCCATCATGCGGGTCAACACCAAGGGGGCTTTCCTGTGCATGCAGGCGGAAATCCGCCACATGCTGGCCGCCGGCGGCGGCGCCATTGTCAATGTTTCCTCGGTCGCGGGGCTGATCGGCTTTCCCGGTCTGTCGCCCTATGTCGCCTCCAAGCACGCCATAGCAGGCCTCACCCGCAACGCCGCGCTGGAATATGCCAAGGCTGCAATCCGCGTCAACGCGGTCTGTCCCGGTGGTATCGACACGCGCATGCTGGATTCGCTTGCTGAGCAGGCTACCTCCGGCGCCCAGACCAGCCAGCAGATGATGGATCCGCTGCACCCGATCGGCCGCATCGGCACCGCCGTTGAAGTCGCCAACCTGATTATCTGGCTTTGCTCCGGTCAGGCGTCATTCATGGTCGGCGCCATCATTCCAGTCGATGGCGGTTTTGTCGCTCAGTAGCACAGGCCAACGGCTCGTGAGCGCTTGATCCGTTTCGCTGTCAAGCGGTCTGATTACGCGTGTGCTTTGGCAAAAGTACGGTCAGCAGGCCCAGGAACGGCAGGAACGAGCAGATCTGGTAGACATAGATGATCCCCTTGATATCGGCCACCTCCCCCAGCACCGCGGCCGATATGCCGCCCATGCCGAAGGCAAAGCCGAAGAACACGCCGGCAATCAGCCCGATCCGTCCCGGCACAAGTTCCTGTGCAAACACGATGATCGCCGGAAACGCCGAGGCCAGAATCACGCCGATGATCACCGTCAGCACCGTGGTCCAGAACAGATCCGCATAGGGCAGCATCAGCGTAAACGGCAGAATGCCGAGGATCGACACCCAGATCACCGCGCGCGTCCCGATCCGGTCGCCGATCGGACCACCGATCAGCGTACCGACGGCCATCGCGCCCAGAAACACGAACAGCAGCAATTGCGACGCCTGAACGCTGACGCCGAAGCGTTCAATCACGAAGAAGGTGTAGAAGCTGGTAAAACTGGCGACATAGATGTTCTTGGTAAACACCAGCAATGCCAGAACCACCAGCGCAATCATCACCCGGCGGCGGCTATGTGCGAGCGTCTTGTCGGGAGCCGGTCGTCCCACCGAGGCACGACGGAAGGCGCCATACCAGCGGCTGACCCAGGTCAGGATCACCATGGCAATCAACGCGGCCACGCCAAACCAGGCGACCGAGGTCTGGCCGTTGGGCACGATGATGAACGCCGCCAGCAAAGGCCCGCAGGCAGTGCCCAAATTGCCGCCCACCTGAAACACCGATTGCGCGGTGCCGTGGCGACCGCCCGAGGCAAGCCGGGCAATGCGCGAGGATTCGGGGTGGAACACCGCCGAGCCAAGCCCCACCAGCGCCGCAGCCAATAGCAGCAGGCCGTAATAGCCGGCCGATGAGAGCAACAGCAGCCCCACCAGCGAAAAACCCATGCCGACCGGCAATCCGTAGCTGATCGGTCGCTTGTCGGTAAAGGCACCGATCGCCGGCTGCAGCAACGACGCGGTGAACTGGAAGGCGAAGGTCAGCATGCCGATCTGGCCAAAGCTGAGCGCATAGTTGATTTTCAGGATCGGATAGATCGCTGCCAGCACCGACTGCATCGTGTCGTTGAGAAAATGACAGACGCTGAGCGCCACCACCACCGAAAAGGCGGCCGGCGCGGCACTTGCCGCCATACGCGGTTCAGATCCTGTTTCCGCAACGCTCATTCTCTATCCTTCCGTCCCGAGCCAAAAACGCCGCGCATTCAGCTGAACGCGCAAAGGCCGCTTCAACACGATGATCTGATACATGGTCGCAACCACCCAAATGAACCCATTTGACGGCGACCGGCATCAGGCTCTGCAAACACTCCGCACCGGTCCAGACCGTAAAAACGGCTTGATCGGGCGGGATCAGTTCCTCGCAATGGCACCATATGGACAAGAGTTTCAGTCCATGCACCGCCAGATCTGCAGGTATAGATACATGTCTTGTCCGCGACCTGCTTTCGTGGTTTGGTCGAAATATTACGCAATCGGGCCAAATCATGATCGACCAAACGGCTATTCACCATCGCGCGCTACCGCTTGAAAACGCCTTGCAACACCATTTGCGGCTCGACGCTGTGGAAGCAGCAACCACACCGGCGTTTGCCTTCACCCTCCGTTTCGCGGCGGGCGAACATGTTCCAGAGCACGAGCACGGGCGGGCACAGTTGCTGCACCCGATCACCGGCGTCGTCATTGTATCAACGCAGATGGGCCGCTGGATGGTGCCCCCCGACCACGCCTTGTGGATCCCGGCCGGCGTGCGCCATTCGGTCGACATGATCGGTGAAGTCGAAATGCAATCGGTCTACGTTCAATCCGACGCCATGCCCGGTTTGCCGGTACATCTACATGTCACCGGCTTGACCCCCTTGATGCGCAGCCTGAGCGAGGAGGTTGTCCGCCAGGGCCCCGACAATGACGAACCCCGCTCGCGGCTGATCCAGGCCTTGCTGTTGCACGAAATCCCGCGACTGCCTGAACGCCCTTTGGGCCTGCCGCTTCCTGCGCATCCCGGCCTGGCGCGCCTGTGCCGCAGCTTCATCAGCGCACCCTCGGCCCGGCTTGAAATCGACGAATGGGCCGCCCGGACCGGGATGAGCCGCCGCACTTTCACCCGGGTGTTCCGGCAGGAAACCGGGTTGAGCCTGTCGGCCTGGCGCCAGCAGGCCTGCGTGATGGCCGCATTGCCGCGGCTGACCGCCGGTGACGCGGTCACCGTGGTTGCGCTTGATCTCGGCTATGACAGCATGCCAGCATTCACGACCATGTTTTCCAGGGTCATGGGTGCACCGCCCAAGGCCTATCTCACCAATCAGAAGGCCGCCTGAGCCAACACCACCACCAGCCATTATGACCCCAGACGCGGGCGCGCCCGGCAACGGGTCGAACCGGTTGCGCAATAATGATTAGCAACCCCTATAAATTGAATAGTTTTTCGCACGCGCAACCATCAGGCGGCAAATTGTGACAAACGCAAATATGCGATAATCTGATTCGTCGTTCTGCCAGCATTTGCGGCCCATATTCGCCACCTCCGATCGCACATCTATGGCGCCGGAGTTCCTTGTTCACTCTTGTTACGGTCTGGCCGCTACATGTCGGGTATCATTGTCTTTATCAATCTGGCCGGCGCAGTCGCCCTGCTGCTCTGGGCCACACGAATGGTCAGAACCGGCATCGAACGCGCTTATGGCAACGCCCTGCGCGACAAGCTGAAGCTGGCGATCAGCAACCGCGTCACCGCGGCCATCGCCGGGTTTTTCCTGGCCATTGCCTTGCAAAGCGCCACCGCGGTGGCGCTGATCACCGCGGGCTTTGTCGCCAGCGGCTACGTCTCCTCGGCGATCGGCATCGCCACCCTGCTCGGCGCCGATCTCGGTTCGGCCTTTGTCGTGCGCATCCTGCGCCATGACCTGTCGCTGCTGATTCCCGTTCTGCTGCTCGCCGGCACCATCTCCTTCCGCGCCAGCGAGGCGCGAAACTGGCGGCAATTAGGCCGCATCCTGTTCGGGCTGGGGCTTTTGCTGCTGTCACTGCGGTTGATCGGCGAAGCCTCAATCCCGCTGAAAACCAGCGAAATCCTGCCGGTGATCATCAATTACCTGTCGCGCGACTGGATAACCGCCTTTGTGCTCGCCGGGCTGCTGGCCTGGGCGTTTCATTCCAGCGTTGCCACCGTGCTGCTGCTGGCCTCGCTGGCCGACCGCGCGTTGATCCCGCCAGTGCTGATCATTCCGCTGGTGCTCGGCATCAATTTCGGCGCAGCCGTGATCGCCGCGGTGTTGACCCGTGGCGAACGCACCGATGCACGGGTCGTGCCGCTCGGCAACGTCGCCATTCGCGGCCTTGGCACGCTGATCGCACTGGCCGTCCAGATGACGGTGGAATTGCCCAGCAGCGTCTTTTCCACTCATCCTGGCGATGCTGTAGTGCTGTGCCATCTCGCCATCAATCTGGCGGTTCTGGTTTTCGGACTTCCCTTCTGCGGCATGGTTGGCCGTCTGCTGCAGTCGTGGATGACAAGCCCCGATGTGGGCGTGGAAACCATAAGCGAGGAACGTCTCTCGGCGCTGACGCCAGAACATCTGTCCAATCCCGAACAGGCGATCGCCAACGCCACCCGCGAAGTGCTGACCGTGTGCGAGCGGATCGAACTGATGCTGGCCTGGATCTTTGATGTCTATGAAAAATCCGACAAGGCAAAGATCACGCGGATTCAGGAACTTGACGACGAGATCGACCAGACCCACCGCAACATCAAGTTCTACCTGGCGAAGATTTCCGAAAGCGCGTTGGACGAAAAGTCAGCGGCGCTATGCCAGGACCTTCTTGGCGCCACCATCAAACTCGAACAGGCCGCCGACATCATCTCCCAGAACATGGTCACAAGGGCACGCAAGCGGCATGCCCGCAAGATCGTCTTTTCCGAGGAAGGCTGGCACGAAATCAAGGCATTGCATCAGGAAGTGTCGAAAAATGCGCGGCTGGCCTTCAATCTGTTCGTCAACCGCGATGTCGAGCACGCGCGGCAACTGGTGGCGCAAAAAGAAGTGGTGCGCACCATGGTCCGCCACAGTGAAGAGCAGCACATGCAGCGGTTGAGAGACGGAAACGACAACTCCTATGACAGCTCGTCGATCCATATCGACACGATGCGTGACCTCAAGGAAATCAACTCGTTGTTCGTTTCGATCGCCTATCCGGTCCTCGCCAGCGCCGGCATGTTGCGTAAAAGCCGGCTTCTATAAAGGCGCGATATGCGGCGGCAGATCTTCTGCCGTCATTGCCCTGCCCGCCCGATCGCCTGCCTGACCATGCATCGCCACGCCCGCGCAACTGGCCTCGAAGGGCGGCATGCCCTGGGCCAGCAGCGCGCCGATGATACCGGCCAGCACATCGCCCGACCCGGCAGTGGCAAGCCACGGTGGCGCCCCGGCATTGACCGCCGCACGGCCATCAGGAGCTGCGATCACCGTATCTGGCCCCTTGTAGACCACCACCGCATTGAGGATCTTTGCCGCTGCACGCGCTCGGTCGATCTTCGAGAGTTGAGGATCATCCGACAATTCGGCAAACAACCGGCGGAACTCGCCCTCATGCGGGGTTATCACCAGCCGCGTTTCTCCCAAGAACAAGCCCCCCAGCCGTTCCGTATCGCCTGCAAAAGCGCTCAGCCCGTCGGCGTCGAGCACCACCGGGCGGTTGGCGCCGCCGAGCGGCGTGACAAAATCGCGGGCCTTGTCGAGATCGCCAAATCCAGGCCCCAGCACGAAGGCCGCAAGCCGCGGATCTTCAAGCCATTGATCGAGATCATCTGCCGATTTAACCGACCGTTGCATCACCGCCGTCAGGTGCGTGGCCTGAACCATCACCGCACCGGGCGGCGTCGCCAGCGTCACCAACCCGGCGCCTGCATGCAATCCGGCAGAGGCCGCAAGCCGTGCCGCGCCCCCCGAGATCAACCGGCCGGAAAACACCACCAAGTGTCCCCGTTTATACTTATGCTGCGCCGGATCTGCTGCCGGAAGGTAGTCGTTATAAAGCCCCGCGTGGTTGCAGGAGATCGGGTCATCACCGGTAATCAGCCGCGCCGGAATGCCGATATCGCACAGATGCATCTCGCCGCACAGCGCCCTGCCCGGCATTAGCAGATGGCCAGGTTTGAGCGCAGCAAAGGTTACGGTATGGCATGCCTGAAAACAGGCGCCAGTCGGTTGCCCGGTTCGCCCCGACAGGCCCGACGGCAAATCAACGGCGACCACCGGTGTCTCTGCTGCCTTCGCGCGCTCGATCAGTGCGGCGACCTCGTCATTTACTGGCCGGTCGAGGCCAGCGCCAAACAGCGCGTCGACAATCACATCGCCAGGTTCAGGACACCAGTCGGCGAGAGGCAGGATCTTGCCCGGGCAATCGGCATGAGCCCGTGCCGCATCACCGCCCGGTCGCGGTTCAACACCGTAGCGGCAAACATCAACGCCACTCTCGGCAAGCAGGCGCGCTGCCACATGACCGTCGCCGCCATTATTACCAGGTCCGCAGAAGATGATCGCCCGGACCATGGCCGGGTAGTACCTGAGCACGCAGGCGGCAACATGCGCGCCCGCAGCTTGCATCAGCCCATAGCCGCCAATTCCGCTGGCAATCGCCGCGGCGTCAATCTTGCCCATAGTTGAAGGGTTCACCAGCAGTATCGCATTGATCGCCATCAGCTTTCGTCGCACCGCCGGGCACCGCGGTCAAGACACCGACGATAGCCCGCACGGAGACGATCAGCTCTATTGCCCCAGGCCCGACTACTGAGCATTATTTAGGCACTATGGCGTGAATTTAGGCATGCGTTGATGCACAAAAAATCATCAACGACTGCCACGCCGAACCATTTCCCGCCGAACAAACAAACGAAATCGAATGCGGATTGGCCTTCCCCGGAGGAAGTCTGGCGGTTTTGCCGGATTTCGCAGTCCCTTTTTCGGTCAAAAGAAAATATTTGCTCGGTTCTCGTGAATTTTCGCCGAATTGGCACGCCGTGTGCTTTTATGTTCGCGAGTGGGTTTTGGTGCATGCGTCGGCGCCCTCTTTCACAGAAAAAATGCGGAGAATTGGTTCTCATGAAAAAGATCGAAGCGATCATCAAGCCGTTCAAGCTCGACGAAGTGAAGGAAGCCCTTCAGGAAGTCGGCCTGCAGGGCATTACCGTTACCGAGGCCAAGGGTTTCGGTCGCCAGAAGGGCCACACCGAGCTCTACCGCGGCGCGGAATATGTCGTGGATTTCCTGCCCAAGGTGAAGGTCGAGATCGTGCTCGCCGATGAAACGGCCGAAGCCGCAATCGACGCCATTCGCAACGCCGCCCAGACCGGCCGCATCGGCGATGGCAAGATCTTCGTCTCCAATGTCGAGGAAGTCATCCGCATTCGTACCGGTGAAACCGGCAACGACGCCATCTAATAACCCCCGATCAACGTGCCCGGCGCTGTTAGGCCGCGCACCTATCGTCAGTACCAACAGGGAATATCGAACATGACGACAGCGAATGAAATTCTGAAGCAGATCAAAGACAACGACGTCAAGTTCGTCGATCTGCGCTTCACCGACCCCAAGGGCAAGATGCAGCACGTGACCATGGACGTCTCCTGCGTTGACGAAGATATGTTCGCCGATGGCGTCATGTTCGACGGTTCCTCGATTGCCGGCTGGAAGGCCATCAACGAGTCCGACATGGTGCTGATGCCCGACACAACGACTGCGCATATGGATCCGTTCTTCGCGCAGTCGACCATGGCGATTTTCTGCGACATCCTCGACCCGATCACCGGCGAAGCCTACAGCCGTGACCCGCGCACAACCGCCAAGAAGGCCGAAGCCTATCTTCAGGCTTCCGGCATCGGCGACACCGTGTTCATCGGCCCCGAGCCCGAGTTCTTCATCTTTGACGATGTGAAGTACAAGGCCGACCCCTACAACACGGGCTTCAAGCTCGATTCGACCGAACTGCCGTCCAACGACGACACCGACTACGAAACCGGCAACATGGGTCACCGTCCGCGCATGAAGGGCGGCTATTTCCCGCTGCCTCCGATCGACAGCTGCCAGGACATGCGTTCGGAAATGCTCACTGTTCTCGCCGAAATGGGCTTGACGGTTGAAAAGCACCACCACGAAGTGGCGTCGGCCCAACATGAATTGTGTCTGGTATTCGACACCCTAACCCGCATGGCCGACAAGACCCAGATCTACAAGTATGGTGTCCACCAGGTCGCCAACGCCTATGGCAAGACCGCGACCTTCATGCCCAAGCCCGTCTTCGGCGACAACGGTTCGGGAATGCATGTGCACCAGTCGATCTGGAAGGGTGGCAAGCCGACCTTTGCCGGCGACGAATATGCCGGCCTGTCGGAAACCTGCCTGTTCTACATCGGCGGTATCATCAAACACGCCAAGGCCATCAACGCCTTTGCCAACCCTTCGACCAACTCCTACAAGCGTCTGGTTCCGGGTTATGAAGCTCCGGTGCTGCTGGCCTATTCGGCACGCAACCGTTCGGCATCCTGCCGTATTCCGTTCGGCTCATCGCCGAAGTCCAAGCGCGTTGAAGTCCGCTTCAGCGATCCGACTGCAAACCCGTATCTGTGTTTCGCAGCCATGCTGATGGCCGGCCTCGACGGTATCAAGAACAAGATCCATCCGGGCAAGGCTATGGACAAGGACCTTTACGATCTGCCTGCCAAGGAACTCAAGAAGATCCCGACCGTTGCCGGTTCGCTGCGTGAAGCGCTTGAATGCCTCGACAAGGATCGCAAATTCCTCACCGCCGGTGGCGTATTCGACGACGACCAGATCGATGCCTTCATCGAGCTGAAGATGGCCGAAGTGATGCGCTTCGAAATGACCCCGCATCCGGTCGAATTCGACATGTACTACTCGGTCTGATTGATTATGCCGGGCTGCCAAGGCGGCCCGGCACACATAAAACCGCCGGAGCCCAAATCGGGCTCCGGCGGTTTTTTATTAGGTGGGTCCAAGGATAAAGTTCAGTTCTTGAGCCGCTGCTTGAGGAGATTGAGATATTCCTCATTGCTATCGGCTGGCACCGCCTCGGCAGCTTTTTTGCATTTGGGCGCATAGTCCAGCGCCATCCCGGCCTTGACGCAAGAGCCCACTTTCCAGCCCGGCGGCAGTGCTGTCAGGTCCACCGATGTCCATTTCGGGTGGCCTGTCTCACGCAACTGCCCCATGCCATTGAGCACCAGGCTGGAGAAATCCGAAACAGTGGTGCAGCTCTCGCGGTGGTAGGCATTCTTGGCGGGATCATAATCATAGGTCATCAGCACCGCCTTGACCGCGATCAGATCGACCGGCCCGGTCTGGAAGGCATAGGTATCAGCCGGAATGGCCGCCTTGGTGTAGGTCGCAAGCAATGGCGCCTCGGTGATCGGCAGCAGATGGAATTCGTCCGGATCGATATCGGCATCGGCAAACAGCGAAGCGGGCGCGCCGGCGACATAGAAGAAGGCATCGATCTCACCAGCTTTGAGTTTTTCAAGCGCCTGATCCGGGTTCAGCGGCAGCCGCTCGGCGGCCTTGACCTGCAGGATGTCGAGCACCAGCGAGGCGGTCAGAAACGTTCCGCTGTCCTTGACGCCAATGGCGACCTTCTGGCCTTCGAGATCCCTGATCCCGCCAAGCCCGATGCGCGCCAGCACGTGCACTTCCTCGTTATAAAGCGGGAACATGATCCGCACGCCGCGCACGGCATCCTGAATTTCGGAATCATTGGCCTCGAAGGTTTTCAGATACTCCAGAACGTCACTTTGGACGATGCCGAACTGGGTATTGCGCCGCTTGCGGACACCAACGAAATTCTCGAGCGAGCCAGCGCTTTCAACCACGTTCAGCGTCAGTTCGCATTGCGCACCAAGATCGGCAATATCGTTGCCGATGCGGATATAGGTGCCGGTCGGCCCGCCAGTCATGATATTACGTTCAAATTCGGCCGATTGGCTCACGCCGGCAGCAAGCAGCCATGCGCAGACGACCCAAAACAAGCCTCGAAGAGTGATGGCACCGGTTTTCAAGGCGTTCTCCTTTGGTCAGCAGTCGCTGTTCAGATCGCGGATCAGGTTTCGAAGTGTGAGGATGGGCACGCGCTCAAACACCGATTTCAGCGCCGTTGTCACGCATTCGCCGGCAATCAGCGTGTCTTCCAGCTTCTGCCGTTCCGCTTCAGACAATGTTTCAAGACCCGGCGCGACACGCAAGGCTTTTGCCACATTATCGCGCTTGCGCGGATCGGGCGCCGAATTGTCCGTTGGATCCGATTTCGTCGCCGGGTCGGGATTTTCGGCCACTACCTCGGGCGCCTTGCCCGCGCGCTCGGCAAGCTTGAGCGCATCCAGCACCTCTTGCGAGGCCGCCAGGTTCACCTCGGCCTCGGCAAGCCGTGCTTCCAGTTCGGCAATCCGCTTGGCATCCGCCGTATGCACCTCGGCAGCGGCTTTGGCCCGCGCCTTCAGGTTGGTCTGGTCCGCCAGCATCATCATGTTCTTGCGCTGCAACTGGTCCCGCTCCGCCGTTAGTTGCGGAATGACCTCGTCACGCAAACGGGCCAATTCGGCGGCGGTGCGGTCCTCGGCAGCTCCCCTGACCTGGCCGACGACGTCCCGCTCCGCTTCCGCCGCAGCCAGTTTCGCCTTCAGCGCTTTGTTCTCCACAAGCAGTGCATCACGCGAGCGGGCCAGCGTTTCGGCTGCAGCGGCATTCTCCTCCGCGAGTTGCGCCTTGCTGCTGAGTGCCGCCAGTTCTTCCGCCATGGCATCCAACTCAGCCGCCTGCCTGCCGATTTTCGCTTCGAGATCATTAATCTGCGTATCGGCGATCTGTGTGTTGGCAGAGGTATCGACTTCTACGTTGGCATCGAACTGGGTAACCCGGAACGCGAAATAGCCGCCAGCCGCGCCAATTGCGAGGGCGAAGACCACGGCGATGACCGTCATGGCGGCGCTGACGCCACGACGACCGGGCCGAAAATCACTCTCCCTGCCCCATTGGTTAACCAATTGAATCACCTTCCAAATCTGCACGTACCGCAGCGAGTTCGCCAAGGCAGCGATCCGGTCACCACCTCGACCGCGCCATGACCTGCACCGCCAGCCTCAAATTGGCCGTACGGACCGGCAAGGGGTAACGTGAAAAACATGGCCGCGCAAGCAAGCCTGCGGCTGTTCTCATTCCGGATTTGGCATGCGCATCCCGGCTCGACACAAGTCCGAAAACACAAAAGCCGGGACGGATCACCATGGATCCGCCCCGGCTGATGGTTGCTGAAAACCCAGGTTAAGGCCCGGGTCTATTTCTTGGTCTGGCTGCCAATGAAATCGCGGACGATGCGGACAATGCCACGGCCCAGCACGGTGTCGAGAGCCTCGATGAACTGATCGACATGCTCAGGCCCGCAGATCAACGGCGGCTCCAGCCGGATGACGTTGCGATTATATTCGGTAAACGCCACCAGCACATCGTGATCGCGCAGCAATTCTGCGCCGACGAAGCCTGACAGCGAGCCCTTCAGCTTGTCGTCGAGCAGCGCCACCATTGGCCTGAGCAGCGCCGGCAAGGTCTGGCTGAAATCCTGGAATTCAAGCCCGACCATGAAGCCGCTGCCGCGCACATCCTTGATGATTTGCGGATACTTGGCCTTGAGTTCGTTGAGACGGTTGATCAGGTAGGACCCGACCTGTGCGGCATTGCCGATCAGATCCTCATCATACATCACGTTGAGACCTTCGATGGCCGTGACGCAAGCCTCGCCAATGCCGCCGAATGTGGCCTGGGCGTGGATCATTGCCGTTTTCGGTGTGCCATAGGCCTTCATGTAGACCTTGCGGGAGGCGATCATCGCTGCCATGGCACATTTGCCGGCACCGAGCGATTTGGCGAGCGCCGTGACGTCCGGCACCACGCCTGCCTTCTCGAATGCGAAGAAGTGACCGGAACGACCCATGCCGCACTGCACCTCGTCGGCAATCCACAACACGCCATGCTTGTCGCACAGCGCCCGCAATTGCTGCCAGAATTCCACCGGCGCCTCGACGATACCGCCACCACCCTGGATGGTCTCGAGCACGATCACACCGATTTCCGGATCGGTTTCGAACGCCGCGCGGATCGCATCGATGTCGCCAAACGGCACCTTGACCGTGTTGCCGGTGAGCTGGAACTCGCCGCGATAGAGCTCGGAATCGGTCAGCGACAGCACGCCCTTGGTCTTGCCGTGGAACGAGTTCGCCGCATAGACGATCTTCGGCCGCTTCGGTCCCGCAGCCCGCTCAGCCACCTTGATGGCCGCTTCCATGGCTTCCGAGCCGGACGAACCCAGAAACACCATGTCGAGATCGCCCGGCGCGATCGCCGCCAGATTCTTGGCCAGTGCGGAGGCGTATTGGCTCATGAACGCAATGGCGATCTCATGCCGGTCTTCGTCCTGAAAATCCTTCCGCGCCTTGATGATGCGCGGATGGTTATGACCCAGCGCCAGCGAGCCGAAACCACCGAAGAAATCAAGGATCTTGCGCCCGTTCTGGTCGGTGTAATACATCCCCGACGCGGTCTCGATCTTGACCTTGTGGAAGCCCAGAAGCTTCATGAAATGCAGCTGGCCGGGATTGATGTGATCCTTGAACAGCTCCGTCATCTCGCCAAGCGACATCGCTTTCGCATCGTCGACGCTCAGCAGGTTTGGCCGCGACGCGCGGCCGGCGTCAGGCGCCGTAGCAGACAATGGCGGCGCTTCGACAGTCACGCGGTTGGGTGTATCAAGCATGTTGTGGCTCCCTCGAAGCGGTTTCATTCGGCAGGCGCGACGTGTGCAGAAGCGGAAGCACCGCCACGCACTTTCTGGGCGCGATATTCGTCATAGGCGGCAATCAGCATGTCTTCGTCACGGTACTGCGGCACCCAGCCAAGCTGGCGCTCGCCCTTGGAGACGTCGAGAACGCAATTTTCATCGGCGATAAGATACTGCTCCGGGTCCATGATCGGCATGTTGATCAGATCAAACAGGTCGAGCGTGCGCTTGACTGCCCAGCCCGGTGTCGGGATCAGGAACGATTTCGACCCGGCATGCTTGACCAGATCGCCCAGGAGCTTGCGCACCGGCGGCGGCTTGATCGAACCCAGATTATAGGCCTCGTTCGGCACACCGGCTTTCCAGGCCAGCCGCGCAGCTTCGGCACAATCGAACACCGAGATGAACTGATACGGGTTCCTGCCCGATCCGATCATCGGCACCGGCAGATTGGCATCAATCAGCTTGAACAGTTTTTCCAGGATTCCGAGCCGTCCTGGACCGATGATCAGCCGTGGACGAAACAGCGAGATCGACATCCCGCGGGTACGCCATTCCGCCGCAAGAACTTCGGTGTCCTGCTTCGACTGACCATATTCGCCCAGCGGCGAAACCGGGTGCTCCTCGGTCATCGGAAAGGTTACCGTATGGCCGTAGATCATGTCGGTGGTGAAATGCACCAGCTGGCTGGCGCCGGCCTTGTCCATTGCTTCGATGATGTTCTTGGTGCCGTCGTAATTGACCGGGTAGAAGAAATCATGGCGCTTGGCACGCACCTGCAATGGCGAAAGCATCTTGGCCGAGAGATTGTAGACCATGTCGTCAGCGGAAAGCGAAACCCTGGCTACATCATCCGGGCGGGTCACATCGCATTTGATGATCGTCGCATCCCGGTAGAAAGCCTGGTTGTCGTTGACGATATCGGCAATCACGACCTCTTCGCCATCGGCGAGAAGCTTCTTGGCGAGATGGCGACCGACAAAGCCGTCGCCTCCAAAAATGACGTGTTTCATCGTGAAATCTCACTTGCTGCTGCGTTGATTTTTGAAAGCTGTGCCGTCTCCTGCACATCGCTTGAGTGGCCTTCGCGGCCGGACTGGGCAATCAGGATCGTTCCGACGCAGATGAAGGCGATGCCTGCGATCCGCCAATTGTTGAGATCTTCACCAAAGATAAAGAAGGCAAATACCGCCACGGCCACATAGGCCAGGCTCAGGAACGGATAGGCGAAGGACAATTCCACCTTGGACAGCACGTAAAGATGCGATGCCATGGAAATCGCGAAAGTAGTAAGACCGGCGAAGACCCACGGATTGAACAGAATCTGGAAAACTCTGGAAATCATCGTGTCGGCGGTAAAGGAAATTGGTCCGAGTGACAGCATGCCCTGCTTGAGCATCAGCTGCGCCGCCGCGTTGGTCAGCACGGTAAAAAGGATAAAGGCGATATATTTCATGTCCCGCTCCGCATTAGGATCGGGCCAGTTCTAGGCTTATTTCGCAAACATCAGGTTCACCGGCGCAGTCAATTTTTCCTTAAATTGAAACTATTCCCGAAATGAACCGGTCATGGATCGGCCTGAGAAGCCGGGTTTGCAGCCTTCTTCCCCCTTAAATCGGCGAGGAAATGCTCAACCCAAGCCATCCATCTCAGCGGCTGAGCAGAAATTCCAGCGTCTGTTTCCAGTCGGTCATCCGCATCGGAGTGCCGTGCGAGCCGGTGTTAAACAGCACGAAACGCGCTGGATAAGCCTCGCTGCTGGCCCGCACCTTGTCAAACACGGCCTTCTGGTCGCCCCACGCATAAACACTGTCGTCGCTGCCATGGGTAAAGACAATCGGCAGCCGGGCCTTTACCGCCGCACTGCCGGCGATCCCCATATCAGGGGCACCGCCCAACAGCGCGATGCCGGCAAGGCGCGGCACCACCTCTGTGTCATTGGCCAACTTGGCGCAGATGATCGAGCCCATCGACGCGCAGGCCAGCACCACCGGCACCCGCCCGGCAAGCACCAGCGCCTTGACGTCACCCGAGCCCTGATCGTCAAAACTCTGCACGGTGGGCGCCAGATAGGCGCCGCCATTCCCGACCACCAGATTCTTGAGCCGGTTGAAGTTGCCACCAAAGGTGTAATCGTTCATTCCCAGCCGCTGATCTCCGCCGCGGCCATGGACGAAGATGACAGCAAAGCGCGCGCCGGCCAGATCACCGGTCAGGCCCGTTTCGATGGTCCGGCCATTGGCCTGATGTTCGGCAACCCGGCTCAACCGGTTCACCTTGAGTGATACGTAAGACGAGCGCACCCGGCGTTCCGGCTCGATATCGCGACGGTGAATGTCGCGCATCTTGTCGTAGTCGACCACCATGTAGGAGCCGTCCTTAGCCATCGTCAGGATGCCCGGATAGGCAAACAGCCGATCCTTGTGGCCTTTGAGTTCCAGTGCTGCGGCAGACGTCTGCGGCAAATTGCCGAGCACAATTGCCATTGCCAGCACGATAGAACCGCGACGAACAGCGCGCAAAGCATCGAAGCACATGGTACATGGTCGCTTGAAAGGTTGGATTCTGGCACACTCCGGCTGATTCGCACCCCAAATCTACACTAGGCTCGACCACGATATGGACGATTCCAACGATCTTTTTGCAGCAATGGCCACACCGGCGACAAGTCCGGAGCCAAAGGCTCAAAATACCCCGGCGCAGGCATCCCAACCAGCAGCGGCCAAACCCGCGCGCGCGGCGCCCTCCAAACAGGGCGCACCAGCCAGCGGCGATGATTACAACGCCTCCGCGATCGAAGTGCTCGAAGGCCTCGAGCCGGTGCGGCGCAGACCTGGCATGTATATTGGCGGCACCGACGAACGCGCGCTGCACCATCTTTTTGCCGAGGTAATCGACAACTCGATGGACGAAGCCGTAGCCGGCCACGCCAATTTCATCGAGGTCGAGCTCGATGCCGAAGGCTATCTTTCGGTCTCCGACAATGGTCGTGGCATTCCGGTGGAAAACCATCCCAAGTTTCCCGGCAAGTCGACGCTTGAAGTGATCATGACCGTGCTGCATGCGGGCGGCAAGTTCGACAGCAAGGTCTATGAAACCTCCGGCGGACTGCATGGCGTCGGCGTATCGGTGGTCAACGCCCTTTCCGATGATCTCGTGGTCGAGATCGCCCGCAATCGCCGTCTTTACCGGCAGACCTTCTCGCGCGGCATCCCGCAGGGCGGGCTCGAGGAACTGGGCGAGATCCATAATCGCCGCGGCACCAAGGTCCGGTTTCACCCAGACCCCGATATTTTCGGCGCCGGTGCGCGCTTCGATCCGGGTCGGCTCTACCGCATGGCAAGATCGAAGGCGTTTCTGTTTGGCGGCGTCGAAATTCGCTGGGCTTGCGCCGCATCGTTGGTCGAAGGTACCGAGACTCCGGAAAAAGCCGTGTTTCACTTTCCCGGCGGGCTCAAGGATTATCTCGAAACCACGCTTGGCAAGGAACACCGGGTCACCCGCGATATTTTTGCCGGCAAGACCGAGCGTACCGGCGGCCACGGATCGATGGAGTGGGCCATCACCTGGTATGGCGGCGACGCGTCGATCAATTCCTATTGCAACACCATCCCCACGCCCGACGGCGGCACCCATGAAGCCGGATTGAGGATTGCGCTGACCAAGGGGCTGAAGGCCTATGCCGAACTCACCGGCAACAAGCGCGCCGCCTCGATCACCACCGACGACGTCATGATCTCCTCGATTGGTATGCTTTCGGTGTTCATCCGCGAGCCGGAATTCGTCGGCCAGACCAAGGACAAGCTGGCCACCGTTGAAGCCCAGCGAATTGTCGAAAACGCACTGCGCGATCCGTTCGACCATTTCCTGGCCGATTCGCCGGCTGAGGCCGACAAGCTGCTCGAATGGGTGATTGACCGCGCCGAAGAACGGTTACGGCGGCGCAAGGAGAAGGAAGTCAACCGCAAGAGCGCGGTACGCAAGTTGCGGCTTCCGGGCAAACTGGCCGATTGCAGCCAGACCACTTCGGAAGGCGCCGAACTGTTCATCGTCGAGGGCGATTCGGCTGGCGGCTCGGCCAAGCAGGCCCGCAACCGCTCCAACCAGGCGATTCTGCCGTTGCGCGGCAAGATCCTCAACGTCGCCAGCGCCGGCCGCGAAAAACTCGGCGCCAACCAGCAGATCGGCGACCTGATCCAGGCGCTGGGCTGCGGCACGGGATCGAAATACCGCGAGGAAGACCTGCGCTACGACCGCATCATCATCATGACCGATGCCGATGTCGATGGCGCCCATATCGCATCACTGCTGATCACCTTCTTCTATCAGGAAATGCCGGACCTGGTCCGTCAGGGCCATCTTTATCTGGCGGTGCCGCCGCTCTACAAGCTCACCCAAGGGGCAAAGTCCTTCTATGCCCGCGACGACGCGCACCGGGTCGAACTGATGGAAACCGAGTTCACCGGCCGCGGCAAGGTCGAGATCAACCGGTTCAAGGGCCTGGGCGAGATGCTGCCGGCACAGCTCAAGGAAACCACCATGGATCCGTCCAAGCGGACCTTGCTGAAGGTCGCCGTCGACATCACCGATCCCGAATCGACCCGCGAGACGGTCGACAATCTGATGGGAACCAAGGCCGACGCCCGCTTCCGGTTTATTCAGGAGCACGCAGCCTTCGCCGACAATCTCGATATTTAGAACGCCATTCGTTCGCGGCGGGTGCCAGACCTTCCGTGCCAGCGTGTAGCACCTGGCAGAATTTTCAGTTTAAAACGTCGCCCGGTCAGGCGGCTTCTGCAGCCAGCGCATGGGCGTAATCGCGCGAGGCCTGGCGATGCCAGATCAGATGCAGCGATTCGACCAGCCGCAGCAGATCGGCAACCGCCGGCTGGCGCTGTGCGTCATCGGCGTGACGGTTCATCAACTCGCTCGAAACCCTGCCCGTGTCCATGCCGCCCGGACGACGCGATGCCGCCCGCCATAGCAAGGTCGCCGTGACAAATACCGGCGCCAGTTCCCTGTCGAGCCCGACCGACCGGTAAAGCGCGCGCATGGCCGCTTCCCGCCCGTCTATCAGAATGCCGCGCACACGGCTGTCGGAGATACCTGACAGCGACACCACGGCGGCGGCAAAGAAATCGACATTGCCGGCACACAATGTGTGCATCAGGAACGCAGGCGTCAGTCGCCCCGACATGCGCAGATGTTCGACCAGTGCGGGAATTTCATCCTGAACCACGGATTCGGCCAGCCGCAAGGTTGCACTCATACAGGCTTCCTCGGTGACCTTGCGGCCACGGCTGCCGCCAATCGCCGAACGGATGAAGTTCGACCCGGCCAGCGCCGCACCCAGCCGCTCGACCAGTTGCTGGCGAACATCGCAGGGCAGATCGGCCCGATCGAACAGACGACTGCGGATTTCGGCATCATCACCAAACCGCTCGGCTATGCGCCGCACCGATATCCGCGCCACCGAAATATGAGGATTATCCAGCATGTCGGCGACGGCCCGTGCGGTACCGACCTCTGCCAGCGCCGCCGCCACAGATACCGAGACCTGGCTCCGGAACGCGACGAACTGCTGAAGCGTTGAACGACCGCTCGCGACTATTTCGATCAGATCGCTGTCACCCAATACCGGTGACAACGCAATGATCCGGCCCGCGACCTCGAGCTGGTCACCAGCCAGCGCCACGACAATACTGCGCGGCGCATGCTCGACAGCGGCAAGGCCTTCGGCCAGCGCCAGCCGCACTTTCGGTGAAGGATCTTCAAGCAGGAATGACAGTGCGGCTTCGGCCGCATTACGCTCGGACGGGTCCATGTGACCCTCGGCATAGGCCTGTGTCAAAGCCTTGGTAGCGCGACACCGCTCGCTGGTGCTGGCGGTTTCCGACCACTTCAAAAATGACTTTATGATCATGACGGCTTCAATCCCACTCGATACCAATGGGCTCAAGCTAGAGCCAAATGGTTTACGTTCGGTTCACCATCTTTGTTAACCGCTGGAGGTAAGCCCGGGGCCACTTGCGCGCAACCCGGGAACACGGCATTTAGGTGCGGCACTATACAGGGTGAGGAGAATGCGATGCGCGGGATGTATCTCGAAGAGTTTGAAGCGGGAGCGGTGATTTCGCACACGCTACGGCGCACAGTGACCGAGATGGACAACATGTTGTTTTCCAACATGACGCTCAATCCTCAGCCGCTGCATATCGATTATGAATTCTGCAAAACCACCGAATTCGGCCAGCCGCTGGTCAATTCGTTGTTCACCCTGGGGCTGATGATCGGAATTTCAGTCAACGACACCACCGTCGGCACCACCATCGCCAATCTCGGCATGACCGACGTTACCTTCCCCAACCCGCTGTTTCACGGTGATACTGTGCGGGTGGAAACCAAGATCGTGTCGGTGCGCGAATCCAGATCCAAGCCCGATCGCGGCATTGTCGAACTCGAACATCAGGCGTTCAACCAGCACGACAAGCTGGTGGCGCGCTGCGTGCGTCAGGCGATGATGCGCAAGCGGCCGCAATCATGATGCGCTCACTGCTGTTCGTTCCAGGCGATTCGGAACGCAAGATGGAAAAGGCCGCCAGCGCTGGCGCAGACGCGCTGATCCTCGATCTCGAGGATTCGGTTGCCCTGTCGCGCAAACCGGACGCCCGGCAAATTGTGGCCTCCTATCTGGCCAACGCCGACAGGCAGTCCCCCACCCCTCGCCTGATCGTTCGGGTCAATGCGCTCGATACCGGCCTCACCGACGACGACCTCGCCGCCGTAATTGCCGGCCGTCCCGACGCCGTGCTGTTGCCAAAAGCTGGTTCAGGCGCCGATCTTCAGGATTTTGCCGCGCGTATCGCGGTCGAGGAAGCCAGGGCGAATTTGCCGGAAGGCAAAATCCTGGTCCACGCTTTGATGACCGAGACCGCAGCCGGAATGCTGAATGCGGCCACCTTCGCAGCCAAATCGGCCCGCCTGTCAGCACTGGCCTGGGGCGCGGAAGATCTCGCCGCCGACATCGGTGCTGCAACCAACAAGGATGAGAATGGTCGCTACACGGATATTTTCCGGATGGCGCGCAGCCTGACGCTGCTCGCCGCGGCACAATCGGGCGTCGATGCGATCGACACGGTATTTACCGATTTTCGGGACAAGGATGGCCTTGACGCCGAATGCCGCGCCGCAGTGCGTGACGGCTTTTCCGGCAAGATGGCGATCCATCCCGGCCAGGTCGCCATCATCAATGCCGCGTTCACACCGGCGCCCGAAGATGTCGAACGCGCGGTCCGGATCCTGGCACTGTTTGCCGCTGCCGGACCTGACGCCGGCGTACTCTCGCTTGACGGCAAGATGATCGACATGCCGCATCTGCGTCAGGCCGAACGGGTGGTGCGGCGCGCCGGACTCACCGAGACGGCGCTTGACGAGGCGGCGAATCTCTAGACCGCTTAGCGACGGTCGTTTGGTCGCTGCGGACGCACCATCTCGAAGGTTTCGGCAGCGTCTGCGTAATCCATATAGCCAAGCCGTGCCACCGGCGCGACACTTGCCATGTCGAGCCTTCCATCCTTGAGGGCAGCTTCGTCGATATGGATACCCAGCACCTGGCCAATGACGACAAACGAGCCGCTCGGCGTCCCGTCCAGCGCCTTGGCCTCGAAGATCTCGGTGACCCGGCATTCCAGCGCCGCGCAGGCTTCGCCGACATAGGGCGCATCGACCAGTCGACCGGTCTGCATCGTAAGCTCGGCAAAATCGAATTCACTCTCGCCATGGGGCAGACTGGCTGATGAGCGGTTCATTTTCTCGGCCAGCGAACGGCTGACCATGCTGGTGGTGAAGACCCTGGTTTCCTCGACGTTGCGCAGCGTGTCTTTGCGCCCTGACGAAGAGAACATCACCATTTTCGGATGATCAGAAATCGCATTGAAATAGGAATAAGGCGCCAGATTGACGGATCCGTCGGCAGCCTTGGTACCGATCCAGCCAATCGGCCGGGGCGAGACGATTGCCTTGAACGGATCGTGCGGCAGCCCGTGGGCGTTGTCGCGTGTTTCATAAAACATCGTGCTCATTCGCCCGCAAAACTGACAATATCGGCAAGATCGGGACGCGACCGTTCACCCGGATGCATCTTCGGGGTGCCTATGTGAATAAAGCCGGCAATCTTTTCTTCGGTCTTGACGCCGAGCAATGAAGAAACGCTCTCGTCAAAGGCAAACCATTCGGTCAGCCAGCTCGACCCGTAGCCCATTGCTTGCGCTGCCATCGACAGGTTGAGACAGACAGCGCCGGCACTAAGCACCTGTTCCCATTCCGGAATCTTGACATGCGGGGCAGCCCGCGACACCACCGCGATGACCACCGGCGCGCGGGTCAGCCGGTTCTTCTCGACCGCAATCATCTCGTCCGTCATGCCCGGATTGCGCGCGACCGCAACATTGGCCAGTTCCTGCGAAATGCGCGCGCGCTCGGCCCCCGCGTAAACCACGAAACGCCAGGGCGCCAATTTGCCATGATCGGGCACCCGGCTGGCGAGCATGAGCATTTCCATGATTTCAGGCCGCGACGGGCCCGGTTCGATCATCTGAAGGGCGGGCGTAGACCGGCGGGTTTCCAGATAGGACTTAAGGGCAGCATTGACCGGCATGTCTTCCTCGTGCATTCAGGTTTGATCGAGATCGGCCATGAATTCGCCATGGCATTGGGTTTCAAGTGACCCCTCACATCCCGGAAGTCAACCGGACCGGACCGCATGAACAGACTGTCTATCGCCCTCCTCTGCACGCTGCCGCTGATTCTCCTGCCGGGGATGGCAGCCGCACAGGATGCATTCGGCGATACCGCCAGTCCAGACATCGCCCTGCCCGGCCTGAGCCAGTATGCACCCGCAGCAGCAGCCAGCGCAGGGGCCGCCCTCGGGCGCACCGTGCGAATGCAGGCGCTGCTCACCGAGAACGGCGATCCGCTCGAGCATGGCCTGACCTGGCGCATATTCCACCCCGTTCCAGGCACCGACGGCAAGCTGCCGCTTCTTGCCACCGCAACCGGCGGATCGGCAGAGTTCGAATTCGAGCCGGGCGATTACTTCATCCACGTGGCCTTTGGCCGCGCCGGTGTGACAAAAAAGCTCACCATCCCGCGCGACGGGCCACTGGAAACGCAACACCTTGTGCTTGAAGCCGGTGGCCTGGTGCTCAATGCTGTGTCGGGGATCGACATGCGCATTCCGCCCAGCCAGTTGCGGTTCAATATCTTCAAGGCCGAGGAAGGGCTTGATGGCGAACAGCAATTGGTGCTGAAAGATGTCAAGGCCAACACCATCGTCAGGCTCAATGCCGGCACCTATCACATCGTTTCCGAATATGGCGGCGTCAACGCGGTGATCCGATCCGACATCAGGGTCGAGGCAGGCAAGCTGACCGAAGCCGTGATCCAGCACCGCGCCGCCCAACTCACCCTCAAGCTGGTTGCTGAACCCGGCGGCGAAGCCATCGCCGACACGGCCTGGTCGATTTTGAGTTCCGGCGGCGACACTGTGTCGGAGAGCGTCGGTGCATTCCCGACCATCATCCTTGCCGAGGGCGACTACACGGCCATCGCCCGCAACAAGACCAAGGTCTACCAGCGCGAATTTACCGTTGTCGCCGGGCACAACTCGGACATCGAAGTGCTGCTTCAATAGCCCGCAGGGCTATCCGGCCGACCGCTCCTGGTGGCCGCGACAAGCAAATCATCGGACATTTCATTCAGAACTGCAGTAATTAGCCGCAATTGCGACGCGATGCCCGCTCAAGCATCGCGTCGCTTTGTCGGTTCAAATAGCCCGGCTGGCCTTTTCGGCTTCCCGACGCAGCGTGTCTGGCGGGGTGGCTTCGCGCACCAGTTGCGTTTCCGCTTCCGCCAAAGTCATGGACACCTGATCGCGGCTGCCGAGCCGGCGCATGTTGACCGATTGCTCTTCGGCTTCGCGCATGCCGCAAACCAGGATCACCGGAACCTTGGCCAGCGAATGCTCGCGAACCTTGTAGTTGATCTTCTCATTGCGGCAGTCGGTTTCCACCTGCAGCCCGGCATCGCGCAACCGTTGTGCGACCTGTTCGGCGTACTCGTCGGCTTCCGATGTAATGGTCGCGACCACCACCTGCAGCGGTGCGAACCACAACGGCATATGCCCGGCATGGCTTTCGATCAGAATACCGAGGAACCGCTCGAGCGATCCGCAGATCGCGCGGTGGATCATCACTGGCTGCTTCTTCTCCGAATCCGGACCGATATAGAACGCACCGAACCGTTCGGGCAGGTTGAAATCGACTTGCGTCGTTCCACACTGCCATTCACGACCGATGGCATCGCGCAGCGTGTACTCGAACTTGGGACCGTAGAAGGTGCCCTCGCCTTCGTTGATGCCAGTCTTGATGCGATTGTCCTCGCGCGCCATCCGTGCCAGCGCGCTCTTGAGGATGTCCTCGGCGTGGTCCCACATGGCGTCGGTGCCGACGCGCTTTTCCGGACGGGTAGCGAGCTTGACGACCACTTCCTCGAAACCGAAGTCACGGTAGACCGACATCATCAGATCGTTGATCTTGAGAATTTCCGCTTCCAGTTGGTCCTCGGTGCAGAACACATGCGCATCATCCTGTGTGAACGCCCGCACACGCATCAGACCATGCAATGCACCAGACGGTTCGTAGCGGTGAACATTGCCGAATTCGGCCAGCCGCAGCGGAAGGTCGCGGTAGGATTTGAGCCCGTGCTTGAAGATCTGCACATGGCCGGGACAGTTCATCGGCTTGAGCGCGAAAATCCGGTTGTCGGCGTCAACATCATCGGGATGGGTGAAGGCATGGGCGGATTTCACCGCGAACATGTTCTCCTGATACCAGCCCCAGTGCCCGGAAGTCTCCCACAGGCTCTTGTCGAGGATCTGTGGCGCGTTGACTTCCTCGTAGTCGCGGTCGAGCCGACGGCGCATATAGGCCACCAGGTTCTGGAACATGCGCCAGCCCTTGGAATGCCAGAACACCACGCCCGGCCCCTCTTCCTGGAAATGGAACAGGTCCATTTCGCGGCCAAGGCGGCGATGGTCGCGCTTTTCGGCCTCCTCGAGCATGTGCAGATAGGCGTCGAGTTCCTTCTGGTCTGCCCAGGCGGTGCCGTAGATCCGCGTCAGCATCGGATTGTTGGAATCGCCGCGCCAGTAAGCGCCGGCCACCTTCATCAGTTTGAAGGCGGTGCCGGTCTGGCCCGTCGAGGCCATGTGCGGGCCGCGACACAGGTCGAACCAATCGCCCTGGCGGTAGATCTTGCAATCTTCGCCGGCCTTGATGGTGTCAACCAGTTCGACCTTGTAGGCTTCTCCCTTGTCGGTAAACACCTGCTTGGCTTCGTCACGGCTCCACACTTCCTTGGTGAACGGCTTGTTGCGCTGGATGATCTCGCGCATTTTCTTCTCGATCACCGGCAGATCTTCCGGCGTAAACGGCGTCTCGCGCGCGAAATCGTAGTAGAATCCATTCTCGATCACCGGCCCGATCGTCACCTGAGTGCCGGGAAACAGTTCCTGCACGGCTTCGGCCATGATGTGCGCACAGTCATGCCGGATCAGTTCCAGCGCGCGCGGATCGGTGCGGGTGATGATTTCCAGTGCGCCGTCATGAACCGGGTCGCTCAGATCGGTGAGTTCGCCATCAAGCGCAATCGCCACTGCTTTCTTGGCAAGCGACTTGGAAATCGATTCGGCTACTTCGCGGCCGGTCGTGCCGTCCGGGTATTCGCGCTGGGAGCCATCGGGAAAAGTAAGGGATACGGCGGATGCCATGGCAGTCTCTCCTTGATCCAGTCCCGCCAACGAACGCGGGTGGTTGAGCAAATTATGGGTGCGCGACGGCGTTTACGCGATTTGGCCGGTGCGGGCAACCCGGACGGCACCGGCAGGGTTGCAGCAAGCCCGATGAATCTCGTAGAACGATAACTTGAACCCCAACCTCTGAAAGGTTTGCTTTCGGGTGTTCAAATATGGAGTCCACAATGAACGGGACCAGTGCCGCCAAGTTCGACCCCACCCGCGCCAACGAATTCGCCCTTCAAAGCCGCATTGGCCTGGCCGGCTATGAGGCTTGCCACGAACTTGCCGCCTGCATGTTGTCGGCAGCTCTCGGCCAAACCAGCACGGCCACCGTCTTGGTCGCAGGCGCAGGGGGCACCGGCAACGAGATCATCAATGCAGGCAGGCTCGAACCCGCATGGCGTTTCGTCGCCGTCGATCCCTCCCCGCCGATGCTCGAACTGGCCAGGTCGCAGATCGAGGCTGCGGGCCTTGCTGGCCGCACCAAATTTGTGTCCTGCTTACTGGCTGATCTCGAAGATGAACGCCAATTTGACGCTGCAACACTGATCGGCGTACTGCACCATCTGCCTGGCGACGCTGCCAAGCGCGGGATGCTCTCCGATTTGGCCATCAGGCTGAAACCCGGCGCACCGCTGATTCTTGCCGCCAATCACCGCACATACGGTTCCGATCCGTTGACGATGGCTGCGTGGGGTAACCGCTGGCGCATGAATGGCGCCACCCCAGAGGAAGTCAGGAACAAGCTTGGCACCATCCTGAAAGGCGCCGATCCCTTACCGTCTGAAGAAGCCGTGTTTACGTTGATGGCCGAAACCGGGTTCGGGTCGCCAAAACGCTTCTTTTCCAGCCTGTTCTGGGGCGCATGGATATGCTTCCGAAACTGAGCGTCAACAATGACCCATGCCACCGATACGCCTCAACCGCCACGGCGCCCACCAGACCAGCCGCGCATCAAGCGTTTCAGGCACGTTGTCGATGCCGTGGGTCCCGCCAGGACCGCATCGTCCGACCCGGAACAGAGAGAGCCAGCCGCCCTTCCACAAACCGTGTCGGGCGATGGCCTCATAGGCATATTCAGAACAAGTCGGCAGATGCCGGCAGGAATTGCCGATGAAACCGGACAGGGAGAGCTGGTATAGCCGGACCAGCCCGGTACCCAGAAGTCGCCCCGGTGTTTTCCGCCATGGACCGCGCCAGTTTCGGCCGGCGGCAACATGAGCCATCAGGCCGCGTCTTCCGCCCGCCGCGCGTCAATCTGGTTGAGGCAATCAATCACCGCATCGAATGTCAGCATTGTCGAAGCATGCCGCGCCCTATAGTCGCGGACCGGTTCGAGAAATTTGAGGTCAGCGAACCGGCCTTCCGGCGCCGGACCATTTTCCTTGAGCATCTTGCGCATGGCTTCGCTTACCGCGCGCAATTCGGCTGTGCTGGCGCCGATGATATTGCGCGCCATGATCGATGACGAAGCCTGCCCCAGGGCGCAGGCCTTGACGTCATGGGCGAAATCGGAGACCAGATCGCCGTCCATTTTCAGCCAGACCTTGACTTTCGAACCGCACAGTTTGGAATGCGCGGAGGCTTCCGCATCCGCATCTTCAAGAGTGCCTATGCGCGGAATATTACCGGCGAGATCCAATATGCGGGTATTATAGACGTCGTCGATCATCGGCCTCGACCTTTGCTTTCTGGATCCCGCTCAAGGGGATGTGACAAGAGTTGACGGCGCACATCTCGACGCCGGCCTTTTCCTTATTATATAGTAAGTGTCAGGCAATCCGCAAAACCTGTTTGCAGATTGCTGAGGGAAACCGTGCCGGACGGCTTGAAAGAGCCTGAAAGCCCCGGAACCCGCTGGACGCCATGGAACAAGTCCATCCTGGCGTCTGTGTGCGTGGTCCGATTTAACGCGAGCAAACCTAGAGGGACGAGCGCCCCTACGGAGACCACAAGCATGGATGCCATAGTGAAAAAATTTCCAGCCGGCGACGGTGATAATCGGCCGACTCAAGCCGAAGCCGAAGAGGCTGTGCGCACGCTGTTGCGCTGGGCAGGCGACGACATCAACCGCGAAGGCCTTCTCGACACCCCCAAACGGGTAGCCAAGGCCTATAAGGAACTGTTTTCCGGCTACGAACTCGACGCCGAGGAAGCGCTGGGCCGTACCTTCGAGGATGTTGGCGGCTATGATGATATCGTCCTGGTCAAGGACATCCCGTTTTTTTCCCATTGCGAACACCATATGGTGCCGATCATCGGCAAAGCGCATGTTGCCTACCTGCCGGACGGCAAGGTGCTGGGTCTCTCGAAAATTGCCCGCGTGGTGGAGATCTTCGGCCGCCGATTGCAAACCCAGGAAACCATGACCGCGCAGGTTTCGGGCGCCATTGATGATGCCTTGCATCCACGTGGCGTCGCGGTAATGATCGAAGCCGAGCACATGTGCATGTCCATGCGCGGCATTCAGAAGCAGGGCTCGACGACCATTACCACGGCCTTTAAGGGCGCGTTCAAGACGGAGCCGCACGAGCAGGTCCGCTTCATGACACTGATACGGGGTCGCGGCTGACCCCCACACAAAGGGGTACCCATGACCACTCTTTTCAAGGCACCCGCGAAAGACAAGGCCGCGCTCGAAGAGGGCGCGGCGCTTTCACCCAGGTTTGACGGCAGCGGCCTGGTGACGGCCGTTGTCGCCGACAGCCATGACAATGAAATCCTGATGCTGGCGCACATGAACGAGGAGGCGTTGCGGCTAACGATCGAAACCGGCATCGCCCATTACTGGAGCCGTTCACGCAACAGCCTGTGGAAGAAGGGCGAAACCTCGGGCAATTTGCAAATGGTTGACGAAATCCGTTTTGATTGCGACCAGGACGCGGTTCTGCTCAAGGTTCGCGTCGGCGGCGCCGATGCCACCTGCCATACCGGTCGCCGCTCCTGCTTTTACCGCAAGGTCGTCACCGATGGCGGGCAAACCCGGCTTGAAATCGACGCCGAACCGCGATTCGACCCAACCACGGTGTACACCGATCATTAGCCACAAGTGTCCTGATTTGGCGCATAATTGTCTTTCTTCATGAATTTGAAACCGAATACTGGTCTCATTCGTTAAACGGGAGAGTGTTCGGTCGGAAGGATGACGAGGATGCTGAACTGGAACATGAATCGAACCATCGAGCCCTCCATGGTGGCCCCATCCGGGCCTGTCTCCACACCGCCCAGACTTATTAACGATATGCACCAGACAATTCCGCAGAAACCCCGCATCGCCTTGGCACTTGGCGGCGGAGCTGCGCGCGGATGGGCGCATATCGGCGTGCTGCGCGCGCTTGATGAAGCAGGCATCGAGGTTTCGATGATCGCCGGCACGTCGATCGGTGCGCTGGTTGGCGGTTGCTATCTGGCCGGCAGGCTTGATGAACTTGAAGCCTTCGCCCGCAGCCTGACCATGCGGCGTATCGCCGGCCTGCTGGATTTCGCCATCGGCGGCGGCGGCCTGTTTGGCGGCATGCGGCTCAATGACCGGATGCAGGAGCATCTTGTCGGCGTCAACATCGAGGATCTCGACCGCCCGTTCGTTGCTGTCGCCTCCGAACTCAACACCGGTCATGAAGTCTGGATCTCGGCAGGATCGCTGATCACCGGCATTCGCGCCTCCTATGCGTTGCCGGGCATTTTCGAGCCGGTGCGCTGCGGCAACCGCACGCTTCTCGATGGTGCACTGGTTAACCCGGTACCGGTTTCGGTCTGCCGCGCCCACGAGCAGCCGCTCGTCGTCGCGGTCAACCTGCATTACGATCTTTATGGCCGCTCGGCAGTTATTAAGCACACCGCCAGCGAGCCGCCGGCGCCGCAAAGCCGTGCCGAAAACCGCAAGAAGGCCCGTGAAGACCGTCTCGGCGTCACCAACGTCATGGTTCAGGCCTTCAACATCATTCAGGACCGGATTTCCCGGGCCCGGCTTGCGGGTGATCCGCCAGACCTGTCGCTGCATCCCAAACTGTCGGATATCGGCCTGTCGGAATTCCACCGCGCCAGCGAAGCCATCGACCGCGGCTACCAGGAAGCCTCTGCCAAGCTGGGCGAAATCACCCGCATGCAGACAGCCCTGTCACCGGTCTGACAACCGGGCTCAACCAGCCGTCAGGCAAAATCATCAGAAACTGCTGCAACCAGGGTAGCTACCCTTAACCGGCGATATAGGCCTTGATTTCCTCAGCCTCGCGCTCGACGTCCTCGATGCGCCGCCGTACCACGTCGCCGATCGAAATGATGCCGATCAATTTGCCGTCTTCTTCCACCGGCAAATGCCGGAACCGGCCATTGGTCATCAGTTCCATCACCTGGTTGATTGAATGGCTTTCGCCGCAGGTGGTCACTTTCGAGGTCATGATCTGGGATATCGGCGCTGTCAGTGAGTCGGCGCCCCTGGTGGCGACTGCCCGTACGATATCGCGCTCCGAGAGGATGCCGGCGATCTTGCCGCCGGGACCGGTAACAACGACGGCACCGATCTTGTTATCTGACAGGAACCGTACCGCATCCTGTGTGCCCATTGATGGGCTCACGGTAATGACGTTGCGACCCTTCTGATCGAGTATTTGCTTAACAGTCATGCAGTCCTCCTTCCGCAAGATTGCCGGTCATGCCACCCCCGAAACAGACGTGACATGCATGCATCATCGTGCGCTGGAACACTGGTGTTTGCAACCCTGCGATTTGACGCAGAAAGATGGCCTGTTCCGGGATCGCGACGGCGCAAACGCCGCGATCACCGGCTGCAAAGTATTGTAATGAAAGCGTAATGCCGGTTCAGGCGTCAGCCACCGGGTCAAAAAGCGCAAAGCCGAGAAAGCCGAACAGGAAGCCGCCCACATGGGCTTCCCAGGCAATCGCCGAATCGGCAAGACCAAAGGAAAATCCGACCGCCGCCAACAGGTTGATGCCGAACCACACCACCAGGAAGACAACCACCGTGCGGTTAGCCAGCGACTGCACGATTGTGCGCCGCGGATTGAGGTGGGCCCTGTCGCGCCGAAAACCATGATCGCCGAAAGCAAATCGCGAAGCAGCCCCCATCAATGCCGATACCACACCGGATGCACCGATCATGATGGTCTGGTCGCCCCAATGGAAGGCAAGAAACAACGCCGCCGATGCGATTGCGCTCAACAGCCAGAAAACCAGGAAGCGAACCCAGCCGATCCGGCGGGCGACCACCGTCCCGAAGGCAGCAAGCCAGAAACCGTTCAGCGCAAGGTGAGTGTAGCCACCATGCAGCAGCGAATAGGTAATCGGCGACCAGTAATAGGCGCCGCCCTGCCCTGCAGCATCTGTCGCATAGCGCGCCGGAATGAACGCGGTTTGCAAAACCAGCTCAAGCATCGCATTGCGCGGCAGCAGGCTGTCGAGCCCCACCTGGATCGCTACCATCACCAGCAACATCGCCAAAACCACATTGGGCATGTTGAATATCGGTTGCCGGGCTGGCGGCGGTGGCGTTCTCATCTCGGGGGCTGAATTCGTCATCAAGGCATATCCTCGTTGGCGCATGCTCACGCTGTGCGATGAGTAGAGCCGGCGCATGACACTGGCAACCACCCGCAAGCCAAAAAAAAGCCGCTCGCAATGTGCGAACGGCTGGTCGAGCCCCTCGTCCAAATTGTGCTGAAGGACATTCCCTTCATGAAGCTGTGCCCAAACGTGCCACGGCCATGGGGCAACCGCAATCGAAACACCTTGTTAACCTTAACGGCGCGGCGTTGGCATGGTTCTCGCTTCGTAAATGTCAGCACCCGACTGGCGGGCCGAATTGTGCCGAAATGGCGCAACAACTGGCACGCAAACCGGGACACGCAACACCCATGGCGGGGACCGACATGAGACACAAGAAAAGCCTCGAACTCTTTGACTACTGGATTTCCAAATGCGCCGGCCGTGCAGCCCCCAGCCGAACCGACATTGAACCTGCCGACATCCGTGGCCTGCTTCCGCATGTGTTCATTTGTGACCTTGCAGGAAAGGACAGCCTGTCGTTCCGCCTTGCCGGCACCGCTGTCTGCGCGCTCTATGCCAAGGAACTCAAGGCAACGCCCTTCGCCGCGCTGTGGCTCACCGACGGCGTCCGCAATGCGGGACGCACCGGCGCTGCCGTCGCCACCGGCGCCACGCCTTCGGTGCTGTCGCTGGATGGCTTGAGCCAGGGTGGTCATGTGGTTCACGCGGAAATGCTGCTGCTGCCAATCACCGGCCCCACCGGTGAACACGATAGGCTGATTGGCCTGGTATCAGTGTTCGAACCGCCCTACTGGATCGGCCACGACCCGTTGGCAGGATTTTCCACCACCGGAATCCGTTTCCTCGATCAAACCCGCGAGCCACTGTTTCTAGGCAACCGGCCGGAGATCAAATTGCCGCCTGCGCAGGGGTCCGGATTCCGTGCCGCACATGCGGAAAACCGCCGCCGGGTCGCCCATCTGATCGTGCTTGAAGGCGGTCGGCGCGATTGAAATGCATCGTGCTTACACCTTGTTAACAATGGAAGGCATAGGATGGCGTTATATTTCCATTGGAAGCGACAAGATCAGCATGTTGAACGTTACACCTGCATCGACCCCAACAGGCACTGCCGACGAGCGGCAGTACAGCAGCGTTACCGTATCGGTTCAGGGCCGCTTCATGCGTGCCGATCATTCTGAACACGATTGTATCATCGACACCATGTCGCCCTTCGATGCCGTTCTATCCTGCAGCACGAAGCCGGAAATCGGTGAGCGCATTGTCGCCTATCTTGATTATCTCGGTCGGATCGAAGGCAAGGTATCTGCAACCGGGCATCGCACTTTCACGATCACGCTCAACGCCACTGATCGCAAGCGCGACAAGCTGTCCGCACAATTGACATGGCTTGCCAACAAGCACGAACTCAGCCTTCCCGAAGACCGCCGTCACGAGCGCGTTGCCCCCAGTCAGGCGGCTGCGGAGATCAAGCTAGACGACGGTCGCCGCTATCCGTGCCGCATCATCGACCTTTCCGTCTCTGGCGCCGCGGTGGAAATCGATGTCCGCCCAGCCTTCGGCACAATGGTCGTTCTCGGCAACATGCGCGGTCGCGTAGTGCGTCATTTCCAGGAAGGAATCGCCATGGAGTTCACCACCATTCAACCAAACGAAATCATCGACCAGATGTCCTGACGCGATTCTTTCAGTCTGATCTGATCAAGCCGGCTGCTCCCAGCCGGCTTTTTTGTGTCTTAAGTCCGGCATGGCGAATGTAGGCTACATCACCCGCCCACCAGTTCCCCGGCCATATCCACCAACCCGTTTCGACCTGACTCAGCGCGACTTGGCCACCGTTGCCGTTTCTGCCGCCCGCGTTTATGGTTGCTCAATCGTAACCCCAATATTCGGACTTTTAGATTTATTTTATACTTGTTTTAATTTGATTTAAGTCACATTATATTTTAATTAGTACTTGTTTTTACTATGTATTTTTGGGCGATCGCAAGCTACGACTGCCATTGTCTCCCTGTAACGGGGAGTTATAGCAATGAACAGACGCATTCATGTTCTGGGGAATTTTGTCGCGGCCTTTGGCTTGGCAATCACCTTTTCCACGGCCGCCGTCGCGGCCCCTGCCAATCTGGTATCGGCAGGCGAAACCAATCCGCCAATCGGCCATTTCGAATTCTGCAAGCGCTATCCGAACGATTGCAAGTCGCTCGGCAATGATCCGGGTCCATTGACCCTGACACGCACCCGCTGGGCGCAATTGCTCGAAGTCAACGCACGCGTTAACCAGGCGATCCAGCCCGATACCGACCTCAATATCAATGGTGTCGAGGAACTGTGGTCCTATCCGCGCACCGTCGGCGATTGCGAGGATTATGTACTGCTCAAGCGACTCATCCTGATCAAGGAGGGCTTTTCGCCATCCGATCTGTTGATAACGGTGGTGCTGCAGCCCAGTGGCGAAGGCCACGCTGTACTGACCGTGCGAACCGACTACGGCGATTACATTCTCGACAATCTGCGCGGTGATGTTCGGCTCTGGTCGGAGAGCGGCTACACATTTGTCAAGCGACAGTCGCCGCTTCATGCCGGGCGCTGGACCAAGCTCGGGCCGGGTTCGACCACCAGCGTGGGTACCGTCAAATACTGATTTCGTGATCCGGATGAAACGGCGCGGGGCCGACCGGACAATCATGACAACGCCAGTCGCACCGGGGACACACCCCTGAGCGGTTGGCGCCAGCATCAGCCGAAAGCCAATACGTGGCCCAGGCGATGCAGGATGTTTCGTTTAGAGAATACGGAGCGGTGGCTGTGTGGATATCGCGCACGCCGCTTCATCAGATGGGCCTTGGTCGAGTCCCCATGCTTCCCCGCAACGGCCAAGCCCTTGAGCCGACCCCAAAGTCCCCTGGGGTCGGCTCCTTTGATTCTAATCGATGCGCTTGAGGTCATCGGCAAATCGCCGGGCGTTTTCAACATAGTGGCATGCGGACAGTTTCAGCATATCCTCAGCCTCGCCATCCAGTGTCCTGACGACACGGGCTGGCGCTCCGACCACAAGAGAATTGTCTGGGATCTCCTTGCCTTCGGTCACCAACGCACCGGCGCCAATCAGGCAGTTCTTGCCGATCCTGGCGCCGTTGAGCACAGTCGCTCCCATACCGACCAGGCTGTTGTCGCCAATGGTGCAGCCATGCAGGATGGCCGAATGCCCGATGGTGCAGCCCGCGCCGATCTGCAGCGGAAACCCCATATCGGTGTGCAACACGCAATTTTCCTGGACGTTTGACCCGGTGCCTACGGTTATGGATTCATTGTCGCCACGCAGCACGGCGCCAAACCAGATCCCGGCGCCCTCACCCACATTCACGTTACCGATTACCTGGGCGTTTTCCGCTATGAAATAAAACCCCTCCGGCAAGACCGGCTGTTTGCCATCGAGACTGTAAATCGCCATCGTTTTCTCTCTCCGTGAGAACATTTCCCGATTTTCACTCAGCCGGTTACGAGCACAGCCAACCGAAAATGCTTAAGCCCCGTGTCTAGGCCAGAAAATAGCCGCTCGCAAACGCCGCCTGAAGCACGACGACACCTGAACACATCGACCAACCGACAGCGACAAGCGCGAGCACAGTATAAAGCGGCAGAGAGACCACGCCGCTGCGCCAGTTGTGAAACCCGTTGATCAACAGCAACCAGGGGCCAACCACCGCCGTCAATGTCATTTCCGCACCGATTCGCACGGGACTAGCCGGGCCGTTGGCGCTCACCGGTTCGCGCCAGCCGCACAGCCGCGCAAGCTCCAGCCCAATCCATGAGGTGGCAAATCCGGTCGCCATGGCGAACAGCGCGGTGAGGATGTCGAAAATATACATCATTGGTTAACCATATCCGGGTCACAGTTGCGATTACACCAAGCAGATGCAAGCGCCGTGCCGCGGCGCGGCGTCTCATTCTGGCACATGTTCACCAATCCATGGGCGACCAATGTCCGACACCGATCAAGCCATTGAACACGCACCGCTGCTTTCACCGCGGTTTGTCTGGAAGGTCACCGCCATCGTCGGGCTGCTGTGCGCGGTCACTTTGGCAATCGCCATAACCGGCAGAATGGTCGGTGGCAGCATCGCTTTGGCCGGCAACACCCTGGATCAAAGCCTGCGCGAGATCGTCATCGGTAACGACGTGCTTAATCTGCCGGCAAATGTGATCCGTTTTGAAAGCCAGCGAGTATCCGGCGTCCAGGACGTCGTCGACACCTACTTCGCCTGGCCCGGCATGGCCGGATACAGCGAAGCCAACCGTGCGATTTTCAACCAGACTGAAACGGCGGAAAACCTCATCTTCGCACGGATCGCACAGGCCACCATGTCGCGAGACATGTCCGGCCGGCTCACGCCGATCTATCAACGCCTGACCGACGGTCATCCAGTGGCAGGTCCAAACGGGCTTGATTCGATGCGGTTGAGGTCCGGGGCCGGTTATGCCAACGAATTGCTCTATGTCGAGCACGCGGTTAAGGACAATCCCTATGCGGTGCGCTGCCTCGTCGAGGATGCGCAGTCACAGCCTGATTTCAGCACCCGGACCGGATGCCAACGCGATATTTTTCTTGGTGATGGATTGTCGGTGACTTACCGCTTCTCCATCGAACTGCTGCCGCATTGGCGCGAGATTGAACGCGATGTCCGCGCCCGTTTCGAGGCAGCACTGGCCGGCTAATTCTGATTTTCTGTAAACAAAGCCGTCGAACCTGGAAAACATGTCGGGGAAGGCACAGGCCCATATCACCCGGCAAGCCCAAGCGCCCGAATCGATCTGTCCGGGCGCAGCGCTTTGATACGGGGATGTTCTCGCTCAAATCAAAACATATGAGCGCGGCAGAACTTAGAGCCGTTCATCTTGAAATGAACCGTTTGAGCGTCGAATTTTCATGATCTGGCAAGAAGCGTGCGGTGACGCGGCGCCAGCGCCGTTAGCCGTGCGCGACGTAGTCCAAAACGCGAAAGAACAAGCTCACACGATCACCTCTCAGCGCTGGCTCTGAGGTTGCCGGAAGCACCGCCGCGCTCCTCGCTTGGTAGTCTTTTCCACGCTAGCGTCGTCAATATCCTCGCACGATGCGCTGCATCGTGGCTGCGGTATTTTCCTAACTGACGCGGAAAATCCATTCCATCAAACTGCTTCCATTTCAAGATGAGCGGCCCTAGTCCTCGAGATCCACATCAAGGATAGCCATCGAGAAATTGTAGGAGAGATCGCCATCTTCATCGTCACGAAAAACGATACCGAGGAACTCGTCGCCAAGATACACTTCCGCCGAATCGTCCTTGCGGGGCCGTGCCTTGATCACCATTTTCTCGTTGAAAAGACGCTTGAAATAGGCATTCAGCTTGACGATTTCATCGGGTTTCACAGTGCTCTCCTGGGCAATTGGCTTCGTCGGGCTTTTGGCACGGACGGCCGGCTAAATCAAACCCGTGACGCAGTTTTTGAGTGGCATAATAAGGTTAAGCGGCGCGTTGTATCAGATCTGCGGCTCGGCAACCGCCCCTAGGCCGCGGTTGCGTGCATGAGCACGCCGTACCCACAATTCCGTAAGAACGACATCAACAAGGCTGTTTCACGCGTTGCCGCTCAGCATCTGGTCCATGGCGCGCGAAGGTTCATCACAGCCCGCGGTGCCGACAACCCGCGCCGGAACACCGGCAGCGGTCGAATTCGGCGGAATCGCCTGAAGCACCACCGAACCAGCAGCAATGCGGCTGCAGCGACCGATTTCAATATTACCCAGCACCTTGGCGCCGGCGCCGAGCATGACGCAATCCTGGATCTTGGGATGGCGGTCACCGGTCTCCTTGCCGGACCCGCCCAGCGTCACCCCGTGCAGGATCGACACATTATCGCCGATAACGGCGGTGCGACCGACAACCAGCCCGGTGGCATGATCGAGAAAAATGCCCTTGCCCATCACCGCGGCCGGATGAATATCGGTCTGGAACACTTCAGACGACCTGCTCTGCAGATACAACGCCAGATCGGTCCGGCCCTGGCCCCAGAGCCAATGCGCCAGACGGTGGGTCTGAATCGCGTGAAATCCCTTGAAATAGAGCACAGGTTCGATGAACCGGTCGCAGGCCGGATCGCGGTCATACACCGCCTGAATGTCGACCCGCAGCACTGCACCCCACTGCTTCCAGTCCGCTGACATTTCCAGAAATGTCTGGCGCAGCAGATTGGCCTGCAAATCGGGGTGATCAAGCCGTTCGCAGACGCGGTGAATCACCGCCTCCTCAAGCGAAGGCTGGTTCAGGATGGTCGAATAGAGAAACGCCGCCAGCAGCGGATCCTGACCGACCGAGCGTTCGGCTTCCATGCGGATCGAATCCCATATCGGGTCGATCGTCTTGACGGCGTCGTCGGTCCGCACTCCTGAATTCGCTGCCATTGCCGCCTCCGGGCTTGATTGCTTTCACCCTGAAGATAAGCCACAACGCAAAAAAAACAAATGGGTGGAGCCAATGGGCGCACAAACTTCCTTTGCGGACGGCACGATCACCGCCGCCGTCACCGATTCCGGCATCGGCCGTGTGACCATCAACCGGGCTGATAAACGCAATGCCCTGACCGATGCGATGTGGCGCGCCCTGCCCGCTGCATTTGCTTGGCTGACCCGCGACAAGCAGGCCCGGGTCATCATCATCGACGGCGCAGGCAATCGCGACTTTTCCGCCGGCGCCGATATTGGCGAGTTTGACACGCTGCGCAAGGATGCCGAAACGGCCCGGGTTTATGAAGCCGGAAATTCAGCGGCATTTGCGGCAATTCGCACGTGTCCGGTTCCGGTGATCGCCGCCGTGCGCGGCATCTGCTTTGGTGGCGGCTTTGGCCTGGCGGCGGCCGCAGACATCCGTATTGCCGACGAGACCGCCCGTTTTGCAATCCCCGCCGCCCGCCTTGGCCTAGCCTACCCGCTCGACGCAGTGCAGGACCTGGTTCGCGCACTCGGCGATCAGGCAGCGCGCTACGCGCTTTACTCAACCCGAGAATTTTCAGCGCTTGAAGCCAAGGCGTTGGGCTGCCTGACGGCACTCCATCGCCCTGACGATCTCGATACCGAGGTCAACGCGCTCGCAGAAGCAATCGCAGAAGCCGCACCGATGTCGGTGCGGGCGTCCAAAGCTGCCATTAATGCCCATTCCAGCCGCGATGAGGCGGCCTTTGCCAGCGCATCCAGGCTCGCCGATGCGACATTTGAGAGCGTCGATTACGCCGAGGGGCGCCGCGCGTTCACGCAAAAACGGCGCCCGGATTTTTCTGGCCAATAAGCGCTCGGAGAGCCAGTCAAATCCGGCCTTCAAGCTTGTCGAGAAATCCCAACACCGCATCGTTGAAGGCGTCATTGCGGTCACCCGCCACCATGTGCCCGGCGCCTGAAACATCAACGAAATCGGCATGCGGCACCATCTCCCGGAACGCCAAGACAGCTTCCTCGGTGACCAGTTCCGATTGCTGGCCACGCACCAGCAACACCGGGATGGAAAGCTGACGCGCCGCATCGATCAAGTGCTGCTGAGCCGTCTCGCCACCGGTGCTGATGGAGCGCGGCCCGTCGATGAAGGCCGGATCCCAGTGCCAGCGGTAGCGACCATCCGCGCCCTGGCGAAGATTCTTGGCCAGTCCTTCAAGCGAGCGTGGCTTTGGCCGGTTTGGCAAATAGGCGGCGATTGCAGCTGCCGCCTCTTCCAGCGTCGCAAACCCGTCGTGCATCCGCTCGGCCATGAACCCCTGAATGCGGCTGACGCCATCAGCATCCATGTGCGGCGTGATATCGACCAGCACCAGTCCGGCAAGCAGATCCGGCCCGCCCAGATGCGCCGCCATCAGGCCCGAAATACCACCCAGCGATGCACCCACCAGTACCGGCGGCTTGCCACAGCGCTCGGCAACGTCGCGGCACAGGTTAACCGCGTCAGCCGCATAATCATCAAACGCATAGGCCTTACTTTCCAGCCAGGCGCTGGCGCCGTGGCCACGCTGATCGACGGTAAAGGCAGTATGACCGGCATCGGCTATTCGCCGCGCTGCGCCGCCCCAGGCGTGCCGTGTCTGTCCACCACCATGCAATAGCACTACCGGATTACCATGAACGTCGCCGCGCGGCGCATGCCGGTCGGCGATCAGCAGATTGTCCGACGATCCGCGGAATTCAATCCGGCTTTTCATGTCTTGCATCAAAATTCTCCTGCATCGACCTGAGCAAGGAAATCAAGCACTCCGGCCTTGAACACCTTGTCACCGACCGACAGCATGTGGTCGCGGTTGGGAATATCGAGCGCCCGGGCTCGCCGCATCAAACTCGCCAACTCCTGCGCGGAGCCGGCAATATCGTCGCGGGTCCCGACGCCGATCAGCGCCGGAAAATCAGCTCTGCCAATTTCTTCGGGATTGACCAGCGTGCGCGAGGTGCGGATGCAGGCCGCCAACGCCAGCCGGTCACTCTTGGTCTGGTCGGCAAAGGCGCGGAACATCCGTCCGCGTTCATCGCTCACTTCGTCAAGTGATGCCACCAACAGCGCCTCAGCAATCGCATCCCAGTCGCCGACCCCGTCGATCATGCCCATACCCAAACCGCCGAACACTACCGAGCGCACCAGCTCAGGGCGCGACAGCGCCAGGAAGGCGGTAATCCGGGCTCCCATCGAATAACCCATCACATGGGCAGGCCCGATGTTGAGTTCCTCGATCAACCCGGCCGCATCCGCCGCCATCGATTCCGGGTGATAAGCTTCCGGGTCATGCGGCTTGTCCGACTGGCCATGGCCGCGATTGTCGATCGCAATCACCCGGTAGCCGGCCTCGCCAAGGGTCTTGACCCAGCCTGGGAAAACCCAGTTGACATGCGCTGTCGAGGCAAAGCCGTGGATCAGCAACACCGGTAAGCCCTCGGGGTTTCCTGCCTCGTAAAAGGCAAGTTCGACGTCGCCGGAGGTAAAGCGGTTGGCCTGCAATCGGTCCAGATTCATGGGCGTCTCCTTTTGGCCATCTCCCTATCGCAATCAACCTGTCTTGCAAATGTTTCAACCAATAGATTTGCCGCACCGACCGCACACCAGCCGGTTACAGCGACGGCAAATCCGACGCACGGGTCGCTTCCGCGCGGACATGGCCAAATACCGGCTACACATTTGCCAAACCAGCGTATATGGTCCGCCCAAATTCAAGTTCGCCACGACGGAGAGATGCATGGCCGACCACAAGATTCCGCATTTCCAGAATGATGCCGGGCACACCGCGATTGAGATTGGCGTCAAGGAATTCATGTGCGTGGGCGCCAACCCGCCATTTGATCACCCGCATGAATTTCTGGACATGGGCGCAGACAACGAAAAGGTCTGTCCCTATTGCTCCACTCTCTACAAGTTCAACCCGTCGCTTGGCGCCGCTGACACGCTGCCCGCAGGATGCGCCTGGGAATATCAGGCCGCCTGAGCCACACCTGCCGCGCCGCGCTTCAATCCCGGTGGGCCAGCGACGCCGATAGTTGATATCCGCACATAATCCCTTTTTGATCGGTCAAGGTTTGTCGGGTAATACGCCAGGACCGATCCGGGAGGGAGCGATGGCGGCCCAGAACATTCAGATCATCGGCGCTGGCATTGCCGGCCTGACAGCCGCCCTCGCCTTTGCCCGCAACGGCCATGACGTCGAGATTGTCGATTCGGCACACGAACTGAGCGAAGTCGGCGCCGGTCTGCAGGTTTCTCCAAATGCCAGCCGTATCCTCAACGCGCTCGATCTCGGCGCAGCACTTGATGCGGCAATGACCCGGCCAGCCCAGATCACCCTCGCATCAGGCCGGTCACTGCGCACCATCACCGGCGTTCCCTGCGGTGAATTCGCCACCCGGCGCTGGGGTGCGCCTTATGGTGTGCTGCACCGTGCCGATCTTCAACGCCTGCTACTCGACGCCGTGAAAGCAGAGCCACGGTGCTGTTTGCGTCTTGACCAGAGGATCGAGACGGCCGACATCGCCAGAATGCAGCGCCAGGGGCGCCTTATCGTCGGCGCCGATGGTGTCTGGTCGCAGACCCGCCGGCTGGTCACAGGCGCCGCCAGGCCGGAGTTTTCCGGTCAGGTTGCCTGGCGCTTCATCGTTCCCGTTGAGGCCGTCACCGGCGTGATCGATCCCAGGAACGTCACTGCCTTTCTGGGCGCTCGCACTCATCTCGTTGCCTATCCGTTAGATCATGGCAAAAGCATAAACATGGTGGCTATCACCAAAGGCAAGGATCCGGGCCAAACCTGGGCAGAGCGGGAAATTCCGGCGGATCGCGCAACATTGCTGGCGACGTTTTCCGACTGGCACCCGGCACTCGGATCGATCCTGCGCGGGGCGCCCGACATGACCTGGTGGCCGCTGTTCGAAATGGCTGACGGCCATTGGGGCAACGGCACCGATCTGCTATTGATCGGTGATGCCGCTCACGCCATGACACCTTTCGCCGCACAGGGTGCGGCCATGGCCATCGAAGATGGCTACGAACTGGCTCAAGCCGTCACCTGTGCCTCCAGCGGCCTCGGCCCGGCGCTTGCGAGCTTCGAGAACCGCCGCCGCACCCGTATCGCCAAGGCGCGCAGCCGCGCCGCATTCAACCAGTTCGCCTATCACGCCCGCGGCCCGGTGCGGCTCGGGCGCGATCTGGTGCTGGCGCTCAAAAGCCCCGAGAGCCTGGCAGGCGATCTCGATTGGCTCTACGGCTACCGTGCAACCGGATTATAGGCAAAACTGCCCGCCGGATTGTGCAGACGCAGACTGGCGGCAAGCAGGCCGGGCAAAGGCGTCCACCATCCCGTCTTCAGCTCCGCCTGCCGCAGCATCCGCGCCGTCCACAGATTGCAGCCGACGG
Organism: Hoeflea algicola; assembly: GCF_026619415.1. Classification (NCBI taxonomy): domain Bacteria; kingdom Pseudomonadati; phylum Pseudomonadota; class Alphaproteobacteria; order Hyphomicrobiales; family Rhizobiaceae; genus Hoeflea; species Hoeflea algicola. The sequence goes on from NZ_JAOVZR010000001.1 coordinate 916,806, forward strand.
CGGCGTTAAACCAGCCGTCTGCCTCGTAAAACAGATCATACTCGCCATACTGTGCGCCTGCGACTACCCCGGATCCGGCGGTCTCAATCCCGGTGAAATCCGCAAGTACCAAGTCCAGAAGGCGTTCATAGGCCGGACCATCAAGGTTGATCGCCAATACCGAGGGATGCGCCGGATCGATCGCGCCGGCCAAACCGACATGCATCACCGACCGGTCAAGCGTCAGCGCCCTGAACAACGGACCCGGCTTGAGATCTGACCAGGTCGGGGTCTCGATGTAGAAACTGCGGCCGCCCCAACCTACGATAATGTAGGAGACACCGGATTGCGACGGGTCGAGCCCATCGGCAGCCATAAACCCGAAACGTTTCGCCAGATCCGGGCTCAGGGGCAGCGCCAGATCGGTATGGATCGGCGATGAAAGCATGAAGATCATATGCTCTGCATCCGCCGGGTCCGGTAGCGCGGCGCTGGCGGCATCGGCCACGGCGCGGGTTCGCTCGGAGAAAAAGGCCTCGGAACCAGGGTTCCGAGGCCAATTACCAGGAGAATGAACAGACACAGACTGACCGGATAGACGACCGCTTTCAACAGCGGAAAATTCCGTCTGACCGCTGCGCGAGTCAGTGTAGGATCTGGCTGAGGAACAGCTTTGTGCGCTCGTGCTGCGGGTTGTCGAAGAACTCGTCCGGCGCATTCTGCTCAACGATCTGACCCTGATCCATGAAGATCACCCGGTTGGCGACCTGACGTGCAAACCCCATCTCATGGGTCACGCACAGCATGGTCATACCTTCCTCGGCAAGCCCAACCATGGTGTCGAGCACTTCTTTGATCATTTCCGGGTCGAGTGCCGATGTCGGCTCGTCAAACAGCATGATCCGCGGGTTCATGCACAGCGAGCGAGCAATCGCCACACGCTGCTGCTGACCACCGGAGAGCTGACCGGGATACTTGTTCGCCTGCTCGGGAATTTTCACCCGCTCCAGGTAATGCATCGCAATTTCCTCGGCCTTCTTCTTGGGCATCTTGCGAACCCAGATCGGCGCGAGTGTGCAGTTTTCCAGGATGGTCAGGTGCGGAAACAGGTTGAAGTGCTGGAACACCATGCCCACTTCACGCCGAACCTCATCGATCTTTTTGAGATCATTGGTAAGTTCGATGCCATCGACGATGATCTTGCCCTTCTGGTGTTCTTCCAGCCGGTTGATGCATCTGATCATGGTCGATTTGCCCGATCCCGAAGGACCGGCGATGACAATCCGTTCACCGCGCATAACCTTGAGATTGATGTCACGAAGCACGTGAAAATCACCGTACCATTTGTTCATGCCTATGATTTCGATGGCGACGTCGGTATCCGACACGGTCATTTTCGACCGGTTTTCGCCTTGTGAAACCGCTGCTGCGTTGTTGTCAGCCATGGTTGTTATTCCCCTGTTATCGTTTGTGGCCGGTGTCCAGGCGCCGCTCCATATAGGCGGAGTAGCGGGACATGCTGAAGCAGAAGATGAAGAACACCAGCGCCGCGAAAACAAAACCTGTTGCCGGCGTCGCGGGTGATATCCAGTTCGGATCGCTCATGTTCTGCTGGACGATGCCGAGCAGGTCGAACAGGCCGATGATGAGAACCAGACTGGTATCCTTGAACAGCCCGATGAAGGTGTTGACGATGCCTGGAATGACCAGTTTCAGCGCCTGCGGCAGGATCACCAACCGCACGCCCTGCCAGAAGGTCAACGCCATGGCATTGGCCGCTTCGTACTGGCCCTTTGGAATTGCCTGCAATCCACCGCGGATCACCTCGGCCATATAGGCCGACGAGAACAATGCCACCCCGATCAGCGCACGCAACAATTTGTCGAACGACACGCCCTCCGGCAGGAACAGCGGCAACATCACCGACGACATGAACAGCACCGTAATCAACGGCACCCCGCGCCAGAACTCGATGAAGATGACGCAGAACATCCTGACGATCGGCATCTCCGACCGTCGTCCAAGCGCCAGCAATATCCCCAGTGGAAACGACACGACAATGCCGACAATGGCCACCACCAGCGTTACCAACAGACCACCCCACAGCGGGGTATCGACTGTTTCAAGACCGAACTGGCCGGTCAGCAGAATGAAGGCCAGGATCGGGAAAACAATCAGCAGGTAAAGCGCGTTCTCACGCTTGTAGGGAACCGACGGAATGGCGATAGGCACCAGTCCGATGATCAGCAAAATCCCGGTAAGGTCGACCCGCCAGCGTTCTTCCAGCGGATAACGGCCGTAAATGAACTGGCCGAATTTTGCTTCAACGAACGCCCAGCAGGCACCGGTTTCCGGCCCCAGGCAATCCTCACGGCTTTCGCCAGTCCAGACCGCATTGATGAAGGCCCAGTTGATGATCGGCGGCACCAGCCACAACAGCACCAGAAAGGTAACGATCGTGAGGATGGTGTCTCGCGGTGTGGCGAACAGGTTTTCCTTGGCCCAGCCCACCGGACCGCCGACAAGATTCGGCGGCGCCGTTGTCGGGCTTTCCACTGTGCGAACGTAAGCGATTGAGTTTGTGTTGTTATCCATTGCTCAGCGCTCCACCAGGGCAACTCTGGAGTTAAACCAGTTCATGAATGCCGATGTTAACAGTGACAGGCCGAGATAGACCAGCATGGTGATCGAGATCACTTCCACTGCCTGCCCGGTCTGATTGAGCACCGTGCCCCCGAAGATCGACACAAGATCAGGATAGCCGATGGCCACGGCCAGCGACGAATTCTTGATCAGGTTGAGATACTGGCTGGTCAGCGGCGGAATGATGACCCGCATTGCCTGCGGAACAATCACCAGCCGGCTGGTCAGGTTCGGTCGCACCCCGAGCGCGAAAGCCGCTTCGGTCTGACCGCGCGAAACCGCCAGGATTCCGGCTCTGACGATCTCGGCGATAAACGAGGCCGTATAGAGCGAAAGCCCCAGCAACAACGCCATGAACTCGGGCTGTATCACCCAGCCGCCAACCATGTTGAAACCTTGCAGGCTGGCATATTCCACCGACATCGGCATTCCAGTGACCAGGAACGCGATCAGTGGCAACCCGATCAGCATTCCCAACCCGGTCAGAAACACCGGAAACTGCTGGCCGGTATCCATCTGTCTCTTCTTGGCCCAACGGCCGATCAGGAACCACGCCACCAGCGCCACCACGATGGCGTAAAAGATCAACGACGAGCCTGATTCAGGCACCAGCCGTGGTAAATAGAGGCCGCGATTGTTGATGCTGAACGCCACTTCGACACCGGTTTCCCGGGCCGCTTCGCGGGGTGACGGCAGGATGGAAAGAACCGCCTTGTACCAGAACAGCAATTGCAAAAGCAGCGGAATATTGCGTAGCGTCTCAACATATACGGTTGCGAATTTGCGAACCAGATAGTTGTGCGACAACCGCGCCAAACCGACCGTGAAACCAATCACCGATGCAAAGAAAATACCGATCGCCCCCACCACCAGGGTGTTTAAAAGTCCGACCAGGAAGGCACGAAAATAGGTGCTGTCATTGGTGTAGGGAATGATCGACTGGCCTATATCGAAACCGGCCCTTTCACCGAAAAAACCGAACCCGGAGGCGATACCCGCCCGGGCCAGATTGTCGATGGCGTTGCTGATACCACTCCAGACCACCGCAGCAACGGCGACGATAAGCAATATTTGAAATACAAGGCCGCGTGCCTTGGGATCATTCATCAATGATACGCGGCCGGAATCATCGGCATCTGCGGAGACGCCTGTTTGATGAGCCATGTCTGTCCCCAACTTCTTGTTTGTCCGGACCTTATGAGCCGGATCGTTCGTGAACCTGCCGTCGTTGCGTCAGGCCTTTAGGCCACCCTTTCGGAAAACCAGGTAAAGCGGGCCCCGGAATCCGGGGCCCGCTTCAAATCAAGTCCAAGCCTTAGCGGACCGGCGGTGCGTACTGGAAGCCGCCCTTCGACCACAGCGCATTCACGCCACGGGCGATACCGAGCGGTGTCGAAGCGCCAACATTGCGTTCAAACACTTCGCCGTAGTTGCCGACCTGCTTGACGACGTTATAGGCCCAATCATTGCCCACGCCGATTGCCTCGCCGAATGCGCCTTCCTTGCCGAGCAAACGCATCACGTTCGGGTCAGTGGAATTCATCATTTCGTCGACATTGGCCTGCGTGATGCCCATTTCTTCAGCATTGAGCATGGCGAAATGGACCCACTTGACGATCGAGAACCACTGATCGTCGCCCTGGCGAACCACGGGGCCGAGCGGCTCCTTGGAAATCACTTCCGGTAGGACCATGTGTTCGTCGGGTGCCGACAGGCCGAGGCGGATCGAATACAGGCCCGACTGGTCGGTGGTGTACACGTCGCAACGGTTGGCGTCGTAAGCCGCATTCACCTCTTCAAGCTTTTCGAACACGACCGGATTGTAGGTCATGTCGTTGGCCTTGAAGTAATCTGTCAGGTTCAGCTCGGTGGTGGTACCTGTCTGCACGCAGACCGAAGCACCGGAAAGCTGCAAGGCGGAATTCACGCCGAGCGACTTGCGCACCATGAAGCCCTGGCCGTCATAGTAGTTCACGCCGGCAAAGTTGAGACCCAGCTGGGTATCGCGGCTCATGGTCCAGGTGGTGTTACGCGAAAGCACGTCGATTTCACCCGACTGCAGCGCGGTAAACCGTTCCTTGGCCGACAGCGGGCTAAACTTCACAGCGGTCGCATCGCCAAATACGGCGGCGGCAACGCCGCGGCAAAGGTCCACATCGATCCCGGACCAATCACCGGCATCATTGGGGGCCGAGAATCCGGCCAGGCCGGTAGACACGCCACACTGGACGAAACCCTTCGCCTTGACGTCGTCGAGGGTTGCGGCGGATGCTGCACTGGCTCCCATACCGGCAACGGCGGCAGCGCCAACGACTGCCGACAAAATCTTTTTGTTCATTTGATACAACCTTTTTTTCTGTTGCCCTGTTTTGGGTGAAACAAGAATGGAGGCACCGTGTCTCCGGCGCGCCCCGTATCTCCTGTCGCACAGCACCATACCACGCTGAAATTTTGCAAGGGTCAAGCCTCCATGGCCTGAAATCTGATGGAACCGGGGAATAACGAGCCATGTCGAGCAATTACAACCTGTAGCGCACGCCATTCTTGTCGTCGCACCGCCTCCGCGATAAGTCTTTCCCAGCGGAATCATCCAAAATCGCCAAATGCAGCGGATCGGACAACTCTATGAACAAGCATGAAAAAACGCCAAACAGAGGATTAAACACCCGGTTGACCCATTCAGGCCACGATCCGCAGAGTTATCACGGCTTTGTCAATCCACCTGTCGTCCATGCCTCAACAGTGCTGTTTCCTGATGCCGCCACGATGGAATCGCGCAACAGCAAATACACCTACGGTACCCACGGCACCCCCACCACCGATGCGCTGGCGGCCGCAATTGACGAACTTGAAGGGTCGGCCGGCACCGTCATTCTGCCCTCGGGATTGGCCGCCGTCAGTGTGCCCTTCCTGGCAGTGCTGAGCGCCGGCGATCATGTGCTTGTGGTCGATTCGGTCTATGGGCCGACACGCAGGTTCTGCAATGACATGCTGTGCCGCTATGGCATCGAGGCGACCTATTACAACCCGATGATGGGCGCTGAGATCGAGCAATTGATTCGCCCTAACACCAAACTGGTCCATACCGAAGCACCAGGCTCCAACACATTCGAAATGCAGGACATTCCGGCCATCGCCGAGGTCGCTCATGGTCACGGCGCTCTGGTCTCGATGGACAACACCTGGGCAACGCCGCTTTATTTCAAGCCACTCGACCATGGCGTCGATCTGTCGATTCACGCCGCCACCAAATATCCCGCTGGCCATTCCGACATTCTGCTCGGCACTGTGTCGGCCAATGAAGCCGCATGGCCGGCATTGAATACCGCCAACATGCTGCTTGGCATGTGCGGTTCGCCGGATGACAGCTACATGACCCTGCGCGGCCTGCGCACCATGGGCGTACGCCTTGAGCGGCACCAGCAATCCGCCCTGCAGATCGCCCGCGCACTGGAAGGCCGGCCCGGCGTTGCCAAAGTACTGCACCCGGCACTCGAGAGCTTCCCTGGCCACGATCTGTGGAAACGTGATTTTTGTGGATCAAGCGGCATCTTCTCGATCGTCCTTGATGTCGCGGATGCTGAACGTCACCGCGCCAAGGCCCATGCGTTTCTCGACGCCCTCACCCTGTTTGGCCTTGGCTATTCCTGGGGCGGATATGAAAGCCTGTGCGTATACGCCAATCTTTCAGACCGTACCGTCGCCCTGCCGCCCAAGGAAGGGCCGGTCATCCGGCTGCAGATCGGCCTTGAAGACAGCGAGGACCTGCTGGCCGACATCGAAAAGGCGCTAGCCGCCGCCAATGCCGCCTGACATCACTTGCGGCGGGGCTGATGGACAAGGCCAGCCCCGCCGCAAGCCTGCTTCAGGTCTGCGCCACGGGCAAGCGGATGATGAAACGAGCGCCGGTATGACAGGAGGGATCGAGCACAATCGTACCGCCGTGGCTATCGGCGATACTGCGGCACAACGCCAGCCCGATGCCGGCACCTGGATACTGGCTCTCGTCGCGGTGCAATCGCTGGAAGACGCCAAAGATGTTGTCGACGTGTGCAGAGGCTATCCCGATGCCGTTATCCTCGACCGCGATGGTCACATCCGCCTCCCCGACCTCGACGTCAACTTGTACCTGGGGCGGCGTCGAGCCATCGGTGTATTTCAGTGAATTGGCAAACAGGTTCTGCAACATCTGCGTCAAGAGATCAGGATCTGCGTAGACTTCCACTTCGGTCTCGGCGATCAGGCGTGCTTTTGCCTCCAACACATCGGCACCAAGGTTTTCCCACGCCTCTGTAATGGCTCTCGACAACTTGAACCTAACCGGCTTGACGGTCTGATAGGCGAATTGGGAATAAGTGAACAGACTCGAGATCATCCGTTCCAACGCCTCCACGCGATCGGATATGTGACCGGAAAAATCCGCAAGATCGTCTGTTTTGCCAGTGCCGACATCCTCGGCGATCAAGTCCGCGAACACCCGGATGTGGCGCAACGGCGCTTTCAGATCGTGCGCGACAATGCCGCCAAATTGCCCCAGAGCGTCATTGCGCTTCGCCAGTTCGCGCGACTGCGCGGCGATTTGTTCGCGCGCCATGCGGCTCTCGGTCACATCACGGCCGACCGACACGAGTTCAACGGGCACGCCATCCTTGAAAATCATCAGGTTTGACCAGAGATACCAGCGGCGGTCGCCGGTATGACTGATCATCAATTGTTCCATGGTCCTGATCGGCTGTTCCGGCGTAAGTTTCGATAGATGCGACAGCAACTCCGAACGCACCTCCACCGGCGCGAACGTGACAAACCGCTGCCCCACCAACTGTTCGGCGTTCATTCCGGTGAAGCGGGCATAGTTCTCGTTCACATAGGTCAGCGTTGTATTGGGTCTGGAGCGGGTGATGAAATCGGGAAGGTCTTGCACCAGGGTTTCGAACTCGAGCTGCTTGCGTTCAAGTGCGCGCTCGAACTCGAGCCGCTCGGAAATATCCTCGGCGAACGCCATGATCACCGGCTCGGGAACATCGTCCAGCCGCTCGAGCCGCATCCGGCACATGTAAGTCGAACCGTCCTTGCGCCGGTGCTTTGCGTCGAAGGTCAACAGTTTGGAGGCCCCTGACACCAAAGGCGCGATCAATTCGGCGAGTTCATCTTCAGACAGATCGGCATTGATCGCTGCAGGCGTGAAACCACGCATCTCCTCGCTGCTGAACTGCAAATTCTCACGCGCTGACTTGTTGCAGCTGACAAAATGCCCGTTCTTGATGCTGACAACATAAACCTCCTGGGCGACTCTTTCGAGGATCACCCCCAGCCGTTCCGCTTCCGACTTGATTCGGCTGACAGCGCTGATGTCGGTTCGCAGGCCGACGCGGAAGTTCTCCGGCGTGATCTGCTCGTCTATCTGGATCCAGCGATCATCGCTCACCCGCTGAATAATCGGTTCCGACGGCTTGTTGTGTTTCTCGAGTCGGGCCTTGAGCCACGCCTCGTGTTCTTGCGTCGTTACCCCGGCATCGGGATACTGGCCGCGTTCAAGCCCGTAACGCAGGATCGATTCGAGACTCTGACCGGGCTGCAATGCCGGCGCCGAGAGTTTGTATATATCCCGGTAGGCGTCGTTGCAGAGAAACAACCGGTCCTCCGCGTCAAAAATGACAAATCCTTCGGAAATCGCCGCCAGCGCCAGCTTCAAGGTCTTCTCTGCTTGAAGCTGCTCCACCTGGGCGGCCATGATGTCGGTCAGATCGCGGACCAGAGCGACCACGCCCACAGCCTCCCCATCGGATCCGAATATTCGGTTCATCGTCAGATCGACCGGAAAAATACTACCATCCCGCCGGCGGAAATCCACCTGCCGATGAAGCCGCATGGCTTCTTTTCCCAATGGGTAAAAAGCGTCACCGACATCGCGCAGCGTATCCGGCGAGGCGTAGATTTGCTCCGCGCTCATCCCGAGAAGCTCATCCTCGGAATAGCCGAACGCGGTCACCGCTGCAGCATTGGCGGCGACGATGGTCCGGTTTCGGTCGCCGATCAACACCGGATCCGGCAACGTCTCGTAGAGCGCCGTTAGCAGATCATCGGGAGAAAAGAGCAGTTGGTTACGAGCCAAACGCGCAAACCTTCGCCGGCCTACAAGAAATCTTCAGCACAGGTTTCGGACAGTTGGTCGCGGGTGTATTCCTTGATGATGAAGGCAATCGCCGCACCATCGATCTCGTCCTTGCCGATGCGGAAATCCACGCCATACTCGCGGAATTGGCGAAAATAGGCGCCGCTGATATCCGATGAAATAATTCCGATCGGCCCGACGAATCCTGCCTGTCGCAATTGCGGCGCAGTTTCACGGAAATCATTGTTGGGTGCCAACCGGTTGTCGAGAAACACCAGATCAATGCCATCTCGCTTGACTCTATCCACAGCCGCGCTGATGTTTCCCACATATTCAAGCTTGATCGACGCCTTGTCCATGCCCGCGTCCATACCCGCCAGCTTGCGCTTGAGGATGGTGTGTTCAACCGGATCGTCATCTACCAGCAAGACAACAAGTTCACTGTTTTCGGGGTCGGCGTTCATCACTGGCCTCCTGTTGGTTCAGTTGATCAGACCACTGCGTAACGCAGAAGCGACCATTTGTGCACGGTTGACCACATGCAGCTTGCGAAGAATGGCGGCGATATAAGAATTCACCGTGTGTTCCGACAGGCCGAGAATGATGGCGATCTCCGCCGAGGTTTTGCCCTCCGATGTCCAGCGAACGATCTGGATTTCGCGATCATTCAGGCCGCTGATCGTATCGAGCGACAAAATGGCCTCGAAATAGCGCTGGAACACCACGGCTGCGTCATGGGCAATGACCGCAAGCTGGTCATGCCTGGGCCGTTGGGCATTTCCGAGCATGAGCAGGCCGAACCGCTTGCCGACCGCCGTATGCAGCGGGACGACGACCACCGAGTGCACGCTCTCCTGCCTGCAAAGCACCGAATAAACACTTTGCGCGTCCATGGAGCACGCCACTGTCGACCCACGTAAATGTTCGACCAGCGGGTCATTCTGCCCAATTCCACCATCGATCCAGGCATCGGGAATGTTGTGAAGCGAATGCGGCAGATTCAGATCATACGCATCCTCTTCACCCAATACTTCGGCAAATGCAAAATATTGATATCCATGATTTCCCGTCAGAGCCTTGAACAAGCGGAAGAAATCCATCCGATTCAAAGCGCGTTCCAATTCGGGGCCAAGGTGGAATGCGGCTTCTGGCTTTAACATCGCGCCTCTTTCTAACTATAAATTCCGAATCGGAGAATATGAGCAAGAGCGCAACCTCTCACGAAACATGGAGCAAACACAATAAATGAGTTCAAAACCAGCCTTCTGGACCAATTAAATATTAATCTGGACATATATTCAGGCGCCTTCGTTGCCCTCACCTATCTTGCAACAAAGCGTCGAATTCATTCAAAAGCGGCATTCAGAACAGTGTTTTTCTCTACAAGTAACTGTTTTAACGCTCGGTTTAGCAGGAACTAATAAAACAAGCCGAAACCAGTACAAACAGGAAACAATCTTTGGCTATTTTGCTTTTGCTCGTTCCCCCGAAAAATGACAATGCCTATTGCCTGCACTGATTGCATCCGCCCCTTACCAGCGCTCATATGTGCCACCCGTGACGGAATTCAATCCCGCCTTTCCTCAAGGCCCCGGATAAAGGTCCATGAAGTCTACGAGAATCTCGCCGCGCGCAGTCGTGGCAGCAGCCACCGGTGATGGCCTTCGGGCACAACGCGGGAATAAGGTCTGGTGGAAATAGCCCGTAAGCAAATCGCATTTATGGCTAAGCGGGAAATGGCGACCCCTGCAGGATTCGAACCTGCGACCGTCGGCTTAGAAGGCCGGTGCTCTATCCAGCTGAGCTAAGGGGCCGAGAGCGCCCGGATGTGCTGTCTTGCGGCAGATCCGACCGGTGTCAATGGGTCCAAGGCTGCCGACGATCAAACTTGAAATTGTCGGAATAGACGACCCGACGACGCTTGCTCTCCTTGGGCTCGATCACCCGGAAGGCAATGTCATTGCGCATGGCGTAGGCCACAGCAGCCTCGCGCGTCTCGAAACTCATGCGGATCTGGCTTTTCATGTCACGCGAGGATGTATAGCCCATCAACGGATCAATCGAACGCGGAATTTCCTGATCAAATTCAAGAACCCAATGTTGGGTGTTGGCTTTGCCCGATTGCATGGCCGTTTTTGCGGGCCGATAAATCTTCGCGCTCACATCCAACTCCCAATCCATGACGGCAACCGCCTGGACAGGCGAGTCGCGGCGCCTCACGATGGGCGCCCCGATTCATCGGACGCCAGAAAAATGGTCGGAGCGGCAGGATTCGAACCTGCGACCCTCTGGTCCCAAACCGGTCCGCTCGACACGCATAAGCCAGATTCCCGACGCTTAATCAAGGGGAGATATTAGAACGCATTAGGAACAAGTAACATTTACACCCACAGTACACCCACACTTTGATCGACAGTCCCCTCCCCGAGAGACGCTAGTCCAGACTCAGACAGCCACCGGGGCGTGTGCCACCCCTACGAGAGCAAAACGAGGAAATCCCGCGAAGGGTTAGGGAAATTAATTGCACAACCGCACCCCACGTGTATTGTTAGGTGCATTGCATCGGCCATGGAGGGCCGAGCGAACGTCACATGACAGAAGGGACTAGCCTTGTGAGCGGTGCCCCCAAGATGGCGAAGAAGATCCCACTGAAGGAAGACCAGAAGGTCGGCGAGAATATACGGAGCCGCAGGCTCGCGTGTGGCATGTCTCAGGAAAAGCTTGGTGACGCACTGGGCGTCACGTTCCAGCAGATCCAGAAGTACGAAAAGGGCACCAATCGCGTAGGCAGTAGTCGCCTCGTCGCGATCGCCAAGGTTCTGGGTAGCAGTGTGCAGGACCTGTTCGACGGCATCGACATTGAAGGTGACCAGATCAAGGTAGCCGACGTGCTCGACCCTCGGGTGGGCCAAGGCGCCACGATCCTCCAGAAGATCCCTGCCGACAAGCTCGACCACGCACTGGCTGTCCTCAGGACATTCGTCAAAGCCTGATTGAACTGCCCGGGCGAGCCCCGGTTTTTTCGCTCCCCGTGAAAGCAATTAATTGCACCGTTTCGGGGAGCGCCAATGGTCAATGCATAACAATCAAGGAGCCTGATCATGAATGCTTAGAAAATCCGGAAGACTAAAGACGGTTATTCGTTTGGGCTTCACGTTCCGCAGCCCGGCACCCCGGAGCTTCTCACGGGCGTGGACCGCTGACCGGCCTAGCACAGACAGACTCCTCGTGATCGAGACTGTGTTTCCTAACGCAATGAATCGACCCTGCACTATGACGCGTCCATGTCCCTACGAGCAAAGGCCGTGGAAGTCACAATGCGGAGACTGGTCCATCTGATGCATGACCACAAAAAGCAATTAATTGCATCACTCAAGAAGTGAGCAACTAAAGCACGCCACGAACTGGATACCCGAATGAAGCATCCGCACTGGACGGCCAGGCAGTATTGTCCGTGTCCCCGAGCGTCTACAAGGTGCCCACACACAATCCGCTGGATGCAATAGTGCCCGAGCCTGAAAGTAACCAGAGACACTCGCAAGACCAAGGATAGCAGGCTGGCAAACGGAGGACACAAGAACCCGTCTCAACCCATCACCCACTACGTCTTGCGGGACGTACAGGGAAGCCCCGGAAAACTCCTTGAAATTTATTCAGGCCAACTACGACAACCTCAACGAAAACACCTAGTTAATCTAGACAACAGGGGTAATGCCATACGGGGCACCAAACATACCAAGGACACAGCCAACAAACTGAGAGGAGCAAAACAGCCCGATCAGACGCCCAAAAAATGCAATTAATTGCAATATTCCGATAATGCGTAAAGTAGGTGCTTAGGAGCCGCAGGGAGGTTGTGATTGATGGACGTCGACTTGAGCCAATGCCTTCGGGTCGTTCAGCACGAGCCCCGATTTTGCCTGAGAGTGGGTCTCAGAGCTCAATAGCACCGATATGCCTCTCATGATTGAGGCGGTTATTCCATGATCGAGGCCGCGTTTGGGAATATCCCCACGACAGCAGTCCCCATGTGACCGTGAAAGAGTGAATAGAAAGAGTACCTCATGGCCAAATATGAATATGGCGATATGTAGGGCAAACGACCACAATCACGAACCTCAACTTTTTGGGAATTAGGAGTTGAAACCCAACGTGTCACAAACGAATGACTAATAGGGGGCCGAAAGCTGACTGGCAGGTTTAGGTGAGTAACTGGAGATAGCGAACGCTCAAGGGACCGAGTTCGGTTACGAGCGATCGGCTGTCGTCGGAATGATGGTCTCCAACGGGCGCTTCCCACTTGCGGTGTTACTTCCAAAGACTGTGCTGGTTGGCGCCGCGTCTGGCGCGGCGGGCGTGCGCCGTAAAGTTCAGCAACAGAGGCCAGGCGCCGGGCGCGGGTATGTTGCGTTGCATATGAAGAATTTCCCTCCGGTCAGGGTGGTGAACCCAGCCGCTCGTCACGGCAACAAAGGTTTGGCTCCCCGGGGCTGTTTCCTGGAGGGTTTCCACGTCCACCCACCTCTCCCTTCGACGCGGCCTGACCTTGTGATAAGTCGACGCGACCAGCGCACGATCTCTCCAGTCTCGGAAATAGAGATTGGCATGACCGCGAACCGCCTGCAGGTCGTTGAATGCAGCAACGTCCCCGACACGGTTGATGATGCCAAGCTCACCCATCCTTTTCTCTAGGCGGTAGATGGCCGGGTCGAATGACACTAGTAGAAGCTGCGGCGTCAGCGGCATGAGCAGGACGGCACCCGGACTGCCAAGGCCCGCACCTCCCAGCACGTCCTTCTGCAGGTGGAAGCGGTTGGTGTAAACCACCGGATCATCAGACGTGAAGAACGGCACCGCCGTGCGATTGAGGATAATTCGGGTCTGTAGGTGGGCTGTACTTCCTACGCTGTCTTCGAAAGCGCTTATCGCGAGCTGAAGTGCCATCTCGTGCGTCATAACGAGGCTTTCCAATAGTTCCGGTGTGGCCTCGTCAGCCAACATCGCCCGTTGCGCTTCCGCTAGCCGGATTTCGCCGTCGATCCATGCCGCGCTCCTATAAGACTGCAATAACATGAAGGCGTGGAGGCGTCGTATGTCTGCCTGTGTCGCGGTATGGGGATCGTCAATGACGCGCCCGAGAATTTCGCCGTATTCTCCTTCTGGCACCTGCAGCGCCCGCTCCAGAGCGCCGTCGCGCCCGTAGAAATATGGCTTCGCGCACTGTCCCTTCGCGGGTGCCGCTTCGATCGAGCGCTCGCGGGACATGTTGAATACGTTGATGGCGGCACCATTACCGTCCGCGCAGAAAGCGCGGAGGTAGCAACGGGGTACGAAATGCTGAGACTTGTTGGCTGGCATGGCGGCCGGATGATGGGTTACTCAGGGCGACGACGCAACTTGTTGTTTCTGTCGGCGCGCAAGAGTCGCTTCGCCTTTGCTCCTGAGGCGCGTCGTGGCATTAAAGCACTTTGATTGCCTAGCGGTAGGATTTGCAAATCGATGAGAAACAAGCGAGCGAGCGGACACAAAGGATCAGAACGGAATCAAGCGACATCCACCGAGCTGACTAGTGGCGCTGGCTTCACCTATGAAGACAAGGCGGTCGCCTACTATTTGGCTGCGCTTCTTCGCGGTGAACGGGCAATGCTTCAGGAAGGCATTGTCGAGAGCGTTGCGGTCCAACAGGCCGGGCACGGCCACCCGATGGATGACCTTGTGGTCGAATTCCAAGACGCTGAGGGACCGCGCCTTCTGGACCTTCAAGTAAAGTCATCGATCACGATAAGTGGGGCCGCTACGAACTCAGACTTCCGCGATGTTCTCAACCGCGCCTTGGAGACACGCAAGACCCGGGGTTTTCAAGCCGATCGGGATGCATACGGTTACATCACGGAGAACGTGGCCGAGGCGAGACATCGGTCGCTCAATCGCCTCATCGATTGGGCAAGGAGCAGCCCCACTCCAGCGGATTTTGACCGGCGTTTTGCCGAAGGCGGAGCTGCCGCCGCTGCGGAACGCGCGCTTCGTGAGGAATTGGCGCCGCTCATCGGGGCCGAGGCGGAGCACGAGTGGAGTTTCTACCGAGGGTTTGTCGCCGCCCGCCTAAGCGGCCTCGACGATACGGGCATAGTTTGGTCAGAGATTACGAACCGCCTGCAAGAGCTGGTTGCCAACAACGAAGACGGGCAAGACGTCCTTCTCTTCGATCGCTTGTGCCGCATTGTGCGCGATGGCGCTGGCACGGCCCGGAAATGGACGCGCGCAACATTGCTTACGCAACTTCGGGGCGTAGTTAGGCTGAAGGTTTCGGCGAACTTTCGTAACGACCTCGACTTGCTCGCACAATTTTCCAAGGATGGTCTCAACGAGATTGCCGACAGCATCGACGGCTTCGAGGTTGATCGCACTGCCTTTCAGCAGGCCATATCGGAGCGTCTTGCCGCTAGCCGCGTCGTGAATATTAGCGGGCTTCCAGGGTGTGGAAAATCTGTCGTCCTCAAGCGGGTTGCGTTGGATGCCCAGAAACACGGCCCGATCCTCTTCCTAAAAGCGGATCGCTTGTCCGGCAAGAGTTGGACCGAATTTGCCGCGGCGCTAGGCCTCAAGCACCGTAAGGTCAACGATCTTTTGGCAGAGATTGCGGCAACAGGTACTGCCACTCTCTACATCGACGGCATAGACCGCATTAATCCCGATCAAAAGCGGATCGTTCTCGACATTCTCAATGCGATCGAAGCTGACGCTGCCCTCGACAACTGGCGCGTCTTGGCCACATCGCGTGACCGGGGACTTGAGACGTACCGCGCGTGGTTTCCCACGACCTTCTACAGCGGCACGCCAATCGGTGATGTTCAAGTCAAGCCATTCGATGACGATGAAGCCGAGGCGCTGGCCAAGGAGAAACCTGGCCTCCGCCGACTACTGATGGGCACTCCCTCGGTTCAGGCCATAGCCCGTCGTCCATTCTTCGCGGCCGTTCTCGCGAGAAGCTTCAGCGATAGCACGGCGGAACCGCAGGCCGAAGTCGATCTCATCAACGCATGGTGGGCCCGTGCGGGACACGATGCCCCGGCGGAGGTCGTTCCGCAACGCCAACGCGCGCTACTCGATATCGCGGAAAAGGGCGTCGCGAACCTGGGTAAGAGCGTCGCGGCCCGAGTGCTTGCTCCGCCCTCGTTCGAGCACATCGCCACGTTGAAGGCCGACTTGGTCATACGCGGGAACAACGGCGACGCATCGTTTTCCTTCACGCATGACATTTTCTTTGAGTGGACGTTCTTTCGCCTTCTCATTGACCTTGGTGATGCGTGGATCGACGGGCTGGCAAAGGCTGGAGAGCCGCCGCTGCTCGGCCGCGTCGTCGGCCTGTTAGCCCAGAACTCGATCGCCGCGCCAGGCGAATGGTTGGCAGGTTACGCTGCTCTCGATGGATCGACGCTACGTCCTCAATGGCGGCGGGAGTGGCTGACGGCACCACCGTTTACAAGCGCGTTCGCAAACGGCCAGACCGAATTCACGGTGCTTGTAACGGGAAATGACCACGCACTACTCGAGAAGCTGTTAGTCTGGTTCCAGGCGCAACACACGATCCCAAGCCCGTTTGTCCTGGAGCAAGCTTCGCCCGGGCAAACGGGGCTCGACCGCGTTGGCCTTGCTGAACTGTTAAGCTGGCCATCGGATTTCACGAGCTGGGGCCGTTTCATTGACTGGCTTTTGCCACTCGCCTCGTCACTGCCCGTCAGGCTGTATCCGAGAGTGGTCGAAGTGTTCTCGGTCTGGCAAAATGCGCTTTCTGATATTCGGACGGTACGATCCAAGGCGATCGCCGCCGCCTGCGCCAATTGGCTGATCGACTTTGAAAACGCAGCGTACCCCGAGAAGCGAACGTTTGAGCATGGCCGATGGGACGAGCTAGGCCGTGACGCGCAGAAGCAGTTCGCCACGGCATTACGCATCGTCATCGTGCGGGCTGCGCGGGCGTTTCCGGAATATGCCAACGCATTGTTGGATCGAGCTGTCGCCAATGGGGAAATGCGCCGCGACGCGTACAGCGACCTCATGTCGCTTGCATGGATGATCGCTGAGGTTTCGCCCGAGCGATTGGCGGCGGTCACCAAAGCAGAGTTACAGCACGAGCTGCCGCAAGATCATCTTGACCGGGAGAAGCGTGAGCAACGGGAGCACGTAGAGTGGATCCGACGAATCCGCGAAAAGCCCGAAAGTGAGCGTAGCGAGAATGAGAAGCGCTCGATCGAACATCCGTACTTCCACATTCGGCATAGATTCGACGGTTTGGGTCGCGAAGAAATCGGAATCGACCGACACAATAGCTACTACTACCCGGTTTCACCGGCGCACGAGCCGTTCGCGAGCCTGTTCGGCAGGAAACCCGACGTCGCGTTGCAGCTGGTACGTGATCTCGCCAATCACGCAACTACGGGATGGCGGCAGATTGCCGATATCACCCGCCGCCAGCATGGTACACCAATCCCCGTGACGATCGCATTCCCCTGGGGGGAGCAGCAGTTCTGGGGCGATTGGCCAGCGTATAATTGGCAGCTTGGCCAGCTTGGCCCGCAACCCCTTGAATGCGCGTTCCTAGCGATGAGCTACTGGGCTTTTCGGCAGATCGAGAATGGCCGGTCTGTTGATGAAATGATCCAACTCGTCGTTGAAGGAAACGAGTCGATTGCAGCGGCAGGATTAGCGCTTCGGTTGGCGCTTGAAATATTTCATCTTTCAGATGTGACCCTGGCCCTGTGTGCGTGCCAACGACTTTGGCCGTTTGACATTGCACGAGTGCGTAACGAGCCAATGCGAAACGTCGACCTGTTCGGGTTCGGTTTGATGAACCAGCTAACAGGCGAAAAGAAAGCTGCGGAGGACTACCTCAACAAGCGCTCGAGCCACTCCCGTGATGTGAAGCAACTCGCCATGGTGTTCGCCGTCAACGGCGACGATGCGCTGACCGCCCGTTTCAAAGAAGCATTGGCACGATTTGTGACCGAGTTGCCCTACGAGCTCGAGGAACATCGCTCAAATTCAGCTACAACGGCCACGCTCAAGACGCAGGCCGAAGAATACGCAGCGTTGGCGGTGGTGGAAAACTATCAGGGATATCGCACGCCCGACGAACAAGTTATGATTGCCTACCAGCCGCCGCTCTCCGAGGAGACCTTCAAGCGCGGCGAAGCAGCGATGATCTACCTGCAGCAAAGCAGCGTTCTGGCATGGGTGATGAAATCGCTCCGCGCCTTCGCGCTTGACCCTGACAAAAAACTCGCCGACGCTTTTGCGATCGCGCGCCCTCTCGACGATCCCCAGCTCTTCCGAGTGAGGCTGGATATTGAAGATCACACGCCGCAAAGTACCGTCGCTGCTGTAGCCGCGTGTATCGTCTGCTTTGGCGACCCCACGTCAGACGACTACAAGTGGGCGATCGGCGTACTGGACCGGATCGAAGCTATGAAGGAACCGCCGAGCTCCTTTTACGGCTCAAAGATTGCGTGGCACCCCGTCCATCACCTCATCTTCGCGCTGTTGCACCTGCGACGCATAAATCCAACTGACCTAGAGTCTGCACGACGCTTGGTGCGTCTAACGTCGCATAGTCATGAAGAAGCTGCTGAGTTCGCCTTCAAGGCGCTGCTTGCGGACCCCGATCCATATGTGTCGTGGGTTGCCGCCCAACTCGCGCTGGAACAATCTCACTACTACCAACCACTGATCATGGAGGATGGTAAGCGCGACAGCCGAGCCGCGAAGAAGGCCGCGAAAGTTGCCCTCGGCCGGGCTCTCAAAAAGCTAAAGGCAAAGAAGTTTGAGCCTTTTCTCTCGATGCCGGCTGCATGGGTCAAAGTGGCGTCAGGAGCGAATGACGATGATGACGATCTCGACGACGAGGATCCGACCGCCAAGTGGGCGGAGCCTGATCCGCTGTTCGACGCGCAACGTGCCGAGAAGTACCTTGAGGATTTTCCGGTCGAAACGTGGTGTCATTCCGACGAAGCGAAGCCGCACGTTCTTGCCTTGATCCGCAGCATCGTAAGTTGGACGGTGTTGCGAATGAACCCGCCCGGCGGGACGCGTCGGAGGCGGGACCGTGACACCGACCTAATCGGTTGGAGCGACGCGTTAGGTGATTTCCTGGCGCGGGCAACGCCGTTCTTTGAACTATCACTCGTCAAGACGGAGTTCATCGGCCCCTTCGTTCAGAACCGCAGCGACAATGAACTACATGTCATAGCAGCATTCACGGATCGTGTGGTTACACGGCACGTCTTGGATGCGGCCGTTATCCCGCCGGGGACGTTTGATTTGCTTGACCTCTGTGCCGAACATGTGATCGGCGACAGCACATTTCGGCCAGGAGGTTATCGAGCTGGCGAGGTTTCCGGTCGTGAGATGCCGAAGATCATCAAGGCGCTTCTGATGGTGAATGTCGAGCGCGCGATGGGCGCTGCCCGCTTTGTAAATGGCGACTGGTCCGAGATCGATCTCGTCATGCCCACGGTCACGCAGTTGGTAAAGGCCACCGGATGGTCCGTATTCGTGATGTCGAAGTTTTTGTTGCTTTGCGAACGTGCGGGCACAGCGTACCCGCTCGATCCGTTCATCGAACAAGTGAGCTCCGTCCTCGCGAGCGTGAATGACGCAAAGGGCAATTGGGTCGGAACCAGTCTTCCCGCCCGAACCGCCACGGTCGTGCAGAAACTCGCCGATACCAATTTCCCCCTCAGGCCGGACCAAGCGCAGGGTCTCTTGCAGATTCTCGATGCGTTGATCGACCTCGGCGATCGTCGAAGTGCCGCGCTTGAGCAGACCGAGGCTTTCAAGAGCGTTCAGGCTAAGTGGTCTACTGGATTATGAGCGGCAAAGACGCTATGGGCGCCCGAAGCGGCTGCTCCGGGTCCTCATCCGCTTTGAGGTGAAGGTAAAGCTTGTCTGAACGTCCGCGATGAGGGCGCATTGCCGACGCCAGTGGGGCCGACTGCAGACTAACGGCTTCCGGCGTTCAAAATGATAAAAGCGGACAGCTAGATTCACATACCTGTTTTAAATGTGCCCCAACAAGGCGTCTTGGCAACAATTGAAACTAGCGCTCCCGGCTGCGTATTCCGGGGCGATCCGGCCACTGATTCCGATAGCATCCGGCCACCCATTCCGATTTGATCCGGCCGGGGATTCCGGGGCATCCGGCCACCCCCATTTCAACCCAGTTTAGGCTGCTGCGAGGCGATCTGTAACAGGGCTACTGTTCCGTTCCTTTGGATGGAGAGAGCCCTTTATGAAGAGATTGCCTATGCGGAAGATAAGGGAAGCCCTGCGGCTTCGGGCGGATGGATTTTCAGGCCGCCAGGTGGCGCAAAGCCTGTGCGTGGCCCGTGCGACGATTTCGGAATATTTTCGGCGCGCTGATCTGGAAGGTTTGAGCTGGCCTCTGTCTGCTGATCTGTCGGACGCCGACCTTGAGAACCGCCTGTTTCCCGTTTGCCCCGGCGATGTCCGTCGCGCGGTTCCTCAGCCTGTCTGGGCGCATGTGCATGCCGAGTTGCGGCGCAAGGGCGTGACGCTGTCGCTGCTGTGGGAGGAGTATCGCGGGGTTCATCACGATGGATACGGCTATAGCCGATACTGTGAGCTCTACACCCGCTGGGAAGGCAAGCTGTCTCCGGTGATGCGTCAGCGTCATCCTGCAGGCGAGCGGCTGTTTGTCGATTACGCGGGCCCGACAGTTGATGTTGTCTGCCCCAAAACGGGAGAGGTGCGCACCGCACAAATCTTTGTCGCGACGCTGGGAGCGTCCAATTACACCTATGTCGAAGCCAGCTGGACACAGGGCCTGCCGGACTGGGTATCCAGCCATGTGCGTGCCTTTGAGTTCTTCGGTGGCGTGCCTGCGCAGCTGGTTCCAGACAATCTCAAGGCAGGCGTCACCAAGGCCTGTTTTTATGATCCTGAGATCAATCGCACCTATGGTGATATGGCGGCACATTACGATACCGCCATCGTTCCGGCGCGGCCTGGAAAGCCGAAAGACAAGGCAAAGGTGGAAGGCGCTGTTTTGCTGGCCGAGCGCTGGATTTTGGCGCGGCTGCGCAACCAGCACTTTTTTGGCCTTGATGAGGTGAACGCTGCCATCCGGCCATTGCTGGATCAGCTCAACGGCAAAGTCAGTCGCCATCTTGGTGCAAGCCGCCGCGATCTGTTTGAACGCCTGGATCGGCCCGCTCTGAAGCCCTTGTCTATGGAGGCCTATGTTTATGCCGAATGGAAGCAGTGCCGCGCGGGCCTCGATTACCATGTCGATATTGGCCGCCATTATTACTCGGTGCCGCATCAGTTGCTGAAGCAAAAACTATGGGCAAGGATCACCGCACGCACCGTAGAGGTATACTTTAATGGGCAACGCGTTGCCTCTCACGCCAGAACCTCGGGCAATCGCCAGCACTCCACGATCCGCGATCACATGCCCGCCCATCATCGCTTCCGCGAGGATTGGACGCCACAGCGTATCCGCGGGCAAGCTGTGCGCATCGGCCCAAATGTTGAGGTCTTTGTCGATGTGATCATGCGCCAGCGCAAACATCCCGAACAAGGATACAGAACGTGCCTCGGTGTTTTACGGCTGGCCAAGACCTTCGGGCGGGAGCGCCTGGATGCCGCCTGTTTGCGTGCGCTTGAGATCAACGCCCACTCCTACACATCCCTGCATTCCATTCTGAAGAATGGTTTGGACCGTCAGCGCCGCGAACCCACCACGGACGGCCCTGCGATCACTCACCCCAATATCCGTGGTGCGGATTACTTCCATTGAAGAGGATAGAGAATGCTTGATCACCCAACGCTGGATCAGCTCAAAACACTCAGGCTCGACGGCATGGCAGAAGCCTTTGCCGAGATGCAAAAACAGGACGGCACAGCCGGGCTTAGCCACGCTGAATGGCTTGGGCTGCTCATTGATCGAGAGACCGCCAGTCGTGAGACGAGGCGATTTGAAAGCCGCATGCGTACAGCAAAACTGCGCCACGTCGGTGCCTCGCCGGAGGACGTGGATTACAAGTCGCGGCGCGGCCTCGACAAAGCCATGTTCCAGCAGATGCTGACCGGGCGCTGGATCAAGGACAAGCGCAACCTGATGATCACTGGCCCCTGCGGCGTTGGCAAAACATGGTTGGCCTGCGCTCTGGCGCAAGCCGCCTGCCGAGACGGTATCACTGTGCTGTACAAGCGCATGCCACGTCTCTTTGATGAATTGGAACTGGCCCATGGTGACGGACGCTTTCCGCGTCTGTTCAAGGCCCTTACCAAAACTCAACTGCTAATCCTGGACGACTGGGGACCGGATCGCCTCAATGCCAGTCAGCGTCGTGACCTTATGGAAATAGTCGAGGACAGATACGAGGTTGGATCAACCTTGATCACAAGCCAATTGCCCATCGACACCTGGCATGACGTGATCGGGGAACCCACCTTCGCCGATGCCATTCTCGATCGCCTCGTACACAACGCCTATCGCGTCGAACTCGACGGCCAGAGCATGAGGAAAACCAAACTCGGAACAGGTGACGAAAGCATCCAATCCTGATAACCAAATCATCAGGCCTCGCAGCCGCTATATAAGGGTGGCCGGATACCCCGGTTTAGGTGGCCGGATGTTATCGGAATGGCCGGCCGGATACTCCGGAATGCGCACCCGGCCCTGGCGGTCCTTGGGGTTTAACCGTTTCGATACAGATTTGCGGTGATGGCCGTTTTCAGAGCAAAACTGGACATTTTCCGCAGACAGAGGCGAGGGCAAACCACAGGACCATTAGGCCCCGTCCAAGCAACAAGCCTATCTCGTCAATGCAAGAACGGCCCTGTTTGCGCGGCCAAGACGCTCGGCCATAAGCTTTACGATGCAGGACGCGAAGACCCCTGCCTCAGCGGGAGATTCCGATACTAGCCGGTGGTAACTTTCAACGCTCAGGCAGAACAGTGCGCAATCCTGACGCGCAAGCGCTGAAGCAGACCGTGGCGACCCTGTGTAGACGGCCATTTCACCGAGAATCGACCCGGCACGCATTGTGCGCACGGTCAGCGATTGACCACCGGGCAGGTTTATCACGATTGAAACAGACCCACTTAAAATCAAATAAAGCGAATCGCCGGACTGGCCTTGCTCGAACAACACCTCGCCCGCAGCAATACTCAAGCGATGAAAATACGACGAAATCACAGGCACCGCACGGTCATCGCCGATCAGGCCCGCCAGAAGTTCATCCGGGTTCATGACCTGATCAGAAGAATTGCCATGCTTGAAATCCAGCAACAGCTGGTCATCACACCAACCTGCGGCTGTATCCAGATCGGCAAAACTGCGCACAACCCCATTGGGAAGTTCGAGCTCCTCGCCCAGACCTTCAAGGCGGCTGAGAATCGACGGTTGGTTCCCGGCCAGACACAGCAAAATTCTTTCGCGGACGCAAATCTGCATGAGCTTTGAAAAGCTGTTCGCAGCCGACGAATCCATTTCATCAACGCGGGTGAAATCAATAACCAGAAAACGTCGGGTTCCCCGGTCCCCTGCATCGACGACAAGCTTGATCTTTTCCAACAGGCGGCTTGCTGAGCCGAAAAACAGGAATCCTTGCAAAACAAAAATCTGAACAAGGTGACCATGTTGATCCAGGTATCCCTGATCATCCTTGTGGCGGTCGATGTTGCTGACATGCTCTGCACCATCCATGGCAGTTTTTATGACGCTCAGCTGGCTGTATTTGTGCACAAACAGGACCGTCGCCAGCACCACGCCGGCCGCAACGCCTTCGAGAATACCAAATACCGCGACAGCGACCAAAATAATGCAAATCACCAGAACATCTGCGAAGGGCAGCTTGTCGCGTTTTTTCCAGACCCACTCAATCAGAAAGCTCAGTCCGATATAGACCAGGAAGCCGCCGACAATGGAGGATGGCACAAATGCAATCGGAGCGGGGCCAATAACAATCACCGCGATGATCAGCATCGTGTAAATTGCAATCATCAAAAACCGGTTGCCCCCCAACTTGCTTGCAACAGCGGTGTCTGCGGCTGCGCCAAAGCCCAGCGGACTTGTGACGAAGGTTCCGACGATATTCGAAAGTCCTGCAGATCGCAGCTCACGGTTGGGATCAAGATCACGATTGATAATGATTTCGACACCTGAAATGTCGAGCAGAAGCATGATCACACTCAAGATACACAGCACAACGATCGTACCAGACTGTTGCGCCACGACATTCCAGTCCACCAAGGGGAGCTGGCTGGGCGTAGCAATCGGGAAGAAGCTGGTGACCTGTGCATCAAACGTCGTCAGCCACCCTTGTTGGGTGGCGATTTCAATCGATGATCCGCCCGCCCAGAGCACCAGATAGAACAGCCCGATTGCAGCGGCCAGGAATGTGGGGACCAGCAACCAGTGGCTTATGCGCTGCTCGATCGCAAAAAGCACCGCGCCGAAAATGATGGCGGGTAACAAATGCATCATGACGTCGGGCGTCAGGAAGCTGGCAAAATTGCCGGCTTCAACCAGCGGCCCCGCGGCCACGGTGATGCCACCTTTTGTCAGCAGATAGCCAAGACCCGCGAAAAAACCACCCATCACCGGAAACGGGATGTAGCGGGCCAAGGTCCCCATCTTTGCAAGGCCGACGGTGAACATGAAAGCGCCAACGACCAAAGTGGTCACGAGAATGGCTGCGACAACCGTTACGGCAATTGTCTCCGTTGGTTGACCCTGCATGGTCAGCGCGATTGTGGCGGCCATGGCTGCAAAAATAGGTGACTGACCTGCGCGTGGCCCTGCAAGAAGGGCCTTGTAACCACTTGTTGCAGGGACGAGAAAACCGGTTACGGCCGTTGCAACCAGGAAAAGGCCAATCCCGAGAGACACAAAGGAGGTCAGCGGCCCGGAGAAGACCAGCGTGCCGATCGAAACTGCGGTGGCAACGTTCAAAACGGCAAGAACGGCTGCTGCAGACAGGCTGCGAAACAGGATGCTCGGTGTCGACAGCGACGTGACAAATGACTGCAACGGACTTTCCGTGGGTGCAAAACGCAGAGGTGAAGTCAAGAGCTTGTCCCTTCTGGCCATTGTACAAACCTGAAGGCGATCAATCGCTGATCAGCAATCTCTGGTTTGTTTTTGTCGACGCCTGCTCAATGCGCTGTGTCGCATCCTTGAGAATATCGAGCACTTTGGCCTGTTCTTCGTGACTGAGCCGCGTGATGTTCAGATCCAGGCTGAAGTTCGGCTGACTGGCGCGGATCGGGCGCACATCGGCATCCAGGTTCGCAAACAGGTCGCCCACCTGGAACGTTGTGACAGGCGCCGAAATGCCTTTCACCTTGATCTGATCGCGTTCCTCACAGTCGATCAAGTCTTTGACATGCGCGTATGTTTCGTAAGATATCAGAATCTCGCCAGGCGCGCAGGCGCCTTCCAAACGGGCTGCCAAATTCACTCCGCCCCCAATAATGGTATAGTCCATGCGATCGTCGCTACCAAAATTTCCGACCGTACACAGGCCCGTATTGATACCAATCCGGCACTGAAGCGGCTTCTCAAGCCCGCTGTCTTGCCACGTCCGCTCAAGCTCTTTCATGCGTTTTCGCATGGCTATTGCCATTTTGACGCATTGGGCGGCGTCTTCTTTCACACCCAATGTTTCCGGATCGCCAAAGAAGATGACGATTGCATCTCCGATGAACTTGTCGATCGTCGCCCCATGTGCGATCGCGATGTTCGACATTTCAGTCAGATACTGGTTCAGCAGCCGTGTCAGGTCTTCAGATTCAAGCCTTTCGGTGGTTTCGGTAAACCCGACAAGGTCCGAGAAGAACACCGTCAGACGTTTGCGCTGGCTGACCAGCTTCACCTCTTGTTTGCCCGAGAAAATTGAATCATAGATCTGAGGCGACAGATATTTTGCCAGCTGTTTGGACAATTGCTCCAGCGCAGTGGACTTTTCCGACAGCTCATTTTCACGGGCCTTCAGGTCAGTGATGTCGGAATAAATCGCAACCGTCCCTCCATCGCCTGTTTTGCGTTCACTGATCAAGATCCATTGACCATTGCTGTTGTGCTGAAGCCGCGGCTCCCCAGGGCTAAGATGCCATGCCAGCTGCTCCTCGACCCATTCATCCTCGCGCTCCACAGCGTCCGAGATCAGGCCGGTCTTGGCGCTTTCGCGCGTCACAGTCTCAAACTTTGTGCCCGGCGATACTTCAAATTCTCCGTTTGGAAACAGAATGGCGGAGTATCTGGAATTGCAAATCACCAGGTGCCCTTCAGGGTCATAAAATGCAAACCCTTCGGACGAGTTTTCGATGGCATCATTCAAGCGACGCCGCGCCGTCTCCATCTCTTCCAAGTTGGATTTCTTGACTTCCACCGCAGTGTCTCGAAACACGATCAGTGCTTCACCCATACGGCCAATCTCATCGTCCGTGCCAGGTTTCGGCAGTGGCGCCTCGAGGTCGCCATCTGCAATGGACAGCATACTGTTGCTAAGTGCTGTCAGTCGCCGGATAAGGACACGCCCAACGTAAAGCCAAACGACGAGTATCGAACTAACAAGGCTCAACGCGCCCACTGCCACAAGAATGTTGAAGCTCAACTTTTGAATGTCCGTTGCTGACGCTCTCGCCACCGCAATTTCGTCTTTTGCGTTTTTCACCAGAAAATCGATACGATTGCTCAGCAGGTTTGACAAAGCGGCGTTCGCCTCAAGAAGTTCTTCGCCAGATTCTATCGCGATAAGTTCCTGTTTGCGGATCTCAGGCAGACCGTTTTCACCTTCAGACAATTCGACGAATGCTGCGAAAAGGCGGACCAGTCGACGTTTCAGTTGCTGTGGCATTTCGTCGTTGGCCGAACGTAGCTCTGCAAGAGCAGTGTTCAGGCCAAATGTAAGAACCTCGACCTCTTCCACACTCTGCGTGATGGCAATGTTGGAAAGAGCGGCCCGGACGGCGGCAATCTTGGTGGCAAGATCTTGTTGTGGCAAAATTCCGATGATGGTTCTTGCAATTTTTCCCTGTTCAGGATTGATCGTATCCGCACCAGGCGCACCGCTCCTGTTCCAGGACGATATCTGCGCACCAAGCTGCCGCTCTGCCGGAGCGATAAGTCGCAATGCGCCATTGTTCACGGTCGCAAGTTTGCGGGACAATTCCGCGCGCGTATCGGTAAGTTTGATGCGTTGGGTAACAAGCGCATCAAGTTCAAGCAGATTACGATCAAGTTTTTCGACAAGACCGGCGACACTTTCTTGAGATTGCTCATGGATTTCTGCTCCGGTCGCAGCTTCCAAAAGCCTGGTCCTGAGCTTTTCCACCTCGACACGGACATTCTTGGAAACCTCAAGGCGAGAAGCTTCGGACGTCACAACAAGCAAAGCTGGCGCCGCATTCAGAATCCGCTCAGCCTGACGGGAGACTTCGACAAGGGCCAAAGCCTGAGGAACGCGTTCGTCGGCAATCCGGCTGAGTGCGCCATTCACGCGGTCCAAAGAAAACAATCCTGCTCCGCCCGCCACAAGGGACAGAAAGCTGATGCCGAGAAACGCAATGATCAGACGTCCTCGGACGCTTCGCAGGAACGAGATTGGCCGTGATGACATATCTATTCCAAGCGCAATCGAGTCATGGGCGCTGCGAATAGGTTTCTGCGTCGTATTCGAAGATCACGAAGTTATCGACGCCCTTAACATCACCCTTTTCGTTGAATCCGATACGGCCAATGACGGTGTCAAATTCATTCGTGTTCAACGCCTGGATGACCGAACGCTCGTCCAGGGAACCTGCTGCTTCGACGGCTTGTGCCCAAGCCTGCATCACAGCATAGCTATAAAGTGTGTATCCGCTGGGCTCGAAAAATTCTTCGTCCCGAATGGCCTCTGTGACCAAAGCCGCAGACGGCAGATTTCGCGCGTCAGGACCAAAGGTAAATAGCGTTCCAACACCTGCCTCACCGGCAACAAGCAGGAAATCCTCGCCGGACAAGGCATCTGCAGATATGAATTGAATGTTGGGAAGAACCTCGCGCGCTTGCAGTGCGATCAGTCCCATATCTGACGGGCTGTTGCTGACAAGATAGGCGACTTCGATTGCTTCTGCGACGAGTTGGTCGACGATATCTTCGTAGCTGCTTGCATCTGGTGCAAAGGACAGATCGAGTGCGGGGATCGTATCTCGTTTTGCCAGTTCACCAATCAAACCTTGAGCAAGCTCGGTCCCATATGGATTTGTTCCGCCAATTACCGCCAGTTTTTGCCCCGCGAATTCGGAAACGATCAGATCTGCAGCAACGATTGCCTGGTCATCGTCCCGTCCGATAACCCGGTAAACGTTCGGGCCGCCTTCGTCAGTTACCCGTGGGTTTGTCGAGGCTGGGGACATCATGATGATGCCAGCTTCTTCATAAATTGGGCTGGCAGCAATGGAGGTACCCGAACAAATATGACCGTTTACAAACACGACTTCAGCTGAAACCAATTGATTGGCTGCCGCTAGCGCTTGGTCAGCGTTGCAGGCGTCGTCAACCACGATTGCTCTTATGGTGTCACCTAAAACGCCGCCCGCTGCATTGATATCGGTGATGGCACGCTGCGCACCAATTTCCTGTTGTTCCCCCAAAAATGCGACGCTGCCGGTCGTTGGACCTGCAATGCCGACCAACACATCCGCATACGCAGCGCTTGAAATTGCAAGGCCGACAAGACCTGACAAAATGATTTTTTGCGTTGCTTTCATCATCTTCATTCTCCCCTCGGTCGACCTCGATACGCCGCCGTCACTTTATTGAACGTTGCTGTAATACTGAATGACCGAACACAAAGCCTTTCAGCGCGTATGCTCATGCTGGTGTCACCTCTGCGAGAGAGATTACCATGCCGTCTTTTGCCTGTTCGATCTCGAAGCTGTCTGGCGCGTTGAGCATCTCCGGCCCGAGATGCGTCATCAACAGCCGACCTGTTTCAAGCCGGTCGGCATTCCTCAAAAGTGTGTCGTAGCTCAGATGGCCTTCAAACGGTTTGTCATGTCGGTCAAAACAATCGCACAGGAAAAGATCCGTCCGCTTTGCGATTTCAACCAGAACCTCGTTCCATCCGGTATCACCGGAAAAACCGATCGCATGTCCGCAGGTTTCAATTCGAATAGCTGTTGAAGGCTCAGGCCCGGCATAGTGGGTCACGGGTTGCGTCAGGACGACCCTTCCCAGAATCTCCACAGGCGCTCCCGGTTCAATCTCAACGATGTGCAATGGGAACTTCCAGTCCGTCTTCCACATTCCAGGGAACATGGCGTCGAACAAGCCCACAATGCGCGTTTGCAGGCCGGGCGGGCCGGCTATCGTCAGCGGGCGAACCGCATCCGATACGTATTCCCGCATCAGCAGCAAATTGGGCAAGGCCCCAAAATGATCGCCGTGCAAATGCGTGAGAAAAATTGCGTCAATGCTATCGGGTGCGATATCGAGCGCGTTCAACGCCACCAGCGAGCTCGCGCCAAAATCAATTGCAAAGCGTCCAATGTCATCATCAACGAGAAAGCATGTGTTGAAGCGTCCAGCACTCCCCATCGCATCTCCGCAACCGACAATAGTAAAAATTACGCTCCCCAATCTATTGCGCCAAAAACTTCTGAGAAATGCCCGTAATTAGTACAAAAATTTTCTTCAAAAAAATGTCCCCTCAGTCACCCGTTCAAAGATTACGAAATGCAAGAAAATATTTCTTCGAGATATTTGTTACAGAATTAGGATGTACTGACAAGCCTTCTAGGGCAGAGAACGCCCCGGCGGCTTTTGGAGGCAGACAAGATTGGGCAACAGGAAGGTGATGAGGTAAGCAGTTGCTGACGTGTCGATCCTCTTGGTTTTCAAGGGTCGCCTTCTCAAGGAAAATGAGCTGTTGCCAGTCGGCTTCGAGTGGCGAACTCCGACCAAAATGTCCGGCAAGCCGAGGATATTAAACCATATGCCCACTGGGCTCGACAGGCTTCCGAAAGGCAGATTCCCGGCGTTATCGACAAGATCGCCCCGCAAGAAGAACGCCGCGAACGTCCGCTACATAGACCGTTAGCGCCGCCTGCTTTCAGGGAAAAATAGAAAGGACTTCAGTGACCAACTTGGGGGCGCATAGCTGCTCGATTCCAAACTTGAAGATTGTAACTTTTACCCCGACACATGCGGCCCCGCAGTTCGCGGAGCCGCATGCTGTCAAATCTCCGTATGTTCAGCTAATTCCAAGGCATCCTCAATATCCACCCCTAGATACCTAACGGTATTTTCGATCTGAAAGACCGGAAATCCGATTTGTTATCTCGCGTAGGGTTCTACGGTTTGATACTGCCTTTGGCAGAGTAGATAAGCCTTGCTCAAGCGCGCGCGATCGTCAGCCTCCAAGCTTCACCCTCTCGATGGAGAGTGGCAAGTTCAACGCTCTCGTTGATGAAAAGCCCACCTGTTGAGAACGACATAAGAAATTTTGGTTTTGGGGGGTAATCAATGTTCGGTACGCCACAAATTCAATCGGTTCCGCACTGACATAGATATCGCAATCAAAAACAACTCAGCCAACTTCATATTCCATCGTGGTTTTCAATCAAGTAGACCGCTTTGAATGTTGATTGCCACCCAGGAAAAGTGCCAACGGATCGCAGTCCCGTCGAAAACGCGCCAGACCAACCGGGACCGAACAGTCGTTGGTTCAGTTGCGCACAAGCGACTGGGACGCGACAGATTGCTGAACGGCCAACGATGGCTGGCCGAATCCACGATCGGATCTGGCAAAGCTTACGAGTCTGTCCGAAAAATTGATCAAGAAGGCCCTGACACGTCTTCGTCAAGAGGGGCTTATCGTCACCAGCCAGCACATGTTCAAAGGCCGGAACATACTCCATATTCATGCTACCCACGAGTGCAAGGCCGCTGTGAAGCGTGTTCGGCTGAGCGTCAAAAAAGGGACCACTCAAGTGGTCCCGTTAGGTACCGCCCAAGCGGTACACTCAGGGTCCACTCAAGCGGTACCCTCAGGGCCCACTTCTTATACTTCGTATAAGAGGGACAATATAATAGGGACAATATATAGGGACTTGGCACACGCCCCCTTTAAGGGTCGTGTGCCGGTTCTCAGATTGGTTGCAAAAGCGGACGGGGGAGATATCAGAATGAAGAAAACTACCCGACGGCAAAGGAAGCCCTGAATGCCGTCAAGACGAAAAAGGATCATCCGCAAGTCAGACAACGTGGCAGCCCTGGAATAGATCTGGAAGGAACCCATTTCCAATACCTACAACCAGATGGCCATGGCATTCACCATGCAGCAGAAAGGCCAGATGAAGACAATCGCAGCCCTGTGCCCCGAAGGCATGGCTACACCCATGATCCAGTTCATCATCGGGAACTGGTCGTTGCTGACCGATCGTGTGGCCTCGCACCACGAGGTGGCAACGGCCCCGGCCCTGCCGAACGTGGCCCCCTGCTGAAACACCTGCCTGACGCCGTCAACCTGTACGCCGACGAGGACGCCTTGCAGGAGAAATTCGGCGAGGCTGACAAAGGGGTTGACCTTGTGCTCGAACCGGACAATAATTTGCAATTAATTTCACTGAATATGGAGAGCGAGCTAGTCAAGCCCACCGTTCCCGAAGAACAACCACACCAGCCTGGGTCCGTCGAAGACCTGCTGGCGATCATTTATCCAAGGAGGGTAACGAGTGATCGACAACCCGTACAAGCACGGAGAGCTTAACCCGAAGCACCATGGCCGGCTTGTGGCCGATCAGGGCAACTACGCCCGTGATTCAGGGATTGTGGAGCATTCGCCCACAGAGCCCCTCCTAAGCGAGGCGGGGCCATCCGAAAGGGCTACCACCCCGAAGAGCCTCCGAAATCACGCCCATGGAGGTGCTGTAGCCGGTTTATGCTGCGCTAGAGCCAAGACCTACCCCACTCCCGAACGGCGCATGGCGTCATTGGCCGCCTGTCTAGTGAGACGTTTCATCCGGGCCCGAGTCATGACCCTCGGGACGCTGATGAGCCAGTTCGAAGACGGCCTTCTGCCCGACCTATCCTGCATCCTGTTTCCGAATTTCTATTACCCCAAATACAAGGCGGGGGGTCTGGCGGCATGGCATGTGTCAGTCATGGTACCCTGGGGTGTCAAAGCAGAAACTGCGAAGGAACGGGGTTTCGCGGTATTCACCTACCCCGAGTTCATAGCGAGGTTTTTAAGCGCAGATGCACTTGAACATAAGCATTACTCGACCCCGTCCACGGACGCGGTGCATCACCCGGCGTACCGTGCTGCGGCAGGGCCTGAACAACCCCGCATTGTTACTTTTAAGGCCATTTCCGACGGCGAGGCACGCCTAGCCTCAAGGTCCTGTGTTACGCACTATCGGAAGCACCCAATCTGTTTAGGAAGTTTTTCGCGGCTATCTTTTTTGGCATTTTCCGAATGCTGAGTAGATTAGTCATAGGACATTCAACTGGGATCCGAAGTTATGAGTTCTGATGAACTGAGCAAGAAAGTATCCGACCTCGCAAAAGACCTGGACAAGCAGTTCATGGAGTTGGGCAAGACCCTGCGCGACGTGAAAGATACCGACAGTGAATTGTTCCGCCAGATGGCTGCCGACACTGGCATTGGCCTGCGCAAAGCCTATTACCTGGTCAAGGTCTTCGAAGCGTTTGACAAGCTGCATGTGCAGCCCAAGCGCCTGCGCCAGATTGGCTGGACAAAGCTGATGATCCTGAGCGCCCACGTCACGAAACAGAATTACCGGGACCTCCTGGACCTGGCTGAAAAGATGACAGCACGAAATCTTCAATTGCACCTGAAGGGTGAAGATACTGAAGACAACAATCATGCTGTGCTGATGTATTTCACGCCTGAGCAGTACGGGGTTCTCCGTGACGTCCTGGTCGAGCATGGGGCCACCCAGCAAGGCCGGGGTCTTCTGGACAAGGAAGCCGCACTGATGCGCCTGGTGGAGCGGTCAACCCGCCCCCACTGACCCACAAATTTTATGATCGTTTGCAGACCTTGCAGTAAGGTTTGCTCACGACACCACTGATTTGCAATTAACTGCAATCTTTGACCAGGGAGTTGGTAATGGAAGACCTCGAATTTATTCGCTATTGCGAAGTGCATTGTGAGACCCAGCGAGCCGGGTACGTGCTGATGGGCAAGTGCGAGTACTCGAAGATCGCTAAGGATTACTTCATCCAAGAGATTGCCACGCAGGTTCTCGATCTGAACAACGCCCTCGATCCGACCTCGGCCAAGGTGCTGAACGTACTCGAGATAGCTGCAAACTCCTACCGGTACTCGATCGGGCCTTACACCCGGATCGAGTTCTGCGACCTCGACTGAGGCACCGCCCGAACAAATGCAATTAATGTCACTCGAATAAGGAAACGACCGATGCCTGCCCACGCGAAAGATAAGCAGTCAGTGGCAAGCATACCGCCGTTTGGTTTGAGGATGCAGCCAGACCTCAAAGAGAAGCTGGCCAGTGCTGCTGCAGCCAATCACAGGTCATTGAACGCCGAGATCGTCGACAGGCTCGTGTCCTCGTTGAACCCCGGGGTCTCGTCGATGACCATGTTCCCGGGCATGCTCTCCGAAGAGCAGTACGTGGCCATGGCCATGGAGAAGGTCGTACACAACGTCCAGCTCATAGAGGCAGTGTGACGGTAGCCACCAAGCCCAAACCTGAGCTGCTGAAGCTGTACAAGGCGCCCTGGCATGTCTCAATGGACGGGATCAGGGATGATAACGGTGTGTGGATCGCCGCAGTCGCAAACCCTGACATGCAGTACCAGCTTGTTGAACTGGCAAACTATGCTGCAGGCGTAGCGGGGATTTCCTCGCACGCGAAAGCTCCGTCCGTAACCACCAAGGCCGAGGGCGCCTAGATGCCGGACCAGGTAAGGAACTCGTTCGCCACCACGATACGTGACGCCCTCAAACTCAAGAAGGTCATGATCGCCCGAGGTCTCACACGGGCTCAGGCCAAGTGCCCGGAATGCGACGGCATGGTTCAGGGTCGCCTGGCCGGCCCGAAGAACCACATGCGGTTCTGGTGTGACGGGACGTGCAAGCGCAGCCTGATGGAATAGCCATGACCGAGTTCAGTGCAATACATTCGTTGAACGAACTGATCGAACAGTCCGACCTGCTGAAGCGGTACCCCTGGCTGAGCGCCAAGCTCTTGTCACGGTGGGTGAACGGTGAAAAGATTCGACGGTACACGCCAAGGCAGAACCAGCATGTTTATGTCGAAGCGGACATTCTGCAGGCGATCGAGCGGGAGATGGGATCATGCGAAGAGACGAAAGCCCCTTTGAGTTCAGAGGACAATGG
This sequence comes from Hoeflea algicola, assembly GCF_026619415.1. Classification (NCBI taxonomy): domain Bacteria; kingdom Pseudomonadati; phylum Pseudomonadota; class Alphaproteobacteria; order Hyphomicrobiales; family Rhizobiaceae; genus Hoeflea; species Hoeflea algicola. The sequence continues at coordinate 950,940 of NZ_JAOVZR010000001.1, forward strand.
ATCAGCCTCGAAAACGGAAGGTCCAGCTGGTACCGGTGCTGGTACCCTGACGGAGGCGGAAAGGTTGTACGCCGAAGCCTCGAAACGTCGTCTGTTGAAGAAGCAAAAGAACGGCTGATCGAACTGCTATCGGGCATGCCCACCAGGTCAGAAGCCAGGCGCTCGCCACAGGAAGTCCTTCTCAGTGACGTGCTCAATCATTATGTCGAGCACAAGTACCCGCCAGCCAGTAGGGCAGCCCAGCTGATCATACTAGGTCTGGAGGACGTCACGCCCTACCCGAAGGTGTCCGATCTCACGCTGACCAATCAGCGGCGGGTATGGAAGCACATCTATGAAACCCACGGGCTAAAGGCCAAGTCGATCTCGACCTATATGATCGCCCTCAGGGCAGCCGTGAACTATTCGGCCCGCCCACAGATCGTTGAGGTCGACGGGAAACTGGAAGAGGTCCAGCTTCTGAACGACACGATCCCCGTGATGTGCAACCAGGATGAGATAGCCGATTATCTTGGCGCCGAGCGCAGTGTTGGACGGGCATTCCTGCCGACATTTGAACAGGTCGCCAAATGGATTGATTCGATCGAGCACGAGTCCGATTTCAGGTATGTCGTGATCGCCCTGAACACCTGGGCCAGAAACTCAGCCATCTTTGACATGCGGGTCAACGCACAGATCGACTTCGAATATGGCCTGGTCAACCTCAACCCGGAAGGTCGCAGACAGACCAAGAAGCGTCGGCCAGTGATTCGCCTCACGAACAATTTGCGGAGCTGGCTCAGGTACTGGGGGACAACCGCCCGATCAAGCAATACCAGGATACGGTTGAGAAGCGCCTGAACGCAATCGGACCAACCATCGGAATGCCAGAGTTCGTCTGCTACACGCTACGCCATTTCATGGCGACCCAGTGCCGGCGCACCACGGCCGAGGTCACGAGAGAGATGCGATCGAAGTGGATGGGGCACGTTGTGACCGAAGGATCTGCCACGACAGCTTGGTATGAGCAGTTCGACCCGGATTTTCTTGAACCGGTGGCCCAGGCAACGGACGAAGTGCTCTCACGAATCAACGCCCACACCCGCAAGCGGTCACTGGTCACACCCACAGTCGGGATTGCAGGTAATCAAGGGTGGCCAGGAAAACTGAGTCTATTCAGTGGGATAGTTGGTCGGAGCGGCAGGATTCGAACCTGCGACCCTCTGGTCCCAAACCAGATGCGCTACCAGGCTGCGCTACGCTCCGATGCCTAAGGCGTGGTCCGGATACACCGGAACGGACTGCCCCGCAACTCTAAAACACCGCTTCGAGATAAAACCTGTCAATCAGTTGCCGATAACCCGGTGACGGACCATGTCACCGACGGAAATACCAGCTTTCCCGGCCGCACCAGCATTGAGCTCCAGCACATATTTCACCGGACCCGGTGATGGGATGATCGCTTCCGAAAAGGGCGTCGTGTCGGCCGCTATGCCCACCACCGCGCCCTGTTCATCGAGAAACAGCATATCCAGCGGCAGTGGCGTGTTCTTCATCCACATCAATACCTGCCGGGTTTCCTCGAAACGAAACAGCATGCCGTGGTTCGAGGCCATGGTTTCCCGGTTCATCAGACCGGTTGACCGGTCTGCCGGCGTCAGCGCCAATTCCACAGTAAACTCGACCGGGCCGGTGCTGGTCACGATCACCAGCTTCTCCGAATCAGTCGGAAGCGCCAGCGCCAACGTCGCAACACCGACCGCCAGCATCAGCGCGGCACATAGCATCCGGGCCAGCCGAATTGCCGCGCGCGGCAGGATGTCAGTGAGATTTGGGAAGCGGCGCATCGATATCCGGATGTATTTCGGCGGCCATCAGGCCTTTGTCGCCATCACCAAACCGCACCAGAACCACCTGCCCCGGCCGCAATTCAGTCAGGCCATACCGCCTCAAGGTTTCCATATGGATGAAAATGTCCTCGGTCCCCTCGCCCCGCGTCAGGAAGCCGAAACCCTTGGTGCGGTTGAACCACTTGACGATCACCCGCTCAAGCCCGCTCGAAGCGGTAACCTGAACATGGGTACGCACCGGCGGCATCTGCGACGGGTGAATAGCGGTCGAGGTGTCCATGGAAAGAATGCGAAAAGCCTGGTAGCCGCGTTCACGCTTCTGGATTTCACAGACGATGCGGGTGCCCTCCAGAACGGTCTGGTAGCCGTCGCGGCGCAGGCACGTCACGTGCAGCAACACATCTTCCATACCGTTGTCGGGGACGATGAAACCAAAGCCCTTGGCGACATCGAACCACTTGATGACACCGGTGATCTCAATAAGATCCACAGCATCAGCATATGCCTCTGCATCAACCTCGGTCTTCTCTGAGGACCTTTCCCCCATTCGAATGCCTCTCCGATACGCGCCACATGAAAATGAAGTGATTCTGCTACAAAACATTAACATTGTATTGACCAGACTGTGCAAGCCCCGGCAGAAAAACTAGCTGATCCTTCCACTTCTATCGTGTTGCCATTGCCTCAAACGTAAACCTGTCTATCGTTCTCACACTCAAGAATCATGGGATTTGCCAATGCGTTATCTGCACACGATGGTCCGGGTTACCGATGTCGACGCGTCGCTGGATTTTTATTGCAACAAGCTCGGGCTTGTCGAAATCCGGCGCACCGAGAACGAATCCGGCCGCTTCACGCTGATCTTTCTCGCCGCTCCCGAAGACAAGGAGAGTGCTGCTGCCAATAGTGCGCCGATGCTCGAATTGACCTATAATTGGGATCCGGAAGAGTACCCGGGCGGCCGTAATTTTGGCCATCTCGCCTATGTGGTGGACAACATCTATGAGCTTTGCCAGTCGCTGCTGGACAATGGCGTGACCATCAACCGGCCGCCGCGCGATGGCCACATGGCCTTTGTTCGCTCGCCTGACGGCGTCTCCATCGAGTTGCTGCAGAAGGGCGAATCACTGGCACCCGCCGAGCCGTGGGTGTCGATGAAGAACACGGGGTCCTGGTAACGGCGCACCAGCGCACACGGCATGCTATTGAACGAAAATGTCTGATCGCAAGGCTCACGCAACGATAGCGAGCCATGTTACTGAAATTGTCATGGTTTTGCCGCATTTGCGACGCATCGCATCCGTGTGGCGATGACCGTCTTCTGTATCGCCCGGACTGAGGGATTTGTCCGGCGATACGGTACCGTATCTGAATGACCAACCTTCCAGGGCCTACGGGTCTGCCAATCGCAAACGATCCGGGGGCCGCAGAGATTGCATAGGGGCGAAAAATCATCAGCCGGAACCCGTCTGCCCTTGCGTGCCTGGCTATTGGCGGGCGCCGCCATTGCCCTGAGTGGATGCGTATCGGTCAATGATGATCCGTCGATGTATGCGAGCCAGGGCTTTGCGCCCGGCGCGCCCAACATGGCCAATTCAGCCTCATCGGGAACCTCCAGCGACAGTTTGATCGTGGCGGCACTGGAATCGGCCTCCGATGCACCTGCTCCCGTGCCACCACCCGCAGCTGATGCGCAAACGGCGTCCCTGCCGGCGAATGAAGCAACCGACAGCGCGACGATCCAATCGCTGGTTCAGGCCGACACTGCGGTTGACGCCCTTAATCGCGGAATCACCCAGACCCAATCTGCTCAACCGGTGGCCAATCTCTATAGCGCGCCCGCGGACCCTTCTCAGGTGGCCGTGGTGCCAGAACCCGCACCAGCGGAACCGGCGGCAGTCGCAAGTGCTGCGCCCGAGGTTGAAGAACAACCCGCAGCAGCACCAGTCCAGGAACTGGCGGTCGTGGCACCGCCGAAAAAGAAAACATTCTTTTCGCGCCTTTTTGGCTCTCAGACCAATTCATCCAAAAAGACTTCGCGCACCACCACAAAGCGCCCAACCTCATCAAGAGCACAGACCGCCAGCGTGGCCTCTGCCGGCGGCAATGCTTTGCCGGGAGTGCGTTTGGCCGGCTTGATGGGCGTGACATCCGATGACGATACGAGAAGCAGCGATTCGGGCAACATACAGTTGGCCTCGGCGGCAGGCCTCGCCCGGCTCGCGCCCAACGGCCTGCATTTGCAGACTGAAAAGGTGAAGGTCGACTGTTTCTCGCCAAAACTGATTAGCGTCCTGCATACCGTCGAGCGCAAATATGGTCGCCCGGTCGTGGTCACCTCCGGCTACCGCAGCCCGAAACACAACCGCCGGGTCGGCGGCGCATCCGGATCGCGCCACACCACCTGTGAAGCCGCCGACATCCAGGTCGAGGGCGTCTCGAAATGGCAACTGGCCAAATACCTTCGCTCGATGCCGGGTCGCGGCGGCGTCGGTACCTATTGCTACACCGAATCCGTTCACATCGATATCGGTAATGCGCGCGACTGGAACTGGCGTTGCCGCCGGCGCAAAAAATAGGACTCATGATCCTGATTTTCTGAACGCTACCCGCGGCAAAATCCCAAAGACCAAAACCAAAAACTTTCGGACTACATTTTTTTACGGAGACATCAATTATCCGCTTGCGGTCCGAAAGTGGGCTGACTATAAGACGCCCAACAACGTACGCGCCCTTCGTCTATCGGTTAGGACGCCAGATTTTCATTCTGGAAAGAGGGGTTCGACTCCCCTAGGGCGTACCACCATTTTCAAGCACTTCGCTTGATATCCTCTTCTAAAATCTGAAGTTCAAGCAACCGCCCCAGCGGTGACGATGTCGGCTTGTCAATTGCTCACAGGCAAGCATGTCGCTCGCAGCGGCCAAGGCTCGCGACCGCGGGCAGGCATCTATCCTGCTACATATCAATAAGTCATTTGCGCTACGTCGGAACGAGAAGTCCGAATGGCTTACCGCGCCTGCGCGGCGTCGATCACCCGGATCTGGACCCGTCTTGCGCCCTGCCAGTGGTCCACGGAAATCGTTCCGGCCAGATGGAATGGCAGCCCACGCCCACCCAGCAGTGCCCGGCCCATATCAGTGTCGGCGGCACGGAAAGCGATACCGTTGAGCCTGCCCCCGTCAGGACCGGTGAGCGTCAGCTTGACGTGATTCTGGCCCACCACCCTGGCATCCGTAAGAATATGCGACGGCACCGCAAATATCGGTTGTGAATGGCCGGCGCCGTAGGGGCCGGCACGTTCGATCATATCAACCAAATCCACCGTCACGCCCGAGGCAGCCAACGCACCGTCGATCCTGAGCCGGTGTGACGCCGAGAGCCCGGCAACGGTCTCCGCCGCCTGCTCCTCGAAAAAGCCGCGCAACTCGCCAAGGCGCTTTTCCGAAACCGTCAGACCAGCCGCCATTGCATGGCCACCGCCCTTGAGCAGCAGGCCGGTCTCGACCGCCTTGCGCACCAATCGACCGATATCCAGCCCCGGTACGGAACGCCCCGAGCCGGTACCCTTGCCGTTGCCGTCAAAGGCAATGGCAAACGCCGGCCGGCGGTAGCGCTCCTTGAGCCGCGAGGCGAGCAGTCCGACAACCCCGGGATGCCAGCCCTGTCGGGCAGTCACGATGACTGACGGGCCGTCGCCGCTTGCCATTTCCACCGCCGCCTCGGCATCGGCTTCTGCCAGCATCGCCGCCTCGATTGCCTGACGCTCGCGGTTGAGTTCCTCTAGCCGCTCGGCAATTGCCTCAGCTTCAGCCGGGTCGGTCAGAGCCAGCAACCGGCTGCCAAGGGCCGCATCGCCAATACGGCCGCCTGCATTGATGCGCGGGCCGATCAGATAGCCCAGATGATAGGGCGAAATCGGGCCATTGACGCCCGCACGTTGCGCCAGTGCCGCCAGCCCGACATTGCCCATGTCGCGCGCCACCAGCATGCCCTTGACCACAAAGGCCCGGTTCAGTCCTTTGAGCGGCACCACGTCACACACGGTGGCCAGCGCGACAATATCGAGGCAGCCCATCAGATCAAAGCCTGTGGCGCGAGCGTCGCTGCGCTGGCGCAACAGCCGCAACGTTCCTACCAGCACCATGAACACCACCCCGCAGGCACACAGATGCCCGAGACCGGAGAGATCATCCTCGCGGTTGGGATTGACCAGCGCATGTGCCACCGGCAACTCGCTGGGCATCTGATGGTGATCGATCACCACAACCTCGATACCGCGGCGGGCGGCTTCCTGCAGCGCTTCGTGGCTGGTCGAACCGCAATCGACGGTGACCAGCAAATCCGCTCCACGATCGATCAGTTCTCCGATCGCCGCCGGATTGGGCCCGTAGCCTTCAAAAATCCGGTCGGGAATGTAGATCTCGCTAACAATACCGAAATGGGTCAGAAACCGCTGCATCAGCGCCGAAGATGCCGCGCCATCCACATCGTAGTCGCCAAACACCGCAACCCGTTCATTGCGTGCAATCGCGTCGGCCAGGCGCTCAGCGGCCTTGTCGCAATCTGTCAGGCGTGACGGATCCGGCATCAATGTCTTGATCGTCGGGTCAAGGAACGCCAGTGCATCGCCCATGGCCACGCCGCGCCCCGCCAACACCCGCGCGACGACATCCGGAAGCCCGGTCGTCTGGGCAATAGAGATTGCCTTGTTCTCCCCAGCCTGATCCAGCCGCGCAACCCACTTCTGGCCGGAGAGCGACTGTTCAACGCCTAGAAATGCCCGATCAGATCCGCCGCTTGCCGTCATTGCCAACTCAACTCGCCATCACCGGTTTCAAACCAAAAGCCCCGCGCAGGCACAGACTCCACCGGAGCGCTCTGCTCCTTTGCTCATAGCGCATTCGACCTGTCACAGCAAAACGCGCGGAGGCATTGCTCTCCGCGCGTTCCGATATCCATTCCATGACGGAAAATATCAGTCGAACTTTGACAGGTCCTGGTGCCGCGCCTTGATCTCGCGCACCGTGCGCGAAGACGAACGCATGACAATGGTATGGGTGATAATCGCGTCGCGGGTAAAGCGCACGCCATGCAGCAGATTACCGTCGGTCACACCGGTTGCGGCAAACAAAACGTCGCCGCTGGCCATTTCTTCCATCGTGTAGATCTTGTTGGGATCGGAAATCCCCATCTTGGCGGCGCGCGCCACCTTCTCATCGGTATTGAGCTGCAGCCGGCCCTGCATCTGTCCGCCAATGCATCTGAGCGCCGCTGCCGCCAGCACACCCTCAGGCGCACCACCGATACCGATATAGATGTCGATGCCGGTTTCGTCCGGATCGGTTGTGTGGATTACGCCGGCCACGTCGCCATCGCCAATCAGGCGGATCGCGGCGCCTGTCGCCCGCACTTCCTCGATCAGTCGCGCATGCCGCGGCCGGTCGAGAATACAAGCCGTCACCTGGTTCACGGCTACACCCTTGGCGCGAGCCACGGCGTGGATATTGTCGGTCGCACTCGCTTCAAGCGCCACCGTATTGGCCGGATAGCCAGGCCCGATGGCAATCTTGTCCATATAAACGTCGGGCGCATAGAGCAGGCTGCCCTTTTCCGCGATCGCGATCACCGCCAGCGAATTGGGCAGGTTCTTGGCGCAGATCGTCGTGCCCTCGAGCGGGTCGAGCGCGATGTCGACCTTGGCGCCTTCGCGGTTGCCGACTTCTTCGCCGATATAGAGCATCGGCGCCTCGTCACGTTCGCCTTCGCCGATCACAACCACACCGTCGATCGGCAGACGGTTGAGCTCCGAACGCATGGCGTCGACAGCCACCTGGTCGGCAGCCATCTCGTCGCCGTGGCCACGCAACCGTGCTGCGGCAACGGCGGCGCGCTCGGTCACCCGTGCGATTTCGAGCGTCAGGATACGATCCAGACCGCTTGATTGTGTATGCGTGTCCGCCATTGCGCTTGTCTCCCGGCTGTGTCGTATGGCCGCTCATACCGCTTTAAAAGCCAGCAAGGCAATGTGAAACTCACATTAAAGCCTTTGTTTTCGCTGGTTTTTGAACGAAGCCAAAACTAAATCGATTAAGCCCGGCCAATATACCGCAGCTTTGTGACATTGCGCCGAAACGGCTGATCACATGCTCCGCGATCAGCTCCCGTTGGTGCGTTCGATGCGGATCACCTGAGGTTCGCCCGTCAGGTAACCTTCGGCCTTGATTCCATCCACCGCCGCGCGCACCCGGGATTCGGTGGTGGCGTGGGTGACCAGAATGACCGTCTGCGGTCCGGCTTCCGCACCACCGGGCCGCGCTCGCTGAACGATAGATTCCAGCGAAATATTGTTCTCGGCCATCCGCGTGGCGATCGAGGCGAATACCCCTGCCCGGTCATCGACCTTGAGCGAGATGAAATAGCCGCCTTCATGGCTCTGTATCTGCGCCCGCTGGTAGGGCTCGAGCTTTGCCACCGGGCGCCCAAGTGCCGGCGCATGCTGGTGACCAGGCCGGCTCTTGGCAATATCGGCGATATCGCCGAGCACCGCAGATGCGGTGGCGTCGCCGCCCGCACCGGGACCCGACAGCATCAATTCGCCCAGAATATCGGCCTCAATTGTCACGGCGTTGGTGACACCCTCGACCTGGGCGATCATCGAACCCTTTGGCACCATGGTCGGGTGAACCCGCTGCTCTATGCCGGTGGCAGTGCGCAAGGCCACACCCAGCAGCTTGATGCGGTATCCCAGTTCGTCGGCGGCATGGATGTCATCGATCGAAATATTGGTGATGCCCTCGATATAGACTTCGTCGCCGGCAATCTGCGTACCGAAAGCCAGGCTGGTCAGGATCGCCAGCTTGTGCGCTGTATCATTGCCTTCAATGTCAAACGCCGGATCGGCCTCGGCATAGCCAAGCCGCTGTGCTTCGGCCAGGCATTCGGCAAATCCCATATTGTCGCGTTGCATCCGGGTCAGGATGTAATTGCAGGTGCCGTTGAGAATGCCGTAGATCCGCTGGATCGAGTTTCCTGTCAGCGATTCGCGCATCGCCTTGATCACCGGAATTCCGCCAGCCACCGCCGCCTCGAAATTCAGCAGCACGCCGTTGTCTTCGGCCAGTCCTGCCAGCGCCACACCATGTTTGGCAAGCAGCGCCTTGTTTGCGGTAACCACATGCCGACCCCGTTCGAGCGCCGTAGCCACAGCCGCGTGCGCCGGATCGCCATCGCCGCCGATCAGTTCGACATAAACGTCGATATCGGCATCCCGCGCCATTGTCACCGGATCGTCAAACCAGGCGATGCCGTCGAGATTGATTCCCCGGTCGCGGCTGCGGTCACGCGCACTCACCGCGATAATGCGGATTTCACGACCGCAGATATCGGTCAGCAGATTGTGCCGGGTGGTAATCGCGCCAAACAGCGCGGCGCCGACGGTTCCCAGTCCTGCAATGCCGATTTTCAGGGCATCAGTCATATCAATGGTCCACCTGTGTGAAAGCTTCGCCAGCGATTGCAGCGAACTTTAGAATTTCATGGGCGGTTTAACGGCGGTCGTCCGGGCGGTCAACGCCGCGCGGTCATCGAGACCATATTGTCGCCGCCGCCATTGGCGGTCGAAAAGAACCGCTTGATGTTGCGTGCCGCCTGCCGGATCCGGTGCTCGTTCTCCACCAGCGCGATACGCACATGCTCGTCGCCATACTCGCCGAAGCCGATACCCGGGGCCACCGCAACATCGGCCTTCTCGATCAACAGCTTGGAAAACTCCAGCGATCCCATGTGCTTGAATGGCTCCGGGATCGGCGCCCAGGCAAACATCGTAGCCGGCGGCGGCGGTACGTCCCAGCCGGCTTTGCCGAAGCTTTCAACCAGCACGTCGCGCCGGCGTTTGTAGATCGAGCGGACTTCCTTGATGTCGGCGCCGTCACCATTGAGTGCCGAGGTCGCCGCCACCTGGATCGGCGTGAAAGCGCCGTAATCAAGATAGGATTTCACCCGCGTCAGCGCCGAAATCAGCCGCTCGTTGCCAACGGCAAAGCCCATCCGCCAACCGGGCATGGAGAAGGTCTTCGACATCGACGTGAACTCGACACAAATATCCATCGCGCCGGGTACCTGCAGCACCGATGGCGGCGGGTTGCCGTCAAAATAGATTTCCGAATAGGCAAGGTCGGAAAGCACAATGATGTCGTGCTTCTTGGCGAACGCGATGACCTCCTTGTAGAAATCAAGCGTCGCCACATAACTGGTGGGATTGGACGGGTAATTCAGGATCAGCGCCAGCGGCTTAGGGATCGAATGTCGGACCGAGCGCTCCAGCGGGCCGAAAAAACTGTCGTCCGGCACCACATCGAGCGAACGGATAACGCCGCCGGACATGATGAAGCCAAATGCATGAATCGGATAGGTCGGGTTCGGGCACAGGATCACATCGCCCGGCGCGGTGATGGCCTGCGCCATATTGGCAAACCCCTCTTTCGAGCCAAGCGTGGCGACTACCTGGGTTTCCGGATCAAGTTTGACGCCGAACCGCCGCTGATAATAACCAGCTTGGGCACGCCTCAAACCGGGGATGCCCCGCGAGGTCGAATAACGATGGGTGCGGGGATCCTGAACGGCTTCACACAGCTTGTCGACAATGGCCTTCGGAGTGGGAAGATCGGGGTTGCCCATCCCCAGATCGATAATATCCGCGCCCCCTGCCCGTGCCGAGGCCTTGAGGCGATTGACCTGTTCGAACACATAGGGCGGGAGTCTGCGAACTTTGTGAAATTCTTCCATGGAATTCCCCGGAGTTGACGGCTGTTAGTGGATTTCGTGTCAGGGGTTTGCGGCCAAACCGGGCCAAAGGCAAGATCTGACGGCGAACTTTATTTGCCCGTGGACGCACGCTGCGTCATCCGTCTCCCCGGCAACAAGTTGGTCCAAACTGCGCAGCTACGCTTTAACGCGCGGCTTATTGCTCGATCTCGCGCTGGGTGTCTGCCGCATGGTTTTTGGCCAGGTCCCTGAGTTCCTTGAGCCGTGCCTCATATTCAGCGCGCCCATCCGGCGTCTGAGCCCGTTCCCGCAACAGCTTGGCCATTTCCGCTTCGGCAGCACTTTTCTCCGTAGCCGACAATTGACTGTTTGCCGCCGTCTGCTTGCGACCAATCACCGGATACTCGCCGGTTCGGCGGGCGCCGGATTCAACAAACTCTTCGGTCGCCACAGGTGTTGTTTTTTCGATCGGAATCACCGATTTGAAGCCGGGGTTGCGTCGTATGATTGTGGAAGCGGGGGCGTCGTCATCCGCCTTTGCCACGGTCTGAGGCACGGGCGGCGTGGCTTGGGCATCAGCCGTCCCTGTATCAGGGGTGTCCGTTTGAGCGCTGACGGTCGCAAGATTGCTTGGCACAGTCTTCGGGGCAGCATCCTCCAGCGATGCGGTTTGACACCCCGAAAGTACAAGCACCATGAGCGCACCCAGCGCCGGCAGGACATTCTGTGGTATATTCACGTGTATAATGGTCTCCACCTGATGGCGGTCATGACAGGAACAAAAAAAGTCCGTATCAAGAATAAACTGATGCTTGGCGTTGTTAGGTCCATGCTGGTTAACAACACGCCAATCAAGCCGATTTAAGGCACAAGCCGACCCGAAATCAAGTTTCGGACCCGCACAGGAGGCACCAGAATGGCCGATAAGGGCAAGAATACCACAAGTGGCACGCAGGCCGGCTCCGAAACGTCGTCTGTGGGGGCTTATGTGGTCAAGGACCCTGAGGCCTTCGCCCGCAATGTCGCCAGGATGCTCGAAGAGCTCGGTAAGGCCGCCTCGGCCTGGGTCGAGCCGCGTGAAAAGGGTGAGGTCTCCGACACCGTCTCCGAGCCGATGGCGGACATGGTCAAGACCTTCTCCAAGGTCGGCGAATACTGGTTGTCCGATCCCAAGCGCGCCATCGAGGCTCAGACTTCACTGCTGACCGGTTATTTCGGCATGTGGAGCGAATCCCTCCGCCGCATGTCAGGTGAAGATGAGACGCCGCGCGCAAAGTCGGCTGACAAGCGTTTTTCAGATCCCGATTGGGAAGACAATCCGTTCTTCGAATTCATCAAGAACGCCTATTTCATCACCTCGGACTGGGCCAACAAGCTGGTTAGCGAGAGCGAAGGACTGGACGAACACACCCGTCACAAGGCCGAATTCTACATCCGCCAGATCACCAGCGCGCTGTCGCCGGCCAATTTCCTGCTCACCAATCCCGAACTCTACAAGGAGACGGTCGCCTCCAACGGAGAAAATCTGGTTCGCGGCATGCACATGCTCGCCGAGGATATCGTCGCCGGCAAGGGTGAACTCAAGATTCGGCAATCGGATGCCTCGAAGTTCGTCGTTGGCGAAAATATTGCTCTGTCGGAAGGCAAGGTGGTCGCTCAGGACGACGTCTGCCAGATCATCCAGTACGCCCCCCTGACCGAAAATGTTCTCAAGCGGCCGCTGCTGATCGTGCCGCCGTGGATCAACAAGTTCTATATTCTCGACCTCAACCCGAAAAAATCCTTCATCAAATGGGCCACTGAGCAGGGGCATACCGTTTTCGTGATTTCCTGGGTCAACCCGGATGAGCGCCATGCCAAGAAGGATTGGGAAGCTTATTCGCGTGAAGGCATCTCGTTTGCGCTTGATACCATCGAGAAAGCCACCGGCGAGCGCGAGGTCAATGCTATCGGCTACTGCGTCGGCGGTACCTTGCTGGCCGCCACTCTGGCGCTGCACGCCCAGGAGAAAGACAGTCGCATCGCCACGGCGACCTTTTTCACCACCCAGACCGATTTCACCCATGCCGGTGATCTCAAGGTGTTTGTCGACGAGGACCAGATAGCATCTATCGAAACGGCGATGGAAAAGAGCGGCTATCTCGACGGGTCGAAAATGGCCACAGCTTTCAATATGCTGCGCGCCTCCGATCTGATCTGGCCCTATGTCGTCAACAACTACCTCAAGGGCAAGGATCCGATGCCCTTCGACCTGCTTTACTGGAACGCAGATGCAACGCGAATGCCGGCGGCCAACCACTCCTTTTATCTGCGTAATTGCTACCTAGAGAACAACCTTTCGCAAGGCCGGATGAAACTTGCCGGCAAGACCCTTGATCTCTCCAAGGTCAAGATCCCGGTCTATAACCTTGCAGCCAAGGAAGATCATATCGCCCCTGCCCGCTCGGCCTATATCGGCGGCAAGCTGCTCGGTGGCGACGTTACCTATGTGATGTCGGGATCGGGACACATTGCCGGTGTCGTCAATCCACCCGCAGCCGGAAAATACCAGTTCTGGAGCGATGGCCCCAAGAATGCGGAATTTGACGATTGGGTTGCCGGCGCCAAGGAGACACCAGGTTCCTGGTGGCCACACTGGCATGCATGGATCCGGTCCCAATCCGACGAGGAAGTGCCGGCGCGCAAGCCCGGCGGAACCAAGCTCAAGCCGATCGAGGATGCGCCGGGCTCCTATGTGCGGGTTCGCGTCTGAGGCCTGACGCGTTTTTTCTCTCCCTCAGAGCGCATAACGGCGCGCGCACCTGGTTTGCCACGGGTGGCGATCCCTGTTATGCGCCCGGCGATGCAATTTGACCCGCCCCTGATCCGCGCCCGGCTTGTCCGCCGTTACAAGCGGTTCCTGTTCGACGCCGAACTCGACAATGGCGAAGCGATCACCGGATCGTGCCCCAATACGGGCTCTATGTTGGGGCTGACCGCACCGGGCTCACGGATCTACCTGACCGAGCACATCGGCAGCACGACGCGCAAATACCGCCATGCGCTGGAACTCGTCGAAGCCGACGGCACGCTTGTCGGCATCAATACCGGCCGACCAAACCGGCTGGTCGAGGATGCAATAAAGGAGGGGCTGCTGGGAACGCTTGGCGACTACGCGGTGCTGAAACGCGAGCAGAAATACGGGATCAATTCACGCATCGACATGCTGCTGGACGATCCGGTGCGCGGCAAAGCCTATGTCGAAGTCAAGAATGTCCATTTTTGCCGCCAACCCGGTCTCGCCGAATTCCCCGACTCGGTCACCAGCCGCGGCGCCAAACATCTCGAGGAGCTTGGCGACATGGCGGAGGCTGGACACCGCGCGATTATGGTCTATCTGATACAGCGCTCGGATGTGGACCGGCTCAGGCTGTGCCGCGACCTTGATAAGACCTATGCCACGGCCTTTGACCGAGCCATGAAGCGCGGGGTTGAAGCTTGCGCCATACGGTGCAAGATCACACCGGAGCAAATTCGCGCTGAGTTCGTTGTCCCCGTTGAGGAATCCGGATTAAACAGCGTATCATGAACCCCTGCCGGCGCAGCCCGGGCAGATGAGACAAAGCGAGCCTGCCATGGTTACCTATATCGACGCGACGTCGGCCCCGATGAAAAACACTGGTCAGATCCGGCTTTACGGCCCCGAAGGCTTCGAGGGCATGCGCAAAGCCAGCCAGTTGACGGCACGGTGTCTGGACGAACTGGTGTCACGCGTCGCTCCTGGCGTCACCACCAACGAGATCGATCGTTTCGTGTTCGAATTCGGCCAGGATCACGGCGCGCTGCCGGCAACGCTGAACTATCGCGGCTACACCAAATCCTGCTGCACCTCGATCAACCATGTCGTCTGTCACGGCATCCCTAACGACAAGCCGCTGCGCGAGGGCGACGTCGTCAACATCGACGTCACTTATGTGCTCGACGGCTGGCACGGCGATTCAAGCCGCATGTACCCGGTTGGCCAGATCAAGCGCGCCGCCGAGAGGCTCTTGGAAATCACCCATAAATCGCTGATGCTCGGCATTGAGGCGGTCAAGCCCGGCGTCCGTACAGGCGCCATTGGCGAAGCCATCCAGACCTATGCCGAAGCCGAACGCTGCTCGGTGGTGCGCGATTTCTGCGGTCACGGCTTGGGGCAAATGTTCCACGACGCACCAAATATCCTGCACTACGGTCGTGCCAATGAAGGCCCGGAGATACGTGCAGGCATGCTCTTCACCATCGAGCCGATGATCAATCTCGGTCGCCCGCATGTCAAAGTGCTGTCCGATGGCTGGACCGCGGTCACCCGCGACCGTTCGCTGTCGGCGCAATACGAGCACACCATCGGCGTCACCGAAACCGGCTGCGAGATCTTCACCCTGTCTCCGGGCGGATTTGACCGGCCTGGCCTGCCCGCATGACATCGCCTCGTCGACCAGGTCTGAGTAAAAAGGGCCTGAGCGACGAGGGCACCGATGACGCGCCCGCAGATGAACGGGCCTGGTTCGCAGAAACACGGCCGGCTAGAGCCAGAGGCCACGCCATCGCCGATGGCGACGTTCCTGCCCCCCAGGCTCCGGAAGAACATTACCATGGTCACCGCAACCGCTTGCGGCTGCGGTTTCGTGAAAGCGGCGACCGGGCGTTGGCAGATTACGAACTGCTCGAGTTGCTGCTTTTCCGGTTAATCCCGCGCCGTGATACCAAACCGATCGCCAAGGCATTGCTCGCCCGGTTTGGATCACTATCCGAAGTTCTCGGCGCACCGACCCAATTGCTGACCGAGGTCAAGGGCGTAGGCGACAGTGTCGCCACCGATCTCAAGCTGGTTGCCGCCATTGCCATCGCATGCTCAAGAGCGACCTCAAGGGACGTCAGGTGCTGGCATCCTGGTCATCGGTCATCGAGTATTGCCGGGCGGCGATGGCGTTCGAGGAGCGCGAACAGTTCCGAGTGTTGTTTCTCGACAAGAAGAACGCGCTGATCGCCGACGAGGTGCAGCAGACCGGAACCGTGGATCATACCCCGGTCTACCCCCGCGAGGTGGTGAAGCGAGCGCTGGAACTGTCCGCCACCGCGATCATCCTGGTCCACAACCACCCTTCGGGCGATCCGACGCCCTCGCGCGCCGACATCGAAATGACCAAGCTGATCATCGACACGGCCCGCCCACTCGGCATCACTGTTCATGACCACATCATCATCGGCAAGAACGGCCACGCCAGTCTCAAGGGCCTGAAGCTTATTTAGCGTGTTGCATCAAGTTCCGCCTCGGCGACAAGATTGTTCCGTCCATAAATTGAATCCGGCTCGCAATTACCTTGCGGGCCTGCAATATTTACAATAGATTAGTCAGAGTAATATGGAAATATTTGACGCTGATTTAATGTTTATACGAAATCTTCACAGTTAAATAGAAAACAACAGAACACATAACCTAAGGTTGAGCGATATGCCAAATAATAAAAACATCTCCCGCCGCGACGCAATTGTTAGAGCATCTACGGTGTTGGGAATGGCAATTCTTCCATCCGCCGCACTTGCGCAAAATGATCAGGCATCGGTCGATGCGTTTTATCGCGGCCAGAAATACACCTATTGCGACGCCAAAGTACTGGCACACTTCTGGGGAACCGACGAATGGAGCGCCAAGATCGGTGCTGGCGAAATGCTGCTGCAACGCCAGGAGAAAGACCTCAAGGACAAGCTCAGGAATGCTGCAACTCGTTGGTCACAGGACGGTAATTCCTGCGGGTTCGAAGACATGGACAACCCGGTCTACAGCTATGATGATGCTGCGGCCCTGGCAGCTTATTGGGGTGGCGGCATGACTCCCTACGACGCCAAGATGAAGATCGTCCTCAACGTCGAGGGCGGCGGCAACCACTGGGTTGTCAGCGAATTGGCAAAGGCTCGATAGAGCTCACCGCCACAAAGGCAATCGCCAACAATGTCTGCCATTCACTGGAAAGTTGGCTATGAGGTCGAATTGCTAGCCCCTCAGGGGGCCAGCAGGAAAGATCTGGCCTTGCGCCTGGCCGAACGCGCCGGTGGTGGAACCGTTGCGCCCGTGTTTGTACCGCAGGCGGAACTGGTTCATACCGACAGCATTCAGGTGTTCGAGAACCTGACCCTTGGCTACGACGCCTTTGACGCCTCCGGTTCGTTGATTGCCCGCTGCGCCGACGACATGACGTTGCAGGCTGATCTCGACAGGTCGGCACCGCCCAAACCGGGATGGTATCGCATCGTCGGCGACGATGCCCGTATCCTGCGGTTGATCAAGCGTCATTCTGATCCGAACGCCTCGCTCGATACCGTGTTATTGCCCAGCGCCGCGCTTTTTGGGGTCGATCTTCAGCAGTTCGACAATGGCATGGTTCGTCTCGCCGACGGTCATGCCTCGATCGCTATGGCAACCCACCTGCCCGGCGAACGCGAGCGGCCCTGCGAAATCATCACTCCGCCGATCAGTTCTGACCACCACGAGCGCCTTGCGGCCTTGCTTGGTCCGGCCGCCGATATGGGATTCACAATCCCTGCCGAGGCTGCATTGCACGTCCATTTTGATGCGGCCCCGCTGTGCTCCACCGCCAGTTTCGCGAGGCTCGTGTTGATTTTCGACCGCTTCGGCGACCAGCTGAAAGCCCTGCTTGGAACCAATCCCCACTGCACCCGCCTGGGCAAATGGCCCGCCGAATTGATGGATCTGATCGAAACCCCCGAATTTGCAAGTTTGAGCTGGGATGATGCCCGTCTTCAGCTAGGTCAGCTGAAACTGACAAAATATGTCGATTTCAATATCATCAACATGGTCCATGCCACGGATAAGAAGCACACATTTGAAGTTCGGATCCTGCCCGTCGAATTCGATGTCGGCAACGTTATCAGGTCAACCGCGCTGTTGGAGGGACTGCTGCACGCAGCCCTTGATCCTGGAATCGACGCACGCAAGATCAAGACGAGCACGCTTGGTCAATTAGTCGAGCGATTGCCGCTGGAGCCTGAAACCAAGCAACACTGGCTTGGCAAGATCGCCAGCCAGCCAATGCCAACTCTCAGTTCCTGACAAGTCCGCAAGTCCCAAGTCAGACGCACGTACCGCCAGCGCGCGCCATAGAGCGCCGACGAGAGATTCCCAGCTCACAAGGGCGGCTTGCTTACCCTTCCTTGCGCGAATGTCCTCCGGTGCTGCTCCTAACCGCAAAATGGGCGTCCCAAACGGGCCGGAATCAAAGACGCCGGAGCAATGCCCCGGCGTTCTGTAATTAATCGAACAGTGCCTTATTCGGCAGCTGTATCGTCTTTCTTGGCAGCTTTCTTCTTGGCCGGAGCCTTCTTCTTGGCCGCAGGCTTGTCCGAGGCCTCGGCCTCGTCGTCAGCCATCAACTCTTCCTTGGTCACGCTCTTGTCCGTCACGTCGATGACGGTGAGCATATGATCAATGGTCTTTTCTTCAAAGATCGGAGCCCGCAGCGAAGCAACGGCGCCAGGAGTCTTCTGGAAATATTCGTAGATTTCCTTTTCCTGGCCGGGGAACTTCCGGACCTGCTCGAACAGCGAGCGCTGCAGTTCCTCGTCGCTGACCTGAATGTTGGCCTCTTCACCGATCTTCGACAGAACCAGACCCAGACGAACGCGGCGTTCGGCGAGCTTGCGGTAGTCTTCGCGCGCAGCTTCTTCCGTGGTGTCTTCGTCTTCGAAGGTCTTGCCGTTATCACTCAGTTCCTGATTGATCTGACGCCAGATGCTTTCGAACTCGGCATCGACCAGCTTCGACGGCGAATCGAACTTGTGGGTCTCGTCGAGCTGATCGAGAATCTGCCGCTTCAGCTTCTGGCGGGTAACTTCGCCATACTGACTTTCGATCTGCGAACGAACGATCTCGCGCAACTTGTCAGCCGAATCAAGACCCAGCGTCTTGGCCAGTTCGTCGTTGATTTCCAACTCGCCCGGTGCGGCAATTGCCTTGACCTTGATGTCGAAGGTGGCTTCCTTGCCCGCAAGGTGCGCGGCCTGGTATTCGGCCGGGAACGTGACCGTGATCACCTTCTCGTCGCCAGCCTTGAGGCCGACCAGCTGCTCTTCAAAACCCGGAATGAATCGGTTCGAACCGATCACCAGTTCCGCGTCCTGATCAGCGCCGCCTTCGAAAGGTTCGCCGTCGACCTTGCCAAGGTAATCGATCGTCACCTTGTCGCCATCGGCAGCCTTGCCCTTCTTGGGCTCATAGCTACGGCTGTTTTCGGCAACCCGAAGCACCTGCTCCTCGACTTCCTCGGCCGGAACATCAACAACCTCGCGCACGATCTTGAAGCCGGAAATGTCGGCAAGGTCGAAGGCGGGAATGACTTCATAGGCCATGGTGAATTCGAAGTCCGCCGATCCAGTGAGGATCTCTTCGGCTTCTTTTTCGTCCTCGGTCATGGAGATTTCCGGCTGCGTTGCAGCCTTTTCGCCACGCTCGGCCAGAATCGAAGCCGGCTTTTCCTGGATCATCTCGTTGACCAACTGCGCCATGATCGAACGGCCATAGACCTTCTTGAGATGCGAGATCGGCACCTTGCCCGGCCGAAAGCCGTTGATCTTCATCTTGCCCTTGGCCTCGGCGAGCTTTTCGTTGAGCTGCGCTTCCATGTCCTTGACCGGGACAACTACCTTCAATTCGCGCTTCAGCCCTTCGGCAAGCGTTTCGGTAACCTGCATGTTCAAACCTTCATTTCCTCGCGACTGCGACCGTTCGGGTTGGCCCCGCGACTGGGCCGGTTTTCCGGCGTCGCTTGTGGCATTATTCGTCCTTGGCTCCGGGCCGGCAGGGCCGGCTGAATGCCACTTTGCACTAGCCCTGTCGTCACGCGCCATCTTCAGGCGGCCAGACCGGACTTTAATTGGTGCGGGTAGAGAGACTTGAACTCCCACGCCTTACGGCACCAGAACCTAAATCTGGCGTGTCTACCAATTTCACCATACCCGCTCAGAAGGCCGCAAAACCACGCTCGCGCGAGGGCGACCCTGAACGCGGTCGCTCTATATCACCCGTTTGGCGGCGATCAAAGGGAAAATCGCCTTTCCGGCAAGGGTTTTTGCCCCGATGGACCGCGCGGAGCCTGACCGCCCGGCACCTTATCAATATAATGGCTCCTGATACAGTGTCTCGCCATCGATCATCAGTCGGGCAATCTGCGCTACGCCACGCTTGGAAACCCGGATTGCGGCAGTGGCCCGTCCGGCATTGCGCGCACTCTCGATCTCAAGCCCCTCTCCCTCCGGCACGTAGTAGCGCTCGATTCCGAATTTGAGCGCAAACTGACCCTGGCTGATCTGATTGCCGGCATCCGCAGACAACATGACTGGATCGCTTCTGAGCAAAACCGTGCCCTTACCGGCATCCACCGGCCTTTCAAGGCTGATGGCTGTCACGGTTGCAGCACCGTCCTCGCCAACCGCCAGTGTCAGCCACAGCGGCGCGTAGCGATCTTGCTGCGGCCAGTCACCCGAAAACAGTGCCCGCTCCGGTCGCGAAATTTCATCATATTGCAGACGCACATAATCCCCGCGCATCAGGTCGCGCGGGTCGATCGGCTCGGTCTTGAGGATGATTTCCGTCCCGTCCCTAAGGATCGATGCCCGGCTCTGGATCATCATCGCCAGCGAACCGATCATGAAGACTGCGCACAAAATGCCGGCAATCACCGGATTGAGCGGTCTGCGCAGTGTCGAAGCCAACCCCGTCATGACTGGTCCTTCCCTGTTTGAAACCGTTTTTCGATCTTCATCACCGCCACGGCAATGGCAGCCAGCACCAACCCGCCCAGAAACAGGAAACCGGAACTGCCAAGCAGCGTTCCCAGCGTTTCGCTGACTACATAGAGGACCTCGGCGGCAAAGACGAAATAGGCAAAGCGCCGGATCAGCCGGTTATGCCCGCCAGCAATGGCGAGCACGACGATACTTGCACTCAGGATCAGCGCCGCCAGCGCAAGCTGCACCACAATCCACTCGCCATCATGCTCGATCTGCACCAGCCCGACCCCGCACAGCAACAACACCGCTCCATAGGCCGATACTGCGCCATGCCGAGCGGCAAACCCGGCCAGCGCCGGCGGCAGACGCGAACCGACGGCAAAGGCAGCGAGACCGATTGCTGCCAGCACATAGCCGGGGTTCACATCGGATTTGTCTATGGTGAGCCAGATCATCCAGCAGATCAGCAACAAAGCCACCAGATGCCCTGCCACCACTGAACCCGCCCGCCAGGCCGAAACCGCGATTACGAGGCCAATCGCCAATACTGACAGATGAGCAGTCAAATCGTTGACGCCTCCCGCTCCGAAATCCATCGCACCGGATATGGCGGAAAGATACCCAAACGCCAGCAACCCGGCGCCGACCGCTGCCATTGGCGAGGAGAAGCTCAGCGACATGGCGATCGCGCCCAGTGTCCACAGCAGCATGAACGCGACATCATCACCGCTGAGATGATACATTTGCCCGACAAGCGCGATACCCGCGCCAAAACACAAAAGCGAAAACACCAGAGCCGCTTCGCACACCCATCTGGCGCGTTTGCGTAACGCCATCACCGCCGTCACCAGCCCGGCTCCGATCAGCACGGCCAGCATCAACACCCGCATCGGTCGCGCGATTAGTTCCCAGTTTGCGGCCACCAGCGCAATGACAGCCGCGCCCAGCAAAATCGCGGCCAATACCGCCAGAACGGCTGCAAGGCTGAAGCCGGTGTGACGCCGGTCATGATCAGCCAGCAGCACCGCTCCCTGGCCAGGGGGCAACAAACCCGCTGTCGTCCATTGCTCGATCTCCCGAGCCAGATATCTGCGCAACACGGTCATATCCTGTCTTGTTTCAGCCGTTCACAAAGTACACCAACCCCCGCGCCGTACAATGTAGACTGGCGACATCGATAACCTCGCACATGGCTCCGACGAGGCTTTTCCGGGCGCTGCGACAGACCGGGATCAACCATGGCAGAGCTATGCAAAAATGCATGGCTTCTATGTATTTATTGCACTGCACAAATCGATTAGATATACCTATATCTGGCTCATCGGAACGCCGCGGTGGCGATCCGAAAAACAGCGGTAAATAAGGAGAGAGTCCATGAATTTGATCCGCTCCTACGCCAGCTGGCGGAAGTATCGTGAAACCTGCGTCGAGCTGAACAAGCTGTCCGAACGCGAGTTGAACGACATCGGTATGGCCCGCGGCGACATTCCAGTCGTCGCACGCCGCGCCGTATAACAGAATTAGGAATTCGAAGCGGCGCCCTCCTCCTCCCAATAGCCGCTTCGATGTGACTGACGTTCATCCTCCTCCCGAGCGTCAGTCTCTCCAAATGACGCCCACCGGATCCTCCTCCCCCGGTGGGCGTTATTTTTTGGGCAACACCCCGCACTCTCCCTGTCTGCCTCATTCCATTATCGCTGCGATCATCTGAGCGCTTTCAAAACGGTTCTCGGCCAACGCCTGCACCGTCGCGATTGGTAAAGCGAAACAGCATGTTGTTAACCTGAGTTGCAACAAATGCATGGCGCCTATGCATAATATTGCACTGCACAAATCGAGTTAGCGGTCCTATATCAGGATCATCAAACACGGCGCTGGAACGACCGGCGCGAATTCAAAAGGAACATGACCATGAACATTCGTAACGCTTACAAAAACTGGCGCGACTACCGCAACACCGTCAACGAACTGTCGCGTATGTCTGAGCGCGAACTCAACGACCTGGGCATCTCCCGCGGTGACATCCCGTTCGTTGCACGCCGTCCGGGCAACTAAGAACCGGCAGACCATATGCCCGGTTTCGACCGGCCATTTCAAACGGCGCCCTGGAAACAGGGCGCTGTTTCTATTTGCGGCTGCCGGCATTGAATTGACGCGCGCCCAACGGCATAAAACGCATGGCAAGCAAGCAGGCAACTGCCCAATTTGGCGGCACATTTCAGAACCTATTTTTCCATTAACGAGCTATCCGGGTATTGCATACCTGGCTTGCCAATATTGCGCTGCACAAATGTAGTGCAAGTGCCTATATACGGGGCATCAGATTGACGGCCCCGAGCGGGCCTTTCCCGAGGAGACCGACATGAACATTCTTTCCAAAGCCCGCAGCTGGATGAAAACCCGCCAGACCGCCCACCAGCTTTCCAACCTGTCCAACGAAACCCTGGCCGATATCGGCCTCACACGTTTCGACATCGACAATGTGGCACGCGGCCTGCGCCGTTAATCCAGTCTGTATATGTTTCAAGCGGCGTCCCTCGGGGGCGCCGTTTTTGTTTGTGCCCCATGTGTCGAATCATCTTTGAGCCGGGCTCGGACCCGTGGTAAACGGACGCCATGAGCAAGACAGATAACTCCAGTTCCCCCATTCATGTCATTGGCGGTGGCCTCGCCGGCTCCGAAGCCGCCTGGCAGATCGCCCGCCGCGGCCTTCCGGTAATCCTGCACGAGATGCGGCCAGTGCGCGGCACCGAGGCCCACAAGACCGACAGTCTGGCCGAACTGGTCTGTTCCAATTCCTTCCGCTCCGATGACGCGGAAAACAATGCTGTCGGCGTCATTCACGCCGAGATGCGGATGGCTTCCTCGCTGATCATGGCTTGCGCCGATGCCAATCAGGTGCCCGCCGGCGGCGCGCTGGCCGTCGACCGCGAGGGCTTTGCAAGGGTCGTCACCGAGAAGATCGAAGCCGAACCGCTGATCACCATTGCCCGCGAGGAAGTGTCGGGTCTACCACCTGCCGAATGGGACCAGGCAATCATCGCTACCGGACCGCTGACTGCGCCGGACCTGGCCGAATCGATCCGCGCCGAGACCGGCCAGGATGCGCTCGCCTTCTTCGACGCTATCGCGCCGATCATCCACACCGATTCGATCGACATGTCGGTGTGCTGGTTCCAGTCGCGCTACGACAAGGTCGGCCCCGGCGGCACCGGCAGCGATTACATCAACTGCCCGATGGACAAGGATCAATACGATGCCTTCATCGACGCGCTGATCGCCGGCGACACCACCGGCTTCAAGGAATGGGAAGGCACACCATATTTCGATGGCTGCCTGCCGATCGAGATCATGGCAGAGCGCGGTCGCGAAACCCTGCGCCATGGACCGATGAAGCCGATGGGTCTGACAAACATTCATCAGCCCGACATCAAGGCCTATGCGGTGGTGCAATTGCGCCAGGACAACGCGCTGGGCACGCTTTACAACATGGTCGGATTCCAGACCAAGCTGAAATACGGCGCTCAGGCTGATATCTTCCGGATGATTCCCGGCCTGCAGAACGCTGAATTTGCCCGGCTTGGCGGGCTGCACCGCAATACCTATCTCAATTCACCGCTGCTGCTCGATAGGACACTTCAGCTCAAGACCCGTCCGGGATTGCGTTTTGCCGGGCAGATTACCGGTTGCGAGGGCTATGTCGAAAGCGCAGCGATCGGACTCATCGCCGGCCGCTTCGCCGCTGCCGAACGTCTTGGCGAGAGCCTGCCGCCGCCGCCGCTGACATCCGCCTTCGGGGCGCTGCTCAATCACATCACCGGTGGCCATCTGGTGAGCGACGACGAACCCGGCAAACGATCATTCCAGCCGATGAACGTCAATTTCGGCTTGTTTCCGCCGCTCGATCCCGGCGCAATTGTCCGTCCCGAAGGGGGCGGCCGATTCCGTGGCAAGGACAAGGCCAAGGCCAAGAAGCAGGCAATGGCACGTCGCGCACTGACCGATTGCGCTAAATGGCTGGGCGTCGACCAGGCCAAGATCGCCGCCGAATAGATTGACGTTCCAGCACGGTGCAGCGCTGCGCACTCGGTTACGCTTGAATAAATGAGATGTTCTGAACCGGCTATTCCGCCGGCGCCACCGGCCCGCTCGGAATCCGTTTGTCGCCAGGCAAACCAGGCATTCCGGCAGCCTCCGGGTGCTGCGCCACATAATCTGCCTTCAGCCTCTCCGACCCCTTGCGTGATCCGTCGTGACTCCATCCGGGCGGCGCGAACAGATAGGCCAGCCTTTGGATCAGCGTCAGCCCAGGTCGTACAAAGTCACCAAACATGTCGACCCATTCATGGAATGCAACCTTCACCGGATTGTATGTGCCGATGTTCTTGACGATACCGTAGCGCGGCATGTCCTCATCAAGCTCCGGCACAAAGGTGCCAAACATCCGGTCCCAGATGATCAGCGTGCCGGCATAGTTTGAATCGAGATATCGCGGATTGGTGGCGTGATGCACCCGATGGTGCGACGGCGTGTTGAAGATCCACTCGATCGGTCGCCACATTCGGCCGATTGCCTCGGTGTGAATCCAGAATTGATAGACCAGGTTCAAACCGCCGACGAACAACAGCAGAACCGGATGGAAACCCATAAGCGCCAGCGGAATCCTGAGGATGAACATCCCGGTGAACGTACCGGTCCAGCTTTGCCTGAGCGCGGTCGAAAGATTGTAGTGCTGGGAAGAATGGTGGTTGACGTGTTCGGCCCAGACCCAGCGGCAACGATGGGCAATGCGGTGATACCAATAGTAACGCAGGTCATCGAGAATGAAACACAGTCCAATCACCCACCATGATGTCCCCAGATCGGTGATTCGGAATTCCCATGCCCACATCAGCACCCCGAACGCAACGAAGCCGAGCAGCAGGCCGGAAACCACATTTCCCACCCCCATCAACAGCGAGGTCAGCGTGTCGCGGGTCTCGTAATCACCGCGCGCCTTGAAAAGGCGAATGACCAGCAATTCCAGGAGCATGGCGATCACGAAAAACGGGATCGCCAATTGGGTCACATCCGGAAAATCCTTCAGATCAGGCATTCTGCCCCTCCTCCGGTCCTTCGATTGTCGGACTTGCCAAGGCAAATCCGCCGCACAACCACAACGAGACTTCCGCCGCGTCTTCGGCCGATTCGAACACGTAATCGCCGCCGCGCAGGGTTGAATCATGAAACTTCACCGACAGGCCCGGGCGGCCCTCGACTGCCGCCACCGCCACATCGCCAGGCTCGATCAACCGCGCCACATAGTGCCGGCCCATCAGCTGCAGAAATCCAGTCTTGCCATCGGCCAGCCGCAAGAAGCTGCCGACGCCGTCTTCGGTCATGATAACCGACCGTATCGCCTCGCCCGGATAGGCCCGCGCAAATTCGAGAATCACCTCGCCATGATCTCGCGTATCCTTCCGGCGCGATCCGCCGGTATAATGCACGACGCCAACGACCAGCATCACGCCGATGGCCACCACTACGATCAAGACACCCAGACTCATGATTTTCCTCCGCCTGACGCAACTCCCATCTGCGTCAATCGCGTCCGACTATGCCGCGCCAATTGACGCCGTGCAAGCCGTCCACAGTCGCCCGCGAGTTTTGCGCCATTCGCCCGGTCTGCTAGCAGACGGTTTTGGGTCAAATTATCAGATGCGGCCGCTGCGCGCCGCGCGCCAAAGCCGCCATTGCCTTTGCCATTGCGGTGGCTGCGGTGGCGATTTGAGGCAGTCCGATCCGAGCTTTTCTGCCCGCGCGAGCACCGGTTCCACCAGAGCCACCGGAAGATAGGCCGCACGCACGCTGGCCGGGCTGTCTGATATCGCCGCGCGCGCCAGCCGCAAATGATCCCGGCCAAAGCCGGCAAAAGCCCGCACCGCAGCTGAAACCGCAGTCTCATTGTCGCCAGCCAGAAATTTTTCGCGGTCAAATCCCGTGGCGGCAAGCAGATCGCCCGGCACGAACACCTGCCCGCGCGCACGCGTTAGCGGCAGCATCATCAGGTGTCCGGCGACCGCCTGGGCCACGCCGGCATGGCCGCTTGCAGTGGCAGTGTCGGCGGATGCCTCGGCGTCAATCAGAAATGCAGACATCTGCAACAATGCCGAGGCCGTTTCCCCAGCATAACCTTCATAGCTGGTTCGGTCCGGCATCGGGTCATCATAGAGATCGAACAGGCGCGCGTCGCACATCGCCATCAGCGGTGCGAGCGGTAGGCTGCGCCGGGCAATCATCGCCATCAGATTACTGGCAACCGGGTGCGCTTCGGCCTCTCCGGCGCGCTCGCCCGACAACACATCGCGCCACCATTGCAGCCGGATCTCGCCCGGCAGCGGGTCGCGGATCCTGTCACGGATCGCGGCAATCTCGGCGTTGAACAGCATTAGCGCGGCAAGATCGGCCTGTGCTGGAGGCGGCATCAACAATAGCGCCAGATAGCGGTCGATATCGGCCGCGCGCAGCGCTTCAAGCGTGGTCTGGTCGGGGAGCGGGGAGCTCGGTGCGGTAGAGGAAACGGGGTTTACCATCGCTCAGACAGCGATCAGCGCAGCCGCCACTGCGCGCGATTCGGCAAGCATCACATTATAGGTGCGCACCGCCGCCCCAGTACTCATCGGGTCCGAGGATATGTTGGCGGCCCGCAACGCCGATTTCAACTCCGCGGGCAGCGGCCGTATAGACATTCCGGTCCCCACCAGCAGGAATTCGATGTCGCCGGCTTCCGCCAGCACCTGCGCAAACAACGCCATATCAAGCGGTTGATCCGGCTCCACCTGCCAGCCATGGATACCCGATGGCAGGCACAGGATGGAGCCGCGATGCGACATGTCGGCAAACCTAAAACCGCCATTGCCATAGGCGTCGATCGGCGCCCGGCCCGGGAAATGCGCTTCGCGTATCTCGATGCCCCGGGCCATGGCTCAGGCCGTGCTCTTGTCAGTTGTTGTTTCAACCTCGCTGGGCTCTTCCACATCTAGTCCGACACGGAAATTATCCGCACGGAGCTTGAACAGGATGAGCACCGGTGCGGCGATATAGTTCGATGAATAGGTGCCTACCACCACACCGAAGATCATCGCGAAGGTGAACGACCGGATCACTTCGCCGCCGAAGATGTACAGCGCCGACAACGCCAGCAATGTTGTCACCGAAGTCAGGATCGTTCGCGGCAGCATCTCGTTGATCGACCGATCAAGCAGAGCCGGAAGAGGCATCTTCTTGTATCTTCGCAGATTCTCGCGCACCCGGTCATAAACCACCACCGTGTCATTGAGAGAGTAGCCGACAATTGTCAGCACCGCCGCAATACTTGAAAGGTTGAACTCGATCCCGGTGATCACGAAAATGCCAATCGTCAGCACCACGTCATGGATGGTGGCAATCACCGCGCCAAGCGCGAACTGCCACTCGAACCGGAACCAGATATAGACCAGAATCGCCAACAGCGAGGCGATCACGGCAATCGTGCCGGCTTGCGCCAATTCGCCCGACACAGTCGGTCCGACCACCTCGACACGGCGAATGTCATAATCGCCCTCGAGTTCGCCACGCACCAGCGTGATTACGGTCTGCTCGGCGTTTTCGCCGCCGCCCTGGGCCTGAACACGGATCAGCACTTCGCGTGGCGTCCCGAATTCCTGCGCCTGGATATCGCCCAGATTAAGCTCGGAAAGCCGCGCGCGGATGTCACCGACATCGGCGTTGCCTTGCTTGGACTGGACCTCGATCATCGACCCACCCATGAAGTCGATGCCGTAATTCATGTTGACTGTCGCAAACAGTCCCAAAGCCAAAAGCGATGCCGCGGCCGAGGCAATGAAGGAATACCGGCGAAACGACATGAAACGGAAACTGAAATCCCGAATAAACAGGTCGAGCGCGCCTTTGGGCATGGCCTTGGGGCGTCTGCGCCTGACCCATTCAGCAGCCAGCCACCGGGTCAGGGTGAAAGCGGTAAACACGGTCGTGACAATACCGATAGCCAGCGTGATGGCGAAACCGCGCACCGGGCCTGTACCGAGATAGAACAGGATGACAGCAGCAATCAGCGTGGTCACGTTGGCGTCAAGAATGGTGGCGAAGGCCTTGCTGAACCCCGCATCGATGGCTTGAATCAACGATCGTCCGGCCCGATGTTCCTCACGAATGCGCTCATAGATCAGCACATTGGAATCGACCGCCATACCAACGGTCAGCACGATACCCGCAATACCCGGAAGGGTCAGCGTCGCCCCAAGAACAGTGAGAAGCGCGATGATCATGCAGACGTTGGCAATCAACGCCAGATTGGCAATGAAGCCGAGCGTGCCGTAAGCAACGAACATGAATGCCAGCACCAGCAACGCACCGATTATGCCGGCGATTTCACCGGCAGCAACTGAATCCGCACCCAGGCCAGGTCCGACCGTACGCTCTTCAATCACGGTGAGCGTTGCCGGCAATGCGCCGGCACGCAGAAGAATGGCCAGATCATTGGCGCTCTGGGCGTCGAAACTACCCGAAATCTGACCGGTTCCGCCCAGGATCGGCTCGCGGATCACCGGCGCCGAAATCACCTGCTCATCAAGTACAATGGCAAATGGCAAACCAACATTCTGGGTGGTGGCCTGGCCAAAACGCTGGCCGCCCTTGGAATCGAAGCGGAACGTGACCACCGGCTCGTTGGTGCGCTGATCGAAACCTGCTTGCGCGTCGACCAGGTTTTCACCCGACACCAGAACCGATCTCTGGATCAGGTAGGGAATCGGCGGATCATCTGTGGAATAGAGCACTTCCGAGGTTGCCGGCGGGCGACCTTCGATTGCTTCCTGCACCGACATCGAACTGTCGACCATCCTGAACGCAAGCTTGGCGGTCTGGTTAAGCAGGTTCTTGAGCCGCTCGGGATCTTCCAGCCCAGGAACCTGAACCAGAATCCGGTCGGCGCCCTGCCGCTGAATCACCGGCTCGGTGGTGCCGAGCTCATCGATGCGCTTGCGTACCACTTCGATTGACTGCGCCACTGCTGATGACACCCGGTAATCAATCCCGGCGTCGGTCAGAAGAATGCGCAAAAAACCCGGCTGGCTTTCTTCCTCAATGGTCGCCTCAGCTACCGTGCCGCCGCCAAACAGACCCGAATTTATCGGCTCCGAGAGTTCAGCCAGAACCGTCTTGGCTTCCTCTATGCGCGCCTCGTCGCGGATCTCGCACCTGAACCATCTGCCCGGTGCCCGACAAGCCGGTGTAGCCGATCCCGGCTTCACGCAGCAACCGGCGCACGTCATCCACCGTGGTGGTCAACCGGTCCTTGACGATGTCCTGGCGTTCAACCTGCAGCAGCATGTAGGAGCCGCCTTGCAGGTCGAGCCCGAGCGTCATTTGCTTGGACGGGGCCCATTCAGGCAGGCTTTCAGCCTGTTGCGACGTCAGCAGATTTGGAAATGCAAACACCACGCCGGCAAGCACAGCAAGCCAGATCAGGGTTGTTTTCCAACGGGAAAAATACAGCATAGTGCTCTCGGTTCATCCTTGGGGACGAAAAAGGTTCAAGTATGGCCTGACACAAAAACGGGCAGAAACACTCCTACCCGTTCATTTGTGGCTATTCCTTGACGGGTTCGCTCTTGCTGCGAACATCCGCGATCAGGCTGCGGACCAGCCGGACCTTGACGCCATCGGAAATCTCGACTTCCAGTTCGGCATCGTCAACAACCTTGGTGACCTTGGCGATCATGCCGCCGCCGGTAACGATCTGGTCGCCACGGCGCACGTTCTTGAGCATTTCCTCGCGCTTCTTCGCTTGCGTACGCTGCGGCCGGATGATCAGGAAATACATGATCACGAAGATCAGCAGAAACGGCAGGATCGACATCAGCATCTCGCTGCCGCCGCCACCCAGGGCGGATTGGGCATAGGCCGGGGTCACAAACATAAAACACTCCTTGAGAAAAGTATGGGCGTCCCAGCGGGCCCGCCAACAGTCGAGCGGAATATAGTGGCAACATGGCCGATTGCAACGCAAACATGGCAAATGGTAGCGTGAAATCCCCGCGGCAAACCACTTTTCCGCAGTGACACCGCGTGCTACCCGCTCGCAGTACCCGCCCCGCAGACAAATTAGCCCCCGGACATCAACATGCAAGACGAAACCGCACGGCAAATCCTTACCGAGCTCGCCCGCCTCACCCGCGCTGTGGAATCACTTGCGGGGCCAAAGCCCGCAATCAGTGATTTTCAGGCAGCAGACTGCTTCATTTGGGACGCAGAGGCCGAATACCTCGCACCGGTGGGCAGACCCAACCGGATTGAAATTGACCTGATCAAGGGCGTCGATCATGTCCGTGACATCCTCGTCGAAAATACCCAGCGCTTCGCCGGCGGCCTTCCCGCCAACAATGTGCTGCTCTGGGGCGCACGCGGCATGGGTAAATCGTCGCTGGTAAAATCCGTCCATGCCAAACTTGCAGCCCAGGAAGGCCTACCGGCACCGCTCAAGCTGGTGGAAATCCACCGTGAGGACATAAACTCGCTGCCCGCTCTGATGTCGATCCTGAGGCCCGCACCCGGCCGTTTCATCCTGTTTTGCGACGATCTTTCCTTCGATCATGACGACACGGCCTACAAGTCACTCAAGGCAGCGCTTGATGGCGGTATCGAAGGCCGGCCGGACAATGTGCTGTTATACGCCACCTCCAACCGCCGACATCTGCTGCCGCGCGACATGATGGACAATGAACGCTCTACGGCAATCAATCCGCATGAGGCCGTCGAGGAGAAAGTCTCGCTGTCGGATCGATTCGGTCTCTGGCTCGGCTTCCACAAATGCAGTCAGGATGAATATCTCGACATGATCACCGGTTATGCGACCCATTATGACCTGAAGATCAATCCGGACGAACTGCGCGCCGAAGCTCTGGAATGGTCAACCACACGCGGCGCCCGGTCCGGACGCGTCGCCTGGCAATTCATCCAGGATCTTGCCGGACGTCTGGGACAGACCCTCTGAGACACGGCGCGCAGCCACAACGAAAAAAGGCCGGCGTTATCAACGCTGGCCTTTTTTGCACTTTTGCCTGGAGGGCAATTATTCGAGATAGCCCATCGGATCGACCGGTGAGGCGTTCTTGCGGACTTCGAAATGCAACCGCGGGGTCTTCGCCACGCCGGTCATGCCGGAACTTGCGATCACCTGACCGCGCCCGACCTTGTCACCACGATTGACATTGAGCGTATTGGCGTGCGCGTAAACCGTTACCAGCCCGTCATCGTGGCGGATCAGCACGGTTTTGCCGTACTCCTTCAGGCCATCGCCGGAGTAGATCACCACCCCGTTTTCAGCAGCCTTGATCGGCGTCCCCGTCGGCATGGAAATGTCGATACCGTCGTTACGCTTGCCGTTTTCGTTCTTTGCGTAGCCGGTGATGACCTGGCCGCGGGCCGGCCAGCGGAACTTGTCGATACCGGTCGCGGCAGGTGCGATCGAGGCCACATCTGCATTGGTTTTTGCGGCCACACCGTCCTGCGCCTTCTGGGTCGGCGGCGTATAGGCCTTTGGCGTCGAATCCTGCTTCACCGAAGCCGTCACCGTTGTATCGACTGCGCCCGAACCCTTGCCCGGAATAGCCAGCGTCTGGCCGATTCGGATATTCGAACCCGAAAGGCCGTTGGCGGCTTTCAAAGCGTCAACGCTTACCCCGTGATTGCGGGCGATCTTCGACAGAGTGTCGCCGCCCTTGACGGCATAGACACCAGCTGACGAGGAATTGCCGCCCGACGCCGCAGTTTTCTCGGTCACCGGCTGTGAAGCGGACTGAGATTCGGCGTTCTCGGGGTTGCGCAGCGACGGTGCTGACGGCAGCACGGCGACATCGCGCCGCGGGGCCGGTGTGGGCAGCGGAATCTTGTCCTGGCTCGCTTCGCCACGCAGTCCGGCACCGGATTTGGAGGCGCGGGTCTTGGGATTGCTGTCCGGTGCGGACACCGGCGCCTGACGCGAATACACATACACCGGGATCAACAACTGCTGACCGGCAGATACGCGCGAAGGGTCGCTGATGCCATTGGCCTTGATGATCTCGCTGGCCGGTACGCCATAGCGCTTGGACAGGTTATAAATGGTTTCGCCCGGACCCATTGTGATGCGGGTTGCACCCGTGGTTGTCCAGCCAGCATCGCGCGATGCTGTGCCGGTGACAATCGGATCCGGCGCCATTACCGGCTCAGCATTGTTGCTGAAGGTCGAGCTTGGCTGCACCGACGCGCTCAACTGTGCCGGACGTTCCGGGAAAGGCTGCGCCGCTACCGACGGCGCGACAGCGGCCACGCGTTGCGGCGCCGGTGTTGTAACCGCGGCTGTGCGGGTTGGCGCTGCAAGAGCCGGCAGAACCGCGGGCTGGCGCTTCGGCAGAACCGAACGCGCAATATCCTTGGTCCGCTGAACACCATTGCCGATCAGGCTCGAAGGCGACGTAGTCTGCCGAACCACGGATCCGGTAACCGAACCGGTCGCGGTCGGGTCATAGCTCGCCTGGGCCGGCGCCCGGTAATCGCCCGGAAATGCCTGTGAAACTGTATTTGGTGCTTGGGGATAGGCCGATGCCTGCGCGGATCCGGAGGCAACGGCGCCTGGAGGAATCGGCGCACCCATCGGCGCCAGCGAAGCCGAAGACGGCTGCGGCACTGAGGCGGTGTACAACTGATCCGCATTTTTATAGGCGAAACGGTTTGCATCCGAACTGCAAGCTGCGGCGGAGCTTGCCAGAAGCGCGACGCCGAGCATTCGGGTTACCGAAGTACCGGAAACAACAGTCTGTCTGAGACGCATAACACCACCCAATCAACGCAATACCAACTGTGATGATTAAAGCGCGTTAGTGTTACTCATCGGTTAAAGTCGCAGGATTCCGTGGATTTCAAGCCCAGAATCGGGTCACAGCGCCGCCGCGATTCCGGGAATGAAGGCACGGTACGGCACTTCAAAAAGGTCCTCCCGCTCAAAACGGCTACCGATTTTCGTCAGCCGCGCCATCCGCGCAGCCTGACCATCTTCCGACACAATTGGCGCCAGCATGATTCCGCCGGAGGCGAGTTGATCAACGAACTGGCGGGGCATTGCGTCGAAGGCGCAGGTTGCAATGATCCGATCAAAACTCCCCTCTCCGCTTACCCCCTTGAGGCCGTCGGCCTGGCGGGCCATCACGTTGCCAAGTCCCAGATGAGAGAAACGCTGTTGTGCAAGCTGAATCAAGGTCTTGTAGCGGTCAATCGTCACCACGCGTTCGACCATGCGCCCGGCCACCGCCGCCAGAAAACCGCTTCCGGTACCGATATCGAGCAACCGCTGGCCGGGTTCGATTGCCAGCGCGGAGAGACATTTGGCAACCAGACGCGCACTCTCGGCAAAACCACCGCAATCGATCGGCAGCAGGCGATCGTGATAGGCAGCATCGGAATAGGCTGCAGACAGAAAAAGCGTGCGCGGTGTTTGCTCAAATGCCGTCAGCAGTTCCTTGTCGGCAAGTCCTTCGGCACGCAGCCTCAGGAACAGGCCGGCAAATCCCTCTTTTTCCAACAACCGCACATTCACCGGTCAATCTCTCAATGCTTTGGCAATCTGATCCTGCACCGCATGATGGGTCAGATCCAGCTGCAGTGGCGTCACGGAAACATACCCGTTAGAGATCGCCTTGATGTCGCTGTTGGCTTCCGTCTCAAAATCCCGGCGGCCGAATTTCAGCCAGAAATATGGGAACCCGCGCCCGTCACGGCGCTCGTCAATCGACAGCGCATGGGTCATCACTCCCTGATCGGTCACGACCACGCCCTTGACGTCTTCCACGGCACAATTGGGGAAGTTGACGTTGAGCAGGGTTCCCTTCGGCAGACTGAGACCGATGAGTTTGCGCAGCAGCGCCGGCGCCAGCGTTTCGACCACATCCCACGGCAGCACCCTGCCCTCATCGAGCCGGTAGGCCTGGCTGATGGCAATCGACCGCACGCCTAAAAGCGTGCCTTCCATGGCCCCGGCGACGGTGCCGGAATAGGTCACGTCATCGGCAACATTCTGCCCGGCATTGACGCCCGATAGAACCAGATCCGGCGCCTGATCCATCAACTTGCGGATCGCCATGATCACACAATCGGTCGGCGTGCCGCGCAGCGCATAGGTCTTGTCCTTCACCTTGCGCAACCTCAGCGGTTCGGAAAGCGTCAATGAATGGGCAAGCCCGCTCTGGTCGGTTTCCGGCGCAACCACCCAGACGTCGTCGGAGAGCGTCCGGGCAATGCGCTCAAGCACCTCAAGCCCCTCGGCGTGAATGCCGTCGTCATTGGTGATGAGTATGCGCATCATGTGATCCTTGCCGCAGCTGTCAATTCGGGTTTTCAATTCGCGTAAGGCCACCCATATACATGCGCAGCGCATCCGGAACGGTGATCGAACCATCCTTGTTCTGGTAATTTTCCATCACCGCGATCAGCGCCCGACCGACGGCGACGCCGGACCCATTGAGCGTATGGACAAAGCGCGTGGCCTTGTCGCCCGGCTTGCGGCAGCGCGCATTCATGCGCCGCGCCTGAAAATCGCCGCAGACCGAACAAGATGAAATTTCCCGATAGGCCTTCTGGCCCGGAAGCCAGACCTCGATGTCGTAAGTCTTCTGGGCGCCAAACCCCATATCACCCGTGCACAGCACCACGGTGCGATAGTGCAGCCCCAACCGGTTGAGCACGGCTTCCGCGCTCGCGGTCATCCGCTCATGTTCTTCAAGCGAGGTTTCCGGCGTGGTCACCGAGACCATCTCAACTTTGCTGAACTGATGCTGCCTAAGCATGCCGCGGGTGTCACGGCCGGCCGATCCGGCCTCGGAGCGAAAGCATGCCGTCAGCGCGGTATAGCGCAGCGGCAATTGCTGCTCATCGAGAATTTCGCCGGCTGCCATATAGGTCAGCGGCACTTCCGCCGTCGGAATCAGCCAACGGCCGTCCGTGGTGCGAAACAGGTCATCGCCAAATTTCGGCAACTTGTCGGTGCCGTATGCCGCGGCATCGTTGACCAGCAGCGGCGGGTTGACCTCACGATAGCCATGCTCGCCAGTGTGCAAATCCAGCATGAACTGGCCCAGCGCCCGCTCAAGCCGCGCCAGCGGTCCAGACAGGATGGTAAACCGTGCGCCAGACATTTTCGCCGCCCGCTCGAAGTCCATCATTCCGAGCGCTTCGCCAAGTTCGAAATGCTCCTTGGGCTCAAACCCGAGATCGGGCTTTTTGCCGCCCAAGCGAATTTCAACATTGTCCCCTTCATCAGCGCCGACCGGCACTTCGTCGAGCGGGATGTTCGGCAGAACCGAAAGCGCATGCTTGAGCGCTTCGTCAAGCTCCCGCTCCTTGGCTTCGCCAGCTTGCAATTCGTCCTTGAGCTTGGCAACCTCGGCCTTCAGCGCGTCGGCCGCAGCCTGGTCCTTGGCGGCCATTGCTTTGCCTATTTCCTTGGAAGCGGCATTGCGGCGCTCCTGCAAGGCCTGCACAGCGCCGACATGGCTACGGCGTGCCTCATCGAGCGCCACCAGCTGTTCGGCTTGTGGATCAGCGCCACGTTTGGCGAGCGCCGCGTCAAGCGCCGCCGGGTTTTCTCGTATCCATTTGATGTCAAGCATGGCTGGTTCCGGAATTCGAATTTCCGCGTCAGCCTCGCAACCACGCCGCCTGATCAGACGGCGTGACGAACCTCCAGAACTCAGGCGTCCCCTTGGGGATCAGAGTCAGCCGATGATTCGGGATCATCTGCTGCCGCCGTGGCCTTTGCCGCGGCGCGCTGGCGCTCCACGAGACGGGCGCAATAGATGGCAATCTCGTAAAGAATGATGGTGGGCAGCGCAAGCCCGATCTGGGAGACCGGGTCTGGCGGCGTCAGCACCGCAGCTGCGACAAAGGCGGCGACGATGGCATATTTGCGCTTTGCTGCGAGGCCGACAGACGTGGCAAGCCCCGCCCGCGCCAGCAACGTGGTCACCACCGGCAACTGGAACACCAGGCCGAAGGCGAAGATCAGGGTCATGATCAACCCGAGATATTCCGAGACCTTCGGCAACAGCACGATCGACGCCTCGCCGTGGCCTCCGGTCTGTTCCATCGCAAGGAAGAACCACATCACCATCGGGGTGAAGAAGAAGTAGACCAGCGCCGCGCCGAGCAGGAACAACACCGGCGACGCCACCAGAAATGGCAGAAATGCCGAGCGCTCGTTCTTGTAAAGCCCCGGTGCTACGAACTTGTAGACCTGTGCCGCGATCATCGGAAACGCCAGCACCACGCCGCCGAACATGCCAATCTTGATTTGGGTGAAGAAAAACTCCTGCGGCGCCGTGTAGATCAATTCGATCTTGCGATCGGTCATCCCGGCCCAGTCCACCGCCCAGGTGAAAGGCTGCACCAGCATGTTGAACAACGGTTTGGCGAACGCGAAACAGACAAGAAATGCAATGAAGAAGGCACCGATCGCCCACATCAGGCGATTGCGCAGTTCCATCAAATGCTCAAGCAGCGGCTGCGGCTTGTCATCAATATCTTCGGTCAAGCCGAGCCCTCACCTTGTTTCGGTTTTCTGGCACGCGCAGGGGCCTTGGCCCCGCCCGATGGCTTGGCTGCGGCCTTGGTCGTGGCAGCCGGAGCATTCGACGACGATGGCTTGCTCGCTGCCGACGCCTTCGCTGCAGTTTTTCGGGCAGCAGGCTTCTCTGCCGGCTGAGACTTGGTCGCGGGCTTGGCAGCCGACTCAGTCTTTACCGCTGGCTTGACCGGCGTCTTTGCCCTGGTCGAAGTTTTCGCTTTGGCCGTGGCGCCCGATGGCGAAGCGGATTTCGACGTGGTCTTGTCACCGGCTTTACCCGCCGGAGCTGGCGCGTCGGCCTTGATCTCCGGTGGCCCATCCGCCAGCTTCATCGCCGGTGTTGGCACCGCCACATCCGGGACCGGTTTGTCCGCAGCAGCCGTTGACGGCGTCTTCACGGATTTTTCCAGGTCCGAACGGATTTCCTTGGCAGTATCCTTCAACGGATTGACCGCGTCACGAATGCTCTGCATCGGGTTGAGTTTGCGTGCGCTGTCAAACGTCTTCTTGACATCGTCAAGATCCGCTTCCCGCAACGCCTCATCGAACTGACCCCGAAACTCAGATGCCATTGATCTGAGTTTCTTGGTGGTCCGCCCGAAGGCGCGCAGCATCGGTGGCAGGTCTTTCGGACCGACCACGATTATCAGCACAATGGCGACGACCAGAAGCTCTGGCCAACCAATATCGAACATTCAGGCTTCTCCGCGCCCCTCAGGACAATGGATTTGGGCGGATCAGCCGCGATCCTTGGCTTCTTCGGCCTTGCTTTCGACCGTCTTGGCCTCAACCGACTTGGCATCGGGTGCGGTTTCTTCGTCGCCCATGCCCTTCTTGAAGCTTTTGATGCCCTTGGCAACATCGCCCATCAGTTCCGGGATCTTGCCGCGACCGAAAAGCAACAGAACGACGACCAGAACGATAAGCCAATGCCAAATACTAAAACTACCCATGAAACTCTCCTCTAAGGATTCTATCTTGATTTAAGGTGTTTATCCGTTTGTTTCAAACACCAAAATGTCTCTCTCGTTAACAGATACAGAAACATCCCGCGCGCCGGGACGCAACTGACCTGCTCTGATGCGCGCATCGATTGGGTTTTCACCGCCTGCAACCACCAATGTCACCAACTCTTCAACGCCAAGAAACCGGCGCGCAACCACCCGTGCAGGCACGCCACACGGCGTCTCCGTTACCTCTAGACCCGGCAGCCGAACGGCGATGGCAACCGTCGTACCGTCAGAATGCCCAGGCGCCTTGACTGGCCCCACCGGGGTTTGCGCGATTTCACCCTGGACGATGCCGTCAAACACATTGATCTCCGAGAAGAACCCGGCGGCAAACAGGCTTGCGGGACGGTGGTAAAGATCCTCCGCCGTTCCCACCTGCACCAGCGCGCCATCCCTGAGCAGGGCAATCCGGTCGCCCATCCGCATGGCTTCTTCCGCATCATGGGTGACGACAACGGCCGTGGCCCGCGCTTCCCGCAAAATTGCCAGGGTTTCGGCGCGCACGCTGTCCTTGAGCCGCGAATCAAGTCCCGAGAAGGGCTCGTCCATCAACAGCACCGCTGGTCGCGGCGCCAGCGCCCGCGCCAGCGCCACCCGTTGCTGCTCGCCGCCCGACAGCGCATGCGGGTAATTATCGGCGTAATGGACCATGCCGACCCGGTCCAGCGCAGCCATCGCCTCGCGCTTGGCGTCAGCCGATGACAACGCGGTCAGGCCAAAGCGGACATTGTCGAGAATGGTCAAATGCGGAAACAGCGCAAAGTCCTGAAACATCAGGCCGATG
This sequence comes from Hoeflea algicola, assembly GCF_026619415.1. Taxonomy (NCBI): domain Bacteria; kingdom Pseudomonadati; phylum Pseudomonadota; class Alphaproteobacteria; order Hyphomicrobiales; family Rhizobiaceae; genus Hoeflea; species Hoeflea algicola. The sequence continues at coordinate 989,725 of NZ_JAOVZR010000001.1, forward strand.
CCGCGACGTTCCGGCGGCAGATTGGTGACCGGTCCGGCGATTTCGCGGTCATTGAGGAAAAGCCGGCCGCGGCTCATGCGCTCGATTCCGGCCGCGATCCTCAGCAAGGTGGTCTTGCCCGATCCCGACGGTCCCAACAGGCACAGAACTTCGCCAGGTTCGGCGGCAAGCGTCACCCCGTGCAGCGTCGGCTGCTCACCATAGGCATGGTGGACATCCTCAAACGCCAGGCGCGCGGCGAAGGTTACACCTGCCGTCCTGCGCGCGTTTGCCGTCCTTGTCTGCTGGTTCACGATGGTCGGGACCCTTGCCGTCAGCAACACTGTACCCGGTTCACAACCGGGCCCGCGTGCTTAGTCCTCCGCTTCACCCATCGGTGTCAAGAGTCCAAGTTCTTCCAGATCCATTTGCGTGATCGGATCTTCATCCTCAGTGAGGTCATCATTGGCCGACAGAATCGGTGGCTGGAAGTTCGACGGAACCTTGCCCGACAGCAAGCCCGCCCCCTTGAGTTCGTCCATGCCCGGCAAGTCACGCAGGTCTTCAAGTCCGAAATGATCGAGAAACGCGGCCGTGGTGCCATAGGTCACGGGACGACCCGGCGACCGGCGGCGGCCGCGCATCCGCACCCAGCCGGTTTCCATCAGCACATCAAGCGTGCCCTTGGATGTGGCGACACCGCGCACGTCCTCGATTTCCGCCCGTGTCACCGGCTGGTGATAGGCGATGGTCGACAAAACCTCGAGGCCGGCACGCGACAGCTTCTTGATTTCGTTTTCTTCCTGACGGATCAGAAAGCCCAGATCCGCTGCCGTGCGAAACGCCCAGGCATCACCGACCCGCACCAGATTAACACCCCGGTCAGCGTAGCGGCGCGCCAGTTGCGCCATTACCGCATCGACGGCCACGTCATCGGGCAGTTTCGTCGCGATCAGTTTTTCGGCGACCGGTTCGCTCGATGCAAACACCAGCGCCTCGGCAATCCGCTCGGCTTCGCGAAGCGCGCGGTTCTTGAGCGCGTCGAGAGCATCCGCACCGGTTTCATCGTCCTGAGCCTGATCCATATCGCCGCCATAGGCCATCGCTTCACCGTAACCGGGATCCATTATCATGATCTGCTCCCCGCATTGAGACCGGCGCCTGACGGTCGTCGCATGAATATAGGTTGGAAGGCCCCCTCCTGGCGGATTTCCATTCGCCCTTCCCGCACCAGTTCCAGACTGGCCGCAAACGAGCTGGCAATCGCCGTCACCCGCTCCTCGGGGTCAGCGAGATAGCGCGCCAAATATTGGTCCAGCGCCGTCCAATCCTTGAGCTCGCCGATCAGCCGCGTCAGTATGACGCGTGCATCGGCGAGCGACCAGACCCGGCGCCGGGCGATCGTCACCTGGGTTATCATCTGCCGCTGCCGCTGCGACGCATAGGCCGTCAGCAGGTCATAAAGCGTTGCGTCGAAGCTCGAATTGAGGTCGATGACCAGCGGCTCCGGCGCGCCACGGGCGAACACGTCGCGCCCCAACCGGTTGCGATTGACAAGCCGGGTCGCAGCTTCGCGCATCGCTTCCAGCCGCTTGAGCCGGAACGCCAGTTGCGCCGCCATTTCCTCGCCGCTCGGCTCGTCGCCCTTCGGGCCCTGGGGTATCAACAAACGGGACTTGAGATAGGCGAGCCACGCCGCCATCACCAGATAGTCGGCGGCAAGCTCAAGTCGCAACGCCCGCGCCTTTTCGACAAAATGCAGATATTGTTCGGCCAGCGCCAGAACCGAGATCTTGGCCAGATCGACCTTTTGCGTGCGCGCCAGGTGCAACAGCAGATCAAGCGGGCCTTCAAACCCGTCAACATCGATCACCAGGAAAGGATCACCGGTGGCCCGGTCGGCAGCGGCCGTGTCCCACACGGCATCCATCGGCGTTGTCACCGCGGACGCCTTGCCGGCTTCACTGCTGCTTTGTTGCCGGTTGCCGTTGCTCACTCAGATTGGCCTTTCAGCTGTTATGAGGCCGCCATCAACGCCTCGAATTCGTCCCGCAAGACGGTCTCATTGCTGTCATCAGCGGGCTTGAATGCCTCCATTGCCGCTTGCGTACGCCGCAGCGCCTCACCCGACAGGACCGGTGTGACCGAAATCACCGCTTCCATTTCCGCAGGAACGCCATTGCAGTGCAAGATGACATCGCACCCTCCGGCAAAAATTGCACCTGTCCTGGCCACGAAATCCCCAGAAAGCGCGTTCATCGACACATCATCGGACATCAAAAGCCCGTCAAACCCGATTTCACCCCGGATCACCTCTTCAATCACCTTGCGTGATGTGGTGGCGGGATGCTCAGGATCGATATCGGTAAAGACCACATGCGCCGACATCGCCATCGCTTCGCCTGCCAGCGCCTTGAACGGCGCGAAGTCGCGCGCTGACAATTCCGCCCGCGCAACATCGACCCTTGGCAATTCATGGTGCGTATCGGCACCCGCCCGACCGTGGCCGGGAATGTGCTTGATCACCGGCAGCATGCCACCGGCCTTCAGGCCTGCTGAGGCTGCCGTACCCATTGCCGTCACCACCTCCGGCGTCACGCCATAGGCACGGCTGCCGATCACCTCGTGGCCGCCTGGCGCGGGGATATCGAGCACCGGCAGGCAATCAACTGTGATACCAAGCGGCAGCAGGTCGAATGCATGCAGCCGTGACATGATCCAGGCCGCGCGCAGGCCCGCCTCAGGGTTGGCGAGATACAATGCACCGAGTTCCGCGCCCGAAGGGTATTGCGGTACCAATGGAGGCTTGAAGCGCTGCACACGGCCACCTTCCTGATCAATCAGGATCGGCGCATCGGGGCGCGAAATGCTCTCACGCAGGTCGGCACACAGCTCCGTGACCTGTTCCAGGCTGACAATGTTGCGGCCAAAAAGAATAAAGCCCCAGGGCCGGTGCTCGGCAAAGAATGCGCGCTCCTCGACACTGAGTTGAGGGCCGGCACAACCGAAGATGACTGCTTTTGATTCTGCTCATCGGCCAATCGTAATCAATCCACCGACAATTGACAGTTTGCGTTCCTGTCAGCCCACAGGGATAGAACGGCAAAGGCCGCACAAACCATGCGCGGCCTTATTCTAAATCCCATTCTCAGACCGAACAGATATCAGCGCGACACGAAGCAACTGCCACCGGCAGACTTGTAACGACTGCACAATGCGTTGGCCTGATCGCGTGTACCGCCGACAACCCTGACGCGATGGAACACACCCTTGCCAGGAATGTCAGCCCGCTGGATGTCCACGTCACGCCCGCCCAGCATACTGCTGTAGCGATTGGACAGGGTTCGCCATGAAGCCTGTGCGCCATCGACAGTCGGCTGCGATGCGATCTGGACGTAATAGCCGCCCGGATTGGCCACGGGTGCGGCGGCAGGAGCCGGTGCCGAAGCAACTTCCGTGTCTTGGGCAGGCGCTGAAGGTGCGGTCGGTGCCGCAGCGACCGTGCCGCCCTGGGTCACTGTTCCCACCACATTGACTGGCTGATCTGCAGGCCGGCCCTGGGGAATCGGCGCGCGGATCTGCTGGGTGGTGACGACCCGCACCGGCGCGGTGGTGCCTGCATCGGGCGCTTCCACCGCGGCAACTTCTTCCTCGGCAGGCGCCGGGGCAGCTTCTGCCGGCACTGCCGCCACATCTGGCGCGGCAGGCACTGCGGTTTCGGCCTCAGGAGTCTGCTGGTTTGCTGCCTGCAAAGGTGCGGCTGCCGGTTCGATTTTCTCAGCCGCGACTGTGGCAGGCTGTGTCACCGGTTCCGGAGTCGGGTCCTCGCGGGCAACTATCGAGCCATCGGGTTTAACGATCATGGTGCGCACCTTGCGCGGCGATACCACCGGCGCAGCCTGTGTTGCTGATCCGGCATTCGCTTCAGATGTGCCATCTGCCGTCAACCGTTCTTCCGATTTCACTGCCGGGCTGCCGCGGCCCTCAAGTGGAAGCACGTCGGGATCGAGCGTGCGCTGAACCACGTCCACCGGCTCTTCAGCCGAATTGATCAATGCTGGCTGTCTGGGTTGCGCAGCATCACCACCAGCGACCCTGTCGTAAACCGCTTTGTCCTGATTGGGCACGGTTACCCCGCCCGGGTTCTCGGGCACCACCTTCACAGGTTCCTTGTCCGCCCGAATGATGCGGGGACCGCCATCCACCGAGCTATCGTCCGTCGACATCATGCTCCAGCCAAAGGCGCCCGCTCCGGCCAACACCGCGACACCAAGCACAACAAGTGCCAGGAAAGGCCCGCGTGACTCATTTCCGGCAGCCGGCGCGCCAACCATGCCGGTGGCGTATTCACTATCAAGCGGCGAGGGTTCATGATCGTCGCCTTCACCGTCGTCATAGGGCGGCGCAACATGGACATCATCAGCACCCAACTCACGTTCAAGCGCTATATAGTCGCCAGATCCCTCATAACCGCGCTCAGTGTTGACGTCTCGGCTCCAGTCGTGGGCCATACCGGTTGCGGCGCCAAGGCTGCCTGTTACAACTGATGCCGCAGCAACCTCGGAGTCAGGTGTATCGCGGTCGATGATATCGGCAAATTCCCGGTCGATCTCGTTGTCAAAATCCGGATCCATCGCCACCGGCTCATCATGGGCGAGTTCAGGTACATCAAAATCAGCGACTGCTTCGACACTGTCTTCCGGTTCGGCAATCATATCGGCGTCAAAAAAGAACCCGTCATCGTCCGAATGGGCTGATTGACTCGTCTGATCATCAGTCTCGAACCCGGCCAGCCAGTCACCCTGCGCGGGATCAGCCGTGTGTTCGGAGGAAAATTCGGTCGGTGTTTCAGTCGGATAATCAGCTTCGACGACAGACGTCTCGTTGGCAGATTCATGCCCTGCACCCGCATCAGAAACGTCGATCGTATCTTCGACAACGCCACCCAGCCCGAAAAACGCTTCCGCAATTTCGTCGCGTTCAGTCTCAGGCTGCGGCTCCTCCAGCAGTTCCTGCTCCAGCTCTCCATCGTCAGCAGTCACGTTGTCGACAGCCAGCAGTTCATGCGCCTGAGGTTCGAACTCCTCAAGTTCTGGTGCCGCAGCTTCGAACTCATGGGACGCAGGCAATTCGGGTTCAAACGACTGATCAGGCGCGGCTTCGGCCTCGACCACCGTCTCGGCCAGCACCTGTTCGAGATCGAATTCCAGATCATCGGACTCGTCAAAAGCAACCGGTGACAGGTCTACCGGCGCCGTCAGCCCGAACATGTCCTCGAGTTCCTCTTCCAGCTCCAAGGCAAGGCTGTCGTTGATGGCGCCTTCGCTCCAACCGCCATCCGCATATGCGCCAGTGGCGGCCGGCTCCTCTGCTATATCAGAAAGCAGCTCTTCGGCAGCTTCGTCAAACACCAGATCATCGCCATCCAAGGCGGCATCGTTCCAGCCGTCAACTTCCCCCGCCTGAGTGGCGGAATCGGGGCTATGATCGGGAACCGGCGACGGCACTTCATCCGCCGCTGGCGCATCCGACATTGCAACCTGATGCTCAAACACATCAAGTTCAGCCGACAGATAGTCTTCAAAATCGACGACGCCATCATCCATATCGGTATCGATGGCTGGTTCGGGAGGCATGTCCGAGCCAGCTTGCGCGTCGTCTATATTGTCCGACGTTGAATTGTACCCCTCCCAGTCCAGCACCGGCGCGTCGATCGGTGACGCCACATCGTCTGTCGGCTCGACGTCGGGGACGTCGACCACGTTGGTGTCATTGGCAACCAGTTCGGGGGCAACCAGTTCCGGGACAGACTGTTCCGGAGTGGCCAGTTCCGGATCAAGTTCAAACGCCGCCGCAAGGTCGGCGTCGGCATCCCCATATTCAAGGGTTTCAGGGTCATTCAACTCAGGCACATCAATAGCAACCGGCTCGTTGCTACCGCTGCTTGCTGTATGAGCCGGCAGTTCAAACCGGAACATGTCGGCAAGCACCTGATCATCAACATCGTCTTCAGCCACATCGGATGCCGCGGCCGGACCAAGATCACGCGATATGACCTGCCCCAGTTCGTCTGTCTCCGCGCCAACTTGATCGCCGACGTCATCATCACCGTCGTCCAAATCGGAAGCGTCAGCAATAAATGGCGTCTCCGGCCGGGGTTCCCACTCAGCTTCCAGTTCCGGCGCTTCCCAAGCCCCGAATTCCGTCACCTCAGCGGTACCGGCTGTCTCATCGACTTCGTTCAAGCTGGCAAGATCCGGCATGAAATCAGCTACGGCCTCTTCGGCAGCAACCTGCTCCACATCGACAAACGCAACAGCATCAACCCCAGCCTCGGAATCGAAAGCAAACTCGGTCTCACCACCCATATTGGTCTCGGCATCGAGAACCGCATCGGCATCGGCATCGAAATTGGAATCGGGCTTGTTGCCCAGCCAGGCATCGGCCAGCACTGAATCATCATCAGACGGATCAGCAAGATCTTCGGCAGGCTCGGCAGGCTGATCCATGTCAGCGCCGGCGTCATCATCCGCATCACTCTTGGTGTCATCGGCATTGAGTGCTTCGGCCTGCATGGCAGGTTCGACAGCCGACACCACGTCGAGCTCGCGCATCAACTCTGCTTCGAGATCGAACGCGCTAGCCACCGGCTCGTTTTCGGCAGCGTCCGGAACAGACTGTTCGACAGGCCGTTCATAGCCGATGATCCGGGCGAGTTCCGCCAGCGGATCGTCGACTTCGACATCCGGCTCTTGGGTCCGGGTGTTGCTATCCAATTGATCAACCATGCGTCACTCACATACTCTCGCGAAATTTACTGCCAGAGTATTGTGGGGAAAAGGTGACGATTAACGCATTTCCTCCGGGGCATCAGTTCCCGTAATCATGAGACCTGACTTCAGCACCGAAGCAACCGCGTACACCAAACCCATTCTGGCAATTGTGGATTGTCGGTTTTTATCGTTAACAAACCGCAAACCTGGCTCATCACGCCCCTTGTTCCAGTGTCCATGCAGCAGACTTGCAAGGTCATAGAGGTAAAACGCCACCCTGTGCGGCTCCTGACCGGTGGCTGCCGCCTCGATCATCCTGGGGTATTCGCCAAGCTTGGCAATCAGCGCCAGTTCGCTCTCATGGCTCAGATCAGACAGGTCGGCAGCGGCCAGCGCCTCCGGCGACAGATCGAGATCGGGAAACACTTCCAACGCCTGCCGCATCACCGAGGCGCAACGGGCATGGGCGTACTGGACGTAGAACACCGGGTTGTCCCGGGATTGCTCGGTCACCTTGGCAAAATCAAAATCCAGCGTTTCCGAGCTCTTCCGGTACAGCATCATGAAGCGCACCGAATCGACGCCGACTTCATCAACCACGTCGCGCAGGGTGACGAAATCACCCGAACGCTTGGACATCCGCACCGGTTCGCCGTTACGGTAGATCTTGACCAGCTGGCACAACAGCACCGTCAGCTTGGCTTCTCCCGCCGAAACCGCCTTGGCGACCGCCTCGAGCCGCTTGATGTAGCCGCCATGATCGGCGCCAAGCACATAGATCATCTCTTTGAAGCCACGCTCGAACTTGTCGCGGAAATAGGCCACATCAGCTGCGAAGTAAGTGTAGCTGCCGTCCGACTTGATCAGCGGACGGTCGATGTCGTCGCCAACATCGGTCGAGCGAAACAGCGTCTGTTCCCGGTCTTCCCACTCTTCCGGCAACTGCCCCTTCGGCGGCGGCAGCTTGCCCTTGTAGACATGGCCCTTGAAGGTCAGGTCGTTGATCGCGTGCCGGATTTTCTTGGCGCCATCAGCATGCAGACTGCGCTCTGAAAAGAACACGTCATGCTCGACATTGAGCGCCTTGAGGTCAGCGCGGATCATCGCCATCATCGCGTCGATGGTCCGCGGCCGGATCAGCGCCATCAACTCGTCTTCGGGCATCTTGGTCAGCGATGGTCCAAACTCATCCGCCAGCGCCTGCCCCACCGGCACCAGGTAATCACCGGGATAAAGCCCCGCAGGGATCTCGCCGATCGTCTCGCCGAGGGCTTCGCGGTATCTCAGATAGACCGACCGGGCCAGCACATCGATCTGCGAGCCGGCGTCGTTGATGTAGTATTCCTTGGTCACGTCGTAACCGGCGAAACTCATAAGATTGGCCAGCGCATCGCCGACAACAGCGCCGCGGCAATGGCCCACATGCATCGGCCCGGTCGGGTTGGCCGAGACATATTCGACATTGACCTTGGCGCCAGCGCCAAGCGTCGAGCGGCCGAAATCTACACCGTCACGGAGTACAGTGCCGACAAGTCCCTGCCAGAAACGCGCGGTCAGCCGGAAATTTAAAAACCCCGGCCCGGCCACCGCCGTCTCGGCAACATCAGCGTTATCGGCAAATTGAGCAGCGATCATGTCCGCCAGAACCCGCGGGTTCATCCCCAGCGGCTTGGCCAGTACCATCGCCGCATTGGTCGAGATATCGCCGTGGGCAGGATCGCGCGGCGGCTCGGCGGTGAGTCGGAAAAAGTCCAGAGCACCGCCCTTTTCCTTAACGACATCAAGCGCTTCTACAGCCCGCTTGATTCTCTGTTCGAAGTCCTTGAACACATTCATGGCATAAGTCCGGATAGGGCAAAAAAGAGCCACGCGACAGCTGGCGGGCGAATTGACCGCTGCCTATCGCAATTCAGGGGTACGGTCAAACAAACGCCGGTGTGCAGCGATTGCATAGGTGTCGGTCATGCCAGACAGATAATCGCTCACCCGCTGCATGCGCAGCTCAGTCGGCAATTCCTCGAATCCCGCATGGCTGTGCTTATCGCCCATCGCGCCGGGATCGGCCATGAAGGCTGCAAACAGATCATTGACGATCAAGGTCGCACTTTCACGCACCCGCATTACTTCCGGATGCCTGTACAGATGGGCGTACAGAAAAGTCTTGATCTCGTGGTCAGCGGCAGCGAATTCATCTGAGAAATGCGCCATTGTCTGCCCCGCATGGCGGACATCGTCAGCTGATTCAGGCTTGGTCCGGGCAATATTGGCCTGTGTTACGGCAATCACGTCTTCCACCATCGCGGTGATCTGTCGGCGCATGATCTCGTTGATCAGCCGCGGCTCTTCAAGGTCCGGGTAACGCCCACGAACCTCCGCCATCAGGCGCGCGATCAACGGCAGCTCCTCAAGCATTTCCAGCGTGATCAGTCCCGAGCGCAGCCCGTCGTCAATATCATGGGTGTTATAGGCTATGTCATCGGCAATTGCGGCAGTCTGCGCCTCAAGACCGGAATGCGAGCCGAGCCACAGATCATGCGACGCATTATAGGCCATGATCGGTTCAGGAACCGGCGCCGTACCCGGCCCCGTCAGCGGCCCGTTGTGCTTGACCAGTCCCTCAAGCGTCTCCCAGGTCAGGTTGAGGCCGTCAAAATCGGCATACCGCCTCTCCAGCGTGGTGACGATCCTGAGCGACTGAGCATTGTGGTCAAACCCGCCTGCCCCGCTGAGCAGTTCGGCCAGCGCCTCTTCGCCTGTATGACCGAACGGTGTGTGGCCAAAATCATGAACCAGCGCCACCCCCTCGGCCAGATCCTCGTCAAGCTTGAGCGCTCTTGCCAGTGCCCTGGCAATCTGCGCCACCTCGATCGTGTGGGTCAGTCGGGTCCGGTAATGATCGCCCTCATGGGCCACGAACACCTGGGTCTTGTGCTTGAGCCGCCTGAAGGCTGTGGTGTGAACAATGCGATCGCGGTCGCGCTGGAACTCGGACCGCGTCGGACTTACCGGCTCAGCAAACAACCGCCCCCGGCTAGTCCAGGGATCGGCCGCCCATGGCGCGCGCGTACCGGTTCCAAACCCAAGCTGTGTTCTGTCGTATTCCATGGCCATCCCGTCAGCAGGCCCCGTCCTGCTGCATTGCAGGCGAGACCTGGCATGATTAGTCCCGACTCGCCACGTCCAAGCATTGACGTCGGGCCACCGCCTTCATACCTATAGAGCAAGTGATTTGAAACACGTCTCTTCCGGACCTTGACCCCGGCAAGGAGGTATTATGACTGACACCGTATCGGTAACACTGTCGCAGTCGGCGGCAAACCGCATCAAGGCAATTGTCTCCGCCGAGAAAGGGAAATCCGCATTGCGCGTCTCGGTCGAAGGCGGAGGCTGCTCCGGCTTTTCCTACAAGTTCGATCTCGATGACCAACCTGCTGAGGATGACGTCGTGCTTGAACGCGACGACGCACGTGTGCTCATCGATCAGGTTTCGCTGGTCTACATGGCCGGGTCGGAGATCGATTTTGTCGATAATCTGATGGGCCAGGCGTTCCAGATCAAAAACCCCAACGCGGTCGCCTCCTGCGGTTGCGGCACCAGTTTTTCGGTCTAGACACCAATTTCCATCATCGGCCGCAGTTAAAGGACCACCGTCTTGAAAATCGCCACCTGGAACATCAATGGCGTCAAGGCGCGGCTCGAAAACCTGCAGTCCTGGCTTCGCGAGAGCGATCCCGACATCGCCTGCCTGCAGGAGGTGAAATCCGTCGATGAGGGGTTTCCCCGGCTGGAGATCGAGGCACTGGGCTATCACGTCGAAACCCACGGCCAGAAGGGCTTTAACGGGGTAGCTATCCTCTCAAAGCAAAGCCCCGACGAGGTCAACCGAGGGCTCCCGGGCGACGACGAAGATGTTCAGGCGCGTTTCATGGAGGCGGTATTTTCCACTGGTAACGGGGTTTTGCGCGTTGTGTCGCTCTATCTGCCCAACGGCAACCCGGTCGACACGCCGAAATTCCCCTACAAGCTTGGCTGGATGGAGCGTCTGCAGGCGTTCGCAGCCGACCGGTTGGCGCTGGAGGAACCGCTGGTGCTCGCCGGCGATTACAACGTCATCCCCGAGCCAGTCGATTGCCACGATCCCAAGGTCTGGGAAGGCGACGCCCTGTTCCGGCCTGAAAGCAGAGCCGCCTTCCGCAGGCTTGAAAATTTGGGCTTCACGGACGCCCTACGCGCTGTGCACGATCAGCCCAAAACCTATACGTTCTGGGATTACCAGGCCGGTGCATGGCCCAAGAACAATGGCATCCGTATCGATCATCTGATGCTCTCGCCGGAAGCCGCCGGGCTATTGCAATCGGCCAACGTTGAAAAACACGTCCGCGGCTGGGAGAAACCGTCTGATCACGTTCCAGTGGCAATATCGCTGGACGTCTGACTGGCCAACCCGTCAGACGCACGTCCCACGACACTTGGCGCCCACGGGCGATCTGGACCGCGCAAACTTGCCAAAAAGCAGCTTCAGGCGCATCATGGAACCATGAGACGCAGGCGGTTACGGCATTTGGCAACAGGCATCGGTCTTTTGGCCGTGCTGGTCCTTGTCGCGCCCCCTGCCTTTGCTGGCCAGGATTGTGAATGCCTGGGCAACGGTAAAAAGGTCAAGGAAGGCGGAATCGTCTGCCTTCAGATCGGCTCAACCACGCGCTACATGGCGCGCTGCGAGCGCAATCTCAACAACACCAGTTGGAAGAAGATTTCGGATGGCTGCCCGGTGGCGCAAATGTCGCCATGGGCCAGCGCAGGAACCATCCACCAACCCGGCTGAATGTCGGACCACTGAGGTGCGCGTCACGGCAATCGCTTTTTGATGTCACGCTTTGCGGCAAGCAATCGCTGGGCGGTCAGTTCAGGCCCTTGGCCAGCATGTCCTGGGCCAGCGCCACCGCCGTGCGGCGATCGGCTTCCCCAGCCAGCGAAAAGGCCCGTTCCTGCAAGCCCTGGATCCAGGGTCTGTCGGCAGGAGCCGAGCGCTCAAGCGCCGTCGTCATGAATGCCAGTCCACGCACGACCTGACCTTCCTCGAACACCACATTGCCAAGCACGGCGGACGCCGCCGGGTGACCGCTGACGCGAGCCCGGTTAAGCCATTTCTTGGCCTGCTGGATATCGTTGGCGCCGCCCTGACCTTCCAGGATCATCCGGCCCAAACGATATTGCGCTTCAGGCACGCCAAAAGCCGATGCTGCCTGGAAATAAAGCTGGCGCGCGGCTCCCAGATTGGCCTTTATCGGGCTGCCGGGAATGCCTTTCTGATAATAGATCGCTAGCGACAACAGCGCGTTGACGAAATAACCGGTATCCTGCGATCCCGGCTCAACACCCTGACGCGCAATATCATCATAGATCTTGAACGCTTCGTAATCGTTTTCAACCACGCCATCGCCATAGGCATACATGTTGGCCAAGGCCCAGCGAGCGCCAGGATGGCCTTTTTCCGCAGCATACTTATAGGCTTCGACAGCCTCGTCCTTGTGGCCTTTCTTGTAGGCCGAAAACCCGAACTTGAAGAGGTCGAATGGGCCCGATTCAGGAGACACACCGCTGTTGGGATCAAACGCTCGCGCCGGCCCGCTCGCGCCGATGGCGGCAGCAAGCATGGCGTAAAACAGGCCGGTCCGGGTAAGACTAAATATCCGCATAGCAGTGCTTTTCTTTCGCTCCGCCCGGATGGGTAACTGCGCCATAACGCGCTGATCCCACCGTCTGGGCGTATTTCCACAGCGCACCCGATGCATAATCGGTTTCCCGTGCTGTCCATTTTTCCCTGCGCGCAGCCAGTTCCTCATCGGACAGCTGCACATTCAAAACCCCGTCAACAGCATTGATCTCGATGATGTCGCCATCCTCAAGCAAGCCGATTGGTCCGCCTTCTGCAGCTTCCGGGCAGACATGGCCGATACAGAAGCCGCGGGTTGCGCCGGAGAACCGGCCATCGGTGATCAAGGCCACCTTGTCGCCCATGCCCTGGCCGTACAACGCCGCAGTGGTCGACAGCATTTCGCGCATGCCGGGGCCACCCTTGGGACCCTCATAGCGGATCACCAGAACCTCACCTTCCTTATAGGAGCGGTTTGTGACGGCCTCAAAGCACTCTTCTTCCGAATCGAAACAACGCGCCGGGCCAGTAAATTTCAACTGCGACATACCCGCGACCTTCACGATCGCGCCGTCCTCGGCGAGGTTGCCTCGCAAACCGACAACACCGCCGGTAACGGTGATTGGCTTGTTGGCCGGGTGAACCACATCCTGCTGATCATTCCAGCGAACGTGCTCCATGTTTTCGGCCAAAGTACGGCCTGTCACCGTCATGCAATCGCCATGAAGATAGCCGTGCTCAAGCATGGTCTTCATCAACAATGGAATCCCGCCAGCCTCGAACATATCCTTGGCGACATATTTGCCGCCCGGCTTCAGATTGGCAATGTAGGGCGTACGTTCGAAAATCTTGGCTACATCGAAAAGGTCGAACTCAATCCCGCATTCATGGGCGATCGCCGGCAGATGCAAGGCCGCGTTGGTCGACCCGCCGGTGGCCGAAACCACTGCAGCCGCATTTTCCAGCGCCTTGAGGGTAACAATGTCACGCGGGCGGATCTGCTTGGCGATCAATTCCATGATCTTTTCGCCGGCTGCATAGCAAAACTGATCACGCATTTCATAAGGCGCCGGCGCGCCGCAGGAATAGGGCAAGGCCAGGCCAATGGCCTCGGCCACTGTCGCCATGGTGTTGGCAGTAAACTGCGCGCCGCAGGAACCGGCCGAAGGACAGGCCACCTGTTCGATTTCCAGCAGGTCCTCATCCGACATATTGCCAACCGAATGCTGTCCCACCGCCTCGAACACATCCTGAACGGTAATTTGACGACCGCGGAAACTGCCGGGAAGAATCGAGCCGCCATAGATGAAGATCGACGGCACATTGAGCCGCACCATCGACATCATCATGCCCGGCAGCGATTTGTCGCAGCCAGCCAGACCGACAATCGCGTCATAGCAATGGCCACGCATGGTCAGTTCAACTGAATCGGCGATCAGATCACGGCTGGCCAGTGAGGCCTTCATGCCCTGATGGCCCATGGCGATGCCGTCGGTGACGGTAATGGTGCAGAATTCGCGCGGTGTACCCTTGGCAGAGGCAACACCCTTCTTGACCACCTGCGCCTGGCGCATCAGCGAAATATTGCAGGGCGCGGCCTCATTCCAGCATGACGCCACACCTACCAGCGGCTGCGCGATTTCCTCACTCGAAAGTCCCATCGCATACAGATACGACCGGTGTGGCGCCCGCGCAGGGCCAACGGTGGTGTAACGGCTAGGAAGCTTGGACTTGTCGAATGGTGTGGCGGTCATAATATCCTCAGACGCGTCTGGCCAAAAAACCGAGCCGCGGAGCCGAACTGGAGGTTTGGCCTGCGCCTTGTTTGTGGCGGGAAATGGGCACATTGCGCCCACCTGTTTCATAGCAGATGCATTCCCAAAAAAGTGTTGCGAATTCGTCACAATGCGTGATCACGATCACCCAAGGAGCACATATCGCAATAAAATTACGGCGCGGCCGGGTGAACTGTCCACTCGCAGCCCTGCGCAACGGACTCGCCTCGAACTCAAGATCGGAACGACCATGGGGATAAACCAAAAACCCCGCCACTTGGGCGGGGTCTGGTAGTTTCGACAATGTCGGCGCTGTCTAGAACTTGACCGACGCGCTGGCTGAGAGGGCATAACCCCATTCACTCGGCGATACCGCGGTGTAATCAACAGCACTCGCCGTCTTCGACTTGTTGCCGCTCGCGAAGTGAATCGCAGCGCCGCCGGCGCGGATCTGGATCTTTTCGTTGACATCGTATGCCACGCCACCGGCCAGCGTCCAGGTGTCGGTCAGAGTGTCCCAGCCGGTGGTAACACCACGGTCCCAGGTCAGCGATGCCGATGCTGCCAGTTGCTCGTTAAAGCGGTGGGCGACGCCACCGGTCACGGTCCAGCCGTCCTTGAAAAAGAACCGCGAGGTCGAGAACGGGGTGCCGGCAATGCCTTCAGTCAGGGTAATCGACTGCAGCACGCTCCACTCGGTCCACTTGATGCTGCCGAATGCGAGCCAGCCCGGTGCAACGCCAGACTGCACGGCCAGCTCAACGCTTTGCGGCAAGCTTGCATTGGTCGTCGCCGTCGTTGACATGTTTGCACCATAGACGGCGGCGGCCTGTACCGGTGTCAATGCACCGCCAGCAACCGCCAAGGTCGCAAACGGGGTATTGGTGTACATGCCGGTCGCGGTGTGGTCGGTCTGCGAACGGTACATCAACGACGCCTTGAGGGCGATCTCCGGGATCTCATAGGCTAAACCAAGGCGATAGCCCCAAGCATCCGATGAGACATTGATCTTGCTATCGCCGACAGTGCCGAACGCGAGATTGAAATTCCGTGCCTGATCATACTCGATATATTCGTTGAATACGCCGCCGATGAAAGAAATCCGCCCCTTGCCCAACTCATAGCGATAGGAGCAGGTCAGGCCGAGTTCGCGGGTCGCCAGCGACTGGCTGGCAATGTGATAGGTGATATCCCCAGAATAGCTCGAATCCGCGCCATAGGGCTGGGAGTAGGAGCCGACACAGGCGGTGTTGGCGAAAATTTCGCCACCTGCCGATGCATAGGGCACGGCAAAGGAATCGCCGAACTCCACGGCCCCCTGAGCAAGCGCGGCCGGGGCTCCGCCAACCACGCGCAACCCCGTCACGCTTGAATAGGAACGACCAGGAGCGACATAGGTCACACCACTGTAAATGCCCAGACTGTCGGAAAACAGACCGTCGAGATTGGCACTGCCGCGATTGAAGCCGCCTGCCTGCGCCACAGAAACCATTGCCGCGCTTGCAGCGAGTACGGCGACGAGTGTTTTCAAATTACCGGTAATCATGAATCCCCTCCAGGACGTAAAAGCTTACGATTGACATGATTAGGTAAAGTTTTTTGCAACTTTGTAAACCGCGCGTGTCCGCCCTCCGCCACAACGTCTGCCTGCAAGCGCTCAGTTCCTGGCAAAAAGCCGCCCAAACGCACCAAAATCGAGAAAAATTGGGCGGTGCGTGTGCTGTTCAGCCCCAAAAACCCTTGTTATCTCTGGTCAGAATCAGGATTTGTTGCAATTCCGTCACATTTGCCATGATTTTGCTCGAATCCCGAATCAGCCCCGCGGCAAAATCACCCGTGCGCCAAAAACAGCAACGGCGGCCCGAAACAAGGGGCCGCCGGCGCAGATTCGCATACTGCCAGTCTCAGTATCAGTCAGCTTGCCCGAGACGTTCGATGGCCATTGACAGCTTTTCTCTCTGGCCGATCAGGTCGGCAAGTTTTTCACGTTCGGCGGCAACGACCTCGGGCTTGGCATTGGCCACGAACTTGTCGTTTCCAAGCTTGCGTTCGATCTTGTCGATATCGTCGGCCACCTTGCCCAGAGCCTTCTGCAGACGCGCTTTCTCAGCATCCAGATCAATCAGGTCGCCGAGCGGCAGGCAGGCGGTCGCCTCGCCAACCACGATCTGCGCCGACCCGCGTGGCGCCGTAGCCTCCAGCAGGATGTCGCTGACCCGTGCCAGCCGCATGATCGCCGGTTCGTGCCGGACCAACCGTTCGCCGGTTTCGGTGTTGGTGCCCACCATCACCAGCGGCGCCTTGGCCGAGGGCGGAACATTCATCTCCGCCCGGACCGAACGCAGACCGGACACAAGATCGATCAGCCAGTTTATTTCCGCAGCAGCGGCCTCATCCTCGAACACCGGCTCCGGCCAGGCCGCGTGACAGGCAAGCCCTGCCCCCTCGCCCGCCAGATGGGCCCAAAGCTCTTCGGTCATGAACGGCATGAACGGATGCAACAGCTTGACCGCCTCCGCCAGAACATGCGCCGCGCAGGCACGGGATTCAGCCTTTGCGGCCTCGTCCTCGCCCATGAATACCGGCTTGAGCAATTCAAGATACCAGTCACACACCTGGTGCCATACAAAACGGTACAGCGCGCCCGATGCTTCGTTGAACTTGTAGCCCTCAATCGCCGTCTTGACTTCAGCCGCGGTGCGGGTGAGCTCGGTCAGAATCCAGCGGTTGATCGTCAGCTTAACCGAGGCCGGATCGAAATTCGGGTCCAGCGCAGCACCGTTCATGTCGGCAAAGCGCGTGGCATTCCACAATTTGGTGCCGAAATTGCGATAACCGGCGACCCGCGACGGGTCGAGTTTCACATCACGGCCCTGTGCCGCCATGATCGCCAGCGTGAAGCGCAGCGCATCGGCGCCGTACTCGTCGATCAGTTCCAGCGGATCGATCACGTTGCCCTTGGACTTGGACATCTTGGCGCCGTGCTTGTCGCGCACTAGCGCATGGACATAGACCGTGTGAAACGGTTCTTCATCCATGAAATGCAGGCCCATCATCATCATCCGGGCAACCCAGAAGAAGATGATATCGAAACCGGTCACCAGCACGTCGGTCTGGTAATAGCGGGCCAGTTCCGGTGTCTTGTCCGGCCAACCGAGCGTGGAAAACGGCCACAGTGCCGACGAGAACCAGGTGTCGAGCACATCCTCGTCGCGGGTCAGGATCTCGCCCGGCTTGAAGTTTTCGAGCTTCTCCTCGACCCAGGCCTTCCACGGTCCCTCATGGGCCAGGTAGTGCTGGATCGCCGCCTCAAGCGCTGCTTCCTCGTCCTTTTCAACGAACACCTGTCCGTCGGGACCGTACCAGGCCGGGATCTGGTGCCCCCACCACAATTGCCGGGAAATGCACCAGGGTTGGATGTTTTCCATCCAGTCGAAATAGGTCTTTTCCCAATTTTTCGGGACGAAGTTGGTCCGCCCTTCGCGCACGCTCTCGATCGCCGGCTTGGCCATCTCGGCGGCGTTGACATACCACTGATCGGTCAGGAACGGCTCGATCGGCACGCCGCCACGGTCGCCATGCGGCACCATGTGGGTGTGCGGCTCGACTTCGTCGAGCAGCCCCAGTTCTTCCATCTTGACGACAATTTCCTTGCGCGCCGCAAACCGGTCCATGCCATCGAGTTCTTCAATTACCTCGATCAGCTTACCTTCCACGGCAATGCCTTCGAGAAAGTCCTCGTTGTCCTTGAGCGTGATGCGCGCATCGGTCGTCAGGATGTTGATGGCCCTGAGATGGTGGCGCTTGCCCACCTCGAAATCGTTGAAATCATGGGCCGGCGTGATTTTCACGGCCCCTGATCCGGCGGTTTCGTCGGCATAATCGTCACCGACAATGTCAATGCGGCGACCGACCAGCGGCAGGATCGCCTGCTTGCCGATCAGATCCTTGTAGCGGGAATCCTCGGGATTGACGGCAATCGCCGTGTCGCCGAGCATGGTTTCCGGCCGCGTCGTTGCGACAATGATGTAGTCGCGCGTTTCGTACTGGTAGGTATCGCTGTCCTCGTCGTGGGAGACAGGATGCTCATAGGTGACGCCGTCAGCCAGCGGATAGCGGAAATGCCAGAGATTGCCCTTGATCTCGACCGGTTCGACCTCAAGGTCGGAAATCGCCGTAAGCAGCTTCGGATCCCAGTTGACCAGCCGCTTGTCCTTGTAGATCAGCCCTTCCTTGTAAAGGCTGACAAACACCTCAAGCACCGCGCGCGACAGGCCCTCATCCATGGTGAAGCGTTCGCGTGGCCAATCGCAGGAAGCACCCAATCGCTTGAGCTGGTTGAAGATGATCCCACCCGATTCATCCTTCCAGTTCCAGATTCGCTCGACAAATTTCTCGCGCCCGACCTCATGTCGGTTGGGTTCCTTGCGCTCGGCCAGTTGCCGCTCGACAACCATCTGCGTTGCGATGCCGGCATGGTCCATGCCGGGCTGCCACAACACGTCACGCCCCCGCATCCGCTGGAAACGCACCAGAATATCCTGCAGCGTGTTGTTGAGCGCGTGCCCCATATGCAACGAGCCGGTGACATTGGGTGGCGGAATGACGATGCAATAGGGCTCCGCCCCGGGTTTCGCGCCAGCGCCGGCGGCAAACGCATTGGCGTCTGCCCAGCGTGTCGCAATTTTCGGCTCTACGGCCGCAGCGTCATAGGTTTTTTCAAGCATGTTCGGGTAACCGCCTGCATCATGTGGGACAAGGCTCGGATAAACCGGAACGGCCGGGCTAAGTCAACAACAAGGCGGTCAGGCAAGATCGATGGTCACCCACCGAATGCCAATGCGTTTGCGCGCATCAGCCAGCAAAGATGCCCATGGCGTGGCCATCTCCCCCGCCGGCTGCGCGCTTCATATGTCGATAAAACAGTTCGCCGTCAGCTTCTGTTGCCGCGCGACACCCGCTCGATTTCTTCGCGAACCAGCCGCTCGACAAGGGTCGGCAGATTGTCATCGAGCCATTGGCTGAGCATCGGCTTGAGCATTTCCTCGGCGATTTCGTCAAACGACCGTGTTTGCCCTGCCGCGATAGCCGAGCTCAACTCGTCAAACGCCGCAGCGACTTTTTCTCCGGTATGCAGGGAAACCAGCTGGCTTCCGCCTGTCTCCGGCTTGCCAGCGCTTGCAATTTTGGGTTCAGATTCCTGCTGCACCTCGGTGTCCTCCTGCTTGGCAGGCTCGGAAGACTTTACGGGCTCAACGGTTTCCAGTCTGGGCGCGATCGACACCACCGGATCGTTGGAGACCAGCGCCTGCCTGAGTTCTTCCGCCACGGCGTCGTCGATTGCGGCCTCGGCGTCCGCCCCCGGGTCAGCAGCGACTGCAGCCAAAGCTTCCGGGGACAAGCGTACACGCGCCGCCACATCGGCGAGCGAGACCGGTTCCGAGCGCTGCGGCTCTTCCGGCGCTGCGCTTTGCTCAGTCGCTTCATCCTCGGTAACATCGTCGCTGGCAAAGCCTTTGCCGCGAACGCCATTGCTCACCGAGCTTTCAAAGTCTGATTCTGATTCGTCCGCATAATCGTCGTGGGCACCGTCATAGGCGGCACCCGCCTCGTTTTCACCCGCGGGTTCATTATTCTCGATGATCCTGCGGATGGACGCCAGAATTTCTTCCATCGACGGTTCGCGCTGTGCGCCGGCCTGTCCCATGATTACGCTCCGTTACTCTCGTCGCTCGGCTCATGACCACCGGCGAATCACCCTTTGACTGTAGGGCATCAGCGAAGCATTGAGAATCACGCTTGTGAACGGATCCTCGATCATGCACAGGATTTGCAATAATCAGTAGACGGAAATATAGCCTCTAACGGCCGTCAATGGTGCGCAGACCATACCAACGATCTTTGGTAGCCTCGTAATGATCTTCGGCACGGTAATTGGCGACACGCAGCCCAAGCCGGTCAACGGTCAATTTGCCGGTGGAGGCGAGCACCGAGAAACTTGCCAGGATGGCGTTGCGTTCGGATTGGGAAATCGCTTCCTTGGCGTTGAGCACGGTTTGCTGCGCATTCAGCACATCGAGCGTGGTCCGCTGTCCGACGCGGCGTTCCTCGACAACTCCGTTCAGTGCCAGATTGGCGGCCGAAAGCTGGGCGCGATTGGCCTCAATGGTTGCCTGTGCCGCTTCCATCTGGGTCCACGACGTAATCACCGACTGCTGGATTGAACGCCGGGTCTTGTCGACCAGGATGCGCTGTTGGCCCAGTTGCTCCTTGGCTTGACGAACCCGTGCCGACGCCGCGCCACCCTGATAGAGCGGAACCGTAACCCGAGCCTCGACCCGCGCCGTACTCACGCCGCCATCAGCCTCGGAGACCGATCCGCTCAATTTCACGCCCGGCAGGAACGTTCCTTCCTGGGATTTGACGTTGTAGCCTGCGGCATCAACGCCATAGAGCGACGCCAGCACTGCCGGATGTTCCGTGACCCCTTGCGAAACCGCACTGTCGAGAGTCGGCGGCAACAGTTTGCGCGGCAGCGCCACGGCCTTGAGGCTCTTCGGCATGGTGCCGACGATCTGCGCATATACGGCGGCACTCGATTTCGCCTGGGCAATCGCCGCCGTCAGGCTCGCTCGGGCACCTGCCAGTTGCGCTTCGGCGAGACTGACATCCGTACGGGTGCTTTCGCCGACATCAAACCGGGCCTTTGCCGCGGAAAATTGCTCCTGCAGGAAGGCGATATTCTGTTTCCGGTACACCACGATCTGGTTGTCGCGGTTGACATTGACATAGGCCTGGACGGTGGCCAGCAGGATATCGATCTCGGTGCCGCGCAGGTTTTCCCGTCCGGCAAACACCTGCGCCTCTGCGGCGCGCACATTGTTGCGTGTCTGAAATCCGTCAAAAAGTGTCTGATTGATCGACACCCCGACACTGGCGGCGTCTGTCTGAAAGCCCTCGGTATTGGTCGATGACGCGACTGCTTCAGCGGCGATGATCGGCCGGTAGCCCGATTTCGCCAGTGCCACGCCTTCGTCGGTCGCGCGCAATCCTGCCCGCGCGGCATTCAGGTCCGGGTTGTTTTCATAGGCCTTGGCCATCGCCTGATACAAAGTTTCAGCAAAAGCCGGCTGCGGAGATATAGCCACCATCGAAATGACCGCGACACAGGCGAGCGACTTGGTAAAAAACGACACGAGCAAACACTCCAGCATGCGCACAACCGGGAAACCCGAAACAGCGCAGGATACGATATTGGTGAAACACCAAATATTTAAGGTACCACATATATAACCGGCACCGCCCGACGCAATCTTACAAACGGTCTATACAGGTACTAAACACAGCAAAGTGACCTTCGCGCAACAGCACGACATTTCATAACATCGGTGACAGCGGTCTCGCGCCTGCGTCTAGAAAACAAATTCTCGCGTTTTGCGAAAACCGGGCAACGGCTTGATCGACACATTGAACGCGGGTCTGCCGGAGACCACACCGCCATCCTTGACATACACATATGCCTGGGCCGCGGCCCCCATCCCGATCGCCGCGATCAGACGACCGCCCTCGCGCAACTGCTCAAACAGCGCCTCCGGCACGACTTCCACCGCACCGTTGAAGATAATCACGTCATAGGGTGCCTCGGCAGCATAGCCCTTTTCCAGATCCCCGGTGACGACGGCGACATTGTCGTAGCCGGTATCGCTGAGCTTGGCACTCGAAGCTTCGGCCAGCGTACCATCGCTTTCAACCGCAACAACCGACCCGGCAAGCATCGACAACAGCGCCGCGGAATAGCCCACCCCGCAGCCGATCTGCAGAACCACCTGATCGGGCGTGATCTGCGCCAGCTGCAACAACTTGGCCAGCGGCGATGGCTCCATCACGTAACGCGCAACCCCGTTCTCGTCACTCGAAGTGATCTGAAGGTCGGTGTCGATATAGGCCAGCGGCTTGAGCGGCGTCGGCAGAAAATCTTCGCGCGCCACAGTCAGGAAGGCCTTCAGGACCGAATGCGAGGTCACATCGGTTGTGCGTATCTGATTGTCCACCATCTTCTGGCGAGCGTCTTGATAGTCGGTGCCCATCCGGTCTCTCCGATGCATCTGGTTCGCGCTTCAATAAAGCGCGGAACCGACAGTTTCAAGCTGAACCACAGGCGCACCGGCAATATTCCCTGTTTTCGGTGCCTGAGTTGTCGATAATGTCGCGGTCGATGTCCACAACCCCCTTGCGTCTGCTTGATTCTCCGTCTATTTGCCAGCCGTCCGGTGTCAGACCGGCATGAGGCCTCGTGGCGGAGTGGTTACGCAGAGGACTGCAAATCCTTGCACCCCGGTTCGATTCCGGGCGAGGCCTCCAACTCCCGCTCCCGAATACAGCAATACCGAGATATAAACGCCAGACATCGCGCGCACTATCGTTTGCATCGCGCGATTGAGCAGTTACGGCATTTTCTGCCGTCGGGAAACGACGCTCCCGTCAGCTTCGCACCGGCCAGAACCGCTCCTTCCATATCTGCATCGCTCAGATTGGCTCCGCCCAGATCCGCGCCCTCAAGATTGGCCAGGCTGAGATCCGCTCCGATCAGATCTGCCCACGTCATATCTGCCCGCGCCAGGTTCGCGCGCGACAGGTTGGCTCTGCGCAAAGACGCTCCGCTCAGGTTCGCACGGGTAAGATTGGCCCTGTTCAGGCCTGCGCGTGTCAGGTCGGCGCCACTCAGATTGGCACCGGTCAGGTTCGCGCTTCTCAGACGCACGGCCCGCATGTCCGCTCTTCTCATGTCCGCCCCGGAAAGGTTGGCATGGTTGAGGAAGGTGCCTGCCAAGTTTGCCCAGGTCAGGTTCGCCCCCATCAGATTGGCTCCGTTCAAGTCCAACCGTCGCAGGCTCGCCCCGTTGAGATCGCACCCGCGCCAATTGACCCCGGGCGCAGGCGGATCCCCGCACGCAGCCAACGTGTCGGCAATCGCACCAAACGACAGGAGAATGGCTAAGCAGACAAACTTCATGGAAATATCCCCGCTTGAAGCAATGGATAATCCGGTGTTCCGCGAATGGAGCAACGTCTGTCAGGTTACGGGCACCATGCGCGCTTCGCCAAGCCATTTCTCAATAATCACCGCTTGCAGCCGCGTTGACCGAACCGCCGCCCCCGGAGGTCGGGACGAGGCCACCCGAATCAATCAGGTGTCATGGTTTGTTGGTTTGGTTGGCCCTTGCCGCTTCGACCGGGCAGGTTTGCGCCGTTCGAGCTTGACCACAAGCGAACGCCGCCAGCGTCGTACCATCGGCAAATCCTGCGACAGAATCAAAAAACCGAGGGGTATCATCCAGAAACCGAGAATCGGTAAAAACCCAAAAAAACCGCCGATAATCAGGCCGGCCCCCAACGCCACCCGGACCGGAGCGCGCGCAGGCAGGCCAATGGTCCTCCGTCCGACCCGGATTTCGCCGCGGGCGGCGTTGAAACTGAAAGCGCTCTTTTTCGCCATTTAAACCTGCATCTGCCGAACCTTCCGGCTGCCAGCCAAGCCTATCAGATGGGTTTTCCCGCCTGGTTTGGCAAGATAGATGCCTTTTTCTTGAAAAACAGCTTGGCAAATCAGAGAGGCATTTGTTATAGGCCCCACACACTGCTTAAGGCGGTGATCCCCGGTAGCTCAGTGGTAGAGCAATCGACTGTTAATCGATCGGTCGCTGGTTCGAATCCGGCCCGGGGAGCCAGATTCAGGAAAGGTCGCACCCTTCATCGGGTGCGGCCTTTTTCATTTCCTGGCCCGACATGGTTCGCAAGGCTGCCGAACGCCCTGATTTTATTTCCTGAAACTTCTGATCCGTCTTTTCCGTAGAGCCGTATGACACAGTCAAAGGCCGGGCAATTACGCCCAAGCGGAACCAGATTTTCAAATATGTCCCATGATGACAGCATCCTCAGCGATACCGCCATTGTCTGGTACCGCAACGATTTGCGCACCGGCGATAATGCAGCACTGCTGGCGGCAAGCCAGCACCGCGCAGTTGTGCCGGTGTTCATACACCAGCCCGTCACGCCCGCCCGCCCGCTCGGTGGTGCGCGAAACTGGTGGCTGCATCACTCGCTTGCACGGCTGGGCGAACAACTCGAAAGTTTAGGCGCGCCTTTGCTGCTGCTGACTGGCGACCCGGAGGAACTGGTTCCCCGTCTGGTGCAATCGACCGGCGCCTCGGCAGTTTACTGGAACCGGCGTTACGATCCGGCTTACCAGGACGCTGATGCCGCACTCAAGCATCAGCTTCAATCAGACGGCATCGTCGCCGAGAGCTTTGCCGGCCAGTTGCTGCATGAGCCGACGCGACTGCGCACCGGCAGTGGCGGATTTTATAAGGTCTACAGCCCGTTCTGGCGCGCAATTGAACCAGATCTCGATAATCGGCCTCCCGCTCCTGCGCCACAAACACTGGCACCGCTTGTCCCTGTTCCGGCGTCCGAAAATCTTGATGACTGGAAATTGTTGCCGACAGGACCGGATTGGGCTGGCGGTCTCGTCAAGGCGTGGCTTCCCGGAGAAGAAGGCGCCAAGGAGCGGCTTGCCGAATTTCTCGATGAACGCCTGCCCGATTACGCCGAACGCCGCGATGTGCCCGGTGTTGCGGCCACTTCCGGATTGTCGCCGCATCTCGCCCATGGCGAGATCACACCGGCGCAAATCCTCGAAGCACTCAAACACAGCGACACCGAAGCATCAACCGCCGATCGTACAGTTTTTCGCAAGGAAATTGGCTGGCGCGAGTTTTCCTGGCACCTGCTGGCCAACCGACCAGACCTCGCGAATTCCAATTACAGCAGCAAATTCGATAATTTCCCCTGGATTGCCCCGTCAGACCAGGCGCTTTCGGCATGGCGCAAAGGCATGACCGGTTACCCGATTGTCGACGCCGGCATGCGCCAGCTCTGGCAGACAGGCTGGATGCACAACCGCGTGCGCATGGTCACTGCTTCTTTCCTGACCAAGCATCTGATGATCGACTGGCGCCAGGGCGAAAGCTGGTTCTGGGACACGCTGGTCGACGCCGATCCCGCATCCAACGCCGCAAGCTGGCAATGGGTGGCCGGATCGGGTGCTGACGCGGCCCCCTATTTCCGCATTTTCAACCCGGTGCTTCAGGGCGAAAAATTCGACCCCGAAGGCGATTATGTCCGCCAGTTCGTGCCGGAACTGGCGCAGATGCCCAACCGCTACCTCCACAAGCCCTGGGCCGCACCCGACGACGTGCTGGCAAAAGCCGGTGTCCGGCTGGGCGAAACCTATCCCGAACCCGTTGTCGACCATCAGACGGTGCGCAACCGCGCGCTTGCCGCCTATCAGCAGATCAAGGATGTCGCATGAACGTTCATCTCAAGCCATTCGCCACCTCCACCGGCCGCCAGCGTCTGCGCGTTGCCGTTATCGGCTCCGGCATCTCCGGCGCGTCGGCAGCTTGGGCCATGCGCGATTTGCACGACGTCACGGTCTACGAATCAGCCTCGCGTGCCGGCGGCCACACCGCTACCGTGGATATTGACTATGATGGCGCTACGATCCCGGTCGACACCGGCTTCATTGTCTATAACGAACTCAATTATCCCAACCTGACCGCACTTTTTTCCCATCTCGGTGTCGATACCCATGACAGCGACATGAGCTTTGCGCTCTCGCTCGATCACGGCAAGCTCGAATGGGGCGGCGACAATTTATCGACGCTGTTTGCCCAGAAGCGAAACCTGCTGCGCCCGTCCTTCCTGCTGATGCTGCGTGAAATCCTGCGCTTCAACAAGATCTGCCTGCAGGACCGCGCCGCCGGCCATCTTACCGCCCGTTCGATCGGCGATTATCTCAACTGGCGCGGCTTTTCACCGGGCTTCATGAACAATTACCTGGTGCCGATGGCTGCCGCCATATGGTCAACGCCCGCCAAGCGACTTCTTGAATTCCCGGCTACCTATTTCGTCAATTTCTTTGAAAACCATCGGTTGATCTATTCGGAACGGCCGACCTGGCGCACTGTCACCGGTGGCAGCCGCAATTATCTCGACAAACTGCTGGCGCCGCTCGGCAACCGGGTTCGGCTCAATACCGGCGCCGTCTCGGTTCGCCGCGGCGGGGCGGGCGTCGATATTCTCGACACCACCGGCCGCCTCGAGAGCTACGACCGGGTGATCTTCGCCTGCCACACCGACCAGGCATTGCGGATCCTGGATAACCCGACAGCAGCCGAAACAGCCGCTCTCACCGCCATACCCTACAGTCCCAACAGGGTGATTCTGCATCGCGACGAGCGCTTGATGCCGACCCGCAAGAAAGTCTGGGCCTCTTGGAACTACATGCGCTCTTCCGTTCCCCAGAGTGACGCCAATGTGGCGGTTTCCTACTGGATGAACCGCCTGCAAGGAATCGATCCGGCCAAACCATTGTTCGTTACACTCAACCCTGATCGCGAGCCAAGGTCGGAACTGGTGTTTGGCGAATACAGCTACGACCACCCGCAATTCGGCAATAACGCCATGCAGGTGCAGGCGCGTCTGAAACAGATCCAGGGCGACAATCATACCTATTTCGCCGGCGCATGGACCGGCTACGGGTTCCATGAGGACGGGCTTACCTCCGGCATCAATGCAGCCGAGGCGCTGGGCGCCACCCTGCCCTGGCGCCAGCCCGCAGCAACCCCGCTGGAATTGGCTGCTTGAGCATGAACATTCCCGCCCCTGCGACCCCTGCCATGGACCAACGGCGCCCGGCCTCGCTTTATGCTGGTGATGTCATGCACCAGCGCATGAAGCCGGTCGGCCATCGCTTCCGCTACAAGGTCTACTCGCTGCTGATCGATCTCGACCAGCTTGACCAGGCCGATCGTCTGTCGAAGCTGTTTTCGGTCAACCGCACCAACCTGATGTCGTTTCATGAATCAGATCATCTGCGCGGGTCCCAGGCAAAGACCCTTCGTGCCCATGTCGACGCGCTGTTGCATGCCGCCGGTCTCGACCAACCCGCCGCCCGCATCGAACTCGCCTGCTACCCACGGATCTTCGGCCACGTCTTCAATCCGCTGTCGGTCTATTACGCTTATGACAGCGACGATGAACCCGTTGCGATGATCTATGAAGTGCGCAACACTTTCGGCGAAAGCCACACCTATGTGTGTCTTGTCGAGGACGGCGAGGCGACACCGGCCGGCATCCGCCAGAGCCGGGCGAAGAACTTCTATGTCTCGCCCTTCATCGAGCTTGAGATGCGCTACAACTTCCGCATGAACAGGCCGGCAGAACAGCTCAAATGGCGCATTCTGGAGACAGACCAGTCTGGGCCGTTGCTTGCTGCGACCTATAATGGCACACGCAGAGACCTCTCGAACCGATCTATTGTCGCTTGCCTATTGCAGATTCCGCTTCTGCCGTGGAAGATTGTCGGCGGCATTCACTTCGAAGCGCTTAAATTGTGGCTCAAGGGAATGCGTACCGTGCCGCGCCCGGCGCCGCCTCCCATGGCGAGCTTTCGCGATCAGGGAAAGCTCGATCATCCGGTGGCCAAGCCGTGACGGAGCAACTGATGGCAGAACTGAGGAGGCTCTGCGCATGAACAACGAAGCCACCTGGAACGAGTTTGAACAGGCTGAACGGCTGTCAACGGAAAACCTGTCCGCCTATCTGCGCGGGCTGCCGGCAAAAGCAAAGATGGCTTTGCGCGGCCTCTTGCACATGGGCCATGGCCGTCTGTCGATCCGCATGCCGGATGGACGCTGGGTGCTGATCGAGGGCCACACAGCGGGGCCCGAAGCCGCGCTGATCCTGCACAACTGGAATCTGGCGCACAGGGCGCTGACCGGCGGCACCATCGGCGTTGCCGAATCTTACATCGATGGCGATTGGGAAAGCCCCGATGTCACCGCTTTCCTGGAATTGTTTCTGGTCAATGTCGAAGTCGGCGACACACTCGCCGGCGGCGCCCGTGGTCTTGCCCGGCTGGTTGAGATGGTTCGCCACTGGCTACGCTCCAACACCCGCACCCAGGCCAAGAAGAACATCTCGGCCCACTACGATCTGGGAAATGAATTTTACAGCAAATGGCTCGACGAGACGATGACCTACTCGTCGGCGCTCTACGGTACCGGCGCCAATGACCTTGCTTCGGCCCAGACAGCGAAATACCGCGCGCTGGCCGAAGCGGTCGGGCTCAAGGCTGGCGACCATGTGCTTGAAATCGGTTGTGGCTGGGGTGGATTTGCCGAATTCGCTGCACGCGAGATTGGCTGCCGCGTCTCCGGGCTGACCATATCCGACGAGCAACTGGCTTTTGCCCGCGAACGCATCGAAAAGGCCGGATTGGCCGACAAGGTGGACCTGCGGTTTCAGGACTACCGCGACGAAACCGGTTCCTATGATGCGGTGGTCTCGATTGAAATGTTCGAGGCCGTGGGTGAGAAATACTGGCCTGGCTATTTCGCCAAGGTACGGCAATGCCTCAAACCCGGCGGTCGCGCCGGATTGCAGATCATTACCATCAAGCCCGAGGCCTACCAGACCTACCGCGCCAATCCCGATTTCATCCAGCGCTATGTGTTTCCGGGCGGCATGCTGCCAACTGAGACCCACCTGACCTCGCTTGGCCAGGCTGCCGGTCTCGACATGATCGACCACCGCGCCTTCGGTCCCGATTACGGGCGCACGCTGGCTGAATGGCGGCAACGGTTCTGGGATGCCTGGGAGGAGATCCAACCACTTGGGTTCGATACCCGCTTCAAGCGGCTCTGGGAATTCTACATGTATTACTGCGAGGCCGGCTTCCGCTCTGGCCACATCAATGTGCGCCAGGTGGTCTACAGCTAGAAACACCCACACACTTCACCCGCACCAGCATGTAATCGCCGGGTGCGGGTGAACCATCTGCACGCCACCCCCGTAGACACAGGCACCGAGGCGTCAGGCCAACCCTGGCCCAACTCTGGCCCAACCCTGGCATTGACCAACAATCAGGTGAACCTGTGGATACCGAACTGCCGGACTCGTCGCGCCGCCCGCCAGTACTGGCACGCGGCCAGATCATCGCCTACGCCCTGCCCGCCATTCCGCTGGCGGCGCTGTCGCTGCCACTTTATGTGCTGGTTCCGACTTTCTACACCGAAACCCTTGGCCTATCGCTCGCTTCGGTTGGCTTTGCGCTTTTGCTGGTGCGCCTGTTCGATGCAGTCAACGATCCTTTGATTGGCTGGGCTGCGGACCGGTTCCGGCCCCGTTTCGGCCGCCGCCGCACGCTGTTTGCACTGAGCCTGCCGTTAACGGCCGTTTCGGCACTGATGCTGTTCTGGCCACCCGCCGTCGTCACGACAGCCTGGCTCGTCGGATGGGGGCTGATGCTGTCGCTCGGCTATACCGCGGCGCTGATCCCGTTTTCAGCCTGGGGGCGGAACTGGCCACCGATTACCATGGCCGCGCCCGCATTGCCGGCTCGCGCGAGGCGTTAACGCTGGTCGGCACGCTGATCGCCATTGCGCTGCCCTTTGCCATCGGCTTTGATCAGAGCGCCAACGCCCAGCCCGGTGGGCTGCACGGGCTTGCGGTACTCGGCATTGTCGTGTTCGCAGCGCTGCCACTGCTGGGCGCAATCGCGGTGATCTTCACACCCGAACCGGCGGAACATTCCCGCACCCGGCTTGACCTACGCGCCAGCCTCGCACATCTGGCCCGCAACCGGCCGTTTGTCCGGCTGATCGCTGCCTTTTTCCTCAATGGCCTCGCCAACGGTATTCCCGCCACGCTGTTTTTGTATTTCGTTTCCGAGCGGCTCGGCCTGCCCGACGCGCGCGGACCGCTGCTGTTTCTCTATTTCCTCTGCGCCATCGCCGGCGTGCCCCTCGCCACCTGGGCTGCACGCGGTTTTGGCAAGCACCGCGCCTGGTGCTACGCCATGCTCGCCGCGTGCCTGGCCTTCGCACCGGCGCCGCTACTTGGCGAAGGAAACCTCGTGGGCTTCGCGCTGATCTGTGTTGTCACCGGCTTGCTGCTGGGGTTTGATCTCGTGCTGCCGCCGGCAATCCAGGCCGATGTCATCGACGTCGATACGGCGGACTCCGGCGAACAGCGCTCCGGCGCCTATTTCGCGGCCTGGAGTCTCGCCACCAAACTTTCGCTTGCCGGCGGCGTCGGCATTGTCTTTCCGTTGCTTGCCGGATTTGGCTTCGATCCATCGTCCAATGTTGGATCAGTGCAAGGCCTGACCGCCTTGGCCATCGCCTATGCCTGGGCGCCGATCGCCGCCAAGCTCGCCGCCATCGCCTTGATGTGGAATTTCCCGCTCGACGAGGCCACCCAAATAGAACTTAGAAACCGCATCGAGACCACTTGATCAGGCCGTCTGCAACGGCCGCTTCTTCCAGCCGGTCGCCGCATTCATCAGCCAGAAATAGACGGGATAGGGGAGAAATTGCAGCGCCTTGAGAACAAAGGTGAAGCGCCGCGGAAAGGTAATCTCGAAGGCGCTGGATTTCAGCCCCCGGGCAATCCGGTTGGCCGCCTCTTCAGGCTGCAAGAGCGCAGGCATGGCAAAGGCGTTGTCTTCGGTGGCAGGTGTGTCGACAAAACCCGGATTGATCACCTGGATATGGACGCCAAGCTTGTCGAGATCGAATTTCAGGCTTTCGGCCATGTTGATCAGCGCCGCCTTGGTCGCGCCATAGGCAGCGCTTGTCGGCATACCGCCATAGCCGGTAACGGATGAAACAATGGCCAGTTGCCCACGTCGCCGCGCTTTCATGTGCGATAGTGCAGGCACCAGACCATTGACGACGCCGGACAGATTGACCGCGAAGCTCGTGTCGAAATCCGCGACCTTCAACTGTTCACCGTAAACCGGCAGATAGACGCCGGCATTGAACACGGCAAGCGCAAGTCCGCCTCGATGCGCGTCGATCCGTTCAACGATCGCAGCCATCTCGTTGGCACGGGTCACATCGCCCGGCGCGGCAATGACCCGACCCATGAGGCCGCTGGCATCGCGCTCGAGTTCAGCCAGTTGGTCGACGCTGCGCGCGGTGGCAAACACCACAAACCCCTCGCTCGCCAATGTGAGTGCCAGCGATCGACCGATGCCGCTTGAGGCGCCGGTAATCCAGACAGCTCCGTCTGCTGGTTTGGCGATGTATTGGGTCATGCGTTTCTCCAAGCAGGCAATCTGCACCTTGATACGTTGCAGGCGGCGGCCCGGTTCAGGAGATTTGCAAAAATTCCGCCGGGCTTAGCCGATAAGATCACCGATCATCTGCCGGAACGAGCCAGTCATCTTCAGGGGCGCATCCATTACCGCAAGCCCGATGCAGGGCCGCTCGGCGTCAGCGCAAGGGCGATGATCCACCGAATCGTCGGCCACCGAAATATCACCGCGGCCATAGTGACCGCGTGAATCTGAAAATGCGCCGTCGAGCACCAGTGACAATTCGCTGCCCTCATGGGTATGTGCCGGCACGGTACGGCCCGGCTTGATCCAGAACAGATTGACGTGACAGCCGTCGATGTCGCCGAGATCATATTCGCGGTAACCCGGCAAGCGCGTCCGCCACGGCACATCACCGGCGTCAAAGCCGATGAAATCGCGCAACACCTGCGGAAACACCACTGCATCGGGTTTCGGCGCAGCGGCAACGGTCTCCGGCGCCTGTGATTCTATGATCGCAGCGAGCATCGCGTCGCGGTCCGACAGTGCGGCGGGATCGATCTCCATCAGCGCCTGCCCCGCCATCGCCTCGAGATTGGCGACCCTGACCCGATTTTCGGGTTTGAGTTCAAGATGCGCTTCCACCAGCACCCGCGCCGGTGCCGGAAGCGTACCGGCGACATAGCGCGCCAGCAGCGAATCGATCGTATCAATGTGTTCACGCACCATGCGTCGTCAGCTTCCTGTCGGTTCAGGAGATTGTCATCCACCCTTCGGCGCAATCAGCCCAGGCTGTCAAATCCAAGTGTCACTTTCTACGCGTGACCCTTCATTCCGGATCACTGGAACATATGATTTCCCATTTTTGCGGGTTTGAGGCAAATAATCCCTTGTGGCATGCCCGCACAGCGGCTGTTTTCTTGCAACAAGGCCCTTGAGGAGCCAGAACAGGCTGCTTAACCTTCGACCGCCCGGGTGATGCATATGTCTGGGTGACACACAAATGACAGGAATGACCATGCCCCCGCTTGATTCTGTTCTCGACGCCATCGGCAACACCCCACTAATCCGGCTCAAAGCAGCCTCGGAAGCCACCGGTTGCACCATTCTGGGCAAGGCAGAATTCCTCAATCCGGGTCAATCGGTCAAGGACCGGGCGGCGCTGGAGATCATCCGCGACGCCGAATCAAAAGGCCTGCTGCGCCCCGGTGGCACTATTGTCGAGGGAACTGCCGGCAATACCGGCATCGGACTGGCGCTGGTCGCGCGCGCACTCGGCTACAATACCGTCATCGTCATTCCTGAAACCCAGAGCCAGGAAAAGAAGGATGCGCTGCGTCTGCTTGGCGCGGAACTGGTCGAGGTGCCCGCGGCACCCTACCGCAACCCCAACAATTATGTCCGCCTGTCCGGACGACTGGCCGAGCAGATCGCCAAATCCGATCCCAACGGCGCGATCTGGGCCAATCAGTTCGACAATGTCGCCAACCGTCAGGCCCACGTCAAAACCACGGCGCCGGAAATCTGGAACGACACAGCCGGCAAAGTCGATGGATTCATCTGCGCTGTCGGCTCCGGCGGCACGCTCGCCGGCGTTGCCGAAGGCCTGCGCGGCTTCTCATCCGATATCAAGATCGGGCTTGCCGATCCCGATGGCGCGGCGCTGCACAGTTTCTATACAACAGGCGAGCTAAAATCCGCCGGCGGGTCGATCACCGAAGGTATCGGCCAGGGCCGGATTACCGCCAACCTGGAAGGCTTCAAGCCTGATTTTTCATACAATATTCACGATTCCGAAGCCATTCCGCTGGTCTTCGACCTGCTCGCACAGGAAGGCCTCTGCCTCGGCGGTTCATCCGGCATCAACATCGCCGGCGCCATCCGCATGGCCCGCGACATGGGCCCAGGCCACACCATCGTCACCGTGCTCTGCGACTACGGCAACCGCTATCAATCGAAGCTGTTCAATCCGGAATTCCTGACCTCCAAGGATCTGCCGGTTCCCGAATGGATGACCCGCAAGAGCAATTTCTCGATCCCCTTTATAAGTGAATGACCCCCATGAAACCGCTTTTTCTTGAAGACGCCTATCTGTCCACAGCCGAAGCGGAGGTGGCCGGCATCCGCGAGGATGGCGGCATTGTGCTTGACCAGACCTGCTTTTACGCAACGTCAGGTGGTCAACCCGGAGACACCGGTTTTCTCGAGCGTGAAAGCGGCGACAAGATTGTCATCGCCGGTACCGTCACCGGCGAGACCAAGGCCGAGATCATCCATATCCCTGCGCCCGACCAGGCGGTGCCCGAGATCGGCGAGAAACTGGTGATGCATATCGACTGGGATCGGCGCTACAAGCTGATGCAGATGCACACGGCCTGCCACCTGCTCTCGGTCATCTGCCCCTACCCGATCACCGGTGCTTCCGTCAGCGAGACCGACAGCCGCGTCGATTTCGACATGTCCGACACCATCGACAAGGCCGAGGTCACCACCAGATTGATGGAACTGGTCAACGCCAACCACCCGATCTTCATCCGCTGGATCGCCGAAGCTGATCTTGATGCCAACCCGACACTGATCAAGTCCAAGAACGTCCGGCCGCCGCGTGGCCAGGGCCAGATCCGGTTGGTTTGTATCGGCGAGGATTCCAGCATCGACAGCCAGCCCTGTGGCGGCACCCATGTTGGCGAAACCGCCGAAGTGGGCGAAATCCACATCGGCAAGATCGAGAAAAAGGGCAAGGAAAACCGGCGCTTCCGGATTCTGTTTCGGCCCGGCGCCTGCTTGACCGGTAGTCCGCAGCGCTGCAGTTCGGTGCCGGTAGATCGCTCCTTTTACACGTTCTTAACACCCGGAGCATAACGGTTGGGTGTTGGTCAATGGCGGCGCGCGTTTTGCGATAGCCTTTGGCGGCACGCATGCATGCCAACGAGGCATGCAGCAAACATTGCAGAGCGAGCTGATGCCTTCCATTCAAGCCAGTGCCTATCCCGTCTCTGTATTGGTGCCCACCCTTGTGCCACCACGCACGGACACCAACGCATCAACCAACAACAACACCAAGAGCACGACGGCGAAACTTGACGGGGTCACGTCCTCCGACGTCAGACTTACCGTATCTGATCGCGTCGGCGCATTTCTGGCGACAGAACAGACCGAGAAAAACGACGCAGGCCGCGCCAATCGCCCACCGCCACCACCACCCGGTGGCGGACCTCGCCCCGATGGCGCATCTGCTGGTGGAAGCCAGGCAGTGGACGAAAGCGAAACTGCACTGTTGTTACTGGAAACGGATGAGACTGAAACGGACGAAACCGAAGAAGACGATAGCGATTCGGTTGGGGACACGACATCACAGATCATCTCGATCCTGTTTGACGAAGCCCAGACCTATCAGCCCTCGTCGATTTACTGACACGGTCCGAGCCGAGCAAACCCGGTCCAGGTTCCGGAAAATCTCTTTTTGAAAGACGTTCCTCCGCATTGCCGCGCGCCACGCTCATCGCATACCATGCGCAGCGGCGCCCGCATCCGCGCCCAACTGCCCGCCCGCAAATGAGGATCTGTCCATGACTGCTGCCGCCGACACCAGCCCCTTAGTCGTTTCCTTCGATTGGCTTGAACAGCGCCTCGGCTCGCCCGGGCTCAAGATTGTCGACGCCTCCTGGTACCTGCCGGCACAAAACCGCGATCCCCGGGCCGAATTTGCAGCCAGCTGCATTCCGGGCGCGGTATTTTTCGATCAGGACGCGGTCGTCAAACCGGGTTCCAGCCTGCCGCACACCTTGCCCAGCACCGATGATTTCGCCCGCGCCGCAGCTTCGCTGGGGCTGTCACAGACCGATATCATCGTCGTCTATGACGGTCCGGGCATGTTCTCGGCGCCGCGGGTCTGGTGGATGCTGCGCATCTTCGGCGCTGACAATGTTTATGTGCTTGATGGCGGTTTCGATGCCTGGAAGACGGAAGAGCGACCAGTCGACACTGGCGCGCCTGCCTCGCCAGAGCCGGGCCAGTTTGTTGCGACATTCAACGCGCAGGCAGTTGCGGGTTTTGACGCCATGCGTACGATCATCGACAACCAGTCGGTGCAGATCGCCGATGCCCGCGGTCCCGGCCGGTTCACCGGTGTGGAAGCCGAACCCCGCGCGGGCATGCGATCCGGTCACATGCCGGGCGCTCGCAATGTCCCGTTCACGATCCTGTCCAATGGTGGAAAGCTGAAGCCGCTCAGCGAGTTGCGCGAAATTCTTGAATCTACAGGTCTCGACCTAGACCAGCCGGTCGTCACCACCTGCGGATCGGGCGTTACCGCCGCCGTCATCACCCTGGCGCTGCAATCGGTCGGCCACCGCGACAACATGCTCTATGACGGATCCTGGTCCGAATGGGGCGGCCGCGACGACACCGCCATTGTCACGGGAGACGCGTGAGATGGCAAAAGCCGCCAAACCGCGTTCGCTCAAGGCCACAGTCACCCATCTTGAAATGACCAGACGACCGCGCATCACGCAACCGCTGCCGGTCAATCTGCACGCCACCTTGATACGGGCGACCGACATTCCACTGCATTTTTATCGCTACCTGCACTGGCAGGTCGGCCGTGAATGGCATTGGGTCACCCGTCTGCGGATGAACAACGAGAAGCTGAGCAAGATCGTCCACGCCAAGACCACCCGAATCTACGTGCTCAGCCTTGATGGCGCGCCCGCCGGATTCTTTGAGTTGTCGGATGTTTTTGATCTCGACCGTGGAACTGGTCTATTTCGGGTTGATGGACCACGTCCGCCGGCGCGGACTGGGCGAGTGGATGTTGGGACAGGCCCTATTAACCGCCTGGTCGTCCACCCCTGCACGGGTGATCGTGTCGACCAACACGCTCGATCATCCCGCCGCCTTGCCGCTTTATCAGAAGATGGGATTCGAGCCCGTGAGCCAGAACCAGGCGATTGTTCGCCCGCTCTCCGATGATGAAATCCTGACGCTCGTAAAAGCCGAAATATAACAATCCTGCATGCTAGGCCGCCGGCGGAACAACCACCGGCGGGGTAAGCTCTGCGGCCAGTCGCTCAGGCAACCTTGAGCACCTGATCGGGATCAGCCATTTCGTAGCCCAGCGCATCGGCGACGGGACGGCTGGTGATGCGGCCCTTGTGGACGTTCAGCCCGGCGCGCAGGTGGCGGTCCTCGGCAATCGCCTTCAGCCCCTTGTCGGCCAGCATCAATCCGTACTGCAACGTCGCATTGTTGAGAGCGTGCGTCGAGGTGATCGGCACCGCGCCCGGCATGTTGGCGACGCAGTAATGGATCACGCCATCAACCTCGAAGGTCGGATCGGCATGGGTAGTGGCGTGCGAAGTCTCGAAGCAGCCACCCTGATCGATGGCGACATCGACAATTACTGAGCCCTTCTTCATGCCCGACAGCATTTCGCGGGTGACGAGTTTCGGGGCGGCTGCACCCGGGATCAGCACGGCGCCGACCACCATGTCAGCCGAGAACACTTCCTCCTCAAGCGCATCGATGGTCGAATAGCGGGTATGCACTCGACCATTGAACATGTCGTCAAGCTGGCGCAGGCGCGGCAGCGAGCGGTCGAGAATGGTCACGTCGGCGCCGAGCCCAACGGCCATCTTGGCCGAGTTGAGGCCGACCACGCCGCCGCCGATCACGGTGATCTTGGCCGGCAATACCCCCGGAACCCCGCCCAGCAGAATACCGCGTCCGCCATTGGCCTTCTGTAGCGATGTCGCACCAGCCTGGATTGCCAGCCGTCCGGCCACTTCAGACATTGGCGCCAACAGTGGCAGGCCGCCACGGTCATCGGTTACGGTCTCATAGGCCACGGCCGTACAGCCCGAGGCCAGAATCCCCTTGGTCTGCTGGGGATCTGGCGCCAGGTGCAGATAGGTGTAGAGCAGTTGACCGTCGCGCAGTTGCGCCCATTCCGTAGGCTGCGGCTCCTTGACCTTGACGATCATATCGGCGCGCGCGAACACATCTTCGGCGCAGTCAACCACCTGGGCGCCTGCAGCCTGGTAGGCAGCGTCGTCCGCACCGATGCCGATGCCAGCCATGGTCTCGACAATGACCTCATGGCCATGGACCACGTATTCACGCACGGCGCCAGGCGTGAGGCCGACACGATATTCATGGTTCTTGATTTCCTTGGGGCAACCTACACGCATTGACGTCTCCTCCGGGAGATTGACCGGCAAATTTGCGCCGGCAGAAGTTTCAATGCAGCCTATTGAATCATTTCCCGCCCGAGATGTCCTTGCAAGCTGGACTTGATCGAACCGCCCCATTCGAATATTATTGCGTACAATTGCAAGAAAATCGGACATTCTCCGAATGAGTGACCTAGACACCATTGATATCGCTATCTTGAGTACACTTCAAACAGAGGGTCGTATCTCCAATGCGGCGCTCGCCGAACGTGTCGGCCTGTCGGCATCCGCCTGTTCACGGCGACTCGACATTCTCGAAAGAACTGGTGTCATTAACGGCTACCATGCCCGCGTGTCGCACAAGGCACTTGATTACCGGATGATCGCCATCGTCCATATTTCACTGTCGGGGCAATTCGCCAAGACTCTGGCCGAGTTTGAATCGGCGGTGAAGCGCTGTCCCAATGTTCTGGTCTGCTACCTGATGAGCGGCGAATATGATTATGTGCTTCGGATCGCGGCGCGAGATCTTGAAGATTATGAACGGATCCACCGCGACTGGCTTTCAGCCCTGCCCCACGTCGTCAAGATCAATTCCAGCTTTGCCCTGCGCGAGGTCATCGATCGCCCGAATGTCGGCCTCAGTTGAATTGGTGCGAAAGACTCCGACCCAATCGCCAAGCGCGCCATTGCAATCGCAGCAATCGCATTGGCTTGGATATTCGTCTGACACGGACAGATCGACCGCCGCATGGATCAGCGGTCGACCATTATCCAATCGCGATATCTGGCGTCCCACACTCATATCTGAAAACGCGGCAGCACCAACGCCCGTGTGCTTACATCCAGTAAGGCGGCTGACCGTAATGGGCGTAGAGCCGTTCCTGGGTGGACTGTGACCAGTCATAGTCGGAATCGCGGTTATACTTCGGCGCGCCTTCGACCTGTTCCTTGGTGATATCTGCGCGATATCCGCCAAGCTTCTCGTCATAGCGCAGCTTCTCCCACGGCAGTGGGTAATGATCGTCGCCGATGCCAAAGAAGCCACCGAAGCTGAGTACGGCATAGGACACTTTGCCGTCGAGCTTTCCAATCATGACTTTCTCGATCGAGCCAATATGCTCTCCGGTGCGATCATAAACTTCGGTTCCGGCAACCTTGTCGCTGCCGATCAGGGAGACATTTTCCTTGGTGATGCTCGTCATCTCGTAATCCTTTCGGTTGGGAGACGCCGGACGGCGCTCTGTCTGGAATACTTTGGATCGGCATTTCCGACTGGCCGGGGCCAGCGAGGAAAGCCGTGCCTGAACAACGCTTTCGACTCGCGCCCGTTCCAAATTCTATTGAGATTTTTTCGCGGCGAGCGCACCCCGTTATTGCCGCAATTCGGGGCTGATCGTGCTGCACCACAACTGCGATTCCTGTATGCAGAAATCAGCTCGAAATCGGCTCGCCGCCATTAGGATGCAGTACCTTCCCGGTGATATAGCTTGAATCTGCACAGGCCAGAAACAGGTAGCAAGGAGCCACCTCATTGGGTTGACCGGCCGGCCAAGCGCGGAGAGACAGCCCACTCCGAGCTCCGGGCGCATCAGGAGAGAGGTTTGACAGCATGAGCGAGAAAGAACTCGACGAGATGGCCTCAACTTCGCGAAAGCATCTGGCTGAGCACGCGACCGAAGACTAGCGCCATCGGTTTTCAGGTGTTGTTGGAATTTGCCACTAGTTACGGAAACAACGCCGCACCCTGCTCGTCGATGATTTGGCGTGCCTTGCGGATCGTGATCGGCAGCACATCATCGCGGCTGGAAAAAACATCGGCGCGCACGAATTTGTATTCCCGTTCCGCCTCTCCCTCACCCATGACGATGCGGCCGGCAAGGCGCCATTGGCCGCCCTCGGCCATCGGTTCGGCATAGATCCGGAAATCCTTGTAGATCTCGGGCTCGTTGGCGGCCTCCGGTGTGGCCGGCGCAGAACTGCTGCCAAACATGTTGCGGATGCTGTCAAGAATTCCGGCCATCTCAAACTCCTCGTACTGGTTCTGCCTTGCCGCGGACGCAGCCCGCTACACCGCTTGCCGTCACGTCTGTGCTTATTCGGTTGCGCAACTGTCATGTCGGGATCACACTCCCCGACTATGCCCTCTCGGCGAAGCCGCCGAAACGGATGTCATGTTGACGCGCCTCAATGCACCACGCGGGTGACACGGCACCCTTTCTAGATCAAAGGTGAGGAGAAAGTCCATGAAAGACCAACGTATTCTCGACATGCTGCACCCGATATCTCGGCGCTCGCTGCTCAGCGGCATTGCCGCCACCAGCGCACTTGTCATGGTTCACCCGTTCACCGCGCGGGCGGCTGCCAACCAGGCTCATTTGCGCATCATGGAAACCACCGACCTGCATGTTCACGTATTCCCCTATGATTATTATGGCGACAAGCCCAACGACACGATGGGGCTGGCCCGCACGGCGTCAATCATTGATCAGATGCGTGCCGAAGCGCGCAATTCGATCCTGATCGACAATGGCGATTTTCTGCAGGGTAACCCGATGGGCGATTATGTTGCCTACGAACGCGGTATGAAGGATGGTGACCTGCACCCGATCATCGCCGCCATGAATGTGCTGGGCTATGATTGCGGCACGCTGGGCAACCACGAGTTCAATTATGGCCTTGACTACATGTTCAAGGTCATGGCTGGCGCCAATTTCCCGATGGTCTGCGCCAACGTCACCAAGGGGGTGCTTGCCGCCAATCCGCTCGACGATGACCTGTTCCTAAAACCCTACATCATCCTCGACCGCACCATCACCGATGGCACCGGCGCCGAGCATCCGATCAGGATCGGCTTGATCGGCTTCGTGCCGCCGCAGATCATGACCTGGGATGCGCGTCACCTGACCGGCAAGGCTGCCACGCGCGATATCGTCAAGACCGCGGAAGCCTGGGTGCCGCAAATGCGCGAAGAAGGTGCCGACCTGGTCATCGCCCTGTCGCATTCGGGCATGGGCCAGCAGGTCTGGGCCGAAAACCTCGAAAATGCCGCCATTCCGCTGGCTGCCGTTGACGGCATCGACGC
The DNA here is from genome assembly GCF_026619415.1 of Hoeflea algicola. NCBI lineage: Bacteria > Pseudomonadati > Pseudomonadota > Alphaproteobacteria > Hyphomicrobiales > Rhizobiaceae > Hoeflea > Hoeflea algicola. Next base: position 1,030,327 of record NZ_JAOVZR010000001.1, read on the forward strand.
CATTGTCACCGGCCACAGCCATCTCGATTTCCCCGGCCCGAAATTTGCCGACATGGCTGGTGTCGACAATGCCAAGGGCGCCATCTCCGGCAAGCCCGGTGTCATGGGCGGGTTCTGGGGCTCGCATCTGGGCCTGATCGACCTGATGCTGGAACGCGACGGGACTTCCTGGAAGGTGACGGGCCACAGTTCCGAAGCCCGGCCGATCTATGAACGGGTGGACCGAAAGGTCGTAGCGCTAGTGCCCGACAAATCCGAAGTTCTTGCCGCTGCCCAGGCCGACCATGATGCGACGCTCGCCTATGTGCGCACCGCGGTGGGCAAGACATCGGCGCCGCTGCATTCCTATTTCGCACTGGTCGCCGATGACCCGTCGGTGCAGATCGTCAGCCAGGCGCAGACCTGGTACATCACCGACATGCTGTCGCAGACCGAATGGAAGGATCTGCCTGTGCTTTCGGCTGCCGCACCCTTCAAGGCAGGCGGACGCGGTGGCGCTGACTACTACACCGACGTTCCCGCCGGTGATATTGCGATCAAAAATGTGGCCGACCTCTATCTCTACCCCAACACGGTGCAGGCCGTGGTCATCAACGGCGCACAGGTCAAAGACTGGCTTGAAATGTCAGCAGGCATCTTCAACCAGATCGAGGCAGGGACGCAGGACGCCGAACTAATTAATGGCGATTTCCCGTCCTACAATTTCGATGTCATCGACGGCGTCACCTATCAGGTCGATCTCACCCAGCCACCCAAATATTCCTCCAAGGGCGACCTGCTCAACCCCGACGCCAACCGGATTCAAAATCTTAGCTACAATGGACAGGCCATTGACCTGGAACAGAAATTCGTGGTCGCCACCAACAACTACCGCGGTGGCGGTGGTGGCAATTTCCCCGAAATCGGTCCCGACAAGGTGGTCTTCCAGGCTCCCGACACCAACCGCGATGTGATTGTGCGCTTTATTGTCGAGCAAGGCACGATCAACCCGTCGGCGGACGGCAACTGGCGCTTTGCGCCGGTCAAGGACACCACCGTGCTGTTTTCCACCGGGCCCAGGGGCAAGGAGTTCGTCAACGACATCAAGGGGGTGTCAATCGAACCGGCAGGCGAAGGCACCGACGGCTTCGCGCTTTACCGCATCAAGCTTTAAGCCACACAGATAAAGCAGGCTCCCGACGCAACACGCGCCGGGAGTTTCCAGACAAAATTTAAAACTCCGCCCAAACCACTTAGTTTGACCGGTAAATACGCTGCAACACCCTCACTATTTACAAGCAACATCTTGGGGAAAAACTTTAGGCCTTTAGTTATTGGCATCTGCGATATTTGACGCATGCTGAACTATTGGAGGCAAACGGACATGAAGGGTTTTGTTGGTCGCGCGGCGCGCCGCGATAAAACACGAATGCGCGCGACAATCGACTACAAGGGGCGCGAAACCCCTGGCGCAGTACTTGATCTGTCCAAGCGCGGAGCCTGCCTCTATCTCTCCACCGACATCCCGGTCGCGTTTGGAAGCACGATCACTTTCAACACACATGAAATGGGCCATCTGACAGGTGTGGTGCGCTGGGCCCGCCAGTCCCGCGTAGGTATAGAACTGGACACATCATCCAACACCGAAGCCAAGGTGGAGAGCTACTTCAAGCGGAACAGGAACGGCGATACGGACTGATCACTTTCACGGCGGGGTCACCCGACGTCGATTTGGCGATTGATCGGATTTAATTCGCATCAGGTTTCAATTCTGGCGACACAGACATCGACCCGCTGTAGCGCGGGGATTCACCCGCTCTTAACCGAGTCCTATGTTGACGAACGCCATTAGCAATTTTGTTACGGCATGTTGCGACAATTCCTGTGCAATTAGTCAGGGGGAAGAGAACCGACATGAAGGGATTTAATGGTCGCGCGATCCAGCGGGACAGGACGCGTCTTCGAACCAAAATTGACTGCATGGGCCAAAAAACCCCTGGCTGGGTGCTTGATCTGTCGCAACATGGCATCTGTCTGAACCTGTCGCTCGACATCCCGGTGGCGATTGGTGACAAGATCACCGTGGAGACGGAAGAGATGGGGCTTCTGGTCGGAACCATTCGATGGATCCGGGGACCGCGGATAGGCGCTGAACTGGTGCTCACGTCCAACAATCGGGCCAAGGTCGAGAGCTACTACCGGATGTTCCGGGACAACCATCAGCCCGCATAGCGCCCTAACGTCTTTCCATTTGAAAGACAGCTGATCATCCCTGTGTGGCAGCGGTGCAGCCATTGAGCGCTCCCCCACCTTAAGCTAGCATCGCCTCACCCCACGCCTCGGTAAACGGTGGCTGCCCGGAGAGAGCGAACAGGAATGGCAAAGCGAACGTCAAAGACACGTAAGGTACTGTATTTCATAGGGCTACTGGTCGTGCTCGGCGGCGCGGCATTTGCCCTGGGACCACGCCCTGCCGCGGATACCAGTATCGCATTTGACAGCGCCGACCTGCCCGCCGATCTCGACCAGTATCTGACAGATTCCGAATCGCGCTTTGCAGATCTTCGACCGGGCAATGCCCGCCAGATTGTCTGGGCCTACCCGGTCTCGCGTGCCCGCACGCCGATTGCCATCGTTTACATTCACGGTTTCTCCGCGAGCCCCGGCGAAATTCGGCCGATGCCCGATCTGGTTGCCAGTCAACTCGGCGCCAATCTCTATTTCGCGCGGCTAAAGGGCCATGGCCGCAGCGGCGACGCCATGCTCGAAGGCTCGGTCAATGGCTGGGTCAATGATCTTGCCGAAGCTATTGCCATCGGCCATCGGTTGGGCGAACGCGTCATCATCATGGCGACTTCGACCGGAGCAGCGCTTGCCACCTGGGCCGCTACCCAGCCTGAATTGATGCACGATGTTGCCGGTCTGGTGCAGATTTCGCCCAATTATGGCGTTCAGGCGGCAGGTTCCGGATTGCTCACCGTTCCCTGGTCGAACAAGCTGGTGCGGCTGGTTCTAGGCGAACGCCGCTCATTCGAGCCACGCAATGAACGCCACGCCCAATACTGGACTCACGACTATCCCAGCCTGGCCTTGTTGCCGATGGCGGCCCTGGTCAATCTCGCGGGCGGCGTCAATCCGGCTCGGGTGACGGCACCGTCACTGTTTATCTATTCGCCGCTCGACCGCGTCATCCGGCCGGACCTGGTCAAGGCGATGGCGGAAAAATGGGGCGGCCCAATCAAAAGCATCGAAGTCACCGACAGTAACGATCCCAACAACCATGTGATTGCCGGAGACGCGCTTTCGCCCGACACGACAGAACGATTGGCGGCTGAAACCGCGGCCTGGATCGCCGATCTCTGAGCACCAATCAACCGAAGCCGATTGATACCTGCAGGCGTCAGATGATCAGGTTGGAAATGATCTCGTTGTCGGTAATGTCCTGATAGCCCAACCCGGCATCATCGAATGCTTTCATCAGGCTGATAAAGTTCTCAGGCGCACGGCTCTCTATGCCGATCAGAATCGATCCGAAATTGCGTGCTGATTTCTTCAGGTATTCAAACCGGGCGATATCGTCTTCGGGGCCGAGCAGCGACAGAAAATCCCGCAGCGCACCCGGGCGCTGAGCCAACCTGAGCACAAAATACTTCTTGGTCCCGGCATGGCGCATGGCCCGTTCCTTGACGTCCGGCAGCCGTTCGAAATCGAAATTCCCGCCGGAGACGACCGCCACCACACTTTTGCCCGCCAATTTCTCCGGTCCCAGCGTCTCCAGCGCCGTCAGCGACAGCGCACCCGCAGGCTCAAGCACGATGCCTTCTGTGTTGAGGATCGAGGTCATGGTCAGGCAGATGGCGTTTTCCGGAATCAGCAGCACCTGATCAACGTCAAAGCGGTCCAGGATATCGAAGTTCACAGCGCCGATCTGCGCCACCGCGGCGCCATCGACGAAATTGTCGGTCTTGGACAGCTTGATCCGGTGTCCCGCGGCAAGGCTCTCTTTCAGGCTCGGCGCGCCGGCAGGTTCGGTCAGCACAAAGCGGTCGTTAGGCACGCGGCCTTCGAAATAGCGTGCGACACCGGCCGAAAGCCCGCCACCGCCCACCGGCAGCACGATCATGTCCGGAGTTTCACCCGCGGGCAGTTGCGCGGTGATCTCGGCTGCCACGGTGGCCTGGCCCTCGATGATGTCGGCATGGTCAAATGGTGGCGCCATCAGTGCGTTTTCAGTGTCGGCAAACTCCAGCGCCGCCGCCAAGCAAGCGTCGAAAAAGTCGCCGGTCAACCGGATTTCGATGAATTCGCCGCCAAACATCCGGGTCTTGTCGATCTTCTGCTGCGGCGTCGTCACCGGCATGAACACCACGCCCTTGCGGCCAAAATGCCGGCAGGCATAGGCAAATCCCTGGGCATGATTGCCCGCCGACGCGCAGACAAACAGCGAGAGCGCCGGGTTTTCCAGCAAAGCCTTGCGGATAAAGTTGAAGGCGCCACGGATCTTATAGGACCGGACGGGAGACAAATCCTCCCGCTTCAGCCAGATCCGCGCGCCATAGCGTGTCGACAGAAGGTCATTGAGCTGCAGCGGTGTCGGCTCGAACAGCGCGCGCATTTCCGCCAGCGCCAGATCGGTTTGGGTGCGGAAGCCGTCAGGTGATTGTTTTTCGGACATCAGCGGTCTATGCCATGAGAACCCGCCGGTTGCCAACCAGATCCGGTCCATCGCTTTCGATAAGAGGCACTGCGTGAACGGCCAAACGATTCGATCCGCCGTGTTCATTGCATCCATGGCCGGTTTGTATCTATCCGCGGCGATGCTGATCCCCGCCGGGCTGGATTTCTATTTTGGCAACCCGGACTGGCAGGTCTTTGCCATATCGGCTTTTGTCGTTGGCTCCATCTGCCTGGCCTCTGCCGCTGCCAACCGCGGGGTCATGGCGCCCTTCTCCAAGCGGCTCGGCTTCCTTGTGGTCAATTTGTTGTGGCTCACGCTCTCGATCACCGGCGCCATCCCGTTCTATCTCTCGTCGCTCGGGTTGGACATGGCCGATGCCCTGTTCGAGTCGGTCTCCGCCGTCACCACCACCGGCGCGACCGTCATCTCAGGGCTTGATAACGCCCCGCCGGGCCTGTTGCTGTGGCGCTCGCTTCTGCAATGGATGGGCGGCATCGGCATTGTCGCGCTGGGACTGCTGGTTCTGCCATTTCTCAAGGTCGGCGGCTTCTCCGTATTCCGCATGGAATCGTCTGACACCGCTGAAAAGCCGCTCGCCCGTTTTGCAGCGTTCATCCAGGCGTTCTTTGCCATTTACATTGGTCTCACGGTGGCCTGCACTGTGCTTTACAGCCTGCTCGGCATGAGCCAGCTTGATGCCCTCAACCACGCCATGACGACAATTGCCACCGGCGGCTTTTCAACCCATGACGCGTCTTTTGGGGCGTTCCAGTCGCCTGCCCTGATCTGGACAGCGACCTTTTTCATGGCCGTGGCCGGGCTTCCGTTCTCGGTGATGATCCTGTTTGCCGTGCGTGGCCGGCTCGACGCACTGCGCGATCCACAGATTTTGGCCTATGCGGGAATTCTGCTGGTGCTCTCGATCACCATTGCGCTCAGCCTGCGGCTCGGTCAGGGCGAAGGCTTCGGCATGGCGCTGACCCACGCCGCCTTCAACGTTGTCTCGATCGTCACAACGACCGGCTTTGCCAGTTCCGATTACACGCTGTGGGGGCCACTGCCGGTGGCGTTGTTCTTCATGGCCACATTCCTGGGTGGCTGTTCCGGCTCCACTGCCGGCGGCATCAAGGCCTACCGGCTGGTCATCATCGCCAGTTCGGTCCGCTCCGGCCTGTTGCGGCTGATCTATCCCAACTCCGTTCGCCCGGTCCGCTACGGCAATATTGTCGTCGAACCGGACATGCAGCGCACAGTGTTCCTGTTCGTCTGCGCCTATTTCGGCGTCTGGGCGCTGGGTTCGGTGGCACTGGCCGCCACCGGGCTCGATATCGAAACCGCCATATCAGGATCAATCACCGCACTCGCCAATGTCGGCCCCGGCATAGGCCCTGTGATCGGACCCGCAGGCAATTTTGCCTCGCTCGGTGATCCAGCCAAGATGATCCTGGCCTTCCTGATGCTTCTGGGACGGCTCGAAATTCTCGCTGTGCTGGTGCTGCTGGTGCCGGGATTCTGGCTCGACTGACGGCGCTTTTGCCCGGGCCAGACGCATTGACACAGGCAATCTTGTCACCAAACCTTAGCGAACCAGAATGGCGCGCAGATCATTGACGTTGGTTCCTGTCGGCCCGGGAACGAACAGATCTCCGAGCGCATCAAACGCCGACCACGCATCATGCCCGGCCAGACAGGCCTTGGCGTCGATCCCCGCCGCGCGCAACCGCGTCACACTGGTAGAATCGGCAAATGCGCCTGCATTATCCTCGGACCCGTCAATGCCGTCGGTATCTGCGGCAAGCGCGCAGATGCCGTTCATGCCCTCGATTTCGACGGCGAGAGCCAGCAGGAATTCGCTGTTGCGACCACCGCGTCCGCCCTTGTCGCGGATTGTCACAGTGGTTTCGCCGCCTGAGAGCACTACGACCGGTTTCCTAAACGGCCGGTCCTTGAGCAGGATTTCGCGGGCAATCGCCGCGTGCAACCGCCCCACCTCCCGCGCTTCGCCCTCCATGGCGTCGGACAGGATGACCGCAGCAACCCCTTGCTGCTCGGCAGCCTGTGCAGCCGCCTCAAGAGATTGCGCGGCAGAGGCGATGACGTGAACCTCATGGCCTGTAAACCGCGCGTCCTGAGGCCCGGGCGCTGCCGCATCTTCTGACCGCAGATGCTGCATCACCGCGTCAGGCAGCTTGATGCCATAGGCCGCAATCGCCGCAAGCGCATCGTCGCTGTTGGATGAATTGGGAACCGTGGGGCCGGAAGAAACCAGCGCCGGATCATCGCCGGGTATGTCCGAGACAATCAGCGAGACAACCCGCGCGGGATGTGCCGCCGCGGCAAGCCGGCCGCCCTTGATTGAAGAAATATGCTTGCGCACGACATTCATCGCCGAAATCGGTGCACCGGAGGCAAGCAGCGCCTCGTTGACGGCGATCTCGTCGGCGAGCGTCAACTTGCCAGCGGGCGCGGGCAGCAGCGCCGAGCCGCCGCCACACACCAGCGCAATGACGAGATCATCCTCGGTCAACCCTTCAACCGTTTCAAGCAGCCGACGCGCTGCGGCAAGGCCAGCTTCGTCAGGCACCGGGTGCGCGGCCTCCAGCACGGTAATTTTCTCGGTTGGTGCGCTATACCCATAGCGGGTCACCACCACGCCTTCGAGCGGCGCCTCCCAGCTGGCTTCCAGCGCGGCCGCCATTTGCGCCACTCCCTTGCCAGCGCCGACCACCACGGTGCGACCCTTGGGCTTTTCCGGAAGATACTTGCGGATCGACAGCGCCGGATCCGCCGCCGCAATGGCAGCTTCAAAAAGCGCCGTAAAGAACGGCTTGTGATCAGACCCGTGTTCCAATTGATATGCCCTCTTTTGATCGCGACCGGCACTTATGCGCCCGCCTCCCAAGCCTGCAGCAGCGATCCCGGCTATACCGACAATGCACATGCTTTAACAAGCCGTTCCGGTTTGCCGGCGCATCGCGGGCATATCGAAATTACCATTAAATCCGATTGCCGCGTTCATTATCCCAAAGTTCTAGACTTGCCAAATTAATCTACATATGAAAATAACTATCATATACGAAATACACGAAGCGGAAGAGGGAGGCTCTCCAGCGTCGACAAGCGGTTCGCGAAAAGACGCAGCCAATCAATCACAGCAGATGAATTTCGACCTGCCCGTACACCGCAAGACGGCAACGGAACAGGACCAATCGTATGATCAGGAGGAAACACCATGACCAGTTTGAAATACCTGTTGCCGGCCCTGCTGCTGACAAGCAGCACAGCTTTCGCCGATGAGGCACTTTACAAGGATCTGCCGGGCGATCTTCCCGGCCTTTATATCGGCGCATCATCAGAAATGTTCCCGTCGGCCTATGATGATTTCAAGGTCGCCGATGGTGACTGGAAGTGGTGCCATTCGGAATCCTACCAGGGCAACCCCTGGCGCGTGACTGTCACCAACGAACTCAAGCGCCTGGTCGAGGGTCTCAATGATTCCGGCATCAACGCCACGTTCGAAATTTCCGATTCGAACGGCGACGTCGGCCAGCAGATCAACCAGATCCGCACCTTCATCGACCGCAAGTGCACCGTCATCACCTCCATTGTCAGCTCATCGACAGCGCTCAATGATGCCATCAAGGCAGCCTACGACGCGGGCATTCCGTTCATCACCGCGGCCGGTTCGGTCACCAGCCCCTATGCAATCAATGTCGATTCCAACTACTACCGTTGGGGCTATGACATGATCAACGCGATTGCCATGACTGTTGGCGAAGACGCCACCATCATGATGGTCGAAGGTCTTGCCGGTCACCCGATCGTACTGCAGGAAAAGGCAGGCGCCGACGCCGCGCTCGCCGAACATCCCGGCATCAAGGTTGCCCGTACCGTCAACGGCAACTGGACGGCCAATGTGACCAAGAGCGTGCTGCTGCAGGCGCTGGCCACCTATCCGGGCAAGGTCGATGCAGTCTGGACCACGGGTTCAGAATCGCGCACCGTCGCCGAAGCCTTCAAGCAGGCCGGACGCGACGCACCGTTGATCACCGGTTCGATGACCGGCGACGCGCTCGGCTACTGGAAGGAAAACCAGGACACCTACCGTTTCGAAGGCCATGGCGTGCTGCCGCACATGACAGCCCAGACCCTGTTCCGCGCTGCCGTGCGGGTGCTTCAGGGCCAGGCTCCGAAGCTCAACACGCTGATGGTGCCGCTGCCGGTAATCTCCAATGCCGATCTCGATGGTCTCTATGAAAGCTGCATGACACCGGATTCGGTTTCAGTGTTCCCGGTCCCCGCCAGCGATCCGCTGCCGGCCGCCGAAATGGACGGTTACTTCAAGAACCCTGCCCCCGTGCCGGGTTGGGACTATGCAAAGTCCCCCAAGGCTTGCAACTAACCACCTCCATAATCCGGTCCGGCCCAACAGGCCGGACCGGTGTTCGGGAATACAGCTCATGATGATTGTTGAAGGTCTCTCCAAGACCTACGGCGAAACCGTCGCGCTCAGCGATGTTTCGATCGATTTCAAATCCGGCACCGTGCATTGCGTGCTCGGCGAAAACGGTTCCGGCAAAAGCACGCTGGTCAAGATCCTGTCCGGCATCGTCACGCCCGACAGCGGCTCGATCCGGTTCGACGGCAAACCGCTGCCCTTCGGCAGATTGCGCGACCTGATCGATCTTGGTTTGGCCACCGTGTTCCAGGAAGTACTGATCGCACCTGACCGCAGTGTCGCCGATAACATCCTGCTCGGTCTCGACGGCCCGTTCCGCCGCCGCATCAGCAAGGTCGAGCGGAAGCAGTTGATCGAAAAGGTTCTCGATACGCTGGGCGCCCGTCAGTTGCCGCTCGACATCGAGGCCGGCAAACTGCCGCTGGCCTCGCAACAAATCGTCGTTATCGCCCGCGCGCTTGCCCGCGATCCGAAAGTTCTCATTCTCGACGAGGCCACTGCCGCGCTCGACCATGGCGACCGCGAAGCCGTGTTCCAGATGATGGAGCGCATGGCCGCTGACGGCAAACTGGTGATCTTCATTTCCCACCGTATGGAGGAAGTCATGCGCTTGTCCGACGATGTCTCGATCCTGCGCAGCGGCATGCATGCAGGCTCTTTTGCGCGAGGCAGCTTCACGGCCGCCGACCTGCTCGCAAAGATGGCCCCACCAGCCCGCGGTCTTGTTGAAGAAGGCACGGCACAATGAACCAGACCACCGCATCGCTCGAAACCGTCGATCTGGTCCATACAAAGGGCGCGTCACCGGTGACACTGAATTTTCCGGCCGGACAGATCATCTGCCTGGCCGGCCTTGATGGCCACGGCCAGGAACGATTTCTGGAAACCCTGGCAGGCTGGAACCGGCCGGTCACGGGCGGCGTTTACACGCCCGGGCCAACCGCCCGCGAAAAGCTGCGTGGCGGCCGTCACGCCAACCGTCTGGGCGTTGCCTTTCTGCCGCGCGACCGGCGCGAGAATGGCATTTTCCCGACCCAGTCAATCCTCGACAATTTCGCCATCAGCTCGACCGGGCGCGATACGCTGTTCGGCCTGATTAGTCCGCGCAAGCGCAATCGCCGTTTTGCCCATTATCAGCAATTGCTGGGAATCGTTGCCGATGATCCCCGCAATCCGATCACCTCGCTGTCGGGTGGCAACCAGCAAAAGGTGCTGGTCGCCCGGCTTCTGGCAGGCGAACCCCGCGTGTTGTTGCTCAACGATCCGACCCGCGGCGTCGATGTGGCTACCCGCACCATGCTCTACCGGCTGTTTTGCGATCTCGCCGCCAAGGGCATGACCCTGGTGATCGTCTCGACCGAAATCGAGGAAGCCATCAATCTCGCCGACCGGGTGATCGTTTTCCGCGATCAGGACATCTCGGTGGAATTGTCCGGCGAGCACAAGACCAATGCACGCGTGCTTGCGGGCATGTTCGGAGAGGCCGCATGAGCGTTTCAACCAGCACCCCACTTGCCGATTCCGCAGCCTCCGGCCGTCAGCCGCTGACATTGCGGACCCTGATCGGCCGTATCGGCTTCGGCGGCACCATCCTGATAATCCTGCTGATCCTCAACATCTGGTTCAACCCTCAGCGGTTTGCACCCGCGGCCTGGGGCACCGTGATTGGTCTCGCCGCACCGCTGATCGGCGCAGCGCTTGCCTCCAGTCCATCAATCCTGTCGGGCCGCGGCGGGCTCGACATTTCCATCGGACCGCTGATGGGCTTCATCAATGTCATCATCGTCGTCTTCGTGATTGGCAAGGCGGGTTTGAGCGGACCGGTTCCGGTGATTGCCGCCAGCATGGCAATCGGCATTGCCTTTGGCGCCTTCAACGGCTTTCTGGTCACCATCCTGCGTATACAGCCGATTGTCGCCACGCTTGGCACCTTCCTCATTCTCGGCGGATTGACCACAACCCTGGTGCCCTCCCCCAGCGGCACCATTCCCGACTGGCTCAGGACCATGTCGGGCGGCTGGTCGATCCTGCCGCTCGTCGCCATCGGCGCCATCTGGCTGGCACTCTCCCGGCTTCCCTATATCGGGCTGCTGATGGCCTGCGGCAGTGATGACCGCGCCGCCTACACGTCCGGCGTCAATGTCACGCTGGTGCGGTTTCTCGCCTATGTGCTCGGCGGTCTGTTTGCAGGTTTCGCCGCACTTTCGCTGACCGCACTGATCGGTTCGGCCGACCCCAATATCGGCGCAAATTACACGCTGCTGGCAATATCCGCAGTGGCGCTCGGCGGCATCAGCCTCGCCGGTGGGCGCGGCGGCCCGGTCAATGCCGTAACCGGCGCAGCGGCAATCTTCCTGCTGCAGAGCCTGCTGGTCTATTTCAATGTTTCCACCTTCATCCTGCAGATGGCCTACGGCACCATTCTGGTGATCGCCGTCTCCGCAACCCAGATCGAACGGTGGCTGTTTTCACGAGGAGACCGGTCATGATCACCAGGATTGGCGCCGAATTCAAACGCAACCGGCTCTATGGCGCACTGGTAATGGTGGTCATCCTGCACCTGATCGGCATCGCCCTGATCGATGGCTACGGCTCGATCTTCACATTGCGGTCGATGCTGGTGCTCAGCGCGCTGCTCGCTGTCGCTTCCGTCGGCCAGACGCTTGTCATCATTCTTGGCGGCATTGATCTGTCGATTCCGTTTGTGGTCGGCGTCGCCAATGTCGTGGCCGCCCAGCTTTATGGCGACGGCATGGACTTTGCGCTGGTGTTCGTCATCGTCTCCCTGCTGGCGATGGGCATCGGCGCCATCAACGGGCTGATTTCAGCAGGCCTCGGCGTTCATCCGCTGATTGTCACGCTCGGAGTCGGCACTGTGGCGCTCGGCGCAGTTCAGCAATGGACCGGCGGCTTTCCCTCTGGCAGCGCACCGCAGTTCATCTCCGATTTCGTCTCCATCGGCGGCACACTCGGCCCCTTGCCGTTCCCCGGCCTGGTGCCCGCCGTGTTCGTGCTGATTGCGCTGGTGGTGCTGGTGCTCAGGCGCACCACCTTTGGCCGTCAGCTCTACGCACTTGGCAGCAACCCGAGTGCTGCGCGCTATGCACTCATCCGCCCGGTCTTCACCTGGACCGTGACCTTTGCCATCAGCGGCTTCTTCTCTGCCCTCGCCGGCATCCTGCTGCTTGGTTTTTCCGGTTCGGCCTATGCCGGGGTCGGCGAGCCCTACCTGTTCCAGACCATCGCTGCGGTGGTGATCGGCGGCACCGCTCTGGTCGGCGGCTCCGGCTCTTATGTCGGCACAGCGATCGGCGCCGCGGTGCTGATCGAGGTCAATACCTTGCTCATCGGCCTGGGCTTCAATCCATCCGCGGTCCAGGCAGGCCTCGGGCTTGGCATTCTCGTTCTCGTCAGTCTCTATGGCCGTGAACGTTCAGTGGCACAGGATATTTGACCATGACCATTTCCGATCTTTTCGTCAGCGGCTGCAATCACCCGACCGGCTATTTCGCCACCTCGAACTCGCCGGGCATCTCGATCTTCCGGATTGATGTGGCGCAAACATCGGCTGAACTACTGTCCCGCTTCGAGGAGATCGAGAACCCGACCTTCATGATCGCCAGCCCGGCGGGAGATCGGCTTTATGCGAGCAGCGAAATGCCATTGTGGGCCGAAGGTGCCGTCACCGGCTTTGCGCTCTCCCCCGATCACCGCACCATCACCAGATTGGGGCGCCAGTCTTCAGCCGGTTCGATCACGGCCCATCTCAGCCTGGATCGCACCGGGCGTTACGTGCTGATCAGCAATCATGGCTGGGACGAGGATCTCGGTGGCCGCGATCAGGCGCTCGCGCTTGTCGCCGTCGATGCGCAAACCGGCGTCGGCGATATTGTCGCCAGCACCAAACAAACCGGCACAGGTCTACAATTGCCGCGTCAGGGCCGCTCGCATCCCCATGCAGCACTGGCGACAGCAGATAACCGCCATATCGTCGTTTCAGATCTCGGCGCCGATGCCCTGATGGTCTACCGTTTTGAGGTCGAGGCCGGCGCAATTGCGCTGGCGCATACGGTAGCACTCACCCCCGGCACCGGCCCGCGCCATATGGCGTTCTCCCATGACTGCGCGTTTTTGCATGTCTGCGGCGAACTCGATTCCTCGGTGACCAGCCTGCGGGTCGATCAGGCTTCGGGCGCTTTGGAGATCATCGGACGGTGTCGCACAATCCCGACCGACTGGTCCGATCTCAACCACACATCGGAATTGGCACTGGCGCCCTCGGGCCAGCATCTCTATGTCGCCAACCGCGGCCACGATTCGATCGCCCGCATCGCCATCGATCCGGCCACAGGCACACCAGAAATGGTCGATCATGTGGCCAGCGGCGGCAAAACCCCGCGCCATTTTGCTTCCGACCCCGATGGCCAGTTGCTGGCAGTCGCCAACCAGGACAGTGACCGCGTAAACTTTTTGGCGATCGCCGCCGATGACGCCCTGCAAGCTCTTGATTTCCACCTTGAGATTGGGACCCCAACCTGCGTCGGCTTTGTCCCGTGGGGAACATAACTTGATGAATAAATCGATCTGCGTCACCAACAACCCGACAATTTGCAATGCTCGCCATTATCGGGCAAAGGCTTGGTCAGGTTTGATCGGACGAGGACGCCATGACCGACACTTCGGATACAGTTGACATGAAGAGCGGCAAGTACACAGCACCTGCTCTGTCCAAGGGGCTCGACATTCTGGAATTGCTGGCGTCCGATGCCGACGGCATGCGCAAGAGCGATATCGCCAAGGCACTGGAGCGTTCGATCAGCGAGATCTTTCGGATGCTGGCAGTGCTCACCGAGCGCGGCTACGTGTCGTTTGAACCATCAACCGAACGCTACGCGCTGACAACCAAGCTGTTCGAAATCGCCCACCGACACCCGCCGATCCGGCGGCTGTCTTCGGTGGCGATCGAAACCATGCGCAAGCTGGCGCTCGAGGTCAACCAGTCGATCCATCTGGCAATTCAGCATGGCGACGACATTCTCATCATCGCCCAGGTTGATGCACCCGGCAACAATGTCACCAGTGTTCGGCTGGGTGCGCGTGTGCCCATGGAAGAGACTGCATCCGGCGCTATCCTGTTCAGCGCCCTGACAGAAAATGAGCAGAAAAAATTCCTGCAGCGCGCCAAGGATCGCGAAGCCAGCATTGTCGACTCCTTCCTCGTCCACTTCGATGCCTTCCGGAAACGGGGTTACTGCCAAAGCCCATCGGCTGTGATCGAGGGTGTAATCAACATCTCGGTGCCATTGCGTGATTATTCCGGCGCTATCATCGCCGCCTTGACGATCCCGTTCGTCAACCGCCTGCGCACCCCGCATTTCGTCTCGCTCGAGGAAACCAAGGCATTGCTGATAGATGCCGGCCGCGAGGTTTCAGCGCTGCTGGGCAGCAACACCTTCGCTGGCGATCACGACAATAGATGATATATAAAATACACTTTCGCAGATGAAAGCTTTGCGCTAGACTGCCTCCAGCTCTGTGGAGGACTAAATGACTGATTCTGTTGTATTGAAGGGCATGACCTGGTCGGACCCGCGCGGATATGATCCGGTTGTGGCAGCGGCGAGCGCATTTGCCGAAACCCATCCAGGCGTTTCGATCGAGTGGGACAAACGCTCATTACAGGGGTTTGAAACCACCCCGGTCGACGAACTCGCCGCCCGTTATGATCTGATGGTGATCGACCATCCCCATGTCGGCTCTGTCGCTGACCGCGGCTGCCTGCTGCCGTTTGAAGAATTCGCCAGCGAAGATGCCCTGGCCGAACTGGCCAATCACTCCATCGGCCGCAGTTTCCAGAGCTACTTCCTGAATGGCCATCAATGGGCGCTGCCGATTGATGCGGCAACTCAGGTGCAGGCCCACCGGGCCGATCTGTCGCCGCGGGTTCAAAACTGGAGCGATGTCATCCGCAAGGCCGAGGACGGACATGTCATCTGGCCGTTGCGTTCCCCGCACGTGCTGATGAACCTCTATACGCTCGCTGCCAATGTCGGCCATCCATGTGCGACCAGCTATGGCGATTTGATCGATCCGGAAACCGGCCGACAGGTACTCGAACAGCTGCGCGCCGTCGCCAAGCACATGGATGATGCCTTTTATGAAATGGATCCGATCGCGGTACTCGATGAACTTTCGTCATCGGATCGCTATCACCTCTCACCGCTTGTTTACCTCTACAAGGGCTATGCCAACGACGGCTACCGAAAGCACCGGATCCATTTCACCGACATGCCGGTGCTGGGTCGCAACGGCCCTCTCGGATCGGCACTGGGTGGTACAGGCATAGCGATCTCATCCAAGACCGCGCACCCGCAATTGTGCACGGAATTTGCTCTCTGGGTTGCCAGCGCCGAGTGCCAGCGCGGCCTCTATGTCAAAGCCAACGGTCAACCCGGCAATGCGCTCGCCTGGAGCGACCCGGCCGTCAATGCCGAAACGCTCGACGCCTATTTCAACACAAGGCTGACCCACGAAACCGCATGGCTGAGACCGCGCCACGACGGCTATATGCAATTCCAGGAGGAAGGCTCTGAAATTGTTGCCGATGCCCTGCGCGGCAAGCTGGAGCCGGATCAGGCGGTAACGCGCCTCAACGAGCGCTTTCGCGCCAGTTTCAACCGGGAGAGCCACTGATATGGCAACGTCCGATCTGCCGCTTGAAGGCGTGCGCATTCTCGATTTCAGCCAGTTCCTCGCCGGTCCCTATGCCTCGCTGAGGCTCGCCGATCTCGGCGCCGACGTGGTCAAGGTCGAACGCGCCGGCAAGGGTGACCTGTCGCGCTATCTCTATGTGTCCAATGTCTCCGTTGAGGGCGAAAGCACGATTTTCCACGCCATCAACCGCGGCAAGCGTTCGCTGGAGATCGACCTCAAGACTGACAAGGATCGCGCCCGCTTGCGCGATCTGGTCGCCAGCGCCGATGTAGTGATCCAGAATTTTCGCCCCGGCGTCATCGAACGGCTGGGCTTTGGCTATGAGGCCGTCAAGGCGCTCAACCCGAAAATCATCTATGGATCGATCAGCGGCTATGGCGCCGACACCGCCTGGAAAGAGTTGCCGGGGCAGGATCTTCTCACCCAGGCACGGTCCGGCGTAATGTGGCTCAGCGGCGGAGCCGATGACGGCCCAGTCGCCATCGGCCTGCCGGTGGCTGACATGCTGGCAGGTGCGGCGCTCGCTCAAGGCATTCTGGCGCTCCTGTTCCGCCGCGAGCGCACCGGCAAGGGCGGCCTGGTCGAAACCAGCCTGCTCGAAGCCATCACCGATCTGCAATTCGAGCTTCTAACCACCCATCTCAATGATGGGGGCCGCAAGCCCAAACGGCAACGCGAAAACCCGGCGCACGCCTATCTGGCCGCCCCCTATGGCGTCTACCGGACCGCCGACGGACACATTGCACTGGGCATGAACGATCTCGCCGAATTATGGAGCCATTTCGGCGTTGAGGGACCGCTTGCCGGGCTTGACCCGTTCGTCGACCGCGACACCATCTCCGCCGCACTCGGGGCAGCCTTGGCCAAGCAGACAACCGATCACTGGATGAGAATTGCCATGGCGCAGGATTTCTGGGCGGCGCCGGTTTTGAGCTGGGACGAGACGCTGGCGTCGGGCGTGCTGCAGGATCTAGACATGCTGCATTCGGTGGCGCTCAAGAACGGCCCGCTGCATACCACCGCGATCCCGATGCGGATCGACGGCACACGGCCAAAATCAACATTGGCAGCACCACAACTGGGCACCGCCAATGCGCTGCTCGATACCGGCTGGAGCTGAGACACAACTCCGGCGCGGCTATCAGTCCTTGAAACGCTGAAGATGCCTGAGCGCCACGCAGGCCGCGCCAAAGCCGTTGTCGATATTGACGACGCTCAATCCCGCCGCACAACTGGCAAGCATGGCGCTAAGCGCCGTTTCGCCGCCTCTGGCGGCCCCATAGCCGGTCGAGGTCGGCACCCCGATCACCACCGATGACACCTGCCCGGCCACCACGCTTGCCAACGCCGCATCCATGCCGGCCACCAGAATCACCACTCGATGGGCGGAAATCTCGGGCAGCCTTGCGACCAGTCGGTGCAAGCCGGCAACGCCAACATCGAAAATCATGGTGCTGGCCGCGCCATGGAACGCCAGCGTTCGCGCCGCCTCATGCGCCACACCAGCGTCAGAGGTGCCCGCGGTAACGATGCAGATCTCCGCCGCGTCCGGGCAAGCTACATTCTCCCCGACAAAACCGGTCCGCGACGCCGCATGGTAATCAAGCATCGGCAGGGAGGCGGCCAGTTCCGGTTCGAGCCGGGTAAGCAGGCAGCGGGCGCCCCGCGCCAGCACCTGTTCGACGATGGCCCTGATCTGGACTTCGCTCTTGCCCGCGCACAACACAGCCTCCCCAATGCCGATGCGTGCGGTGCGACCCCAGTCGAACTCGATTTCATCGTTCATCGAACGCTCACGACGCCGCGCGCAAAAACGCGCTTCCCATCCGGTAGGCGCCAAGTTTGACGCTGCGCCCGGCCAGTTCGGAAACCTCGGCCTCAAACTGGGCGCGGCGTTGCTCGTCCAGTCCCTCGAGCGCTTCCCGGTCAATCTCGATACCGATTCCTTCGGCCCGGATCCGGCACCGCACCGTGGCCACGGGATAACACAGGCGGACATGCTGCTCGATCCGGTCGATCAGCAGCAATTCCTCGGCTTTGATCGGCAATCCGGTTTCCACCCGGCTCGACAGGCACGGAGAGGCCGGCAATTGTGCCGCCTCCGCGAGTCCGAGATTTTTTGCCAGCGCCCGCACCGCATCCTTGTTCATGCCTGCTTCGACAAAGGGATGGCGGACATCGTGGTATTGTGCCGCCTCCAGCCCGGGACGCCAGTCTGACAGATCGTCCTGATTTGTTCCCGACAGCAATTGCCCGTCGGTAACCTCGCGCATCGTGCCGTAAAGACTGGATTTGCAGAAAAAACAGCGGTTGGCCGGATTGGCGAGATAATTCGGATTTGAAAATTCGCCGGCATCGATCAGATGCAGCGACCATCCCCGCTCGGCAGCCATCTGCCTCACCCGCGCCGTTGCCGCCTGCGGTACGGCCGGGGAGACGGCATGGATCATTTCGGCTGATTGGTGCAAATTGCCCGCGAAAGCGGCCAGCGTCAGGCTGTCGACCCCACCACTGACGGCAATCACCGGGTGCGGCATCGACAGGATGATCTTGGCCAGTTGATCCGAATGCGCTTCACTCATTATCTTCCGCCTTTCGACGCAACGCCTCACGTCCGGCATGATCCTCACTGTTACGGGCGATATCGTCAAACTCGGCCTTGCGCGTCACAGTGTCACCGCGCTGCGCGAGCTTGACCCGCACACCCTCACGTTCGGTCTGCTCGCGCGGTAATACATGACGCAGCACCGTCTGCTCGCGAATGCCAAGCGTTGTGGTCTGCGCAAAAATCGCCGCGCAGATGGTATCCCGCGCGCTCGGTTCGGCGAGCACCTGCAGCGACACCGCCATCCGGCCTTTCTTGCCGAGACAGGCGATCTGCGTGACATCGCGCACGCCCGGCGTGGCGCGGATGATCTCAACTCCATGGGCCAGGTCTTCACCGGTCTGGTCGTCGATCTCACAAGCCAGAAGCAGCATCTGCTCATCGCCAGTCTGGTCAGCACCAAGCAGTTCCACCACCCGCAAGGCGTTCGGGCGACCGGGCAAGGTGCGGAAGCCAAACCCGGTGCCGGTGCGGCCCATCACCCGGTTGCCCGCAGGGGCGCCGGATCCGGCCGGCATCATCGTGCGCAGATGTGCGAGGATGGCTGCTCCGGTGGGCGTCACCCGTTCGCCGCTCACCCGGTCGTCGCACATCACAAACCCCTTGAGCAGACGCGCCGTGGCCGGCGCCGGAACAGGCATCACACCGTGTTCGGTGTTGACTATTCCACCGCCCAGCGGCAACGCGCCAACCGACCAACTGTGAGCCCCCGACGCATCGATCAGGTAGCCGGCGAGCGCAATATCAAGGATTGAATCCGCTGCCCCTACCTCATGGAAATGAATGGCGTCGATCGATTTGCCATGCACCTCGGCTTCGGCCTGCGCCAACCGAGTAAAGATATCGCAGGCGATTGCACAGGCGGCCTTGGGCAGAGCATCACAGCCTTCCAGCATAGCCAGAATGTCCGGCAAATGACGGGCGTGGGTGCCTGGTCTGCAGCGCACCTTCAGCCGGGCGCCGGCAAAACCGCCAACCGCGCTGCGATCAAGGCTGACGTCAGCCTCGGAACCCAGAAGAGCCGCGGCGATATCGAGCGCCGCCGGTTCCAGTTCGGGCATCAGGTCCAGCAATGCGGCGGCAAACATGTCGCCGGCTATTCCCCCCACCGGATCGAGGTGAAGGTGCCGCATTTTACTCACTCGGCAGCCTCGTAAAATGGCACCACATAGGGCCCTTCCGGCACCACCGCGAGTTCACGCAACCCGGTGCGCGCCAGAACCAGCCGGACAGCGGTATTGAGGTCATCGTGACACTCAACCCCGGTAACGGCGCGGTCCTGCTCGCTCAGTTCCGGCGCAACCAGCACGATGGTGCCAAGCCGCATCGGCTTGAGCTGCATCTCGGTCTGCCACTCGTCGATATCTGCAAAATCCTTCTTGAGCAGCGTTTTCAGAAACGCATCCGGCCCCAGCGTGACCAGCCGTTGCTGTGCTGCGCGGAATTCCTCCGAACCGATGCCCTCGCCGCATTCGGAAACGATCATCAGCGTGCCGCCCTCGGCCAGAATATCGATCGGCGTCACCATGCCCTTGACCGTCTGATAATAGGTGCGGTCGAGCGGATAACCGGCGGCACTGGTGACAACCAGGCCGAACTTGCGCGGCACCCTCACCTCAATCGAATCGCGCACAAAATCGACCGCTGCCATATGACTTTCGATGATCTCGCCGAAACTCGCAAAAATCAGGTTACGATGCTCATCGAGCACCGTGTTGAGCCCATAGATGGTGCCGCCCAGCATGCGCACGATCTCAAGCTGCTCCTCGTGCAAAGGGTTGTTGTCAAGATTGCAGCTCGAGGCCGCCGGATCTTCCATGAACCGCGCCGAATGAAAGGTGCGAATGGTGGAATGATGCGCCACGCCCGGGGCAATCACCTTGCGGCCACCGGAATAGCCGGCCATGAAATGCGGCTCCACCAGCCCGGTGGCAATACGGATATCGGCCTCGACGAAACGCTTGTCGATGCCCACCGGCACCCCGCGTCCCGGCGTCGTGCCCAGCATCACATGATCGGCGTCCTCGCGGGCATAGTGATTGACGCAGGTGACGTTTTCCAAAACCCAACGGTCGCCGACAAGCTCTGCCAGCTCATCGTCGAGATTTGGCCGGTGCAGCCCGGTTGCCACCAGCACGGTGATGCCCGAGAGCGGCACGCCGGCCGCGGTCAGCTGTTCGATCACAGGACGCAGGAAAAGCCGGTTGGGCACCGGTCGTGTAATGTCGCAGATCAGGATACAGGCGGTCTTGGCACCCCGTGCCGCTTCGCTCAGCGGTGCGGCGGAAATCGGGTTCGCCAGCACCATCTCGATCACCCGCGCCGGATCGTCCGGCACGGGCAATGGCTTCCTGCGGATAATTGTCGTCTCGATACCGGCGGGAACATCCAGCATCATGCCCTTCTGGCCATAGGCCATTTCGATCTGCATGAACCTGTCTCCTCCCCGCTTGTCTGCTTAGGCGTCCGCGACGACGTCCTGACGCTGCGCGCCAAGGCCTTCGATACCAAGTTCGACGACGTCGCCGGGCTTGAGATATTGCTGCGGCTTCATGCCCATGCCGACGCCAGGAGGCGTGCCGGTGGAAATGATATCGCCGGGATGCAACGTGAAGAACTGACTGAGATAGCTGATCAGGTGAGCAACGCCATAGACCATGGTCTTCGACGAGCCGTCCTGCATGCGCTTGCCGTTGACATCAAGCCACATACCCAGGTTCTGCGGATCAGCCACGTCGTCCGGCGTCACCAGCCAGGGGCCGGTCTGGCCGAAATTGTCGCAGGACTTGCCCTTGGTCCACTGCCCGGCGCGTTCAGTCTGGAACCCACGCTCGGAGACGTCGTTGATGACGCAATATCCGGCCACATGGCTCAGCGCGTCTGCTTCCGAGATATATTTGCCCGGCTTGCCGATGACCACACCGAGTTCGACCTCCCAATCGGTCTTTTCCGAGCCGCGCGGCACGATGATCGGATCATTGGGTCCGCAGATGGCGCTGGTGGCCTTCATGAAGATGATCGGCTCCGGCGGCACTTGCGCACCGGTTTCAGCGGCATGGTCGGAATAGTTCAGGCCGATGCAGATGAACTTGCCGGTTCCGGCGACACAGGCGCCAAGCCGCGGCGAGCCTTCAACCAGCGGCAGGCTCTCTGTGTCGACGGATTTGAGCGCGCCAAGATCGCTCAGCACTGAGCCGGACAGGTCCGAAACTTTGCCGGAAAGATCCCGGATATTGCCGTTTTTGTCCAGAACGCCGGGCTTTTCCTGACCCGCTTCACCAAAACGCACGAATTTCATACCATTCTCCTGTTGAAAAACAGACCCCGCCGCCAGTCCTGACGCCAAGTCCTCCATGGTGTTACCCACGCTCGCAACAATGTTCGAACGCCGACTCCCACGGCCAAAATACACATTCCATCGCCTTTTGCGGGTAGGGAATCAGGTCCACCACGCGCAAAAGCCGAAGTCCAAGATCGGATCAGAACCGGATAGCAAGATCCGGCTCAAAAACTAGTTAGTCCAACCGCCGTCGATCACGTGCAGATGGCCCGTCGTAAAGCCAGCCTCGTCGCTGGCCAGATAGGTGGCAAGCGCTGCAATCTCTTCAGGCTTGCCAAGTCGGCCCATCGGCTGGCGATCAAGAAACGCCTTGCGAGCGGTTTCATAATCACCCTGGGCGCGCATCCGGTCTTCCAGCGACGGACTCTCGACCGTCCCCGGGCAAATCGCGTTGCAGCGGATGCCCTGCTTGATGAAATCGGCTGCGACCGATTTTGTCAGCCCCGCAACCGCCGCCTTGGTGGCGCTGTAGGTGAAGCGGTTTGGCGGCCCGGTGACCGCACCGGCAACCGACGAGATATTCACAATCGAGCCGCCACCTGCGGCAAGCATGCCCGGCAGAACCGCCCGGATCATGTAAAACATCGATTTGACGTTGAGGTTGAAGGCGAAATCCCATTCTTCCTCGGTGGCGTCGAGGATCGAGCCGGCATGAACGAAGCCTGCGCAGTTGAACAGCACGTCGATCTGCCCGATGTCGGCCACCAGCGCAGCGATTGCCGCCTTGTCGGTAACGTCAAGCTTGCGGGTTTCAATTCCGGGCTCGCCTTGCAGCGCGGCCAGTGCCGTCTCGTTGACATCGGTGGCGATCACACGGGCGCCTTCCTGTCCCATGCGCAGCGCCGTAGCCTTGCCGATACCCTGAGCGCTTGCCGTTGCAAGAACGGTCTTGCCTGTCAGTCTTTGCATCTAATTCTCCAGAAACTTGACCTACGCAGCCGGAAGGCAGGCGGGTCCGATTGGGTCGAAGGATTTGTACGTCAGAATAAATTCCCTGTGTCCCAGGGCTTCCGATTTGGTTGGCTGACCCGTCGCCACATTGACGACAGTGTCATAGATCTCGCGCCCGACCTGATCAAGGGTGGCCTGGCCTTCGATGATCGCGCCGGCATTGACATCCATGTCGTCGCTCATCGCGTTCCAGGTGTCGGGGTTGGCGCATATCTTGATGACCGGCGAGATTGCCGATCCGACCACCGAGCCGCGCCCGGTGACAAACAGCGTCAAATGCGCGCCGCTCGCAATCATCTCGACGATTTCGGCATTGTCGGAAATATTGGGAAATCCGAAGCGCACTTCGCCGTCAGGGACAACATCCATCAGATACAATCCGCCGCGCGGCGGCACGTCGCCCGGCTTGATCAGGCCGGAAATCGGCGATGCGCCGGATTTGACATAGGCGCCGAGCGATTTTTCCTCGATTGTCGAAAGTCCGCCGGTGGCGTTGCCAGCGGCGAAGCTGCCATAGCCCAGCGTATCGTAATAATGCGCGGCCTTGGCCACGGCAGCGCGCAGCTCGTCGCCGAGCTCCGGCGTCTCGGCGCGCGCGGCCATTACTTCCTCGCAACCAATCAGTTCGCCGGTTTCCTCGAAGATACAGGCAGCGCCCTGCTCTACCAGCAGGTCGAACGCCTTGCCGGCTGCGGGGTTGCCGCTAATACCGCTGGTGCCGTCCGAGCCGCCGCAGATGGTGCCAACTACCAGTTCGCTCATCGCCATCGGCGCACGCGGTACATCGGCAACCTGATCGAGTGCGTCCTTGACCCAGGCCCGACCCGCAGCAATCGATTTGGCCGTGCCCTTGTTCATCTGGATCACCAGCGTATTGACCGGCCGTCCCGAGGCTTCAACGGCATTGTGCAACCTCGGCTTGTTGAAGCTCTCGCATCCCAGTGAAACCAGCAGCGCGCCGGCGACATTGGGGTGTGTGCACAGCCGCTCCATCATCACCTGCGCATATTCATTGGGAAAACAGCCGGGAAAACCGATCACCTGAACATCCTGATCGCGAAATTCCTGAGCGATTTCGGTGGCGACGAAATGCGCGCATTCGACCAGATAGGCGACCACGATCGTGTTGCGGATACCCTTCCGGCCGTCCTTGCGCTGGTACCCCATGATGCTGCTGGTCATGATGCTTTCCTTTCCACGCCGTCGGTGTCGCGCAGCGAATAGGTCGGCGTATAGTCGCTACGGATATTGTGAACATGCACATGCCGCCCGACGGCGATGTTGGCGGTGGCACGACCGATCGGCATTCCGTATTTGACGATGACATCACCGGCTGAAATCGGAGATGCGGCGATCTTGTGAGCCCGGGCGATGTTGTCGGTCAGCACCACATCGCGGCCATCAATGGAGATCGGGGTGCCTGCTTCGACCATTTTCAGCGCCACCAGCACATTGTCTTCAGGGTGAAGTCGCAGAAAAGCATCCATCACGCAGCATCCTTCATGTCGACCAGCAGAATATGATCAGTCGCCAGAACCGTTTCATCCTTCTGGTTGATGATTTCACAGCGTTCGATCACCTGTCCCTTGCCGGGCCGTTTGGGATCCGGCTTCTTGTCGGAGATCGTCACCCGAGTATGAATCGTGTCGCCGATGAAAACCGGCCGGATAAAGCGCAGCCGGTCGTAGCCATAGGAAAACGCGACCGGGTTGATGACGCTGGCGGTGAGCCCGATGCCGATTGAAAACACCATCGTGCCATGGGCGATGCGCTGACCGAACGGCAACGTCTTGCAGAACTCGGCATCGAGGTGATGGGGAAAGAAATCGCCGGTATGACCGGCATGAACCACGAAGTCCGTCTCGGTAATTGTGCGTCCCACCGTTTCGCGCGATGCACCCAGCTCGTAGTCTTCATAATAGATCTTCTCGGTATGCATATCTCAATCCTTGGTGGCCAGCGGCGTCGCCGGCGATGCGCTGCTCTGATAGGCGGCCTCGACCAGTGCCATGGTGTACCAGGCATCCTCCACCCCAGAGACCAGTTCGTCCTCCTCGCCGGTGGCAAAGCGTTGCAGCTGAGCCATCCGGTGGGTAAAGGCGTCAGGAAACCAGGCGCCCTCGAGCGGAACCTGCTGCCATTCGCCACCGGTATTGAGCCACAACTCGTCGGGCTCGCCGCGCGGGTAATCGAGATTGACCCCGAGCTTGACATAGGCAGCACCCTCAAGCCCACAGATGCGAAATTCGCAGGCCTGGAACTTGCGCCCGAAAGCGTGGTTGTGGTTGATCGAAAGCGCGCAACGCGTGCGCGCGCCATAATCAAGAATTGCGGCGGTTCGGGTCTGTGCGATCTTGGAGGAAGGATGGCCCAGGCTCTTGGCATGCACGCCTTGCGGGTTGCCGAGGATACTGCGGACGAAATCAAGATAATGTATCGAGTGCAACGAGATCTCGACACGCGGCGCGGTTTCCAGAAATTTCCACAGATGCCAAGGCGTATCGAGCGCCAGCCAGGCATCGAAATCCACCACTTCACCAAGCACGCCCTTGTCGATGGCGTCGCGCAGCGCCAGCATCATCGGCGAAAACCGCAGCTGGAAATTGACAGCCGCGCGCAATTTGCGCTCGCGGCAAATCCTCAGGATCTCCGTGGCGCCGGCAAGATCGCTGCCCATCGGTTTTTGCAGCAGCACCGGCGCGCCTTCAGGCAATTGCCGCAGAATGTCGGCATGGACGTCGGGCGGGGTCGCCAGATCAAACACCACACCTTGCTGTGCAGCCGCGGCCTCAGCCGTCTCGTAGGCGCTAACGCCCCACTTTTCGGCCAGCGCCCGTGCTTTTTCAAGATCAGGGTCGTAAATGCCGGCCACCGGAAAACCGCCATTGCGATAGGCCGGCAGATGCGCGTCTGTAACAATCGAGCCGGCGCCGAAAATGACGATCGGCATTGCCTGCGCCGGACGCGGCCAGCTCTGATTGAGTGCGGGCAAGGATGTTCTGTCAGTCATGGTGAAACACGTCCTCCATCATCGCCCACCACTCGCCCTCGGCGCGGCTTTCCAGCGGTACCTGAGCGGGCATGCAGACATCCCACCAGCGCTGGGTTTCCGGATCAGCCGCCATTTTCGCGGCGTCAGCGGCAAAATCCTCGCCGTGGTATTCCCAATAGCCAAACAGCAGGTTTTCCGGCTCGCGCAGGAAGATCGTGTAGTTGCGGATATTGCATTCGCTGATCTTGGCCAGCACGCCGGGCCATACGTCAGCATGGAGCTTCTTGTACTCCGCAATCTTTTCGGGCTTCAGCCCGATCACCATTCCCATTCGCTGCATGATATTGCTCCTAAGCCGAAATATCGATCGACAGGCCATCGATCCTGGCAGCGGCGATGGCGTCCCAGTCCCAGGCGATGCCGAGGCCCGGTTCAGCCGAGGGAATCGCCCGCCCGTCCTTCATTTCCATGCCCTCGGTGGTGAGTGAATCAAGCTGCGGAATGTATTCGAGCCAGGGCGCATTGGGGATCGCGCAGACCAGGCTCACATGCAGTTCCATCAGGAAATGCGGACACACCGGCACATTCTGCGCCTCGGCCATATGGGCAACCTTGAGCCATGGCGTGATGCCGCCGATGCGGGCCACATCGACCTGGACGATCGAGGCGCCGCCCAGCGTCAGGTAATCCTTGAACTGGCTGATCGAATACATGCTCTCGCCAACCGCTATCGGCACACTGGTCGAGGCCGCAAGCCGCACATGCTCCATCACATCGTCGGCCGGCATGGGCTCCTCGAACCAGGCAATATCATGCCGCTCAAGCACCTTCGCGCGACGTGTGGCTTCAGCCCGCGAAAATGCCTGGTTGGCATCGGTCATGATCTCGTAGCCCGGGCCGACCGCTTCGCGCACCGCACGAAGGCGCGCGTCATCTTCGCTCAGATGCGGACGACCGATCTTGATCTTGGAGCCGCAAAAGCCCTTGGCCTGCGCCGCGAGCGCATCATCGACCAGCGCCTGGGTTTCGATATGTAGCCAGCCGCCTTCGGTGGTGTACATCGGCACGCTGTCCTTGGAGCCACCGGCCATCTTGTAAAGCGGCAGCTGGGCGCGGCGGCAGCGCATATCCCACAGCGCAGTATCGACGGCGGCGAGCGCCAGCGAGGTGATCGCGCCAACCGCGGTTGCGTGGGTTGAAAACAAGAGCCCTCGCCAGATCCGCTCGATGTTCTCCGCATCCTGCCCCAACAGCCGCGGTGCCAGCGTGTCGCGCAACAGCGACATGATCGCCGGTCCGCCCTGCCCGATGGTGTAGCTGTAACCGGTGCCGGTGGCGCCATCAGCATCGGTGATCCGCAGGATCGGTGTTTCCTGGCTTTCAAACGACTGGATGGCGTCGGTCCGCAAGACTTTCGGCTTGAGATCGACCATGAAAACTTCGACGCGTTCGATAATGGCCATGACTACCTCAGCGATTGTTCGGTTTCAGCATCAAACAGATGGCACTTGGCCAGATCGAGCTGGAAACGCAGCGTCTCGCCAATGGTGACTGGACGCGGGTTGAGCATCTTGGCCTGAACCTGCTCTCCGGCGATTTCGCCAAAGAGCAGCGTTTCCGCGCCAAGCGGTTCGGTCAACGACATCGTCATGTCGATCTCGGCGCTCTCGCTGCCCTGCGGCAAGGCATGGCCGATCGGCATCAGATTGTCAGCGCGGAAGCCCAGCGTCACCTTGCGCCCGGGCTTCAGCCCCTTGAAGGCTGACGGCAGCGGCAGTTGCACGCCTTCCGCCATCTCAAGCGTATCACCACCCGCAGCAATCGTGGCCGGAATCAGGTTCATCGGCGGTGATCCGATGAAGGTGGCGACGAAGGTGTTGACCGGGTTCTCGAACACTTCGAGCGGTGTGCCCTGCTGTTCGATAATGCCGTCACGCATGATGACGATACGATCAGCCAGCGTCATCGCTTCGACCTGATCGTGGGTCACATAGATGATGGTGGTCTTGACCTTGTGGTGCAGCTTCTTGATTTCGACCCGCATCTGCGCACGCAACTTGGCGTCGAGATTGGACAGCGGTTCGTCAAACAGGAACACGTCGGGATGGCGCACGATGGCGCGCCCCATGGCCACGCGCTGGCGCTGGCCACCGGACAGTTCGGAGGGCCGACGGTCGAGATACTCGTTGAGGCTCAGGATGGTTGCCGCCGCATGCACGGCCGCATCGATCTCTTCCTGTGTTTTCTTGGCGATCTTCAACGTGAAACCAAGATTTTCACGCACGGTCATATGCGGGTAGAGCGCATAATTCTGAAACACCATCGAGATGTTGCGCGCCCGCGGCGGCAGATCGTTGACCAGCGCGTCACCGATATAGACCTCGCCGCCAGAGATATCCTCCAGTCCGGCAATCATCCGCAGCGTGGTCGACTTGCCGCAACCGGAGGGACCGACCAGAACCACAAACTCTCCGTGGGCGATGTCGAGGTCGATGCCATGCACGACGCGCAGCGAACCATATTTCTTTTCAACGTTTTTAAGGTGGACCTGAGCCATGACTATCCCTTGACGCCTCCGAATGTGAGGCCAGCAATGAGGTGTTTCTGGACGAGGAAGGTGAGGATCAGCGCCGGGATGATCATCACCACCGCAAGCGCCGACATCCCGCCCCAGTTCAACGTGAATTCCGAAGTGAAATCGAGCAGACCAACCGGCATGGTCTTGGAATTGACCGACCGGGTGAGCTGGCTGGCCAGCGCATATTCGTTCCATGATGTCAGGAAGGCGAAGATGCCGGCCGAGGCAACCCCGGCCTTGGCTACCGGAAACTCGACCTTCCAGAACGCCTGCCAGCGGGTGCAGCCATCAATTTCGGCGGCTTCAGCCAGTTCCCGCGGCACCTGCCGGAAGAACCCGTCGATCAGCCAGATCGTAAACGGCACGTTCATGGCGACATAGGCCAGGATCAGCCCGAAATGAGTATCGATGATGCCAAGCCTGGCAAAAACGATGAACAGCGGCAGAGACAAGGCAATTCCGGGCACTGCGCGGGTCAGCATCATGCCCACAAAGATCGCCGCCTTGCCGCGGAACCGGTAGCGCGCGAACGCATAGCCACCGGCCATGCCGACCAGAATGGCGATGACAGTAGAGGTCACCGAGATGATCAACGAATTGGTGAAATAGCGGATCACCGGAATGCCGCCCTCGCCCGCAGCACCGAACATGGCGCGGTAGTGGTCGAGATTGAGTTCGTTGGGGATCCAGACCGGCGGTTTTGCCATGATCTCGACGGTTGGCCGGAACGAGTTCAGCACCACCCAGAGCCCGGGCAGGCAGATGATCGACATCGCGATAAACAGCGCCACGAAATGGGCGAGCTTCAGTGCACGACGATTGAAACGGTGTTTGGCGTTGAGTTCCATCTGATCAGTCCCCCATTCCGACAACCTGCCGCGACGCACTGAGCTTGCGGAAGAAGAAGATGGTGAAGAAGATCGCCAGGGCGATCGAGATATAGCCCATGGCGTTGGCCAGGCCCATCTTGGCATCCACATAACCGGTCCGCGCCAGCATCGTCCAAATCAGCTCGGTACGATGCGCAGGCCCGCCATTGGTCATGATCTTGACGATGTCATAGGCCCGCGCCACATCGAGGCTGCGGATGGCAAGAGCAATGTTGATGAACGGCATGATGAACGGCAGCGTGATGTGGCGAAACGTCTGCCACGAGGTGCAGCCATCGACTTTGGCCGCTTCCAGCGGATCACGCGGAACCGCAAACAACCCGGCAAGGATGAGGATGGCAAAGACCGAGGTCGACATCCAGACTTCGGCGAAGATGATCGCGAACATCGCCAGTTTGCCATCGACCAGCCAGGGAATAGCGGCCTCGGTCAGCCCTAGCGACTGCAGTGCATTGTTCATCAACCCGATATTGTCGTTGAAGATGAACTTGAACTGGAACCCGACCAGGATCGGCGAGAACATCATCGGAAACATCATGATGGTGCGCAGCCCGCGCTGGCCCCAGGTGACCTTGTTGACCAGAAGCGCCAGCCCGAGCCCCAGCAACATCTCCACATTGAGTGCAACCGTCAGCAGAAAAACCGTGCGGCCAAAGGCCCACCAGAATCCCGCGTCACCGAACAGCCGCACGTAATTGCGCAGCCCGATCCAGGTGAAGATGCTCTCAGGCCTCGTCAGCCGGTAGGCCGTGAAGCTCGAATAGAAAGACAACACCAGCGGCACCAGCACGACCGCAGCCAGGATAATAAGAGCCGGCAATAATAGACTAAGCCAGGGCGGCAGTTTGAGCCGTCGCATCATCACGTCCCGTATCGCATGAGGAAAAAGGCGAAGCCGGCCACCAGGTGCCCGGCTTCGCGAGGTCTTGGGAGACCCTAGTAGACGCCGTTATCCTGCATCATCTCGTCAACCGCTTCCGATGCATCTGCCAGAGCCTGATCGACGGTCTTGTCGCCGAGGATAGCTGCCTGCAGTTCCGGGAAGATCAGGTTGCCCGCTTCGATCCAGTATGGTGTCGGCGGAACCGGAAACGCAGTCTTGGCGGTTTCCTGGAAAGCCTGCAGAACTTCGTTCTTGTAGGCATCATCCTTGGCCTGCTCGATCACCCAGTCCCACACAGCCGATCGCGTCGGCAGCGGGCCTGCGCTTGATTCGAGCTTCTGGCTGTCCTCATTGGTCAGGAAATCCACCAGCGAAGCGGCTGCTTCCTTGTTGGCGCAAGCCTCGGTGACCGAGAAGCCATGGAAGCCGGACCAACCGGTCCGCACGCCGGCCGACCCCTTGGGTGCCGGCGCCACGCCAACATTGCCCGCCACCTTGGATGCGGACGGATCGTTGAAAAAGCCCGACCAGCCCGGCCAGTCCAGATTCAACGCAATCGTGCCTGACGCAAAGCCGTTGCCAAGATCGTCCCACAGATAGTTGGTCGTGCCCGGAGGAACCGCACCGGCCTTGTAGAGATCAACAAACCACTGCAACGCTTCCTTACCAGCATCCGAGTTGAACGCAGGCGAGAAGTCATCATTGAGCATCTTGCCGCCATTGGCGACGATCAGTTCATAGAACCGGCCATTGATCGCTTCATCCTTGCCCGCATACTGCGTGCCATAGAAATTCGGCGGATCGGCAAAGAACATAGCCTGTTCGCGGAACTGGTCCCAGGTTTCAGGCGGGGCCAGATCATAGCCGTGTTTTTCCTTGAACGACGCGGCCTTGTCGGCGTCCTCATAGAGGCTCTTCTGGTAATACAGCGCCGAAACATCGAACTGCGCACGCGGCAGCATCACCAGCTTGCCATCCAGCGTCGCCGCAGCAATGTTGGCAGGCACAAATTCGGCCACTGTTTCGGCCGGGATCAATGCCGACAAATCAGTGTAAAGCGCCGGGTACTGCGAGGCGAATGACGAATGGTTGGAGCCGACGCACCAGCCGGTCGTGCCGGCAGCGAGATCGGATTTGAATTCCTTGTCCAGCTCGAAATGATTCTTCTTCGAGATGATCTGCACCGTGGCGCCGGTCTCCTTTTCCCACTCGGCGATACGGCTGTAGAGTTTTTCGTACTGCTCGCCGCCAATCAGTTTGGCTTCGAGCGTTATTCCATCAAACTGGCCTGCGCCGGCTGAGGCTGTGCTCAGCAACAACGCGGCAAGCGTAAGGTGCAAATGCGAACGTTTCATAATGTCCTCCCGATTCAAATCCTCTGGCGCGGCGTCACAACAAGCGCTTCCAATTCGCTAGAGATTTTTGTATGTAAACGTAACTTTCAAATATGGTCAAGGCAAATCTACCTCGACGAAAGGCGCACCACCGATGTTTTTTGATACCCATCTGCATCTGATCGACATGGACAGGCTCGAATATCCCTGGCTTGATGAAGCCCCGGCCCTGCGCGCCAATGCATCTTTCGAGGACTATTCCCGCACTGCCCGCCGGGTCGGCATCACCCGTACATTGCACATGGAAGTCGATGTCGCACCGGCTCAGCAGATGGCCGAAACCGAAATGGTGGAGGAACTGATGGCAGTGCCCGACAGCCTGATCTGCGGCGCCATCGCATCCTGCCGACCGGAAAACGAAGGGTTTCCAACTTACGTGGAGAATGTACTGCAGCGCCCTGCCGT
Organism: Hoeflea algicola; assembly: GCF_026619415.1. NCBI lineage: Bacteria > Pseudomonadati > Pseudomonadota > Alphaproteobacteria > Hyphomicrobiales > Rhizobiaceae > Hoeflea > Hoeflea algicola. The sequence continues at coordinate 1,062,195 of NZ_JAOVZR010000001.1, forward strand.
AAGGGGTCTGCGCCGGGTTTTGCACGTTGTGCCCGACGGGGTTTCGCGCCAGCCTCTGTTTCGCGCCAACATCAACCGGCTGGCAACCACCCGCCTGACCTTCGATATGTGTTTTCTCGCCCGGCAATTACCAATTGCTGCGGAACTGGCCGATGCCTGCCCCGATGTAACCTTCGTACTCGATCACGGCGGCGTGCCCGATATTCGCGGCGGCGACCACGCCAACTGGGCCCGGGATCTGCGCGCATTGGCAAAGCGCCCCAATGTGATTGCCAAGCTGTCCGGCTTCATCGCCTATGCCGATCCCGACCGCTGGACGCTCAATGATCTGCGCCCCTATGTCGAAACGGTGATCGACGCCTTCGGATTCGAACGGCTGGTGTGGGGCAGCGACAGCCCGGTCGTAACCCTGGGCGGCAGTATCGAGACATGGGTGGCTGCGACCCAGGCGCTGATCGCGGACTGCTCGGCGCGGGAGCGGGCGTTGCTGACCCATGAAAATGCCGAGAAACTGTGGCTGGCGGACTGACCGCCCGCCGCCACATCTTTCGACAGCCCCGAATCAGGCGACCTCGGTAGGCCGACCGTAGCGGTATTTCACCGTTTGCAGATGTTCGCAGTAGAGCACCAGTTCCTCCTCGCCCTTGAACACCTCGTAGCTCACCCGCACATTGCCGAGTTCATCGGTGCGCGGCGTTTTCTCCAGATTGGTGCGTACCGTGTGGATGGTGTCGCCAATGAACACCGGAGCAATGAATCTGAGCCGGTCATAGCCATAGCTGAAAGCATTGATGTTGTTGTTGGCCATCAGGCCCAACCCGTAGGAGAACACCATCGCGCCGGCCACCAGCCGCCGCTTGAACATTCCATCCTCGCGGGCGAAAATCTCGTCGGCAACATAGGGATGATTGTCCATCACCAGGCAATTGAAGCTCATCGCCTCGCCTTCCGAAATGGTCCTGCGGATCGAGCGGACTTTTTGGCCGACCTCGAACTCCTCGTACATCCAGGTTTCGACATTGTACAAAGGGATGTCGCGTTTTTCACTGTAGTAACCGTCTGCCATGGTGCCTGACCTCCTCGAAGCGCTTGACGTAATTCTTATATAAAACTAGTTTTCGCATACAAACAATAGAGGATGCGCCGATGACTGACACAAAGCCCGCTCCTGCCCTGCCGCTGGCCCCTGCCCTGCCACTGGAAGGACTTCGGGTTCTCGACTTCGCGCAGTTTCTGGCAGGCCCCATGGCGGCGCTGCGCCTGGCCGACCTCGGCGCCGAGGTTATCAAAGTCGAGCGCCCGCAAGGCGGAGACCTGTGCCGCAAGCTGGTGGTAGCCGATCAGATGTTTGGCGATGACAGCCTGCTGTTCCACACCATCAACCGCAACAAGCGCAGCATGGCAGCCGACCTCAAGAACGCCGACGATCTTGAAAAGGTGCAGGCCCTGATCGCATCCGCCGATGTCATGATCCACAATTTCCGCCCCGGCGTGATGGAGCGCATCGGGCTCGATCATGCCAGCGTCGCGGCGATCAACCCGCGCATCGTCTATGGCACGGTCACCGGCTATGGCAACTCCGGGCCGTGGCGCGACAAGCCCGGCCAGGACCTGCTGGTCCAGTCGCTGTCGGGCCTGACATGGCTGTCGGGCAACCGCGACGACGGCCCGGTTCCGGTCTCGTTTGCGGTTCTCGACATGGCCACCGGCAACCATCTGGTTCAGGGCATTCTCGCAGCCCTCGTCCGCCGTGGCGTTACCGGTCGCGGCGGTCTCGTCGAAGTTGACCTGATGAGTTCGGCTGTCGATGCCCAGTTCGAACAACTCACCTCGTTTTTCAATGGCGACCGGAAACAACCGCCGCGCAGCGCCGTTGCCAATGCCAGCGTCCATGGCGCCGCCCCCTATGGCATCTACCAGACAGCCGACGGCTATCTGGCGATTGCCATGGCGCCGATTGCCACGCTCGCCGATCTAATGGAATGCGAGGCGCTTGCGCCCTACCGCGACCCAGCCATCGCGTTCAGCAAGCGTGACGAAATTAAGCCGGTTCTCGCAGAATTCCTCAAGACCGGAACGACTCGGGCCTGGCTCGACCGCCTTGAACCCGCCGACATTTGGTGTGCCGAAGTTCTCGACTGGCCGCGATTGTCTCAAACCGAAGGCTTTGCAGCACTCGACCCACTGCAGCAGGTGACCTCCGAGGACGGCGCCACCATGACCACCACCCGTTGCCCGATCCGCATCGACGGCCGCACGCTCACCTCTCCAAGAGGCGCACCACGGCTCGGCGAATACAACAGCTGATGCCCGGCCCGTTGCCATTGCAAAGATGACCGGACCTGTTTGAAACCACATTTTCGGGGATGATCTAGATGATACAAGACCACGTCGGAAAATCTGGTGCGGACGACGGGAATCGAACCCGTACAGCCTCGCGGCCGAGGGATTTTAAGTCCCTTGCGTCTACCAGTTTCGCCACGTCCGCACGTGTTCTAGTCGGTAAACGACCATTCCCCAGCAAGCAAGTCTATCCACGCGGTTTAGACGACAAATCGGAAACGACCCGCACAAGATGCGGGGCGTTCAGTCATCCGCCTTGCGGATCAAGATAACGTCTGGATGGTGTCAGGCGACCAGCTTGGCGGTAATTTCCGCAACCCGCTTGCCCTGGAATTCCGCACCTTCGAGTTCCTGTTCGGACGGCATCCGCGAACCATCGCCATTGCTGGTGGTGGTCATGCCGTAGGGCGAACCGCCACGCACGACGTCATTGCCCATCTGATCCTGGTAGGCATAGGACAGCGGCACGATGATCATGCCGTGGTGCTGCAGGGCTGCTTGCGTGGAAATGATTGCCAGTTCGGCGCCGCCATGCTGGGTGGCGGTCGATACCATCACTGAAGCCACCTTGTTGATCAGCTTGCCTTCGGCCCACAGCGGTCCTGTCTGGTCGAGGAAATTCTTCAATTGCGACGCCATCATGCCGTAGCGTGTGGAGACACCGAAGATGATCGCGTCGTAATCGACCAGTTCCAGCGGCTGAGCGATTTCGGCTTCCTGATCGAGCTTGTAGTGGGCGGCTTTGGCCACTTCTTCCGGAACCAGTTCGGCAACCCGCTTGATCGTCACCTCCGCACCGGCAGATGCGGCGCCCTTGGCAGCGGCCTTTGCCATCGCTTCCATGTGACCCCAGCTCGAATAATAAAGCATCAGAACCTTCGTCATCTCATTCTCCTTCGTATGGTCCCCGCCCGCGGCGGTTCATGGATCAGGAGATAGCGACTATATCGTTCACCGAAACCCCTCAAACACAGCACAGATTGTTCACCCGTCGTCGCATCCGCGTGCAGCCAGGTATGAGCTTGCAAGTTGGCTGGCAACGGGTCTATCCAGAACGCCTTGTCATAGGAGTAAGACCATGAGCAAAGCCCCGCGCGTGACAGCCGCCGCACTGGCAATTGGTGATGAACTCTTGTCCGGTCGAACCAAGGACAAGAATATCGGTCATCTGGCGGAAATGCTGACCGCCGCAGGCATCGAACTCGAGGAAGTCCGGATCGTGCCCGACGAACAGGAACGCATCGTCGAGGCGCTCAATGCGCTGCGGGCGCGTTATACCTATGTGTTCACCTCGGGCGGCATTGGACCGACCCACGACGACATCACCGCCGATGCGGTCTCTGCGGCCTTCGGTGTCGCCTGTGACCATGATGCCGACGCGGTGGCCCTGCTCGGCGCGATGTATGTCGAACGCGGCATGGAATTCACCGACGCGCGGCGGCGTATGGCGCGGATGCCGGTAGGCAGCCGTCACATCGAAAATCCGGTCAGCCGCGCACCAGGCTTTGTCATCGGCAACGTCTATGTGATGGCCGGTGTTCCCGCCGTTTTCCAGGCGATGCTCGACAATGTCCTACCAACGCTGCAGACCGGGATCAAGATCCTGTCGGACAAGGTCGATTGCCCATTCGGCGAAGGCGACATCGGTGACGCGTTGGCGGTGATTGCCAAGGCCCATCCTGACGTCAATATTGGCTCCTATCCACGCTTTTCGGGACAGAAATTCTCCACCGAAATCGTCATCCGGGGGCGCGACCTGCAAGCGATCAACAACGCCAAGGCTGATGTCGAAGCGATGCTATCGGATATCGCCTCCCACAAGGCCGCCACAGTCGTTTGACAAGGATCAATGCGAAGCCATGATGTCAGACGCATGGTTAGGAAGCGGGATCTGACCTTTGTCTCGTCCCTGCGCTTCGCCGCATTCCACTTGAGGAGTTTTTCCCATGGGTTTTTATACGATTCTTGCCGTACTTTCGACCGTGGCCGATGTCACGCCGGTCACTTCCGCCATCGCCGGGTTCGCAGAAAGCGACAAAATCCATGTGATCGGCTGCCATGGCGAGCCCTCGCAATTTGTCGTGCTGTCCGCCCCCATCGATGTGCCCGACGCGGCCACCATTGCAGCACTTTACGAGCAGGCCGACCAACGCATGCGCGAAGTTGGCGACGCATTCAAGTTGGCCTGCAACACTGCCGGCCTGTCGCATGAATGGCGTCCGGTGCGCTCGGCCGGCGGCGACAGCGCGGTATCGGCGCTGACCACCTCGCGCTCCTGCGATCTGGTGATGGTGCGTCAACCCGACCGCGAAGCCGATGAAGACATGGCAACCAATATCGATGCTCTGCTGTTTGAAGGCGGGCGCCCGGTGTTGTTTTTGCCGCCGAGCGGAGAACTCGCATCACCGGTCGAGCGGATCCTGATTGCCTGGGACGGTTCACGCGAAGCAGCCCGGGCCGCCCATGACGGCCTGCCCCTGCTCAAGGCGGCCAAGTCCGTCGACATCGTCATCGTTAATGCCGAAAAATTGCCCGATATCGACGCCCCACTGGCCGGTACGGATATCGCCGCCAGCCTCTCGCGCCACGGCGTCCACGCCAATGTGACCACGGTCTCAAAGGGGGCCGGATCAACGGCTGAGGCCATCGCCGCGCAGGTGACAGCCAGCAACGCCGACCTGGTGATCATGGGCGCCTATACACATCAGCGGCTGCGCGAATGGCTTTTTGGCGGCGTTACAAGGGCGTTTCTCGACCGCACCCCGGTTGCGGTTCTGATGTCTCGCTGACCACAATTGCGAAAGATGCGCGGCCCGTCTCTGACCGCGCATCATGACGCGTGGTAAATCAGTTCAAAAGCATCCATAGCGCTACACCGACAAGCACGGCGGCAAAGCCGGCATTGAGCATGTGCGCGCTGGATTTTCCGCGAAACAGACTTCCAAGACGGTCTCCGGCCAGCGTCCAAAGCACAAACGCCAGAAAATTGTTTATTGTGAACACCGCTGTAATCAGCGCCACCTGACCCAATAGGTCGAAGGGCCCGGCACCCGCGAATTGAGTAAACATCAACAGGATGATCACATAGGCTTTGGGATTGAGCACCAGAAGCAGCGCGCCATCCCCGAAACCGCCTGCCCCTTGCCCGCGCCGTTGGCAACCGCGCCCGCCCGCAGCATCTTGTAGGCCAACCATAATACATAGAACGATCCCGCAGCCTTCATCACCTCAAACACCATCGAGCCAGGATTGATCACACTGACCAGTCCCAGCCCAATCAGGAAAGTCGCGACCAGAGTAGCCAGATGATAGCCCAAATTCGGGGGGATCGTTGAGGCAAACCCGTGACGTGCGCCAAGGGCCACGAAAAACATGTTGCCAGGCCCCAGGCTATAGGCAAGAGGAAACAGAAACAACACAAGCGACAGGATTAGGGCGGTCATTGAGAAGGTCTCCGGATTGCGTTGCCTCAGTTTCGCCCGCCGTTTGTTCCGCTGCCACCCGATTTCAGCCGGGACAATATTCATTGCCACCGCCTCTCCCTTGCGCTCACGCCTGAATTCCGGCTATTTGCGGCGATTGAGCTCAAACGCAAGCGCGATCTGGCGCTTGCCAATGCGAGGGTGCACGTCATGTCTCTTCCAGATAAAGCGTTTCCGGTCTCATGGGACCAATTCCACCGTGATGCGCGTGCGCTCGCCTGGCGGCTCAGCGGCTCCGGCCAGGCCTGGGACACCATCGTCTGCATCACCCGCGGCGGGCTGGTTCCGGCAGCGATCATTTCGCGTGAACTCAACATTCGCCGCATCGACACGGTTTCGGTGGCTTCCTACCATGACTACGTCAACCAGGGTGACATGCAGGTCCTCAAGGAAATCAACGTCGACATTCTTGAGACCGAGGGCGAAGGCGTTCTGATCATCGACGATCTGACCGACACCGGCAAGACGGCCGCAATTGTCCGCGCCATGCTGCCCAAGGCCCATTTCGCCACGGTCTACGCCAAGCCCAAGGGCCGTCCGCTGGTCGACACCTTCGTCACCGAGGTCAGCCAGGATACCTGGATCTATTTCCCATGGGACATGGGCTTTGCCTATGTCGAGCCGATCGCCAAGGATACCCGCGGCTGAGCCAGCCACCATTTTTTTAAGAATCGGGCTTTCCGACTGATCAGCAGCCGCAATTGATGATGTGGATGCGGTCCTCGCAGCCATGATCATTAATGCGCCACCTGCTGATCGGGTCCATACTTCTGTGGCCCTCGCTGCGGCATGTCCGGCTTGTGTATGGCGGCATCAACCCGCCTCGAACACGCAACAAACCCGGTTTATCTGGGGGGCCATTTTTAACCGTCGCATATTTAGATTTAAATCAACTCAGACCGGTTAGAACTGGTCCGGCTGGAATGACATCAGCTTGCTAAGCCTTCTTGCGAGGCATGTATCGCAGCTTACTGGCACATCATTCATCTTCATGCAGCACCCCACACCATCATCTAATACCATGCTCAGCCAATGCCGCATTGTCGGTATCAACCTTGCGGTGATTGCTGTTGTGTTGTCGGCAGCCGCCATCTTTCCGCGGAACGGTCAGGCATTGGTGATAGTTCCGCCCTGGAGCGAACCCGGACGGGTCATCGGGGTCATCGCTGACGCCGGTGGATCGGTCATCAACGGCACCGACGCTCCCTATGCCGCAATCGCCCATTCAGACGAACCCGGCTTCGCTTTCCGCTTGTTTAAGTCCGGCGCAATGCTGGTTCTCGACGGCAGTCTCGCATTCTTTTGCAGGAGTACACCTTCGCTATGAGTTACATGACCTCGCTCCGCACCCGCGCCGCCATTGCAATCGTATCGCTGTTATGGATCAACGTCGGCATGATGGCCCTTCGATATTGGTGGGGCATGGAAGCCGATCCGGTCATCGTTCTGGGCGGCGGCGCTGCAATCGCCGTTGTCGCAACCCTGACATGGTGGCGTGACCGCACCGGCACGGCAACTCAGATCTCAACGGCGCTGGCGCATGCGGCAAGCGTTGCCTTGCTGGTCTACGCGTTTTCCGGATCACCCCTTCAGATTGACATGCATATGTATTTCTTCGCCAGCCTGGCGATCTGCGCATCCTGGGTCGACTGGCGGCCGATACTGGCATTCTCAGGTCTGACGGCTGTGCATCATCTCGTGCTGTTTTTCATTATTCCCGCAGCCGTTTTTCCAGGCGATACGAATCTAAGCCGCGTCATCTTGCATGCTGTCATCCTCATTCTGGAGGCAGGCGCCCTGGTGGCTTTGGGTCATTCGCTCGCCAAGGCCTTTGCCCAGAACGACGAAGCGATGCACAACACCCAAATCGCCAATGAGCAGGCGAGTCAAATGTCGCAGAAGGCAGAACAGGCCCAGCAACAGAACCTCGAGGACGCCAAACGTCGCGAAGCTGAACGTACCGGCGACACTGAGCGTCTGCAGTTCGCCATGGACTCTCTTGGCCGTGGGCTTCGTCAATTGGCCGAGGGAGATCTTCGTTTCCGCATCACCGACCGTTTTGACGATACGCTTGAGGTTCTCAGAGGCGATTTCAACTCATCCATGCAATCACTCGAACAACTGGTCGCTGAACTCGGCGATTCCGCGCGCCAGATGAGCGAAGGCTCCAACGGTGTGTGCAGCGATGCCGAGCGAATTTCCCAGCGCACCGAACAACAGGCCGTCTCACTGGAGGAAACCGCCGCAGCGATCGGACGCATCACCGAAAACGTCCAGACAGCCTCTGAGCGTGCCGGGGAGGCCGGACGCCTGGTCGACGAAGCCACGAAAGATGCGTCTGTCTCCGAAGAGATTGTTTCCAAGGCCGTCAACGCCATGACCGAAATCGAAGGATCTTCGCGTCAAATCGGACAGATCATCACCGTTATCGACGAAATCGCGTTCCAGACCAATCTGCTGGCTCTCAATGCCGGAGTGGAAGCCGCCCGCGCCGGGGAGGCAGGCAGAGGCTTCGCGGTGGTGGCTCAGGAAGTGCGTGAACTGGCGCAGCGCTCGGCAAGCGCCGCCAAGGAAATCAACGCCCTGATCGAAACATCAACAACCCACGTCAGCAGTGGCGTTACCCTGGTCAACCAGACCGGGGAAGCGCTTCGCTCGATCGGCGATCAGGTCAAGCACATCAACGAGTACATCGCCAAGATCGTCGACACCGCACGTGAACAGGCCACCGACATCTCCGAAATCAATTCGGCGGTCGTCAGCATGGACCAGACGACCCAACAAAACACCGCCCTTGTCTCTGACACCACCAAGTCGATTCGTGCCCTTGCCACCAATGCCGACAGATTGGTGGCAAAACTGGCCGTTTTCAGCGTCAATGAAACGACCACAACCCAACCGTCCGGCAATTCGAAACCAACTATCGCCACGCCGAATCCGATGGCACACGCACCCAGAGCGGTACGCCATTCCGGCGGTCCTGGCGCAGCAGCAACCGCTGTTGCCCAGCAATGGGACGAATTCTGAGCCCGCGGGCCGGCCACAGTCGGGCTTCAGGCTGACGAGGCCTTGGACTCACGACGTCAACCATTTATATCAGGGACACAGACACCACTGTGTCCCCTTTTTTGACTGCGGATTTTCTACCCTCTACCCGCACCTTGGGGTTGAGAACCCAAGCCCGGTGCAGATTTGAATTCCATTGCCGCATCGAACGGCCGTGATGTTTATTTTCAGTGTTTCAAAACAGTCACAATCCAGTGCCAGGATAATATTCCACGCCAAAGACAGACAAGGAGACGATTCGCGCACCATGACCACATTCGACCGCCTGAAAAGTCTGCTTGATCTGTTCCGCCTCCCTGCTGGCGGCGGTAGCAAGCCCAAACGTCAGGTCGCCGCCGTCGTGGTCCGGGGGACGGGCGAAAGCCGTGAAATGCTGTTGATTACCAGCCGCGACACCGGCCGGTGGATTGTGCCCAAGGGCTGGGTTGAACGCGGCGAGGACGGCGTTGAGGCAGCGCTGAGGGAAACCTGGGAAGAAGCGGGCCTGATCGGCGAAGCCTGTTCCGACGTACCGGTGGGCTATTATCGCTATGTCAAGCATCGCCCGCGCCGCGGCAACGCGCTGTGCGAAGTCGAGGTCTATCTGGTCCGAATGATCGAGCAAAAAGATCAGTGGCCTGAAAAGGGCCAGCGCAAGCGCAAGTGGTTTCCAGTCGCCGCGGCAATCAGCCTGGTCAGCGAGATAGAGCTGAAAGACGTGATTCGCGACGCCGTGCAGCTCCACAAGGCTGCCTGACGGCGCTTTCGGGGATGATCGCCGCGCCTGCCTGCACAGCCGGGCCGCACGCGGGCCCGACCTGCCCCGTATTTTTTGCCCCGCGCATAGCCCCGCTGGTGGTATTTTCGTGTTTGTCCTCGTTTTCCACAACACCAACTCACAAGATATGGTGGTCATTAATCGGGTACAAACTACCCCTTGACGCGTCCGCCCGAGTCGCTGCTTATAGGTCAAACGTTGCGGCGGCGGCGTGGCTGGAATGTTTCGAGGCCAGTCAAATCCTGTCATTTTCGGGTCCACAAGTCTGACTTCGTGCTGGTTTGCACGGCGGTCGGAGGGGTAAGTTTTTGTGTCCGGAATTGGTGTCGCTGAATGCGAATAGGGCTGGAAAAAACCTTCTGTTAATACTATATTTAGTGTTTGCAAGCAGCCTAACCACAAGATAGAGGATCCCTGTACGGGAACCACACCATGTGACCGAGTTGAGATGGGCTGCGCAATGACTACGCTGCCTACGGGGAAGATATTGTCGTGACGCAAGGAATGCGCTCGGCTGAGGCTATTAAAGAGGACTACAATGCGCATCGACCGACGGTTCACCAAAGACGGCCAGTCCGCCTACGCAGAAATCGAATTCCGCAAGGCCACGAGCGAGATCAGGAATCCTGACGGCTCCATCGTCTTCCGTCTGGCCGACATTGATGTGCCGGTGCAGTTCAGCCAGGTTGCAGCCGACATTCTGGCACAGAAGTATTTCCGCAAGGCCGGTGTCCCGGCCCGCCTCAAGAAGGTAGAGGAAAATTCGGTGCCGTCCTGGCTGTGGCGCTCGGTCGCTGATGAAAAGGCCCTCGAAAAGCTTCCCGAAGACGAGCGCTACGGTTCCGAAACCGATGCCCGTCAGGTGTTTGACCGGCTCGCCGGCACCTGGACCTATTGGGGCTGGAAGGGCGGCTATTTCACCTCCGAGGATGACGCCTGCGCCTTCATGGACGAGCTTGCCTACATGCTCGCCACCCAGCGCGTTGCCCCCAACTCGCCACAGTGGTTCAATACCGGCCTGCATTGGGCTTACGGCATCGACGGTCCCGGCCAGGGCCATTTCTATGTCGACCCGTTCACCGGCAAGCTGAAGAAGTCCGAATCCTCCTACGAGCACCCGCAGCCGCATGCCTGCTTCATCCAGTCGGTCGAGGACGATCTCGTCAACGACAACGGCATCATGGATCTGTGGGTGCGTGAGGCACGGCTGTTCAAATACGGTTCCGGCACCGGCTCCAACTTCTCGCATCTGCGCGGCGAAGGCGAAAAGCTCTCGGGCGGCGGCAAGTCGTCAGGCCTGATGAGCTTCCTCAAGATCGGCGACCGCGCCGCAGGCGCCATCAAGTCGGGCGGCACCACCCGCCGTGCAGCCAAGATGGTGGTGGTCGACATCGATCACCCCGATATCGAGGCCTACATCAACTGGAAGGTCAAGGAAGAGCAGAAGGTTGCAGCCCTCGTCACCGGTTCGAAGATCGTGGCCGTGCACCTCAAGGCGATCATGAAGGCCTGCCTCAACTGCGAGGCCGACAACGACGCCTGCTTCGACCCCAAGCAGAACCCGGCGCTGAAGCGTGAAATCAAGGCCGCCAAGAAGAACCAGGTGCCTGAAAACTACGTCAAGCGCGTCATCCAGTTTGCCAAGCAGGGCTACACCGATATTGAATTCAAGACCTACGACACCGACTGGGATTCGGAAGCCTACCTCACGGTTTCAGGCCAGAACTCCAACAATTCGGTCTCGATCAAGGACGACTTCCTGCGCGCTGTCGAAACCGACGGCGAATGGCACCTGACCGCCCGCAAGGACGGCAAGATCATGAAGACGCTGAAGGCGCGCGACCTGTGGGAACAGATCGGCCATGCCGCCTGGGCCTCGGCTGATCCGGGCCTGCACTTCAACACCACCATGAACGACTGGCACACCTGCCCAGCGGAAGGCCCGATCCGCGCCTCCAATCCGTGCTCGGAATACATGTTCCTCGACGACACCGCCTGCAACCTGGCCTCGCTCAACCTCTTGCAGTTCAAGGACGCCGACACCAAGCAGATCGATATCGCCGATTACGAACACGCCGTCCGGCTCTGGACCATCGTGCTCGAGGTCTCGGTTATGATGGCCCAGTTCCCCTCGCGCCAGATTGCCGAGCAGTCCTACAAGTACCGCACCCTGGGTCTGGGCTTTGCCAATATCGGCGGCTTGCTGATGACCACCGGCATTCCCTATGATTCCAAGGAAGGTCGCGCCATCTGCGGTGCCCTGTCGGCGATCATGACCGGCGTTTCCTACGCCACATCGGCTGAAATGGCCGGCGAGATCGGCCCCTTCGCCGGTTTCAAGGAAAACAAGAAGAACATGCTGCGGGTGATCCGCAACCACCGCCGCGCCGCCCATGGCGAAACCGGCGGCTATGAGGACCTGTCGGTCGATCCGGTGGCGCTGATCCATCAGGACTGCCCCGATCCGGACCTGATCGCCCACGCAACGTCTGCCTGGGACAAGGCGCTGGAGCTCGGTGAAAAACACGGCTACCGCAATGCTCAGGTTTCGGTCGTCGCGCCAACCGGCACCATCGGCCTAGTGATGGATTGCGACACCACCGGCATCGAGCCTGATTTCGCGCTGGTCAAGTTCAAGAAGTTGGCCGGTGGCGGTTACTTCAAGATCATCAACAACGCCGTGCCCGAAGCGCTGCGCACATTGGGCTATTCCGAAGCCCAGTTGGCCGAGATCGAGGCCTATGCGGTCGGTCACGGCAACATCAATCAGGCGCCGGCCATCAATCCCGGCTCGCTGAAAGCCAAGGGTTTCACCGACGAGAAGATCGAAGCCATCAACGGCGCCACCAAGGCCGCCTTCGACATCAAGTTCGTGTTCAACAAGTGGACGCTGGGCGAAGACTTCTGCAAGGATGTGCTCGGCCTCACCGACGAGCAGATGAACGACTTTTCCTTCGACATGCTGTCGGCCATCGGGTTCGCCAAGAAGGACATCGAAGCCGCCAACATCCATGTTTGCGGGGCGATGACGCTGGAAGGTGCACCGCACCTCAAGGAAGAGCACTATCCGGTGTTTGATTGCGCCAATCCTTGCGGCAAGGTCGGCAAGCGCTATCTGTCGGTCGACAGCCATATCCGCATGATGGCTGCCGCCCAGCCGTTCATCTCGGGCGCGATCTCGAAAACCATCAACATGGCCAATGACGCCACCGTCGATGATTGCAAGAACGCCTACATGCTCTCCTGGAAGCTGGCGCTGAAGGCCAACGCGCTCTACCGCGATGGCTCGAAGCTCAGCCAGCCGCTCAATTCCTCGCTGATCGAGGATGATGAGGACGAGGGCGACGCAATCGAAGCACTGGCTGCCCAACCACAAGCAGCCCAGGCTGTCACGGTCACAGAAAAGATCGTCGAACGGGTGGTCGAAAAACTGGTGCACGATCGCGAAAGAATGCCCAACCGGCGCAAGGGCTACACCCAGAAGGCAGTGATCGGCGGCCACAAGGTCTATGTCCACACCGGCGAATATCACGACGGCCGGCTGGGCGAGATCTTCATCGACATGCACAAGGAAGGCGCTGCCTTCCGGGCGATGATGAACAATTTCGCCATCGCCATCTCGATCGGCCTGCAATATGGCGTGCCGCTGGAGGAATATGTCGAGGCCTTCACCTTCACCCGGTTTGAACCCGCCGGCATGGTTCAGGGCAATGACGCCATCAAGAACGCCACCTCGATCCTCGACTATGTGTTCCGGGAACTGGCCGTCTCCTATCTCGGCCGCAACGATCTGGCCCATGTCGACATGTCGGACTTCTCCAACACCACGATGGGCAAGGGGATTTCCGAGGGCAAGGCGAGCCCGTTCTCCAAGGGACTGACCCGTGGCGCCTCGCTCAAGGTCGTTACCGGCCATGGCATTGGCGCAAACTCCGAGCCCAAGGGCCAGGCCGCCAACGCCCCCTCCTCCGGCGCCTCGGTGATCACCGGATCGTTCGCCTCCAAGAGTTCTGGCTCGGCCAAGGGATCGGCCAATCTGGCGGTCAAGTCCCAGCCCGAGGAGATCGAGACCGACGGCGCCATCGCCTTCAGGCGCGATTATGAAGAGCGTGCCGAGGAACTGGCCGCCGAAATCGCGCTGGTCGAAAACGAGGCGGAAGAGCTGTTCTCCGACATCGCCGAATCCGAGGCCCGCGACGCCAAGGCCAAGGCCGCCGCCCGCCGCGCCCGGTCCCTCGCCCAGGGCTACACCGGCAACATGTGCACCGAATGCCAGAACTTCACCATGGTGCGCAACGGCACCTGCGAGAAGTGCGACACCTGCGGGGCAACGAGCGGGTGCAGCTAGATAGCCAAATTAGGGCCAAAAACAAATTTTATAGGGCCGCGCACTGCGCGGCCCTATTGCGTAGTGGAAACGAAGATGTTCTGAAATCAACGAATTCGGACGATATGAGATGACGATACGAACAGCAGAGGAAGCTCTACAGCGGTACAAAGAGAAAATGGGAGATGAGTTGGGCTCCACTTTTCATTTGTGCTTACAGGAATTGTATTGGGTATCAAGCACATGGGATATCCACGAGACTTTGTTCCATGATTCGAACACAGTTGAACTCATCAATAGTGCCAATGGTGGCGTGTCCTTTGCAATCCAAACCGTGTTTTTTGAATATGTCCAACTGGGCGTTTGCCGCTTAACGGACCCGGCTACGCAGAGGAAATCCAAAAACCTCACAGTCCGAGCATTACCGGATTTGGTCATCGAAGATTTAAAACTTGAGATCGATCAGCTTGTCTCAGAATCTCTCAAAGCGACGGAGGCTGCGCGGGACTGGCGAAACAGAAAAATTAGTCACAGCGATTTTCACCTCAAGGCGTCTCAAGCGAAGCCATTGAAGTCCACGAGCAGGATTGCAACAACCGAAGCTATTGCGCGAATTCATCGTGTTCTTCAACCGATTGCCTTGCACTACTGTGAGACGAATTTGATTTTGCCTGAGCTCGGTGACAATAATGCCATGAGCTTTTTGCTCCATCTGTTCGCTGGCCAACAGAAAAAAGAGGCCGATTTAGAAGCGGTAAAAAGCAGGGATTATAAAACTCTTGAGAACAGATTCCCGGATTGGCTAAAAAGGCATGGCTCCATGGGAACTCGATACGATTTGGATCGCATATTGAAGGTTCCGCGAGAACATTGAACGCGCGCCCTCACCTGAAATTTCTAGGACTTATCCCGCGGCTAAGATGCTGATTGCTTCCTCTCCCAAATTGGGAAGAGGAGAAGACGGAAAACGCGGCACGCTCCCTCTCCCTTGGTGGGAGAGGACACAAAATCGCGGCCTTAGCGCAGCTAAGTCGCAGATTTTGTTGGTGAGGGGGTCACGCAACACTCGCCTCCATCATACCGGACTTGATCCGGGATCCAGCCACCGCGCGTTGGTGCGGTCAGAGACGATTCGTCCACACCCCCACATTACGGAATGGATCCTCGGCTCGAAGGCCGAGGATGACGACGGGGAAAGTGAACCAGGACGATAGTCAGATGCTGCCGAGACAGACGATTCCCCCGGACTTCGTCATCCTAGGGCTCCGACCCTAGGATCCATTCCGTGATCCCACAGCACGGCAAGACCCATCGCAGGGCAAGGGTCCGATTACATTGGCCCATCACCACCCGGTGCCGCTAAACAATTCAAACCAATCCGGATTGGACTTCTCTACGAGATTAACCGTCCGTTGTTACGGCCAGCGCTTGCCCCACCTCTGACACTAGAACGCGGCATACAGGCAGCTCAGTTTCTCACGCAACAGCACGGGATGGATCCTCGGCTCGGAGGCCGAGGATGACGACGGGGAGAATGCCAGGACGATAGTCATATGGTGCCGAGACGATTCCCCCGGACTTCGTCATCCTAGGGCTCCGACCCAGGGATCCATTCCGTGATCCCGCAGCACGGCAAGACCCATCGCAGGGCAAGGGTCCGATTACATTGGCCCATTACCACCCGGTGCCGCGAAACAATTCAAACCGATCCGGATTGGACTTCTCTATGAGATTGTCCGTCCGTTGTTACGGCCAGCGCTCGCCCCACCTCTCACACTAGAACGCGGCATACAGGCAGCTCAATTTCTCACGCAACAGCACGGGATGGATCCTCGGCTGGGAGGCCGAGGATGACGACGGGGAGAATGAGCCAGGACGACGGTCAGATGGTGCCAAGACGATTCCCCCACACTTCGTCATCCTAGGGCCCCGACCCTAGGATCCATTCCGTGATCCCGCAGCACGGCAAGCCCCATCGTCGGACACAGCGTTAATCGCACTGGTCATCACCAACCGGTACCGCGAAACAATTCAAACCAGTCCGGATTGGTCTTTTCGATCAGTTCGATCTTCCACTGCCGCGGCCAGCGCTTGAGCGATTTCTCACGCTGGATGGCATCGCGGATATCGAAATGCTCCTCATACCAGACCAGTCGCCGCACGCCGTAACGGTTGGTGAAGCGCGATCCGGTTCCAGCCACATGTTCAGGCACGCGACGGCCCAGATCATTGGTCACGCCGATATAAATGGTCCCGCCCTTCCGGCTGGCGAGCATGTAGACATACCCCGCCATCGGCAAAAGATACCGCAAGTTGCAACATCACGGAATGGATCCTCGGCTCGGTGGCCGAGGATGACGACGGAGAGTGTGAACCCGGACGACGGCGGGGACTGAGAACGGCGACGGAGCGGTGGAAGCCGGACAAGGACGGCGCAATCGCCTCACGTGCAATTCCCAGCACTTAGCCTGCGGCTAAGGCGCTGAAATTGCTTCCTCTCCCACAATGGGGAGAGCCAAATTTGGCAAACACGCGGCACCCTACCTCTCCCTTGGTAGGAGAGGATACAAAAAAACCGCGACCTTAGCGTAGCTAAGTCGCAGATATTGTTGGTGAGGGGTGGGATCGGCCGGGGTGAACCCGGCCCAAGCCTCGGTATTACCTGGCCTTGCGGGCCGCATAACGGCGGTCGCGCTTCTCCTTCATGGCGGCCATATCGGCAACCGCGCGTTCGGCGCGCGCCTTTTCTTCTTCCTCGCGGGCCAGACGTTCGGCATGTTCAGCCGCGTAGGCCGCTTCCGCATCAGCTGCTTCCTGCGCTGCCTTGCGTGCTTCTTCTTCGAGCTTCAGCCGCGCGCGTTCGGCGTGGCGAATTTCGCGCGCCTTTGCCACCGCTTCGCGCTCGGCGCGCCTGGCGACAACCTCCGGGTCATCAGCCTTCGGCGCTGCCTTCATTTTTTCCAGCAGTTTCTTTTTGGCCTCCATGGCATCCTGGCGGCGGTCGGTGAAGGTCGTACGTACTTGGTTTTTCAAACGAAATTCGTCCTTGGTTGGAAATGAAGCCGATATGGCAAAGGCGCCCAAACAAGGCGCTCTCAATGTATTTGGTGTTCCAACCGCGCTTGTACACCCATTTGGGGCCATTTTAACAGGAACATTTTGCAGCGCACCGCCTTCTCTGGCTCCAGCATTGGCTTGACGGAACCATTTCTCAACCCGTTGTTGTCACCATGGCGCAAGGAGAGGCGCGATGGGCAAGGTTTACCGGTTCAAGCCAAGACGACGATTCGCCAGTGGCCAGTTTGCGCTCGCCGGCGCCGACCGCCCCGCCCGCAAACATTCCAAAACCCACCCGCAGTCCCTGCCACGACGCTCCGCTCCATTTTTGCTGGCCGGCTTGCTGCTGGCGCTCATCAGTTACAACCTGCTCCAGCCGTCGCTCGCCTTGCCGTCGCTCGGAAGCGTCAGGGACGCGGCGCAATTTCATCACTCTTTTTCCGTTTGCAGCGGCAGCGCCCGGATAAACTGCGTCATCGACGGCGACACGATCTACCTTGACGGCGAGAAAATCAGGATCGCCGATATCAACACGCCGGAAATCTCCCGCCCCGCCTGTCATCGCGAACGCACATTGGCAAACCAGGCCCAGATCCGGCTGGTGGAATTGCTCAATGCCGGCCCGGCGGAATTACGGCGAACCGAAACCCGTGACCGCGATGTCTACGGCCGCAAGCTCAGAAGCATCTACCGCAACGGCCGCTCGCTCGGAGATACGCTGATTGACGAGGGTCTGGCGCATCGTTGGCGCGGCTACAAACAGTCCTGGTGCAACTAGGCGCCAGGCGTCCGCGCAAATTCGGCCAAATATAATTCTCCACGCCGCCGCGCACCCATCCAATTTCCCGGTTAGACTTCTGCCGATATGGAAAACCGAATCTCTGAGCCCGGAGTGAAAATGCCCCTCACCTATGCCATCGGCGATGTTCATGGCCGCAGCGACCTACTGGCGGCACTGCTGGAGGCGATCGGCGAGGACATGGCCGGGCGTGTGGCGCGGATCGTTTTTCTGGGCGATGTCATCGACCGCGGGCCCGACAGCCGAGGCTGCCTTGATCTGGTGATCGGGGCGTTGGCCCAATACCCCGATTCGCGGCTGGTGCTGGGCAATCACGAGGAATTCCTGCTGCGCTTCATCACTCCTGATGACGATCACCAAGACGTGGTGCGGGTTTGGTATCCCAATGGCGGTATCGCCACCCTGCAGTCCTACGGGCTGGATGCGCGTGATCCGATCGACAGCCTCGCCACAACGTTCACCCGCGAATTTCCCGGCCATATCGCCACACTTCGCGCCGCCAGCTGGATGGTCGAAGGTGAGCACCATGCCCTCGTCCATGGAGGCATCGATCCACATCTCGGGCTCGCAGCCCAGGAACCCCGCACCACCCGCTGGATCCGCGAAAAATTCCTTAGCTTCGCCGGGCCACTGCCCAAGACCATCGTTCACGGCCATACGCCGACCGAATCGAGCCTGCCGGAAATCCACCCGAATCGCATCGCCATCGACACCGGTGCCTATTATTCCGGCCACCTCACCTGTGTGGTTCTTAACGGCGCCACAGCACCCGGTTCCTGACCACCAGCGTCCATGACGGGCAGATCACTGTACGCCAGGCACAGCCACTCGACCGCTGCTGACGTTTTTTCCGGACAATCCGGCGCTCACCCCTTTTCATTTCCCGTCTCCGCGGGCTAAACCTCTGCGAACTCAAACACAAAGGCGAACGAGATGAGCGACGAAACCCGGGATCTCGAACGGCACGGTATTGAACGATGGCGACAATGTCACCGTGATCAAGGACCTCAAGGTCAAGGGCACCTCGTCGACCGTCAAGCGCGGCACTATGGTCAAGGGCATCCGGCTGACCGGCAATCCCGACGAGGTCGAATGCCGGGTCGAAAAGATCAAGGGGCTGGTGCTGCGCACCGAGTTTTTGAAAAAGGCCTGAGGGCGCACAGCCCTTATCGGCATCATCCCCGGGCGTGCTCCGGGGATGCCTCCCACGCCTCCGGCGTCAGGTTTTGCCAATACGCCTTGCCAGCGGTGTCGAACTCAGGCCGTGGGCAAGGATCGAAAACGCCACCGTCATCGAAACGCAGGCCAGCAGCTCGTCCGCGTTGGCAAACACGTATTCGTCCATGATGATCAGCGTGAACAGGATCGAGGCCAACCCGCGCGGCCCGAACCAGCCTAAAAACAGCTTCTCCTTGATCTTGAGCCCGGTGCCCAGCAGCGACAGCCAGATCGCCGCCATCCGCACCACGGTGAGAAACAGCACGGCAATGATCACAGCACTTGCCGTGGCATGCTCAATGCCGTCGGGCAGCAACAGCGCGCCAAACACCAGAAACGACGTCATCGTCAGCAATTGCCCGGCGCCATCCATGAATTCGCGGATGAAGCGGATATGGTGCCGATAGGTGTTTCCGAACACCATGCCGCCGACAAAGGCGGCGATAAAACCATTGCCACCAATCACCTCGGCAAACACATATGCAGCAAAGGCGGTTGCCACAAACACCACGCCCTCGGCGGATTCGGCAATCAGCTGCCGAGTTTGCGCCAGATCGAGCAGCCGCGCCACGCTCCAGCCGACCGCAATGCCCGCCAGCGGCCCGAGCACGATCTGGATCAGGGCGGCGATGGCAAGCCCGTCGGTATTGGCGTCCGACACCCCCGCCGAGGCCAGGATCGCGCCCAGCAGCACCACCGGCAGCACCAGTCCATCATTGAGCCCGCTTTCGACATTGATTGTTTCACTCAGCCGCTCCGGCACATCAGGGCTCGAAACCACGGCTTGTCCGAGCGCCGCATCGGTGGGCGAAAGCAGCGCCGCCGTCAGCAACGCCATCGCAATCCCGCCCTCGGGGCTGATCAGGTAAACCGCCAGCGTTCCAAAAATAAGCGACAGCGGCAGGCCGATCAAAAGCATCCGGCCCGGCAACTGCCAATTCTGCTTGAGCTGGGAAAACCGCACATGCGAGGCATCGGCGAACAGCACCAGCACCAGCGTGAATTCCGCCAGCAACCGCTTGCCCTCGCTCAGAATTTCCGGCGGCGCGGCGGCACGCAACGGGTCGGAGACCAGATACCCCACCCCCATGAAGATTATCGGCAGCGTCAGCAGCGACCGATCAACCGCTTTCGTCAACAACGAATAGGCAATGAAGGCCGCCAATATGCCCAGGATCACCCAGTCAAAGTCGACGCCCATGCCGCGTCCTTTCCGTTCACGAATCCGGTTGCCGGACGACTATGGCGCGCGGCAGTGCGCATGGCTACCGCCATCAGGCAATTGATCAATCAAAGCTGTAGGCTGGACCGTGAGCGACCGGGTGGTTCGGGCCGTCAGGTGCCGCAATAGGTAGTGTAGGCGCCAAATCCAGAGGGCGCGCCCAGCGCATAGACTTCCAGTCCGGCGCGCGCCTCAAATGGGTTTGCCAACACCTCGACCAGCCGTTCGAACGGCTTGAGATCGCCTTTGGCTGCCGCCTCAAGGGCTGCTTCCACCATGTGGTTGCGCGGGATATAGACCGGATTGGCGCGGTTCATCGCCGCAGCACGCTCTTGGACCGTGCCCGGCTCACGCAGCAACCGCTCCCGATAGGCTGCAAGCCAGCCATCGAAGACGGCAGGATCGTCAAACAAGGTCCGTGCGGCTTCAGCTTGGCCCGCTGCGACATGGGAGAGGCTGCGGAACAGCTGCGTGAAATCAACATTCTGGCCTTCCATCACCGAAAACAGGTCGGTGGCAAGTTCCATGTCAGTATCTTCCTCGCACTCAAGGCCAAGTTTTTGGCGCATACCTTCAAGCCATGCGTCCTGATAGGCTTCTGGAAAACCGTTTATTACCTCGCTCGCCATCCGCACCGCCGCATCGCTGTCATCGGGGTTGATCAGGTCGAGCAGGGTTTCAGCCAGCCGCGCCAGATTCCACTGGGCAATTTGCGGCTGGTTGCCATAGGCGTAACGCCCGTTCTGGTCGATTGACGAGAACACCATCTTCGGGTCGTAGACATCGAGAAAGGCGCAGGGGCCGTAATCGATGGTCTCACCGGAAATCGTCATGTTGTCGGTGTTCATCACCCCGTGCACGAAGCCAATCAGCATCCACTTGGCAATCAGCGCCGCCTGCCGGTCGCGCACCTGCACAAGCAGTTGCAGATAACGGTCGGGCTTGCCTGCGAGCGCCGGGTAGTGTCGGGCGATGGCGTAGTCGGCGAGTTGCCGCAAACGGTCGGTTTCGCCGCGCGCTGCAAAGAACTGGAACGTGCCCACCCGCAAATGGCTCGACGCCACCCGCGCCAGCACAGCACCTTGTTCCGCGCCGGCCTGACGCATGATGCTTTCGCCGGTCATTACTGCCGCCAGCGCCCGCGTGGTCGGCACGCCCAGCGCATGCATCGCCTCCCCGATGATATATTCACGCAGCACCGGCCCGAGCACCGCCTTGCCATCGCCACCGCGTGAAAACGGCGTCCGGCCGGAACCTTTGAGGTGGAGGTCGCGGCGCTCGTCGTGGCTGTCGATCACCTCTCCCAGAAGCAGCGCCCGGCCGTCGCCGAGCTGCGGTGAAAAACCGCCGAATTGGTGCCCGGCATAGGCCATCGCCAGCGGTGTAGCTCCCTCCGGCGCTGTATGGCCCGAAAGAATGGCTGCACCCTCGGCGCTGTCGAGCGCATCGGCATCAAGCCCCAGCTCCACCGCCAGTTCTCGATTGAAGCGGACCAGTTTCGGTGCAGGCACCTCGGCGCCCTTCCATGGTACGTAAAACCCTTCGAGTTCGCGCGCGTAGCTGTTGTCGAATTTCAGTCCTGCAATGCTCATTGGCTTCATTCCCTGTTGCGTCGCACGCCGATACCAGCGCCGGCGCCCACTCAATCGATCTCGAATTCCAGGCTCTCAAATCCCAGCGCTTCCAGGAAGCGACGCGGGTCGAGACCGAAATCGGCATAGATAACCTGATTGTTCTGATCGATGATAGTAAACCACGGCGTGCCCGCCGAGCGGTAATCCTGCATGAAACTCGGATAGGTCTCATCTTCCCGCGCCAGGTCATGGCCGAACGGAATGGGAAGTTCAAAGCGTTGCTGGTTGATCCTGAGCTTGTCGACGGTGTTGTCCTTGAAGTCCTCGAACACCGTCTGGATCGCCGCAAAGCCGACGCCCCGTGCAGCCAAGTGATGATGCAGATAGCGCAGCACCGGAAAGCCGCGCGAATGGCATCCGGGACAGGCATGCTGGAAGCAAAACAAGATCTTCAGGCCGCCACCCAACTCGGACAAGGCCAACGGGGGCCGCGCCTGCCCTTCGCCGTCAATCCAGTGCTGACCCCTCAGTTCCGGTGCGGTGCGGTGTAGAGAGCCGAATTGCATGACGTGACCTTTCCGCAGTCTTGCACCGGGCCTGGGCAGCCGCCCGATACCGTCGCAGTGGCAATATCGGTTATTGCCACTGGCTCCTTTATCGTCAAGCCTATGGGCTTGAGCTACTCGGCCGCCTCGCGTCTGGGCAACACCCAGTCGGGCCGTGGGAAATGGCAACTATAGCCATTGGGAATCCGTTCAAGATAGTCCTGATGCTCAGGCTCCGCTTCCCAAAACTCACCCACCGGTTCAACCTCGGTCACAACCTTGCCTGGCCATAGCCCAGAAGCATTGACATCGGCGATGGTGTCGAGCGCAATCTGGCGTTGCTCTTCGTCGGTGTAGTAGATCGCCGAGCGGTAGGACATGCCGCGGTCATTACCCTGCCGATTCGGGGTTGATGGATCGTGGATCTGGAAGAAGAATTCCAGAAGCTGGCGATAACTGATCCGGTTGGTATCATAGATGATCTCGACTCCCTCGGCATGGGTACCGTGATCGCGGTAGGTGGCATTTTCCACATCACCACCGGTATAGCCGACGCGGGTATTCAAAACGCCCGGAAGTTTGCGGATCAGATTCTGCATACCCCAAAAGCATCCCCCGGCTAGTACTGCACGTTCAGTCATCTAGATATCCTCTACTTGTTCAATATATTCGCCATAGCCTTCGGCTTCCATTTCGTCCTTTGGAACGAACCTCAGCGAGGCGGAATTGATGCAATAACGGAGCCCTCCCCGGTCCTGCGGTCCGTCAGGGAACACATGGCCGAGATGGCTGTCACCATGTTTGGAGCGCACCTCGATGCGGACCATGCCAAGGCTGGCATCCCGCAATTCGGTGACGTGCGCGGGTACGATCGGTTTGGTGAAACTGGGCCAGCCACAACCGCTTTCAAACTTGTCGGACGAGGCAAACAACGGCTCTCCCGAAACAATGTCGACATAGATTCCAGCAGCCTTGTTATCGTTGTATTCACCCGTAAACGGCCGTTCGGTGCCGTTTTGCTGGGTCACTCGGAATTGCTCCGGCGTCAACGCGGCGATGGCATCTTTGGACTTTGAAAACGCTTTACTCATGGATTGGTTCCCTGCAGGATGATCGATCTTATCAAACACCAAAATGTGGCTCTTTGGAGAGAATTTCAATCACCGGCGACGACGCGTCGCAGGCTGTAACGCCCGCAACCGTTCAACTTGTGGTGATCATGCTTGAAAGCGGCTCAATATTCGCGTTCGAAGAAGATGCCGCCCTTGGTTTCTCCGTCCGCACCGGCTTCGCCACGCAACTTGACGCCGCGGCCGATATCCAGATCGATGCGCGCCTTGCTGGATCCGGCACCGGTGCCGCTCTCGAGTCCCAAATAGGTCCGGTCATTGAGGTATTTTCCGACCCCCAGCGAGGTTTCGCCGGTGTCCTCGTCGGTGCGCACGTCGATATCGTCAACGCCAGTGGCCCGGCGTAGTTTCTCCACCAATCCGCCGCCCTTGACCACACCGGTCAGTTGTCCTGCGGCTTCGGCCAATTGGGCAATCTGAATCGCCGAAAGATCGTTGAGCGAGCGGCCGAAGATCAGCAACGCCAACACTTCATCTTCGGGCAATTCCGGACTCGATGTGAAGCTGAATTCAGGCCGATCGGCCGGCCCGGTCACCAGAACCGTGACAGTCGTACTGCCGGCCCGGTTCGATGCGGCGAAATCCAGAACTGGAACCATCGATCCGGCAAAGCCGATCTTGCCCCTATCAAAATCAAGCCGTTTGCCCAGAATGCTCAACCGGCCCCGCTCCAGCTCGAATCCCCCGGCGGCCGAGGGCGAATTCGAGCTGCCGGACAACCGCACCGATCCTGCAAGTTCCACGTCCATCCCCCGGCCGCGAACAAAGATCCGGGTTGCACGGACGGTCAGATCAAGCCCAAGTCCGCCCGAACCGCCGCCGCCAGCATCCGCCGACAACCGCTCGGATTGCGCTTCCACAGCTGCTGATGCGTTCTTGTGGGTAACATCAAGCTGTGAAATCGAGGCCGGCAGACTATCGGGCACGGTAATCGTCGTCTCGTCGAGTTGCACCGTGCCACTAAGCGACGGTCGTTCCAGAAGCGCGCCCGAAAGCGCCAAATCGGCATCAAAGCGTGTCGCCACCATCTGGCCGTCAGCATAGCGTCCGCGCATCACTTTGAGTTTCAAATCAGCTGGGTAGCCTGATCCAGGTTGAATACCGATGGTTCCCGAACCGCTGATCTGGCCACCAGAGGACAATGTTCCGGATAGCGACCGGATCGATGCCTGACCTGGTGTCAACCCCACTTCGGCCGTCAGCTTGTCAATTGCCAACCCGGACCGGCCATCGACCAGCCGCGCATCCGATGTCGATATTGTCCCGGCGATCTGCGGCGCCGCCGCCGTTCCGGAAATCGAGATGTCGGCATTGGCGGCACCACTGAGCGCCAGCCCCTGCGCGGCCAGTTGCCGCGAAAGCAGAGAGAACGGCACCGTGCCGTTGATATTGGCAGACAATTGCTTTGCACCGGCGGTATCGAGGCCACCGGTCGCAGTAAAAGACAGACCACTGCCTTCCGCCCGAGCGTTGAAGCTGAGCCTGCCGCCTTGAAGACCGCCGGTCGCCGTAACCGCCAGCGGCACGTCGGCGACAGAGGAGGCCGCGGCTGCCCGCAGATTGCTGACATTGAGATCATAACTGACCACCGGTGCCGCACCAGTGCCGCCGATCTTGACCTGCCCCGACAGCGTTCCCGAAAGCCCCGCGCCCGGCGCGACCGCGTTGGCCGATGCAAGCGGCAACCCTGACAGGTCTGCGACAATATCGAGTTTCTCGCCAGCGGTGCCCGACACCGCGATCCGGCCACCGCCGGGCGAAATCGCCAACCGTTCTATGTTGGCCACCCCGTCACGGATCACCACCCGCGCCGGGTCACTCAGCGTTATGGCCAGCCCCTGGTAGGCGGTGCGCCCGCTTTCAAACTCCAGTTCAGTTCCTGCCTCACCCGGCCGAACCCGTCCCTTGAGCGCAACCGGGAACCCGGCGGCTTGCGCCTTGGCGTCAAACACCGTCCACCCCTGTGCCTGCGAAAACTCGACCCGCAGCCCCGATACATCCGTCTCACCAGCCTTCACTGAGGCAACATCCAGCGTGCCCACAGGGCTTGGCGTGCCCATCAGATCATCCACGCTCAGGGCGATACGCGCATCGCGCACCGCATAGCCCTCACCGCTCAATTTCGGGAAATCCAGTGCTATGTCAGCCAGAGAACGGCTGTCGCGCACGTCAAATTTGATCGTGCCGCCGCCATTGCCGCTAATGTTCTGCAAGGCCAGCGCTGCCAATGGGCCAATGCCTTTCAGATCGAGTTCAATTGTGCCCTTGGGACGGTAGGTCTCGTCAAGAACCAGCGTTCCGGAAATCAGGTTGTCAGCCACCTGCAGCCGCAACGGGTCGATCTGCACCACCCCACCGGCCTGCGCCAGCCTGGCTGTTCCGGCAATCGGTTGCCCGTCAAGGGTTCCGCTCAGCTCGATATCCGCCTGCGGCGCCGCGGTATCGGCCACGCCGCTGGCTTCAAGCAGCAGTCCGGAAAGGTCTCGCCCCTGAACAGCCAGCGCATTGCCCGACAGTTTTGCTTCAAACGCCGG
The DNA here is from genome assembly GCF_026619415.1 of Hoeflea algicola. NCBI lineage: Bacteria > Pseudomonadati > Pseudomonadota > Alphaproteobacteria > Hyphomicrobiales > Rhizobiaceae > Hoeflea > Hoeflea algicola. Next base: position 1,088,249 of record NZ_JAOVZR010000001.1, read on the forward strand.
CGCGGAACTCTGTCCCGAGAGCGTCGCCGAGAGTTTCAGCCCGCCGCTGACCGCCGTATTAAAACCTGCCAGATTGCTCAGCTCGGCCTCGACATCACCGGCAATCTGGCCATCGCTGTCGAGCGCCACGCCACCCGATGCGGTGGCGAATTGGGAAGAAAGCTGAAAGTCACGCACCGAAACCGAACCGACGTCGTCGCGAACCACCTCGGCTATAAATTTGAGCTCTTCGCCGAGCACGCCCCCGGCCTGATCCGACAGCACTGCGCTGCGCACAGCCCCTGAAAGGCGGGCAGCAAGGTCACCGGCAGTCCCGACGGTGATGTCTTCGAGCGCAACATTGGTGACACCGGATTTAAGCGTAATCTTGTCGCTGCTGACAGACCCATCTTCGGCCAGAGCCACCGCCCCAGATACATTAACGCCACCGGCAACCGCGCGGGCGACGATCTCGTTGGTCGATCCGACCGCGCCAATATCGAGTTTGATGGTTCCCTCGCCGCTGCGGGTGGCCATCGAAAATTGCCCGAAATCAACCACCGCCGACACCTCGTCGGCACTGAAATCGGCACCCTCGATGCGCGCGGTCGAAGCCACCAGATGGATGCTCGCCTCCTCGGCATTGCCCGACACCCGCATTTCCGCTTCAGGAACGGACAGGCTGACCTGCGCGCCGTCCGTGCCGAAACTCAGCATCCCGGCACCCGGTTGCGGCGAGATCGACGCGGTCAGATCGACTTCGCCCTCTAGCGCCACCCGGCCACGTCCTTCCGCCGACAGCCGCGCCGAGGCAAAGGTGAAGATGTCGATCACCGCGCCGCTGCGGTCCGGCTCAATCACCCCTTCAAGGCTCAACGCGCTGCGTCCTGCAACAATCTGGCTAAGCGTTGGCGGCAGGAACTGCTCAAACGCGCCTTCGGCCTGCAGCGAAACTGCTTCGCCAGCTTCACCGGCGATCAGTTGCAAATGCGCTTCGGCAACAATTTCATCGTTGATCGTGCCGGCCACATTGAGTTTCCAGTCGGCAAGCGTGCCTTGCGACGTTGCGCTGACGCTGATGGCATCCTGCGGCGCCAGTTGCAGCAAATGCGCCAGCACTCCCCCCGGTGGTTCCGACAGCTTGGCAGAAACATTGAGCAGGTCCTCGCCCTTCCGGTAATCCGCATCGACAGTAAGTTCGCCGCCAACCCCATCGATCCGCTTGACCACGAGATCGGCCAGCGCGGTGGAAACACTCGCATCGACCTGGAGACTGCCCTTCGCCTCAAGCCGAGCCACCCGGCCGGCAACCGGTTCGCCAAGCAGAATGTCGGGCGCGGACAGCCGCTTGATATCCAGCGCCAGTGGCAGCACCAGTTCGCTGCTTACTTCATCTTGCTTCTCTGCAGGTTTCGGTAAACGTGCCAACTCGACCCGCTCAATGGTCAGATCATCAATCGCCAGCCCGGCGCTGAGTAGCGCCAGCGGCGACCAATCGATCTTGATGCCTTTGATCAGCAGCCACGGCTCGCCCTCGGCATCCTTGACCAACACATGACCGATCGACGTCGAGCCCGACAACAACCCGTCGATCCGGTCGATCTCAACGCTCTGCTCCGCCCCCGACCCGAGGCGGTTCAGTGTCAGCACAATCAGCCGCCCGCCAGGCGTGGTCGAAACCAGCAGAATCAGAAAGGCGGCGATGACAAGAATGAGAATGATGAACCACCGCGCCGCGCGCCAGAACACTCCCGGGCGCCGTTTGCTCGTTGTTGCGGCGGTCATCTCAGAAGGCCTGCCCTATCCCGGCATAAATTCCGTAATCCGGGTCGGTCGGGCCCTTGTTGAGTGGCAGCGCCACATCAACCCGCAACGGCCCGAACGGGGTAGCATAACGCAGACCCACACCGGCGCCGACCTTGAATTCGGCACCGGAAAAACTGTTGCCGGCGCTGACCATGCCAGCATCAACGAACGGGACAATGCCAATCGTGTCGGTGATGCTGATGCGCAGTTCAGCCGAGGTTTCGATCATCGCCAAACCGCCAGTCGGCGCGCCTGTGGCGTCCACCGGACCAATATCCTGATATCCGTATCCGCGGACCGAGCCGCCACCACCGGCATAAAACCGTCGGTTGGCCGGAACATCTGACAGCCTCGCACCATAGATCGCCCCGGCAGCAACCCGCCCGGCCAGCACAAAACGCTTCGCCGCGTCCAGCGCCCGGTAGGCCGAGCCCTCAGCGCGCAGTTTTACAAAGGTGGCCCCATTGTTGATCTCGTGGGCCGGTTCGACCAGTAGCGACAACCGTGTGCCGGAGGCCGGGTTGAGCCGGTTGTCACGGGTGTCGCGCACATATTCGAGCGGCAGTGCGATCGTGATTGTCTCCTGGTCAACATTGAAGCTGTCGGTCAGCGTGGCATATTCTACCTCGACACCGGCGGAAACCGTCTGTTTTTCCGTCAGTTCATAGGAAACACCCACAGCGCCCACGACCGAGAATCGGCGATAGGCGTCCGGGTTTTCCTGCTCCAGTTCAAGCCGCGAGGTGAATTTCGAAGCCGGCCCCAGCACACCGGGCTTTTCAAACAACACCGCTCCGCGCCAGGTCATGTCCTCGGCCTCGCTGGTGCTGCCAAGCCCGCTGACCGAGCCTTCAACCCGTAGCTTCTCGGCACGACCGAACAGGTTGCGGTGCCCCCAATAGGCCTCCGCGCCACCGCCGTCGGTGGAAGAATAGGTCGCGCCAAGACCCAGAAAGCGGTGCTTGCGTTCCGACACATTGACCTCGACCGGAACCGCACCGGCCTCTGTCAGGTTTTCGCCGCCACGCACGGTGACGCTGGAAAACACCTCCAGCGCCCGCAGCCGCTTGGCAGCCGCCATCAGAGCTGCCGGATCATATTGTTCGCCTTCGGGAATGCCGGCCATCATGGCGATGAAATCCGAATCCACCGACTGGGCGCCGTCGACAGCGGTCTGCCCGAACGGCGCCACTGGCCCGGCTTCAAGCGTCAGCGACACATTGATCACACCGGTTGCGTGATCAGCCACCACATCGCGGTCGGAAATCCGCGCCAGCGGGTGGCCGGTCTTTTCAAGTTCTTTCACCAGCGCTTTCTCGGCATCGAGAATCACTGTCGATTTTGCCAGGCTGCCCGGGGTCAGTCCCTGCGCATCGGCAGTATAGGCGCGACCATCAACATCGCGGATGTTCACGTCGCCAAAACGGAATTGCTGCCCTGGTACGACCATGATCCGCACCGGAACCGGTCCGGTGCTTCGCAAATCGGCGTCAGGCGGCAGATCGGCCAGGCGCTTGCCTGCAATCAGGATCTGCACTTGCCCGCCATAACGGGCGTTTTCATAAAGCGCCGCCACCAATTGCTCAAAATCGCTGTTGGCCCGCTGAATCAGCCCGATCGAGCCGGAAACCGGGCGTTCGGCACCCTGGACCAGTTGCGACGCCACTTCCAGTTCGCTGCGCAAGGAACCGTCGGGATCGGCACCGCTGACTTCCAGCGAAACGCTGTAAGACAACGGATCGACAACTGCGACGGTGTCAGCCTGCTCGTCTTCGAACAGTTTCAGCCCAAAGATTTCCAGCGCCTGACCAGCCGTGGACGGGATTGCGAGTGCCATGGCCAAACACAAGACATGCGGCAGCCTTCGCGGCCACAAGGGACCGCGCGCTCGGCAATCTATGGTCCGCGCGTGTGTCATCCGTTCCAATCTACAGCGCCATGGTGAACAGGCCCTGAATCCTTTTAGCCCAAAAAATCCGATTTAAATAAGGGCGTTGTGAAAAAACTATGGTCGTCAAAGATAATGGCAAGCCTGCGCTGCTCGGTTTTAGCGGCGATGTCGCAATTACCTCTTGTGCGGCGGGATACGATTTCGCAATCTGCCGCCTAAATCAGGCCGGGGGTGGACCATGAAATCGCATGTCAGAGCAGTTGTGATCGGGGGCGGCGTCGTTGGCTGTTCAGTGCTCTATCATCTTGCCAAGGCCGGATGGAGCGATGTCATGCTGATTGAACGCTCGGAATTGACCTCTGGTTCCTCATGGCATGCGGCGGGTGGCTTTCACACACTCAATGGCGACCCCAATGTCGCCAAGCTGCAGGCCTACACGGTGAGCCTCTACGAGGAACTTGAAGCGCTCTCCGGCCAGTCCTGTGGCCTGCACCTGACCGGCGGCGTGATGATGGCTGACAGCCCCGAGCGCATGGATTTCCTGCGCCTGGTCCACGCCAAGGGCCGCTATCTCGGCATGGAAACCGAACTGATCACCCCATCCGAAGCCAAGGCGATGTTCCCGCTGATGAACGAGAGCAATTTCGTCGGCGCTCTGTGGGATCCTGTCGAAGGCCATCTTGACCCCTCCGGCACCACCCATGCCTACGCCAAGGCCGCGCAAAAGCTTGGCGCGGAGATCGTACTGCGCAACCGCGTCACCGAGCTGACCCAGGAGGCCGACGGCACCTGGAATGTCATTACCGAGCAAGGCACGGTGAAAGCCGATCACGTGGTCAATGCCGGCGGATTGTGGGCGCGCGAAGTCGGCCGCATGGTCGGTCTTGAATTGCCGCTTCTGGCCATGGAGCACATGTATCTGCTTACCGAGGAAATGCCCGAAGTGCTTGAGTTCAACGCCAAGACCGGCCGCGAACTGGTTGGCGTCATTGACTTCAAGGGCGAGATCTACACCAGGCAGGAACGCTCCGGCATCCTGCTTGGCACTTATGAGAAAGCCAGCAAGCCCTGGTCGCCAATCGACACGCCGTGGGATTTCGGCCACGAATTGCTGGCGCCGGATCTCGACCGCATCGCGCCGTCACTGGAAGTCGGGTTCAAGCATTTCCCGGCGATGGAAAACGCCGGCATCAAGCAGATCATCAACGGCCCCTTCACCTTTGCGCCCGATGGCAACCCGCTGGTCGGCCCCGTGCCGGGCCTGACAAATTACTGGACCGCCTGCGCGGTGATGGCCGGCTTCAGCCAGGGCGGCGGTGTTGGCCTGGCGCTGTCGAACTGGATGGTCCATGGCGATCCCGGTGCCGATATCTGGGGCATGGACGTATCGCGTTACGGCGAGTGGGCAACTCTGCGCTACACCAATGCCAAGGTGCGCGAGAACTACTCCCGCCGATTCTCGATCTCCTTTCCCAACGAGGAACTGCCCGCCGCCCGCCCGCAGCAGACCACACCGCTCTACGATGTCATGGTGCGCGACAATCACGCCGTGATGGGCGACAGCTGGGGACTGGAGACACCCTTGTGGTTCGCCCCCACTGCGGACGAAGCTCATGACGTGCTGTCCTTCCACCGATCCAATGATTTTAAGCACATAGGCAACGAAGTCCGTGCTGTGCGTGAGAGGGTCGGCGTCACCGAGATCGCCAATTTCGCAAAATACCGGGTCAGCGGTCTGGGCGCCGAGGCCTGGCTGTCGCACCTGATGACCAATACCATGCCCAAGCCCGGACGTATCGTACTGACCCCGATGCTCAATGAATTCGGCAAGCTGATCGGCGATTTCACCATCGCCAAAGCTGGCGACGAGGACTTCATGGTCTGGGGTTCCTCAGCCGCACAACGCTATCACATGCGCTGGTTCAACAAGCACCTGCCCGCTGATGGCAACGTCCGCATCCACCGCTATGACCTTACCTTGGTAGGACTATCGATTGCCGGCCCCCGCGCCCGCGATCTGCTGGCAAAACTCACCGATGACGACGTTTCCAACGCGGCCTTCCGTTTCATGGATTTCCGTCAGATGGATGTTGGCGGAGCGCCATGCATGGTCAATCGCGTCACCTATACCGGCGACCTCGGCTACGAAATCTGGATGGAACCGGCCTACCAGCAGGCCGTCTACCGCGCCATCAAGGCAGCGGGCGAAGAGTTCGGAATCACCGACTTCGGCATGCGCGCGCTGCTGTCGATGCGGCTTGAGAAGAATTTCCCGACCTGGTTCCGTGAACTCAGACCCATCTACGGCCCTTACGAAGCCGCCATGGATCGCTTCATCAAACTCACGAAAAACGATTTCATCGGTCGCGAAGCCGCCGCCAAGGAACATGCCGACGGTCCGAAACTGATGCGGACCTCGTTCCTGGTTGATGCGCTCGACGCCGATGTGATGGGAGACGAGCCGGTCTGGGCCAAGGTCGGCGACACCGACTACGGCACCGTCGAGGCACCGCATGGCTATGGTGCGCCGCGCTTTGATTCGAACGGCACAGAAATCGCCAAGCCCGAAGGCGGCACGCTGCGCGATGGCGACTGGCGCGTGGTTGGCTGGATTACCTCCGGCGGCTATGCCCACACCATCGGCCAATCGATGGCGCAGGGCTACATCCCGGCAGCACTTGCCAGCAACGGCGGCAGCGGCATGTTCGAGATAGAGATCATGGGCATCCGCCGCCCGGCCCGGATCGCGCTGGAAGCACCGTTCGACCCGATGGGCGAAAAGATGCGGAGTTAGGCAAGCCAAATCACAGCACACTTCAGGAATCCGGAAGAGGTCTGATCATCTCCGGCTTCCGTCACCCCGGACTTGATCCGGATACCAGCCACCGCGCGTCAGCGCGGTGAGACACGCTTTCATGTGTTGAACAGGTTTGGGCCCCCGGCTCGCGAACGGTCGCCTGCTGAATGCGGGATCAAGTCTGGCAAGACGATGACGGGAGATCCCGCCAAACTCCAGCACTGGCATTGCCGTCACACACGTCCTAAAGACAACAATGCCCGCAAAATCAGCGACTTGCGGGCACTTCAGGACTCAACTTGCAAACGTCTTAACTCAACCTGCGTGAGATATTGGCCAACTCAATCGGTACGCACCACCGGGTTGCCCTCGGCTGCCAGCTTGGCCAGATCGGCAGGCTTAAGTTCGACCGATTCACCGCAGCCGCAGGCCGATGTCTGGTTGGGATTGTTGAAGGTGAACCCGGAGCGCAGCTTGGTCACCTCGTAATCCATCTCGGTGCCAAGAAGGTACAAAACCGCTTCCGGCGCCACGAATATAACCGCACCATCGCGCTCGATCCGATCATCCTTGGGATTGGCCTCGGTGGCCAGATCGATGGCATATTCCATCCCGGCACAGCCACCCTTCTTGATGCTGACGCGGATGCCTTCGGCACCCGACGCCGCTTTCAATACTGTCTTGACGCGGTCGGCCGCAGCCTGCGTCAAACTCATCACGGCAAAACCCATTACGGTCTCCTTCCGCAGAACGGGTTCAAGGCCCGCTGCTTCGTTCCATGAATGTAGTGTGGAGCAGTCAACTTAACAAGAAGCTGACATGCCCGAGCGCGTAGATCAATACCAGCCGACGGCAACCTGGGCTTCTTCGCTCATCCGGTCAGGCGACCACGGCGGGTCAAATGTCATGGACACTTCTACGCCCGAGATACCTTCAACCGTGTTGACCGCGTTTTCGACCCAGCCCGGCATTTCGCCTGCCACCGGGCAGCCCGGTGCAGTCAGCGTCATCTCGATCTTGACCATCCGGTCATCCTCGATGTCGATCTTGTAGATCAGCCCGAGCTCGTAGATGTCGGAAGGAATTTCCGGGTCATAGACGGTCTTCAGCGCCGAAATGATATCGTCGCTCAGCCGCGCCAGCTCTTCGCGCGGAATCGCTGATTCCGCCACCGCATTGCCGGTTTCGTTGGTGTCATCTGTGGGTGCGTCGCTCATCGGCTTTGCTCCTTCAAGCGAAAAAAGATCGCGCTTTGTCAAGCGCCTCGACCAGCACGTCTACTTCCGCGCGGGTATTGTACATCCCGAATGAGGCACGACAAGTCGACGTTACCCCGAACCGCTTGAGCAGCGGTTGCGCGCAATGCGTTCCCGCCCGCACGGCAACCCCGGACCGATCGATCAGCATCGAGACATCATGGGCGTGAATGCCCTCGATCTCGAAGGCGAAGATCGCTCCCTTGTCCGGCGCTGTACCGATCATTCTGAGTGCATTGACCGCCGACAGTTTCTCCGTTGCATACCGCGCCAGATCGGCCTCGTGGGCGGCAATCCGCTCGCGGCCTATCCCGTCCATGTAATCAAGCGCAACGCCGAGCCCGATCGCCTGCACGATCGGCGGTGTTCCCGCCTCAAAACGGTGCGGCGGATCATTGTAGGTGACACCATCTTCGGACACGTCGACGATCATCTCGCCGCCGCCCATGAATGGCTGCATCGCCTTCAGCGCCTCGGTCTTGCCGTAGAGCACACCAATTCCGGAAGGGCCGTAAAGCTTGTGACCGGTCATCACGAACCAGTCGCAGTCGATATCCTGCACGTCGACCGACAAATGCACCGCTGACTGACTGCCATCGATGAGCACCGGCACGCCCTGCTCGTGGGCGATCCGGCAGATCTCCTTGACGTCGACCACGGTGCCGAGCACGTTCGACATATGCGTCACCGCCACCATCTTGGTCCGGTCGGTCAACGCCTTGCGGAAATCATCCGGGTCGAGCCGGCCCTGATCATCAACGCCGACCCAGACAATCTTGGCGCCCTGACGTTCGCGCAAGAAGTGCCAGGGCACAATGTTCGAATGGTGCTCCATCACCGAAATGATGATCTCGTCACCTTCGCCAATCTTTGGCATGCCATAGCCATAGGCCACCGTGTTGATCGCCTCGGTGCTCGATTTGGTGAACACCACATTGTCGACCGATGGCGCATTGAGAAATCGCCGCACGATCTCGCGGGCATTCTCATAGGCGTCGGTGGCGGCGTTGGAGAGAAAATGCAGGCCACGATGCACATTGGCATATTCGTTCGAATAGGCACGGCTGACCGCGTCAATCACCACCTGCGGCTTCTGCGCCGAAGCGCCGTTGTCGAGATAGACCAGCGGCTTGCCATGCACCATCCGCGAAAGGATTGGAAAATCCTTGCGGATCACGTCAACATCATACTCGTGATTCAAGATCTCAGGCATGGTCGACAAGCCATTGTTCAACAAGGGTTTTCAGCACCTCAACCAGATCCTCATTGTCGAGCTCATCAATCAACTCGTCGACAAAGCCGTTGACCAACAGCGAGCGCGCTGATTTTTCGGTGATGCCGCGCGCCATCAGATAAAACAGATGACTGCTGTCGAGATCGATCACCGTTGCCCCGTGCGCGCAAATCACGTCGTCGGCAAAAATCTCCAGTTCCGGCTTGGCCGCAAACTCACCGTCATCGGACAGAAGCAACGTGTTGCAGGCCATCTGCGCGTCGGTTTTCTGCGCTTCGCGGTTAACCCGGATCTGCCCCTGGAACACGCCGCGGGCGCGATCCAGCACCACGTTGCGGATGATCTCCGAAGAGGTTGTGTTGGGCACATCATGACCCAGTGTCAGCGTCACATCGGTATGGCTGTCGCCGGCAAGCAGATTGATGCAGCGCATGTCGAGATGGGCGCCCTCGCCCGCAACCTCGATATGCACCTCCTGGCGAACCAGCTTGCCACCGGCGTTGACGATATACACCTTGAGCCGCGCGTCAGTACCAAGCCGGGCATTGAGCTGGGCCAGGTGCTGATCATTGTTACCGCGCCCCTGCAGGATGATCCACGTCGCCTCGGCGCCATCGGCCACATCGAGCGTGCTGATCGAGGTCGACAGACCGGTCTGGCCGGCGTCGCCAAGATGGCGCTCGATCACGGTCGCCTTCGATTTACGCTCGAAATTCACAACAAAACGGTTGTGAACCTGCCCGCCTGACTGCACCGACTGCAGTTCGACAATTTCTTCGAACTCGGTATCGGCGGCAACGCTCATTCGGTACCCGTCACCGACAAAGGCGCCATTGTAACGCCCGATCAGATCGTCAGCGCCACGCTCGGTCAGCATTTTGGCTGCTTCGCCGGACACCAGCAGATCCATGAATGGTTCGAGGCTCAGGCCGTCGGGAGACGTTAGCTCGGCGCTGCGGCCCTGTACCACCGGCAGCACCAGACTGCCGCCAACCAGCGGGTCGATCTGTTTGGCCGCCCCGCTTTCAGGATCGGCCACACCACGCAACAGATTGCGCAAATCGGTGTAATGCCAGCTCTCGACCCGCCGGGTCGGAAGCCCGGCCTGGGAGATATCGTAAAGCAGCTGGTCGCGCGCCTTGGTCACGGGCGCATCGCCGGGCAAATCGCCCATCATCTCGGTGAAGCTGTCCACGATCGCCTGTTCTGCGGCGGTCCGGGGCGGTTTTGTCTGCAAATTCATGCTGTCTCTCCTGACCGGCTTTCCGGCCCGTCCATCAACGCCACTCAGGCGGCGGCTTCAATAATCCCGGCATAACCATTGGCTTCCAGATCGAGCGCAAGGTCCTTGTCGCCGGTCTTGATCACCTGGCCCTTGTAGAGCACATGCACGCTGTCGGGCACGATGTGCTCGAGCAGCCGCTGGTAGTGGGTAATCACGATCACAGCGCGATCGGGCGAGCGCAGCGCGTTGACGCCATCGGACACGATCTTCAGTGCGTCGATATCAAGGCCCGAATCGGTCTCGTCGAGCACGCACAGCTGCGGCGCCAGCAGTTTCATCTGCAGGATTTCCGCACGCTTCTTCTCGCCGCCGGAAAACCCGACATTGAGCGGACGCTTGAGCATGTTCATGTCGATATGCAGGCCGGCGGCTGCTTCCTTGACCAGGCGGATGAAATCCGGGGTCTTCAGCTCTTCTTCGCCGCGCGCCTTGCGCTGTTCGTTCATGGCCACCTTGAGGAACTGCATGGTGGCGACGCCGGGAATTTCCACCGGGTACTGAAACGCCAGGAAAATGCCCTTGGCTGCACGTTCGGACGGGTCGAGCCCAAGAATGCTCTCGCCATTGTACAGAATGTCGCCCTCGGTCACTTCGTAATCGGAGCGGCCCGCCAGAATGTAGGACAGGGTCGATTTACCCGAGCCGTTCGGCCCCATGATGGCCGCCACTTCGCCTGCCTTGACCTTCAGGTTGAGGCCGCGAATGATTTCCGTACCGTCTTCGGCGATGCGGGCGTGAAGGTTCTTGATCTCTAGCATGTCGTTATTTCCCAAATCGAATTCACGTTTATCTCTTGGCCGTCGGCGCAGGCCCCAAACCCGTTACAATAAACCGACCGAAACCATCCGCACAGGCAGTTGGAGCATCGATCTGGTTTCCGGTCCGTTCCCGCCGACGTGCCCTACAATCCCAGAGTCGATCTGACTGCTGGCAGCAAAGTTGCGGCGATGATGCCGACAATCCCGCCGATGATTATCCGCAACCCGCGTCCGCCAAAGCTTGGCGCCAGCGCCGACAGACCACCGCAGATCACCGCATACCAGGCCACAGCTGTCATATCGACGCTCATCTTGCACTCCAGATCTGACCCGGTGCCTCAGTCATCATCGTTCTGCAAACCTTGCAAACGCCGCGCAATGGACGCCAATTCCATGCGCGCGCGGTGCAACTCGGTACTCAGCATCTTCTCGCTGGTTCCTGTTGACCCTCTGGAAATAGCTTCCAGAAGATCATCAATGGAACCGCCCAGGTCCTTGTAACGGCCCTTGAGCTTGTCGATTTCGACCTTGGTTTCCGGTTCAAGTTTCATCCCACGCTTCCTTCAAGACTGATTCCGATCAGCTTTTGCGCTTCGACCGCAAATTCCATCGGCAGTTCCTGGATCACGTCCTTGACGAAGCCGTTGACGATCAGCGCGATCGCCTCTTCCTCGGGAATGCCGCGAGCCAGGCAGTAGAACAGCTGGTCCTCGGAAATCTTGGAAGTGGTTGCTTCGTGTTCGAACTGAGCGGTCGAGTTCTTGGCCTCGATATAGGGCACTGTGTGGGCGCCACACTGGTTTCCGATCAGAAGGCTGTCGCACTGTGTGAAGTTGCGGGCATTTGACGCCTTGCGGTGGGCCGAAACCTGGCCGCGATAGGTGTTGTTGGAGTTGCCCGCCGAAATCCCCTTCGAGATGATGCGGCTCGAGGTGTTCTTGCCCAGATGGATCATCTTGGTGCCGGAATCGATCTGCTGATAGCCGTTCGACACCGCAATCGAATAGAACTCGCCGCGCGAACCGTCGCCGCGCAGGATACAGGACGGGTATTTCCAGGTGATCGCCGAACCGGTTTCGACCTGGGTCCATGAAATTTTCGAGTTCTTGCCACGACAATCGCCGCGCTTGGTCACGAAATTGTAGATCCCGCCCTTGCCCTCCTTGTCGCCCGGATACCAGTTCTGCACGGTCGAGTACTTGATCTCGGCATCGTCGAGCGCAATCAGTTCGACAACGGCCGCATGCAACTGGTTCTCGTCGCGCTGCGGCGCGGTGCATCCCTCGAGATAGGAGACATAGGCCCCCTCCTCGGCGATGATCATCGTGCGTTCGAACTGGCCGGTGTTCTTCTCGTTGATGCGGAAATAGGTCGACAATTCCATCGGGCAACGCACGCCCTTGGGCACGAACACGAACGAGCCGTCGGTGAATACCGCCGAATTGAGCGTGGCGTAGTAATTGTCGGTCACCGGCACCACGGTGCCGAGATATTTCTGCACCAGTTCCGGATGCTCGCGCATCGCTTCCGAGATCGACATGAAGATCACGCCGGCCTTCGCTAGCTCCGCCTTGAAGGTGGTGACCACTGACACTGAATCGAACACCGCATCGACAGCGATCTTCGGTCTTTCAACGCCCGCCAGAATTTCCTGCTCGCCGAGCGGAATCCCGAGCTTCTCGTAAACCCGGAGCAATTCCGGGTCGACCTCGTCAAGCGACTTCGGCCCCGATGTGCTCTTGGGCGCGGAGTAGTAGTGGATGTCCTGGAAATCGATCTTCGGATAGTCGACCCGTGCCCAGGTCGGCTCCTCCATCGTGAGCCAGCGCTTGAAAGCGTCGAGACGCCATTCGAGCATCCATTCTGGCTCGTTTTTCTTGGCTGATATCATCCGGATGGTGTCTTCGGTAAGACCCTTCGGCGCGGTATCGCTCTCGATTTCCGTTTCGAAACCGTACTTGTATTGGTCCACATCAATTTGGCGGACCTGATCAATGGTCTCCTGCACCGCAGGCATGGCGCTCTCCAATCTCGCCGGGTCAAGGCCGGCAGCTTGTTAACGTCGTGTGATACGCCCTTGCAGGCCCATCACTATGTAGGGCGAGACGGTTGTCTGCGCCATGTCATTCGCGAAATAACTTGGTTCGCGAATGGAATTTCGTGCGCGGCGTCAGGCCGCGGCTTACGCGCCCTGGCGGGCAATCCGCCGGGCATTGATGCGTTTAAACACATCCAGGAATTGCGCAATGTCTTCCTGGCCGTGGTCACGACCCAGACTGACCCGGATCGCGCCCAGTTCAGCATCGGCGCCCATCGCCGCGAGCACGTGGCTCGGCCCGATCTTGCCCGACGAACACGCCGACCCCGCCGACACCGCAGCGCCTTCCACGTCGAAGGCGATCTGCGCCGTTTCGGCCTTGAGACCGGGCAGTGCGAAGAAGCAGGTATTGGCCAACCGCTCGACTTCGCCACCATGGATGATGACATCCGGCGCAATGGCGCGCATTTCCGATTCCATTTGGTCACGTAGCGCCAAAAGTTCGACCACGCTGCCAAGCGCAACGATCGCGGCCTCTGCTGCAGCGCCGAAGCCGACGATCCCGGTCAGGTTCTCGGTGCCACCGCGATGGCCCTTCTCCTGGCCTCCGCCGGCCAGCAGCGGCGCCGGCATCAGCGTTTCGCCGGCGCTAATCAAGGCGCCAATCCCTTTGGCCGCGCCGACCTTGTGACCCGAGAGAATCAGGAAATCAGCTCCCAGCTCCGCAATCGATAACGGCAGCCGGCCAGCGCCCTGCACGGCATCGACCACCAATAACCCGTGATACGCTTTCACCAGATCGGCCGCTTGCCGCACAGGCTGGATCACGCCAGTCTCATTGTTGGCAAGTTGCAGCGCCAGCATGATCTGTCCGTCAGACGGGTCTTGCGCCGCTAACGCCTCTTCAAGCGCCCCAAGATCAATCCGCCCATGGCCGTCAACCGGCACAATCGTGACCTGGTCGGGCGCAAATCGTCCGCCGGCAAGGACCGCCGGATGTTCAACCGCCGAGACAAACAGTCGCGACAGCCTGACCGGCGCCCGCCCCATTCTGAAATCCGGGGTCAGCACGTGGTTGGCAGCCTCGGTGGCACCCGACGTGAAGGTAACCTGAGCAGCCGGAACGCCTGCAAGCCGAGCGACGGCATCACGGGCCTTGGCCACCAATGCCCGCGCCTTGCGGCCTTCCGCATGCACGGAGGAAGGGTTGCCCGGCAGCGCCATCGCATCAATCATCGCTGCCCTCGCCGCTGGTAAAAGCGGCGCGGTTGCGTTGTGATCGAGGTAGAGGCGCCCGTTCGCCATGGTGTCCTTCACCTGTTGCAAGGCCTGCATAAAGATGCAGGCGCATTTTTCTTGAATTTTCAGTGCCCAATGCCGTAAGACACTCACACTTTCAGCAAACCCGCTGCAGTTTCGAATGATTCTAAACTAGGTTCTAGGGAGCCGCCCCGCCGCCGTCAAGAGCGCGGACGCGATATCCACCCGCCGGCCCGTGTCCAAGTTGACGCACCGCAGGCGCGCGAACCCAGCTCACGTATGGAGTACGAATGCCTGAAGTCATTTTCAATGGCCCCGCCGGCCGCCTCGAAGGCCGCTACCAGCCGGGCAAGGAAAAGAACGCGCCCATCGCCATCATATTGCATCCGCACCCACAGTTCGGCGGCACTATGAACAATCAGATCGTCTACAACCTGTTTTATATGTTCCAGCAGCGCGGTTTCACCACGCTGCGCTTCAACTTCCGCAGCATCGGTCGCAGCCAGGGCGAATTCGACCATGGCGCGGGTGAATTGTCCGACGCCGCAGGCGCGCTCGACTGGGTTCAGAGCCTGCACCCCGATTCCAAGAGCTGCTGGGTTGCCGGCTATTCTTTTGGCGCCTGGATCGGCATGCAGTTGCTGATGCGCCGCCCGGAAATCGAGGGCTTCTTCTCGATCGCGCCCCAGCCCAACACCTATGACTTCTCGTTCCTGGCGCCCTGCCCCTCGTCCGGCCTGATCATCCATGGCGATGCAGACAAAGTGGCGCCGGAAAAGGACGTCATTGGCCTGGTTGAAAAACTCAAGCTGCAAAAGGGCATTCTGATCACCCAGAAGACCATGCCCGGCGCCAACCACTTCTTCACCGGTAAGGTCGACGAGTTGATCGGCGAGTGCGAGGATTATCTCGACCGCCGCCTGGCCGGCGAACTGGTCCCGGCAACGGCTGCCAAGCGCCTGCGCTGACACCGCCACAATCAATACGAATGCAAAGGCATGGCGGCGCTCGCCATGCCTTTTTTGTTTGAGAGTTGATATCGGCCTCTTGGTGTCGGACCCCATGAACCAATGGCGGTCGGACGACAGCTTTGCAGTATTTCGAATCTTACGGATTCTGTCGCAGCCTGATCAAGCAACTATGCGGTTTTGATTGTTCCCGAAAAACTGATAATGCCAATTTTCCTATCAAAGCGCAGATGTTGGTCCGGTTGCTTATGCAGATCGGTCCGAGGGCCATTGTGAGGCTCGTGAAGCGACACCCAAGAACGAAAAAGGCTGGAGGAAGCGGCAAGAGCGTGATGAAACACGTCTGACTCCGCCCCCTGAGGAATATCATGACTGTCTTCGGATTTACGCTCGTACTTGCGGCCGCCTTTTGCCACGCAACCTGGAATTTCCTCGTCAAACGTATAAATGGCGGACCAGAACTCGTCTGGCTTTTCTCAGCTGTTTCGGTGCTGATATACATTCCGATTGCCGGCTACATCATCATAACCGACAGGCCACATTTCGGGTTTTGGGAAATTCTGTTCGTGGCTGGCAGCATACCGCTCCACCTTGGTTATTTCCTGCTCTTGCAGACAGGATACCGAAAAGGCGACTTGTCACTGGTCTATCCGACGGCGCGCGCCACCGGACCTTTTCTGTCGACGACTTTCGCCGTTTTGTTTCTTGGCGAGAACATGACCGCTCAAGTCGCGCTTGGAGCGGGCGCTGTGATTATCGGCGTGGTTGGTCTGACAGGGGGAATAAAAAGCCGCGCGAAAAACCTGACCACGTCGATCGGGTTTGGCATCGGTGCGGGCGTGCTGATTGGGAGCTACACCATCTGGGATGCGTACGCCGTTTCTGTCGTGTTGGTCTCGCCAATTCTTCTCGACTTCGTTTCAAACATCGGACGCACCATACTTCTCACGCCAATCGCCTTAAAACGCAAAGAGCGCGTGGCATACTATTGGCGGGAACACAGGCTTGATGTGGTGGCAGTCGCGGTATTCAGTTCGCTTGCCTATGTGCTTGTTCTGTATGCACTTACCTTCACGCCAGTCGTATATGTTGCTCCTACCCGTGAGATCAGCGTCTTGCTGACCGTGCTGATGGGGAGCCTGTTGCTCGGCGAAGGTGATCTGGCGCGGCGAATGAAATGGGCCCTGCTGATTTTGATGGGTGTTGCGTTGCTGGCAACAGCTTAGAAGCCGCAAACACGACCAATTTCACATCGCCAACTGCCTTGATCAACGACAGGCACTTCAGCGCGGACAAGCTTCAATCCAGTTCGACGACCATGCCATCCTGTAATGTCACGCGGCGGTCCATCAGACCGGCCAGGTCGTGGTTGTGGGTGGCTATCACCGCCGACAATCCCGATTGCCGGACCAGCGCGTCGAGCGCTTCAAACACATAGCCGGCGGTCTCGGGGTCGAGATTGCCGGTCGGCTCGTCCGCCATCAGGATCAGCGGCGCATTGGCCACCGCCCGGGCAATCGCCACCCGTTGCTGTTCGCCGCCCGAAAGCTCCGAAGGCCGGTGCTCGCCGCGATGGCCGATCCGCATGTAATCGAGCAATTGCGCGGCGCGCTCCTTGGCGTCGGCATTCGACAAGCCCGAAATCAGTTGCGGCATCATGATGTTTTCAAGCGCCGAAAACTCGGGCAAAAGATGATGAAACTGGTAGACGAAGCCGATCTCGGAGCGCCGGATCGCGGTGCGGCGGTCATCAGAAAGCTGGCCGCAAGCCTCGCCGTCGATGATCACGTCGCCCTCATCGGGCCGCTCAAGCAGCCCCGCCAGATGCAAAAGAGTCGATTTGCCGGTGCCCGATGGCGCAACCAGCGCAACCGTTTCGCCGGGCTGCAGCGCAAAATTCGCACCGTCCAGAATTGATATCTGGTTTGTACCCTGGACGAAATGGCGTCCGACATTGACCAGTTCAAGAACGGGGCGGACGCCGCCAGAGGCCGTTTCATTCATATCGCAACGCCTGTACCGGATCGAGCTTGGAAGCCCGCCACGAGGGAATCAACGTGGCAATGAAAGACAGAACCAGCGCCACGACCAGCACAACCACGGTCTCGCCCGAATCCATGTCGGCAGGCAACTGGCTGAGGAAATAGAGTTCCGGATTGAACAGCGATGTGCCGGAAATCCAGGAAAAGAACTGTCGGATGCTCTCGACATTGAGGCAGACCACCACGCCGAGCAGAAAACCGGCAAAGGTGCCGGTCACGCCGATCGCCGCGCCGGTCATGAAGAAGATCCGCATGATCGCTCCGGACGTCGCCCCCATGGTACGCAGGATGGCGATATCGTGACCCTTGTCCTTGACCAGCATGATCAGCCCCGAAATGATATTCAGCGCCGCCACCAGAATGATCAGCGTCAGGATCATGAACATCACGTTGCGCTCGACCTGCAATGCCGAGAAGAAGGTCTGGTTGCGTTGCCGCCAATCGGTAATGAAGATCTGCCGGTTCGCCGCAGCCTCGATCAGCGGCCGCATCTCGTCGATATTGTCGGGATTCTTGACAAAGATCTCGATCGATTGCACCAGCCCTTCGGAGTTGAAGTAGAGTTGTGCCTCCTCGAGCGGCATGTAGATGATCGAGGAATCATATTCCGACATGCCGACTTCGAAAATCGCCGACACCGCATAGGCCTTGACCCGCGGCGTCATGCCGAATGGCGTGACATCGCCCTCCGGCGCCACCAGCGTGATCAGGTCACCCGCGACCAACCCCAGCGACTGCGCCATCCGCGATCCAATCGCCACACCCTCACCTGAGGTAAATCCGACCAGGTCGCCGGACCTGACATTCTCCGCGACAATCTTCATCGATTGCAGGTCTTCCGGACTGATGCCACGCACCAGCGCACCGGTTCCCGCGCCGCCCACTCCCGAAGCCAGCGTCTGGCCTTCCACCAGCGGGATCGCGGTAATCACGCCGTCGACTGCCTTCAACCGTTCCGCCAGAGCAACATAATCATCAAGCGGTCGGTCGATCGGCTGAACCACCATATGCCCGTTGATGCCCAGGATTCTGCGTGATCAACTCACCGCGAAACCCGTTCATTACCGCCATCACGATGATCAGCGTTGCCACACCCAGAGTGATGCCGACAAAGGAAAATCCGGCGATCACCGAAATGAAGGCCTCTTTGCGCCGTGCCCGCAGATAACGCCAGGCCACCATCCGTTCAAACGCAGAAAACGGCTTGGCCGACGGCGCATCTGCATGGCCCGCAGGGACTACTGGATGGGGACTGCTTGCTGTGGCGACGTCCGGATCGGTCATGTGGCTATCCTTTGGACAAACCTTCGCCTAGCGGGCTTGCGCGAGGCGGTTGATGGCGGCTTCGATCGACAGTGTCTCGCGCTCGCCGGTTGCCCGGACCTTGATTTCGACATTGCCGTCGGCGACGGACCGTGGTCCAGCGATGACCTGCAGTGGCAAACCGATCAGATCGGCCCTGGCGAACTTGCCACCGGCGCGCTCATCAGTGTCATCGTAAAGCACCTCAAGCCCGGCATTCTCCAGTGCTGTCTCAATCTGCTCGCAGGCAGCATCGCAACCCGCATCGCCTGGCTTCATGTTGATCAGCCCGACGTCGAACGGCGCCACGCCTTTTGGCCAGATGATGCCGTTTTCATCATGCGATGCTTCGATAATGGCGCCGAGCAAGCGCGACGGACCGATACCGTAAGAGCCCATCGACACGAAATGCTGCTTGCCGTCTGCCCCCTGAACAGAAGCATTCATCGGCTCGGAATATTTGGTGCCGAAATGGAATATGTGGCCGACTTCAATGCCACGGGCCGAGACGCGGGTATCTTCGCTGAGCCCATCCCAGGCATCGCGCGCCCAGTCTTCCGCCTCCATGATTTCGTCGGTGGCGGCGAACGGCGTTGTCCACTTCTCGACCACGGCGGCGACGGCGGCGGCATCATCATAGTTCATGTCCGCGCCTGGCACGGCAAAGCCTTCGAAGTCGCGGTGGCAGAAGACCTGGCTTTCGCCGGTTTCGGCCAGCACGATGAATTCATGGCTCAGGCTGCCGCCAATCGGCCCCGTGTCCGCGCGCATCGGGATCGATTTGAGCCCGCAACGTTCAAATGTACGAAGGTAGGACACGAACATTCGGTTGTAAGCAGCCTTCGAGGCCTCGTAATCGAGATCGAAAGAATAGGCGTCTTTCATCAGGAATTCACGACCGCGCATCACGCCAAAGCGGGGCCGGCGCTCATCGCGGAACTTCCACTGGATATGATAGAGATTGAGCGGCAGATCCTTGTAGGACTTGACGTAGGAGCGGAAAATGTCGGTGACCATTTCCTCGTTGGTCGGCCCGTAGAGCATCTCGCGGTCATTGCGATCATTGATGCGCAGCATCTCCTGACCGTAATCATCGTAGCGGCCGCTTTCCTTCCAGAGGTCTGCGGGCTGAATGGTGGGCATCAGGATCTCGATGGCGCCGGCCCGATTTTGCTCTTCGCGGACGATGTTGCAAACCTTGTCGAGTACCCGCTTGCCCAGCGGCAACCAAGAATAGACCCCCGCGGATTGTTGCTTGATCATGCCCGCCCGCGCCATCAGCCGGTGGGAGACGATTTCCGCATCCTTGGGATTTTCCTTGAGGATGGGCAGGAAGTACTTCGACAAGCGCATGGGATGATCCGGTTTGGTCTTGAGCCTTGAAGGCAGAATCGGGCAAAATGAGGGTAGTTACGCAGTGCGTTCTTATCCGCTTCGCGGGGTAAAGAAAACCCGTAGTGCCGCCAGCTTGCGCCATCCGGCGGCACTTCGTCCCAACCAATCACTTCATGTTACAAACCACCCAAAAAGCGCGTGACAAGCGCTTTGGATTGAGTTAAATAAAGCACACAAATGAGGCATTCCTTTGAGGAAATGCCCAATTCGCGGTCAAAGTCTTGGGAGGATAAGATCTCAGGCGCGCTTTGTTCGCAGCCCCCGGGCAACCGGGAAACAGATCACGCGACACCTGAACAACAAGGCTTCTGCCTTGTTTTTTTTGCCCGCATTTGGCGAGTTCCGATCAAACCGGCGCTCTGACACCGTGACGGCACCTGCCGCGCAGCGCATAGAGCGCGCGCACGGCCGCCGGATTCAACCCGCTCAATCCTGCTTACGTGCGCCCTTGCCGAGTTCTTCCTTGGCGCGAGTGTCCTTATCCATCTTCCTGAGGCTGTCCTTGACGCTGTCATCTGCTTTCTGCTTAACGTCAGGAACCGCGTGCCGCTGGTTGCGTACACTGGCCTGATCGTTGCCCTGCAGGTCATTGTCGCCCATCTTGTCCTGAGCGAGGTCGGTTTCCGTCAATGTCGGTGTTTTGCCTGGTGTCTCCGCCATACCTGGTCTCCATTGGTTGTTGCGTACCTCTCGTGAACGGAGAGAGGTTCGCAAAGTTCCAATGAAAATGTGATTCGCGGGGTAAGCCGCTGCGCTCGGGCGCCTGGCAGGCAGATCAGTTTGGAATCAGGACTTGAAGTCCGGAGCCAAGGCAATCAGGTCATCGAGCGTGTAGCCGCCGCCCAGCGTGATCAGCAAATAGATGGCAAGCAGCACCAACGAGATCAGCGTGGTGCGCCAGAAGATTGGCGCGAAGCGGAAATGCGCTGGCGCGCTGTGGGTGGTTCCAAGCGTCACCTCCCCCTCGTCGGCCTGGCTGCGTGCTGAAAACGGCAACACGGTAAACAGCACCACCCACCAGATGATGAAAAAAATCGCAAAGCTGGTTCCGAAAACCATTGTCTCATTCCTCTACAGCGCCGGTCTCTACAGGCTTAGCCCAGTCATTGATGCGCATCATACCGCCTGAATGCGGTAAAACCATGCAAATGCGGTACCCCCGCCGGCGTAGCCGTGCCGGCATCGCCTCAGGCTTGTTCGAGCTCGATCAACGTGCCGTTGAAATCCTTCGGGTGCAGAAACAGCACCGGCTTGTTGTGGGCGCCAATCCTCGGTTCGCCGTCGCCCAGCACCCGCGCGCCCTCCTGCTTGAGCTTGTCACGGGCAGCCAGAATATCTTCGACCTCGTAGCACACATGATGCATCCCGCCGGAGGGGTTCTTAGCCAAAAACGCTGCAATCGGTGAGTCAGGTCCCAACGGTTCAAGCAGTTCGATCTTGGTGTTGGGCAGCATGATGAACACCACGGTGACACCGTGCTCGGGCAGCACCTGCGGCTCTGTCACCTCGGCGCCCAGCATGGTCTGGTACTGGGCGCTTGCCGCGGCGAGATCAGGCACCGCAATGGCAACATGGTTCAGTCGTCCAAGCATGATCGTCCTCTCACACCTTGCTGACGAACACTGTCACCACGGGCTTCTTGCCCCATACCTCGTTCGCAGCTGCACGAACAGAGCGACGGATTGCCTCGCGCACCCCGTCGATGTCCTTGCGGCGCCCACGCGGGATGCTCTCGACCGCTCCCAGGACGGAATCATAGAGAATATCCTCCATGTCGTCGCCGCTGTTGTCGAATGCCGGCAGGCCGATTGCCGAGACCACCGGATCGCGTTGAAATTCAAAACGCTGATCAAGCATCACATTGACCGAGACATGGCCTGCGAACGACAGCTTGCGCCGTTCGGAAATCCCCATCTCGTCATAATCGCCGATCAGCTGGCCATCCTTGTAGACCCGGCCATGCGGCGCTTCGCCGATTACTTCCGGCGCACCTGGCGCCAGCCGCAGGATCGAGCCGTTGCGCACACGCGGGGTCAGCGCGATGCCGGAAGCCTGCGCCAGAGCGGCCTGCGCGGTCAGATGCGCCGCCTCACCATGCACCGGCACAAGGATCTTCGGCTTGACCCACTCGTACATCTGCACCAGTTCGCTGCGCCGTGGGTGACCGGAGACATGCACCAGTGCGTCGCCGTCCGAGATCA
This sequence comes from Hoeflea algicola, assembly GCF_026619415.1. NCBI lineage: Bacteria > Pseudomonadati > Pseudomonadota > Alphaproteobacteria > Hyphomicrobiales > Rhizobiaceae > Hoeflea > Hoeflea algicola. The sequence goes on from NZ_JAOVZR010000001.1 coordinate 1,110,461, forward strand.
CCTTCACGCCCTGATCGATCAGCGCGTTCTTGATCTCGATAATGCCCTTCTCGTTGCCGGGAATGGTTCGTGACGAAAACACCACCGTGTCGCCGGCAGCAAGCGCAACATTGCGCATCTCGTCGCGCGACAGTTTGGCCAGCGCCGCACGCGGCTCACCCTGGCTGCCGGTCAGGATCACGACGACCTTGTCGCGCGGAATATATCCGTATTCGTCTTCGGCAAGAAAGCCGGGCAGTCCGTCCATCATGCCCAGATCGGTCGCCACATTGACAACCCGCTTGATCGAGCTGCCGAGCAACAGAACTTCCCGTCCTGCGTCGCGCGCAGCCTCGGCGATCGACCGGATTCGGCCGACATTGGACGAGAACGTGGTGATCGCCACCCGGCCTTCAGCCTGCTCGATGACTTCGCGCAGACCCTGGCTGACTTCTTTTTCCGACGGCGAAATTCCCTCGCGCATGGCGTTGGTGGAATCGCACATCATGGCAAGGATTCCCTCCTCGCCCAACTGCCGGAAACGGTTCTCGTCGGTCAACGGTCCGAGCGACGGCGTGGCGTCGATCTTCCAGTCACCGGTATGAATGAGATTGCCCAGCGGCGTCCGGATCGCCAGCGAGAACGGCTCGGGAATCGAGTGGTTAACCGCCACCGGTTCGATTTCGAAGGGACCGACTTGGAACCGCTCACCCGCCTTGAAAACGGTTACCGGCACTTCGGCCCGAGTCCGCTCATAGGCGCGCTTGGCTTCCAGCATGCCGGCGGTGAACGCCGAGGCATAGACAGGCACCTTGAGCTGCGGCCAGATCGGCGCAAGCCCGCCATAATGGTCCTCATGGGCGTGGGTGATAATGATTGCCTTGAGCTGATTGCCAAGCTTCTTGACGAAATCGATATCGGGCAGAATCAGATCCACACCGGGCAGTTCCGGCCCGGGAAACGTCACCCCGCAATCAACCATGATCCATTCACGCTGTTTGGGAGAGCCATAGCCGTAAAGCGCGAGATTCATGCCGATTTCGCCAACGCCGCCGAGCGGGATGAATACGAGATCCTGGTCTTTTGTCATCAATTATCCTGTCTGGTCATTTCCATGAGCGGGGAAAAACACGTCGCCGGAGGCGATCATCTGCTTGTTCCCGTCCGGCGTTGCAAGAATTAGCCTGCCCTCGCCGTCTATACTGTCAAACAGACCATGTATTTGGCGGTCTGGCAAATTCACCGTTACCGGTTTTCCGATCCCGTCGACACGCGTCATCCAGACATCCCGGATGGCGGTGAGGCCGCGTCCCTGATCCCATTTTGACAGTGCCAAATCCATCGACACCACCAACCGTGCGAACAGTTCCTGCGGCGTAGCAGCACTTCCCCGCTCGTGAAGGCATGTCGCCGGATAGAGCCCGGCTTCGGGACGATGAGCGATATTGATGCCGCATCCGATTACCACCGCGGTGCCGCCCCCAGGGAGCTGTTCGGCTTCAATTAAAATACCTGCGGTCTTGCGGCCATCAAGCAACAAATCGTTGGGCCACTTGATCCGCAGCTTGCCTGCATCGCTCGGCAACACCGTCGATATCGCGTCGTGGACAGCAATTGTCACAGCCAGCGGCAGGCTTGCCATCGCTTCCCACGGTGCTGGATCAATCAGCAACAGCGATGCATAGAGATTGCCCGGTTCGGATACCCAGACCCGCCCCCTGCGGCCACGACCACCGGTCTGGCGCGCCGCGGTGATCCACAATCCACCCTGATCGCCCGACCGCGCCCGGTCCATGCATTCGGCATTGGTGGATGCCACATCCCCCAACTCGATATGTCGAAAATCTGGACCCCTCATGCGGGCAACCGCGGCATGCTAGAAGAATGTCTTCGCGGCAACATCGGCGGCAAGGCCCAGCGGGTTGGAGATAACCACGAAGAACAGCACAAACAGGCCGGCGATTCCAAACACCAGTTTGAGTTCGCCCGCCACCGGAACAAAACTGTCAGACGGCTCATCGAACCACATGATCTTGACGATCCTGAGATAGTAGTAGGCCCCTACCACGGAAGCCAGCACGCCGATGATCGCCAACGCGTAGAGCTTGGCTTCGATGGCTGCAACGAAGACGAAATACTTGCCGAAGAACCCTGCCAGCGGCGGAATGCCGGCCAGCGAGAACATCATGATCGTCATCATCAACGCCATGAACGGATTGGTCTTGGCAAGACCGGCAAGATCGGTGATCTGCTCGACATTGCCCTCTTCCTTGCGACGCATCGCCAGAATGACGGCGAATGTGCCGAGCGTCATCACCATGTAGATCAGCATGTAGAGGATGACACCGCGCACCCCGGCCTGGCTGCCAGCAGCGAGACCGACCAGCGCGAACCCCATATGACCGATCGACGAATAGGCCATCAGTCGCTTGATACTCTTCTGACCGATCGCCGCAAACGCGCCAAGCACCATAGAGGCAATCGACATGAAGACGACAATCTGCTGCCAGTCGAGCGAGATCGGTTCGAACGCCTCGATCACGATGCGAATGAATACCGCCATGGCGGCAATCTTCGGCGCAGCCGAGAAAAAGGCCGTCACCGGTGTTGGCGCACCTTCATACACATCCGGGGTCCACATGTGGAAAGGCACGGCCGAAATCTTGAAGGCGATACCCGCAAGCACGAACACCAGGCCGAACACCAGCCCCAGCGAGCGGTCGTTGCTGGCAATCGCCGTGGCAATCTCGTCAAACCCGGTAAAGCCGGTGTAGCCGTAGACCAGCGATGCGCCGTACAGCAAAAGCCCTGAGGACAAGGTCCCGAGAACAAAATATTTAAGGCCCGCTTCAGTCGACCTCGAGCTCTCACGGTTGATCGCGGCGACCACGTAAAGCGCCAGCGATTGCAGTTCCATGCCCATATAAAGCGCAATCAGATCATTGGCCGAAATCATCAGCAGCATGCCGAGCGTCGCCAGCACGATGAGAACCGGAAACTCGAACTTGTCGATCCGTTCTGCCTTGGCATGACCCACGGTCATCACCATCGCGGTAATCGAGCCGATCAGCACCAGCACCTTCATGAAGCGTGCGAACGGGTCGGACAGGAAGGCCCCGTTATAAGCTTCGCCATTGCCGGTGAGCAGCACAAGCACCAGGCCGGCGGCAATCAGCAGCGCCACGGCCAATCCGTTGACGAGTGTCACCGACTTCTCGCCGGAGAACACACCCACCATCAACAGCAGCATGGCGCCCCCGGCCAGCATGAGCTCGGGCACAGAAAGCTGTAGGCTCGAAAAGAGGATATCTGGCGTCATGGTCCCGCAGTCTCCGTGGCTCAGTTCACAGTCAGCGCGAGATCGCGCGCTGCTTGCAGCGAAGCCGAGTAGTTGTTGATCAGCGCGTCAACCGAAGCCGCCGTCGCATCAAAGATCGGCGCCGGATAGACGCCAAAGAAGATAATAAGCACGATCAGCGGATACAGGATCGCCTTCTCGCGGCCCGACAGGTCGAGCATGGCTTTCAGGCTTTCCTTTTCCAGCGCGCCGAAGACGACACGGCGGTAAAGCCACAAGGCATAGGCAGCCGACAGTATCACGCCGATCGTGGCAAACAGCGCCACCATTGTATTGGCCTGGAAAACGCCCATCAGCGTCAGAAATTCACCGACGAAGCCGGAGGTGCCCGGCAGGCCGACATTGGCCATGGTGAAGATCATGAACGCAACAGCGTATCTCGGCATGTTGTTGACCAGCCCGCCATACGCCGCAATGTCACGGGTGTGAAGCCGGTCATAGATCACGCCGACACAAAGGAACAGCGCACTCGAGATCAAACCGTGGCTGAGCATCTGGAAGATTGCCCCCTGCACGCCCTGCTGGTTGGCGGCAAAGATACCCAGAGTCACGTAGCCCATATGCGCCACCGACGAATAGGCGATCAGCTTTTTCATGTCGGTCTGCATCATCGCCACCAGCGAGGTATAGATGATCGCCACCACCGAAAGGGTGAACATGAACGGCGCGAAATCGGCGGAAGCCAGCGGGAACATCGGCAGCGAAAACCGCAGGAAGCCGTAGCCGCCGAGCTTCAACAAGATGCCTGCCAGGATTACCGACCCCGCGGTCGGCGCTTCCACGTGCGCATCCGGCAACCAGGTATGAACCGGCCACATCGGCAGCTTGACTGCAAACGACGCGAAAAACGCAAGCCATAGCCAGGTCTGCATCTCCGCCGGGAAATCATGCGCCAGCAGCGCCCGGATATCGGTCGTGCCTGCATCCCAGAACATCGCCATGATCGCCAGCAGCATCAGCACCGAACCGGCGAGCGTATAGAGAAAGAACTTGAAACTCGCATAGACACGGCGCTTGCCGCCCCATACGCCGATGATCAGGAACATCGGTATCAGGCCGGCCTCGAAGAAGACGTAGAACAGCACGATATCGAGCGCACAGAACACGCCGATCATCATTGTTTCCAGGATCAGGAAGGAGATCATGTATTCGCGTACGCGCGTCTCCACCGACTTCCAGCTGGCCAGCACACACAGCGGCATCAGGAAGGTAGTGAGGATAACGAACAGCATCGAGATGCCATCCACACCCATCGCGTAGGAAAACATCGATCCGGGCAAATCGATGGCTTCCACCATCTGGAAGCCGGGATCGGCTGCATCAAAATTCGCCCAGATCAGCAACGACATGATGAAGGTCGCGGTGGTGCCGAGCAACGCCACCTGGCGAATATTGCGACGACCAATCTCTGTGTCATCCTTGATTGGCAGGATGAACAGGACACAGATCAAAGGTATGAAAGTGACGACGGACAGAAGAGGCCAATCGGTCATCAGAATGCACTCCCGAGCATCATCCATGTGACAAGCGCTGCAATTCCGATCAGCATCACGAAGGCGTAGTGGTAGAGATAACCGGACTGCAGTCGGACGACCCGGCCGGTGATGTCCTGAACCCGAGCGGCAATGCCATCGGGGCCGTATCTGTCAATGACGCGACCATCGCCCTGCTTCCACAGAAACTGGCCAAGCCATTTGGCGGGACGGACAAAGATGAAGTCGTAAAGCTCGTCAAAATACCATTTGTTGAGCAGGAACTGGTAGAGGACGCGATGATCCTCGGCCAGCCGCTTGGGCGTTTCGGGCGAGCGGATATAGAAGAACCAGGCCGTCAGCAGTCCCAGGAGCATGGCCACGAACGGGCTCAGCTTGACCCACAACGGCACGTGATGGAATTCATCGAGGATCGTGTTGTCGGGCAGCGTAAACAGTGCCCCCTTCCAGAATTCTGCATATTCATGGCCGAAGAAGTATCCCTCGAACAGAACACCCGCAAACAACGCGCCCGCGGCCAGAATGAACAGCGGAACCAGCATCACCAACGGTGATTCATGCGCGTGATGCATCACGTCGGCTGATGCCCGCGGCTTGCCGTGGAAGGTCATGAAGATCAGCCGCCAGGAATAGAAGCTGGTAAACATCGCCGCGATCACCAACAGTCCGAAGGCGATGCCGGCAGCCGGGTTTTCCGCAACATAAGCGGATTCAATGATGATGTCCTTGGAGAAGAAGCCGGCGGTACCCAGCATGGTGCCGGGAATGCCGACGCCGGTCAGCGCCAGCGTACCGATAATCATCATCCAGTAAGTTACGGGAATTTTTTTCCGCAACCCGCCCATGCGCCGCATGTCCTGCTCGTCGGAGACAGCGTGGATCACCGAGCCGGAACCAAGAAACAACAGTGCCTTGAAGAAGGCGTGCGTGAACAGATGGAAGATTGCCGCGCCATAGGCGCCGATGCCGAGCGCTACGAACATGTAGCCGAGCTGCGAACAGGTCGAATAGGCAATCACCCGTTTGATGTCGTTCTGGACCAGACCGACGGTAGCGGCGAAGAACGCCGTGATAGCGCCAATTGAGACAACTACGGTCAAGGCGTCGGGCGACAGTTCGAAAATCGGTGACATCCGCGCCACCAGGAACACGCCCGCCGTCACCATGGTGGCGGCATGGATCAGCGCCGACACCGGAGTCGGGCCTTCCATCGCGTCAGGCAACCATGTGTGCAGCAGGAACTGGGCTGACTTGCCCATCGCGCCCATGAAAAGCAGCAGGCAGACACCGGTGATCGCGTGCGCCTTGTCGAGCTGCATGCCGAACAGGTTGATCACCGCATCGCCGGCCGGTGCACCTTCTGCCGGCAGGAAATCCACGGCAGCGGCAAAGATCGTTTCGAACGAGGCCGAACCGAACAGCACGAACAGACCAAAGATGCCCAGCAGGAAGCCAAAGTCACCGACCCGGTTGACGACGAACGCCTTTATCGCCGCGGCATTGGCCGATGGCTTCTTGTACCAGAAACCGATCAGCAGATAGGAGGCGACGCCAACCCCTTCCCAGCCGAAGAACATCTGCAGCAGGTTGTCCGATGTCACCAGTGCAAGCATGGCGAAGGTGAAGAACGAGAGATAGGCAAAGAACCGCGGGCGGTGCGGGTCATGATGCATGTAGCCGATCGAATAAACGTGCACCAGGCAGGACACGGTGTTGACCACCACCAGCATGACCGCGGTCAGTGTGTCGATCCTGAGCGCCCAATCGACGCTGAAAGCACCCGATTCCATCCAGCGCATCACCGGGATGCGGACAGTTTCGCCATCCCCGATGGCGACCGAGTAGAACGCCACCCACGACAGCAGCGCCGCAACGATCAGAAACAGGGTCGTCACATATTCCGACGCCTTGGCACCGATCGCACGGCCGCCAAGACCGGCAATGAGCGCGCCGATAAGGGGAAGAAAGACGATAGCTTGGTACATGGCTCTCTCAGCCCTTCATCATGTTGACGTCTTCCACGGCGATCGAGCCGCGGTTTCTGTAAAAGACGACGAGAATGGCGAGCCCGATGGCGGCCTCCGCTGCGGCAACCGTCAGCACCATGAGCGCGAACACCTGGCCGACCATGTCGTTGAGGTGCATCGAGAACGCAACCATGTTCACATTGACGGCAAGCAGGATCAGTTCAATCGACATCAGCATGATGATCACGTTCTTGCGGTTCAGGAAGATCCCGAAGACGCCGAGCGTAAACAGGATCGCACTGACTGTCAGATAGTGGGGAAGTCCGATTTCCATTCGCTTGTTCCTTCACGCCTCCGCGTTCAAATGCCCTGGCCAGGCTTGACGTTGACCACCTTGATGGCGGTCTCCGGCGTCCGGGCAACCTGATGGGAGATGTCTTGCCGCTTGATATGTTCACGATGCCTCAGTGTCAGCACGATGGCCCCGATCATGGCCACCAGCAGCACCATTCCGGCTGTCTGGAAGTAGAAGATGAAGTCCGTATACAGCACATCGCCGAGCGCTTCGGTATTGGTTCGCTGCGACAGCGCCGGGATCGGGCTGGCGCCACTGACCGCCGCCGACGAGATAAAGGTGTTGCCAGCCAGAACCACGATCAGTTCCGCAGCCAGGATCAACCCGACCACCACGCCCATCGGCGCATATTCGAGCGCACCCGCCTTCATTTCGGCAAAATCCACATCGAGCATCATCACCACGAACAGAAACAGCACCGCCACCGCGCCGACATAGACCACCAACAGGATCATCGCCAGGAATTCGGCGCCTGTAAGCAGGAACAATCCAGCTGCGTTGAAGAAGGTGAGAATCAGGAACAACACGGAATGCACCGGATTGCGTGCCGTGATCACCATGAAGGCGGATGCCACTGCCACGAAGGCAAACAAATAGAAAAACAGAGCCTGCAGACCCATGATCGGCGCCTTTTCGTCTTTCCCCGAGTGACAGTAGCGCTTGGCCCCTGCCCCGATTGAGGTTGGCGTGGCACAAGCCACGTCCCTCCCCGTGCGTCCTCAGGATCGGTGCGCGGATGCGCACCGTCCATAATTACCTGTAGGGTGAATCGATCGCGATATTGCGAGCGATTTCCCGTTCCCAGCGGTCGCCGTTGGCGAGCAGCCGGTCCTTGTCATAGTAGAGCTCTTCGCGCGTTTCGGTCGCGAATTCGAAATTCGGGCCCTCGACGATGGCGTCGACCGGGCAGGCTTCCTGGCAGAACCCGCAATAGATGCACTTCACCATGTCGATGTCGTAGCGCACCGTGCGGCGGGTGCCGTCATTGCGGCGCGGGCCGGCCTCGATGGTAATCGCCTGTGCCGGGCAGATGGCCTCGCACAATTTGCAGGCAATACACCGTTCTTCGCCGTTCGGATAGCGTCTGAGCGCATGTTCGCCGCGGAACCGCGGGCTCACGAGCCCCTTTTCGAACGGGTAGTTCAGGGTCGCCTTTGGCGCGAAGAAGTAGCGCATCGACAGCACGAACGCGGCGACGAACTCTTTCAGGAAAAGCGATTTTGCAGCTTGAGCCAAGGCCATTGTCAGTCTCCGCTCTTGTCCGGTCCGATGGACCGGTTGGGGGTAAGGAATGTCATGATCAAGGAGCCGTCCCCGTCAGCTTGAGCACGAAGGCAACGATCACCAGCATCGCCAGTGAAATCGGCAGAAACACCTTCCAGCCAAGCCGCATCAGCTGGTCATAGCGGTAGCGCGGCACGAACGCCTTGACCATGGAGATCATGAAAAACACCATGCAGGTCTTGAGCACGAACCAGATGATGCCCGGCACCCAGTTGAGGAACCACACATCCAGCGGCGGCAGCCAGCCACCCAGGAACAGGATCGTGGTCAGCGCGCACATCAGCACAATCGCCGCATACTCACCCAGCATGAACATCATGTAAGGCGTCGAGCCGTACTCGACCATGAAGCCGGCGACAAGTTCGGATTCAGCTTCCGGCAGATCGAAGGGCGGCCGGTTGGTTTCGGCCAGAGCCGAAATGAAGAAGATAATGAACAGCGGGAACAGCACCAGCCAGTTCCAGTCGAGCAGCGAATTGGGCAGGCCCACGCCAGTACCGATGCCATTGGCCTGCGACATCACGATATCGGTCAGATTGAGTGAGCCCACGGTCAGCAAAACCGCAACGATCACGAAGCCGATCGACACCTCGTAGGACACCATCTGCGCCGCCGAGCGCAGCGCGCCCAGGAACGGATATTTCGAGTTCGAGGCCCAACCACCCATGATGATGCCGTAAACCTCGAGCGAGGAAATCGCCAGCACGAACAGGATGCCGACATTGATGTCGGCGATCACCCAACCGGCGCTGACCGGAATCACCGACCAGGTTGCAAGCGCCAGCGTCACCGACACCAGCGGCGCCAGCAGGAACACGCCCTTGTTGGCGCCTGCCGGAATCACCGGTTCCTTGAAGACGAATTTCAAAAGGTCGGCAAAGGACTGGAACAATCCCCAGGGGCCGACCACATTGGGGCCGCGGCGAAGCTGCACGGCAGCCCAGATCTTGCGGTCGGCGTAAAGAATATAGGCCACGAACAGCAGCAGAGCGACCAGCATCAGCAGGGATTGGCCCAGCATGATGACTCCTGGCCAGACATAAGTTGTGATGAAACCGTCCATGATGTTTCTCGCCCCTATTCCGCCGCCACTGCCTTGGCGGTCTTCGCCAAGGCCGAGCATTCAGCCATCACCGCCGAAGCGCGTGCGATCGGATTGGTCAAATAGAAGTCTTTGACCGTCGACGCAAACACCGATTTGTTCATCTTCGCCGGTTTCTTCGCAACTGCGGCAATTGCGCCGCTATCACTGGCCAGAATTTCGTCAATTTCGGCAAAATGCGGATATTCGGCGTAAAGCGCCGCCCGCAATTCGGGAAGTGAATCAAATGGCAGTTTCTTGCCCAGAACTTCCGACAACGCCCTGAATATGGCCCAGTCCTCACGCGCTTCACCCGGTGCGAATGCCGCCCGATTCGTCATCTGCACGCGGCCCTCGGTGTTGACATAGGTGCCGGATTTTTCCGTGTACGTCGCCGCCGGCAGGATCACGTCGGCATGATGCGCACCGTTATCGCCATGGGTTCCGATATAGACGGTAAACCCGGCGGTCTTCCTGGTGAAGTCAAGTTCATCGGCGCCGAGCAGGAACAACACATCCGTGTCGGTCAGCATTTTCGCAGCTGCAAGCCCGCCCTCGCCCGGCACGAAACCGAGATCCAGGCCGCCGACCCTTGCGGCTGCCGTGTGCAGCACCGCAAAGCCGTTCCAGTCGCCCTTCACCGCGCCAACCGCATCGGCGAGCTTGGCCGCATTGGCCAGCACCGCGCCACCGTCACTACGCGCCAGCGCACCCTGGCCGATGATGATCATCGGCTTCTTGGCGCGCTTGAGCTTGGCGGCAAACTTGTTTGTGCCGTCGACCAGTTCCTTCAACGTCTCAGGCCCTGCGCCCAGATATTCATGCGCAAAACGCAAGTCGGCCTGTTCGCCAATCAGCGCGATCGGCAATTCGCCCATCCGCCAGCGTTTGCGGATCCGCGCATTGATAATGGCGGCCTCGCGGCGCGGATTGGAGCCGATGATCAGGATCGCATCGGCATCCTCGATGCCCTCGATGGTCGGATTGAAAATATAGCTGGCGCGTCCAAGCGACGGATCCAGCGCAGTCCCATCCTGACGGCAATCGATATTGGTCGATACGAGCGAACTGATCAGCGATTTGAGCGCATACATTTCCTCAACCGTCGCCAGGTCGCCGGCAATCGCGCCGATCCGCTCGGGCTTGGCGGCCGAGACTGCGACCGCAATCGCGCCAAAGGCTTCGCTCCAGGAAGCGGCCTGCAGCCGTCCGTCGCGCCGTACATAAGGCCGGTCAAGCCGCTGCGTGCGCAGCCCGTCCCAGATGAAGCGGGTCTTGTCGGAAATCCATTCCTCATTGACCTGCTCATTAACCCGCGGCATCACCCGCATCACTTCGCGACCGCGGGTATCAACCCGGATCGCCGAGCCAACGGCGTCCATCACGTCGATCGATTCGGTCTTGGTGAGTTCCCATGGCCGCGCCTGGAAGGCATAGGGTCGCGAAGTCAGCGCACCGACCGGGCACAGGTCAATCACGTTGCCCTGCAATTCCGAGCTCATCGCATGCTCGAGATAAGTGGTGATCTCGGCGTCCTCGCCACGACCGGTCAGGCCGAGTTCGGAAATGCCGGCGACCTCGGTGGTGAAGCGAACGCAGCGCGTGCAGTGAATGCAGCGGTTCATGATCGTCTTGACCAGCGGGCCGATGTATTTGTCTTCGACGGAACGCTTGTTTTCGGCAAAGCGCGAGCTGTCCATCCCGAACGCCATCGCCTGGTCCTGCAGGTCGCACTCGCCACCCTGGTCGCAGATCGGACAATCCAGCGGGTGGTTGATGAGCAAGAACTCCATCACCCCTTCGCGTGCCTTCTTGACCATCGGCGTATTGGTAAACACCTCCGGTGTCTCGCCGTTGGGTCCGGGGCGCAGATCGCGCACACCCATGGCGCAGGAAGCCGTCGGCTTGGGCGGTCCGCCCTTCACCTCAACCAGGCACATGCGGCAATTGCCGGCAATCGACAACCGTTCGTGGAAACAGAACCGCGGCACTTCCGCGCCGGCGTCCTCACACGCCTGCAACAGCGTGTAGTGATCCGGCACTTCGATCTCGTTTCCATCAACCTTGACCTTGGCCATGCAAGCAGTCCTACCTTTGCAGACGGTCGATACGACCGCGTACCATCCCCTGACGGGACCTGAGTGTGTTCAGCCGGGCAGCGATCACGCCGCCCGACCCGGTAAATCTTATCCGGCGGCTGTGCCGCCCTCTGCCAGCGCGCGCGCCTGGGAGATCCAGTCGTCACGCCCAATTCGTCCGCCGAGCTGCAAGTAATTCTCCACCCAGGCAGTCTCTTCTACTGTCCAGTCGGCCACTTGCGCGTAAGTCCAGATGCCAAGCCCGTTGAGCACCTGTTCGAGTTTCGGCCCGACACCGGAAATCAGTTTCAGATCATCCGGCACTTCCGGCTTCTCAAGCGCTGCCGGACGATGGAGTGTATCGACCGAGGGCGTGTCGGCAGGCTTGGCGACCGCAGCTCGCTGTACCGCTTTGCCCTTGCCGTTTGTCGTCCCGCTCTTGCGCGAAGCGGCAGGCGCCGACTTTGCACTCTTCGCCCTCGCAGGCTTCGCCGCGACCGGCTTCGTTTTGACCTCGGTCGGCGCAACGTCGGCTGCAGAGCTAACCGATCTGGCCGCCGGCTTCAAGGTGACGACATCACCTGTTCCGGCCTTCTCGCCCGCCCGACTATCGGCGCGGGCGCTGGTTTCCGATGCTTCGGGTTCTTCCGAGACTTCCGGCGGAAGGTCTTCGGCAAGACCCGGCACCATCCAGCTCAGATCCGGCGTCGCGCCGAAGAGCGCGCCCTGGGACTTAGCGGCGGCCTGTACTGCGCCCATCATCATTCCGGTCATCTGACCAGCAATACCGAAACCGATCGCGGTTGCTGCCGCCGCAGCACCCAACGGATAAACCATCAGGGGCGTAACGGTGAATTCACTCCCCTTGGTCCGATCGGTCTTGCTGTTCATCGGTTTCATCATCTCATTCATGTTCTTGTCTGTGGGAATGGAAAACATCGACATCAGTCTCTCCTTAGTCGTCTGTTGGCTCGCATCCCTCGTGACGTTTCCTTACCTTGCAGGTCCGACTTATACGGACTTCTTATTCAGCCGCTTCCAGCCGCGTGTTGCGGCTTTGGGTGGCATTGCGTGTGTACTGGTCGATCCGCGCTTCCATTTCCGGACGGAAATGCCGGATCAGACCCTGGATCGGCCAGGCAGCAGCATCGCCAAGCGCACAAATGGTGTGGCCTTCGATTTGCTTGGAGACATCAAACAGCATGTCTATCTCGCGCTTCTGCGCGTTGCCTTTGACCATGCGTTCCATTACCCGCATCATCCAGCCGGTGCCTTCACGGCACGGCGTGCACTGGCCGCAACTCTCATGCTTATAGAACGCCGACAGCCGCCAGATCGCCTTGACGATATCGGTCGACTTGTCCATCACGATCACCGCCGCAGTGCCAAGACCCGACTTGAGATCACGCAGGCTGTCAAAATCCATCGGCGTGTCGATGATGTCAGCGCCGGGCACGCACGGTACGGATGAGCCGCCCGGGATCACCGCCAGCAGATTGTCCCAGCCGCCGCGAATACCGCCGCAATGGGTTTCAATCAGTTCGCGGAACGGGATCGACATCGCCTCTTCCACGGTGCACGGCGTATTGACGTGACCCGACACGCAAAACAGCTTGGTGCCGGTGTTGTTGGGCCGGCCGATACCGGCGAACCAGGCGCCGCCACGGCGCAGAATGGTCGGCGCCACAGCAATCGATTCGACATTGTTGACTGTGGTCGGGCAACCATAAAGCCCCACATTGGCCGGGAACGGCGGCTTCAGCCGCGGCTGGCCCTTCTTGCCCTCAAGGCTTTCGAGCAGCGCCGTCTCCTCACCGCAGATATAGGCGCCGGCGCCATGGTGGAGATAAATGTCCATGTCGTAGCCGAGCTTGGAATTCTTGCCCAGCAACCCCGCCTCATAGCACTCGTCGATTGCCGCCTGCAGCGCTTCACGCTCGCGCATATATTCGCCGCGCACATAGATGTAGGTGGCGTAGGCGCCCATCGAGAAACCGGCAATCACGCAGCCTTCGAGCAGCGTATGCGGATCATGGCGCATGATGTCCCGGTCCTTGCAGGTGCCGGGCTCGGATTCGTCAGCATTGATCACCAGATAATGCGGGCGACCATCGCTTTCCTTGGGCATGAACGACCATTTCAGGCCTGTCGGGAACCCGGCGCCGCCGCGGCCGCGCAGGCCCGAAGCCTTCATCTCGCTGATGATCCAGTCGCGGCCCTTTTCCAGGATCGACTTGGTGCCATCCCAGTGGCCACGCGCCATCGCGCCCTTCAGCGACTTGTCATAGACACCGTAGAGATTGGTGAAAATCCGGTCTTTGTCAGCTAACATCATTCACCTCTATCGCGGCTTCTTGCCGAAGACCTTGATGTATTCGGCTTCGCCACCCTTGGCGAGCGCCTTGGCCTGCGCGACCCAGTCTTCGCGATCGATGCGGCCCTTGAAATTAAGATATCCGTCAATCCATTCGCGCTCGGCCTTCTTCCACGAAGCCACCTGCGCAAAGGTGTAGATGCCAAGCGAATGGAGCGTGCCCTCGATTTTCGGACCGACGCCCGAAATCATCTTGAGATTATCCGGTTGTGCTGGTTTTTCGATTCCAGCGGGCCGGTTCTTGTCGTCAAGCACCGGCGCCTTGGCGGTCTTGGCTGTGCCTGCGGCGGACGAAGCCTTGCTGACAGCCTTCATCTCCGGCGCCTGAGTGGCAGTGGCGGCGGTCTTCGCGTCTGCCTTGACATTGGCCTTCGCGGCCGAAGGCGATCTTGCCACTGACTCGGTGGCTGGCGACTTTGGCCGCCCTGCCTTGGTTGCTTCCGGCGACTTGGCCTTGGATCTGGCCGACTTCGCAGTCCCCTTGCCGCCCGGCTTGATTTCTTCGGTCAGGCTGGTCAGCCCGCTTTCAGGCGCCGAATAGGTCCGGTTGATCTGCGGACCGGGTCTGATTTCCTCGGGCCGCCCGGCTTCAAAGCGGTCGATGATATAGGCCAGCCGCTCCGGTGACAGGTCTTCGTAGGAATCCTTGAAAATCATCACCATCGGCGCGTTGACGCAGGCACCCTGACATTCGACCTCCTCCCAAGACAGCGTTCCGCTGTCGTTAAGATGGAGTGGTTTCGGATGAATTTTCGAGCGGCAGACTTCCATCAGCTCTTCCGAGCCGCGCAGCATGCACGGCGTGGTGCCGCAAACCTGGATATGCGCCCGTGTACCCACCGGCTTCAATTGAAACTGAGTGTAGAACGTGGCTACTTCCAGCGCCCGGATATAGGGCATGCCGAGCATGTCGGCGACGCCCTCGATGGCGCGCTTGGTCACCCAGCCATCCTGCTCCTGGGCCAGCATCAACAGCGGAATCACCGCCGATTGCTGACGACCCTTGGGATATTTCTTGATCCATACCTTGGCCTGGGCCGCATAATCGCGGTTGAAGGCGAACTGCTCGGGTTGGACACTATCTTCGGCAAGTCGACGAACGGACATGGGGTTCTCTTTGGTCTTTCTACCGGCCTATGAAATCTCGCCGCAACGCGGCGCGTTCGCGGGTTCAACCGCGCAGATGAAAAGCGTCGATGGCGCTGCGTAATGCTTCACCGGTCGACCTCGCCAAACACGATGTCGAGCGAACCGAGCACCGCTGACACATCGGCCAGCTGGTGGCCGCGGCAAATGAAATCCATCGCCTGCAAATGCGCATAACCCGGCGCCCGGATCTTGCAGCGATAGGGTTTGTTGGAACCATCCGACACCAGATAGACGCCGAACTCGCCCTTGGGCGCTTCGACGGCGGCGTAAACCGCGCCTTCGGGTACCCGGTAGCCTTCGGTGTAAAGCTTGAAATGGTGGATCAGCGCTTCCATCGAGCGTTTCATCTCGCCGCGCTTGGGTGGCACGATCTTGCCATCGGCGCTGGTTACCGGGCCGACTTTTTCCTTGCCCAGCAACAGCTCGACGCATTGCTTCATGATCTTCACCGATTCACGCATTTCCTGCATGCGGATCAGGTAACGATCATAGCAATCGCCATTCTTGCCAACCGGAATGTCGAAATCGAGTTCCGAGTAGCATTCATAAGGTTGCGACCGGCGCAGGTCCCAGGCAGCGCCTGAACCACGCACCATCACGCCGGAAAAGCCCCACGCCCAAGCATCGTCGAGGCTGACCACGGCGATGTCGACATTGCGCTGCTTGAAGATCCGGTTGTCGGTCAGCAGCACCTCGATGTCATCGCAGGTCTTGAGGAACGGATCGCACCACTTGCCGATATCCTCGACCAAATCATGCGGCAGATCCTGGTGCACACCGCCGGGCCGGAAATAGGCCGCATGCAGTCGTGGGCCGCAGGCCCGCTCGTAAAACACCATCAGCTTTTCGCGCTCTTCGAAACCCCAGAGCGGCGGCGTCAACGCGCCGACATCGAGCGCCTGGGTGGTGACATTGAGCAGATGCGATAGAATCCGGCCAATCTCCGAGTAAAGCACCCGGATCAACTGGCCGCGTTTCGGCACCGTCACGCCGGTCAGTTTTTCAACTGCCAGCGAATAGGCGTGCTCCTGATTCATCGGTGCGACATAATCGAGCCGGTCGAAATAGGGCAGCGCCTGAAGATAGGTCTTGGCCTCGATCAGCTTTTCGGTGCCGCGATGCAACAGCCCGATATGCGGGTCGACGCGCTCGACGATTTCCCCGTCAAGCTCGAGCACCAGGCGCAATACGCCGTGCGCCGCTGGGTGCTGGGGGCCAAAATTGATATTGAAATTGCGGACGTTGTGTTCGTTCATGGTTCCGGTCCTCACCCCTTGGCTTTTTCATCGCCCGGAAGCACATAATCGGTGCCTTCCCAGGGGAGAGAAAATCGAAGTTGCGGAATTCCTGCTTGAGCTCCACCGGCTCGTAGACCACGCGCTTGACTTCGTCATCGTAGCGCACTTCGACAAACCCGGTCAGCGGGAAGTCTTTTCGCAGCGGATGGCCTTCAAAACCGTAGTCGGTGAGAATCCGGCGCAGATCCGGGTGTCCGGTAAACAGGATCCCGAAAAGATCGTAGGCTTCCCGTTCAAACCAGTCGGCACCCGGATAGACCGAAGTGATCGACGGCACAGGAACATCCTCGCTGGTCATCACCTTCAGCCGGATCCGCATGTTCTGATGGGGCGAGAGCAGATGATAGACCACGTCGAAACGCTCCGGTCGACCCGGCCAGTCAACGCCGCAACAGTCGATGAAGCTGACAAATTTGCACTGGGCGTCGTCGCGCAGGAAGGTGATGAGATCGATCAGGTTGGCCGGCTGCGCAAGCAGCGTCAGCTCGTCAAAGGCGATTTCAACGCCATCGATCAGATCGCGCTTGGCCTCGCTCAGATAATCGGCAAGTTCCTGGAGGGCTTGGCTCATCATCAGGTCTCCTAGCGCTCGATCGTGCCGGTGCGGCGAATCTTCTTCTGCAGAAGCAGCACACCGTAGAGCAAGGCTTCCGCCGTCGGCGGGCAGCCCGGAACATAAATGTCAACAGGCACCACACGGTCACAGCCGCGCACCACCGAATAGGAATAGTGGTAATAGCCGCCGCCATTGGCGCAGGAGCCCATCGAGATCACATAGCGTGGCTCGGGCATCTGGTCGTAAACCTTGCGCAGCGCCGGGGCCATCTTGTTGGTCAGCGTACCGGCGACAATCATCACATCGGATTGGCGCGGACTGGCGCGCGGCGCAAATCCGAATCGTTCTGCGTCATAGCGCGGCATCGACATCTGCATCATTTCGACCGCACAACAGGCAAGACCGAAGGTCATCCACATCAGCGAACCGGTACGCGACCAGTTGATCAGCTCGTCTGTGGAGGTGACCAGAAATCCCTTGTCGGCAAGCTCATTGTTAACGTCGCCGAAAAACGCATCGTCCTGGCCCACCGGCTTGCCGGTATTGGGATCAATGATGCCCTTGGGCGCAGGCGCCACCAGCGTCTGGTTGCTTACTCCCATTCGAGCGCTCCCTTTTTCCATTCGTAGACGAAACCGATCGTCAGCACACCCAGAAACATCATCATCGACCAGAAGCCCATCCAGCCGATATCACTGAACGACACCGCCCAGGGAAACAGGAACGCCACTTCGAGATCGAAAATAATGAACAGGATTGAAACCAGATAGAAGCGCACATCGAATTTCATGCGCGCGTCATCAAAGGCGTTGAAACCGCATTCGTAAGCCGAAAGCTTTTCCGGATCAGGGTTTTTGTAGGCGATCGCGAACGGCGCGATCAGCAAAGCCACCCCGATCACCAGCGACACGCCAATAAAAATAGCCACCGGCAAATATGCGCCCAGAAGTTCCGTCATGACGTCCATTCCTGTGCCCGCTGTAGTCAAAGCCCCGGCCCTTGCCTCAAGGTATGGAACCGGCCCCTGCCCTCACGGTTTATCATGTTGCAACGCGGCGTGGTTACCGCAGCCCGCTAATGTGTGCAAGAGCGCGCGGGTCGATTGGAGCGATACTATCAGCTTTCGCGCCATTGTGACGCAATTCGGCTGCGAGCGTTGATATTTTCAACAGCACAGGACGGTTTGGGAAGTTCCTGAGAGCACAGGGGAATTACGCCCGCACGGTGGTTGCCGCATTTGCAAGGCGAGTTGATTCGCAGCCTTGGTCCACCGGTAAATCTTATTGCCCCGGCCCGAAAGATTTTTGGCCGACAAAAACCCCGATCCGCAGGGCAACCATCCCCCTGAAGGAGATGGTTGAGAAAACATATTCAAGTCTATGAAAAAATGGCGCGAGTGACGGGGCTCGAACCCGCGACCTCCGGCGTGACAGGCCGGCACTCTAACCAGCTGAGCTACACCCGCGCTCTTCAGATCGTCCGTTACCGGCGACCTGTGAGCGGCTGATTACGGCGTTCGTTCGAGGGTGTCAAGCGCCGAGTGCAAAGGAAAACAACAAACATACATTCTCTCCACAAACACGGCCTCGCCTCCCGGTGTCAGTTCACGACGCCACACAGCGCAAACCAAGATTAATGCGTCGTACAACGTGAATTTTTCTTGCGCATTCGCCGCGAACATCCTAAAGGAAGCGCCACCGAACTGGGGGCGATTAGCTCAGTTGGTAGAGCGCCTCGTTTACACCGAGGATGTCGGGAGTTCGAGTCTCTCATCGCCCACCATTCTTTCCGGTTGATTTCATTCAACTATTTGAATACCCAAGGTTATCAGCCACCGACTGTTGTACACAGAGGTGGACACATGGGGTTGAGAATGCCGGGACCGGAGAAGCACCCCAAGACAGGGGTCTATTGCGTATTCCGGGGCGATCCGGCCACTGATTCCGATAGCATCCGGCCACCCATTCCGATTTGATCCGGCCGGGGATTCCGGGGCATCCGGCCACCCCCATTTCAACCCAGTTTAGGCTGCTGCGAGGCGATCTGTAACAGGGCTACTGTTCCGTTCCTTTGGATGGAGAGAGCCCTTTATGAAGAGATTGCCTATGCGGAAGATAAGGGAAGCCCTGCGGCTTCGGGCGGATGGATTTTCAGGCCGCCAGGTGGCGCAAAGCCTGTGCGTGGCCCGTGCGACGATTTCGGAATATTTTCGGCGCGCTGATCTGGAAGGTTTGAGCTGGCCTCTGTCTGCTGATCTGTCGGACGCCGACCTTGAGAACCGCCTGTTTCCCGTTTGCCCCGGCGATGTCCGTCGCGCGGTTCCTCAGCCTGTCTGGGCGCATGTGCATGCCGAGTTGCGGCGCAAGGGCGTGACGCTGTCGCTGCTGTGGGAGGAGTATCGCGGGGTTCATCACGATGGATACGGCTATAGCCGATACTGTGAGCTCTACACCCGCTGGGAAGGCAAGCTGTCTCCGGTGATGCGTCAGCGTCATCCTGCAGGCGAGCGGCTGTTTGTCGATTACGCGGGCCCGACAGTTGATGTTGTCTGCCCCAAAACGGGAGAGGTGCGCACCGTGGCGTGCCCCCATCAGGTGGTCCGGTTTGATTGTTAGTGCATCATGGGCGTCTGGTCCATCGGGACAATGCTTTCCGGCGCGGGCGGGCGGTAGCCCAGAGCGCTATGCGGCCTGACGGTGTTGTAGTGGATACGCCATTGCTCGATCAGGATTTGCGCCTCCCTTAGGCTGTAGAAGATTTCGCCGTTCAGCAGCTCGTCGCGGAACCGGGCGTTGAAGCTTTCGCAGTATCCGTTCTCCCATGGTGAGCCTGGCTCTATGTAGGCCGTCTTGGCTCCAACAGCTGCAATCCAATCCCGCACTTTCTGGGCGATAAATTCCGGCCCATTGTCCGACCGAATGTATTCCGGCGGGTCGCGCAGGATGAATAGGTCTGTCAGAGCATCCAGCACGTCCGTTGAGTTGAGCTTGCGGTCCACGCGGATCATGAGTGCCTCCCTGGTGTATTCGTCGATGATATTCAGCGTCCGATAGACGCGGCCGTCAGCGGTTCGATCCTGGACGAAGTCGTAGGACCAGACGTGGTTTGGCCGTTCCGGTCTGAGACGCACACATGATCCGTCGTTCAGCCAAAGCCGCCCCTTTTTCTTCTGCTTTTGTGGCACTTTCAGCCCTTCACGCCGCCAGATGCGCTCAACCCGCTTATGGTTTACCTGCCAGCCCGCGTTGTTCAGCAGACCGGTGACCATGCGATACCCATAGCGCCCGTACTTGTCGGCCAGTTCGATGATATCATCGGTCAGCCGTTCTTCATCTGCCCGGCCCTGTGGCACCTTGCGCTGTGTGGATCGGTGTTGTCCGAGCGTGCGGCAGGCGCGGCGTTCTGATACGCCGAGCTCCCGCCGCACATGGTCGATGCACTTGCGCCGACGCGAAGGGCTTAGAAGTTTCCCTTTGCCGCCTCGGTCAGGATGAGTTTGTCCAGTGTCAGGTCAGACACCGCCCGCCGAAGCCGCTGGTTCTCCTTCTCCAGCTCTTTCAGCCGAGTGAGTTGAGATCGCTGCATCCCGCCATAGAGCTTCCGCCATCGATAAAACGTCTGCTGTGTCACGCCGATCTGGCGCACCGCGTCAGCAATCGTCGCACCTTGCCCTTGCAGAACTTCAACCTGCCGAAGCTTCGATACAATCTCTTCCGGCTTCTCTCGTTTTCCAGCCATCGCTGATCCTCCAATTTGAGGGATAATCTATCCCAGTTGGTGGACCACTTTCAGGGGGCAACTCCAACCTCTTGGATTACGTATTGCAAGGCACCAGTCTTCATTCCCGCATCGAATGTGCATCGATGTAAAATGATCGAATTTGTAGCGGTCAAAAACCACCGCCCCTTCTGACGCGGAAGGCCTTTCACTGACCGGAATGTCCTCATGACAAATGATACCAAGGCCCTTCAACAACGATGTTGTTTCAGGTCTGATATCGTAAAAACCCACCTGGAGAGACGCATAATGCTCGACAAACGGGCCGAGGTTTTCTGAAAACGCAATTCTCTTTGGATCTATTATGGGATTGAAGGGTAAAAACACTCCACCAGTCCCGCCAATAACTCGGGCGGCTTCGTCGCAAACGCCTCTCCACAGCTTGGCGTCTTTGACTGCACCATCAAGTGCAGCCTTCAATTTCTGCATGCCTGCTACCCCTACAGCCCTTCTTCAAACATCAACACTTGCATTTGTTGCTTCTGGAGCCGGTCGGCAACTTGGCGCCCCCGCGACCAAGTCGAACATATTTGGCTATTCCGTGAAAAATTCGCCAAACCGTATCGGCAAACCATCTCCATAAGCACTCTGAAGAGCTATGTCTTTCAATTCCTTAAAAAAATTCTCAACCTAATCTGAGAACACCTTATCTCGCACCACAACCACCACGCTTGTCAAGAGGCGTCGACCCATCTTAACGAGCGCATCCGTCGGACGCTGACTGACCGAGGCCTATTATACTGAAATCACTACACAAATCGACAGATCTCGTCACAACAAGAAGACGGGCGGATGAAGCAATGACGGTTACGGAACAACAAATTATCGGAACATCGAAAGAGCAGGAGGCGGTTCTTCCGATTGTTGAGGTTTGCCGCAAGCCTAGGATCAGCAGTACAATTATCTACAAATACAAGGCCAAGCATGATGGCGTGGATGTCTCCGACCCGAAAGACAACGTCAGCCCACGTGTCGTTTTTCGGGCGATAACGATGCCAACACACCGTTTTCCCACACTCTTATATATCAGCGCCCGCATGGCGCTTGCAGAATGTGCGGAATTGAGATTGACTTCGCTCCGGACGACGAACGTACCGATGTCGTCTAACCTTCACACTGAGAGGATAGATGGCTGCACAGCGGCCGCTGAAACAGCCACAGGCCGCTCGTAAAACAAACAACATACCGCCTCGGCGGCAACAGGAGCGTTCAAAATGTCCAGACTTCACAAGCTTGGCGTGGTGCTTGCAACCACCACCGCTTTCACGATGAACTTTGCCGGTGCGGCCGACAGCCAGTCGATGGATGAACTGGTTGCCGCCGCCAAGGCCGAAGGTATGCTCACTACGATCGCACTTCCGCATGACTGGTGCGGCTATGGCGGCGTGATTGCCGGCTTCAAGGCCAAATATCCCGAAATCACCGTCAACGAGCTCAACCCGGACGCGGGTTCAGCCGACGAACTTGAAGCCATCAAGGCCAACAAGGACAACACCGGCCCGCAGGCACCGGACGTCATCGACGTCGGCCTCGCCTTCGGCCCCGCTGCCAAGGCTGAAGGTCTGACACAGGCCTACAAGGTCTCGACATGGGATTCGATTCCCGATGGCGCCAAGGATGCCGACGGTTTCTGGTACGGCGATTACTACGGCGTGATGGCGTTCCTGGTAAACAAGGACCTGGTCACCAACACCCCGATGGACTGGGCCGATCTGCTCAAGCCCGAGTATGCTGGCCAGGTGGCGCTTGCCGGTGATCCGCGCGCTTCCAACCAGGCCATTCTGGCAGCGCTGGCTGCCGGTCTTTCAAGGGGCGGCGCTTCCGGCACGGACGCTGGCGAGAAGGGCCTCGAGTTCTTCGCCGAAATGAACAAGGCCGGCAATTTTGTCCCGGTCATCGGCAAGGCCGGCACTTTGGCTCAAGGCGCAACGCCGATCGTGGCGATGTGGGATTACAACGCGCTTGCAGCCAAGGACACGCTTGCAGGCAACCCGCCGGTTGAAGTCATTGTTCCGGCAACGGGCGTCCTGGCTGGCGTCTACGTGCAGGCAATCAGCGCCTATGCGCCGCACCCCAACGCCGCCAAATTGTGGATGGAGTATCTTTATTCGGATGAAGGTCAGCTTGGCTGGCTCGCCGGGTATTGCCACCCGATCCGCTTCAACGACATGGCTGCACGCGGCGTGATCCCGCAGGATCTGCTCGACAAGCTGCCGCCGGCAGAAGGCTATGCCAAGGCCTACTTCCCGACGCTTGATGAAGTCAACGCCAACAAGGAAGCCGTTGTTGCCGGATGGGACGCCGTCGTCGGTGCCAACGTCCAGTAATCAGGCCATTTGACCTGTCGCTCCGCGCCCGCCGCGGGGCGACCCTCATTTTCCGCTTTTCGAACATGGCTTGATGACATCCCAATCCTTATCCGACACCTCCAGCCGCCCGCGCCCTCCGCTGAGCAAAAGGCTGCCATTGCACTGGCTCGGGCTGGCGCCATTCGCCGCGTTCGTGATTCTGTTTCTGATCATGCCGACCATGTACATCGTCATCGGTGCGTTTCGCTCCGCTAACGGCGGTTTCACCCTCGACAATGTGATCGGCCTCAACACCGCCTCGATCTCGTTCCGCCTACTGGGTCTCGATCAAGATATCGCTCGCCTCATCATCGCTTGGCTGCCTGATCGGCTTCTGCATGGCCGCGGCGATGACGCTGGGCGGCCTGCCCAAATTCGTCCGCGGCCCCTTGCTGACTTTTTCCGGGGTTGCCTCGAATTTCGCCGGGGTGCCGCTGGCCTTTGCCTTCCTCGCCACGCTGGGCCCGATCGGGCTGGTGACGGTGTTCCTGAAAACCAATTTCGGCCTCGACCTGCGCCTGCTCGGCTTCAATATCCTGAGCTTCTGGGGCCTGACGATAACCTATCTGTTCTTCCAGATTCCGCTGATGATCCTGATCATCACGCCCGCACTTGACGGATTAAAGCGCGAATGGCGTGAAGCTGCCGCCATTCTCGGCGCCACCGGACCGCAATATTGGCGGATGGTGGCGTTTCCGATTCTGTTTCCGTCGATTCTGGGCACCATGGCGCTGTTGTTTGCCAATTCCTTTGGCGCTGTCGCCACCGCCATCGCGCTGACCGGTTCATCGCTCAACATCGTGCCGATCCTGTTGTTTGCACAGATCCGCGGCGATGTGCTGGGCGATCCCTATCTGGGTTACGCGCTGGCCTTCGGCATGATCGTCGTCACCGGCATCGCCAACACAATCTATATCGTGCTCCGGGCGCGCTCGGAGAGGTGGCAGCAATGATGATTCGTCTCTCGGCCTGGGCCGCGATCGCCTTCGGGGCGCTTTACTTCATCCTGCCGCTGATGGGCATGACCGAGTTTTCGCTGAAAATGCGGCGCGGCGTCTATTCGCTCGATGCCTATGCCAAGGTGATGGCCGACCCGCGGTTTCAGGAAACCTTCAGCTATTCCGTCATCATGGCGATCTTCACCATCCTGTTCGGTGTGCTGCTGGTGGTGCCAACGGCCTACTGGGTCAGGCTCAAGCTGCCGCGCGCGCGGCCCTATGTCGAATTCATCACCCTCTTGCCACTGGTGATTCCGGCCATTGTCGTCGTGTTCGGCTATATCCGGCTCTACAACACCTCGAGTTGGCTGCCGCTGACCGGCACCGCCATGGGCACCAACATCCTGCTGATGTTCGGCTACGCGATGCTCTCGCTGCCCTACATGTATCGCGCGGTCGATACCGGGCTGCGCACCATCGATGTGGCGACGCTCACCGAAGCGGCACAATCACTTGGCGCCGGCTGGTTTACAATTCTCAGCCGGCTGATCCTGCCAAATGTGCTAATTGCCGTGCTCTCAGGCGCGTTTGTGACGCTGGCCATCGTCATCGGCGAATTCACCCTTGCCGCACTGCTCAACCGCCCCGCCTTCGGGCCCTACATGCAACTGCTGGGCGCCAATCGCGCCTATGAGCCGGCAGCGCTGGCAGTGATCGCCTTTGCCATCACCTGGGGCTGCATGGGCCTCATCCAACTTGTTGCGCGGCTTGCGCCCAAACCAGCTACACCGGTGAAAGACTGATGACCGACACGCCCTATATTGCCATTGACGGCATCTCGAAATCCTTCGGATCAATGCGGGTTGTGCGCGACGCCGACATCAAGGTCGGCCGCGGCGAGTTCGTCTCGTTCCTCGGGCCCTCGGGCTGCGGCAAGACCACGATCTTGCGCATGATCGCCGGTTTCGAGACACCCAGTTCTGGCTCGATCAGCATCGACGGCCGCGACGTCACCTATCTCAAGCCCAGCCAGCGCAACATCGGCATGGTGTTCCAGTCCTATGCGCTGTTTCCGAATCTGACCGTGGCCGGCAATATCGGTTTCGGCCTCAAGGTGGCCGGCGCCAACCGCGCCGAGATCGATTCCCGCGTCACCGAAATGTTGGCGCTGATCAAGCTGCCGCAACTGGCCGAGCGGTTTCCCTGGCAGCTTTCCGGCGGCCAGCAGCAGCGAGTCGCCTTGGCCCGTGCGCTGGCGCCGCGCCCGTCGGTGCTGTTGCTTGATGAGCCGCTCTCGGCGCTGGATGCCAAGATCCGCGTGTCGCTGCGCGAGGAAATCCGCGCGATCCAGCAGGAACTCGGCATCACCACGATTTTCGTCACTCACGACCAGGAAGAAGCGCTATCGATGTCGGACCGCGTGATGGTCATGTATGAGGGCCGGATCGAGCAGATTGGCACGCCCTACGAGATCTACAATCATCCGCGCACGGCCTTTGTCGCAGGCTTTGTCGGCACCCTGAGCCAACTCGACGCCACCGTGGTTGATGCCAGCCGCGGTGAAGCCAGCGTCGGTTCCGCCAGCATTTCCGGCATGTCGTTGCCAGAAAACGCCAAACCTGGCGACACCCTCCGGCTGGCGCTACGCCCTGAATCGCTGCGGCTGGAGCACCGCGACGGCGACCAGACGCTGCGGGCGCGCATCGTTGCCGTCGATTTTCTTGGCGCTGTTATTCGCATCAAGCTTGAAGTCGGCGAGGCCCGGCTGTCGGTCGACACCTTCAACGACCCGACTCGCCCGCCGCCGTCAGCTGGGCAGACCATCGACCTGCATTTTGCTCCGCAAACCGTGCTGGCGCTCGCGAGCTGATACGGCACAGGCCCCTCCTCTCATCACGCCAAAGCGCCGCGCGGCAACTTGCCTGTGTGACGTTTCAGTCCGAGCCGGAACCGAGCTTGGGTATGACTTTTGATATGACAATTCTTGTTGTGATCAGCACCGGAGCAGCAGCAAGGAAAAACACCGCAATGGTGAAAAAGGCGCGGTCATAAGCGATTGCAGCTGCCTGAACACCGATCTCGCGGCCCATCATTTGCATCGCAGCCCGTGTAGCAGCGCCCACTTCCATGCCACGTGCAATCAATAGCTTTGTCAGCATCGCGAGGTGGTCAGACACGGCAACCCGGCCCGGCACAATGTGGGCCAAAAGAACACTCTTGTTCAGGGCAGTCTGGTTTTCGATCAGCGTCTGCATGAAAGCCACACCGGCCAACCCACCCGTCTGCCGGCCGGCGTTGAAAAGGCCGATACCGTGGGCCACTGTGGATCGGGGAAGCCCGACTAGCGTGATCAGCGTGATCGCCAGAAACAGGAACCCAAGCGCCATCCCCCGCAGCAGGATCGCCGGCATCATGTCCGGAAAACCGCTCTCGCCACTGGAGCCGGACAGCATCCACATTGTCAGCATAAAGGTTAGGATTCCGATCGGAACGAATACGAAAGGCGAAACCCCAAATCTCCTTATGAGAAACGCCATCAGCAACAGGCTGCTTGCAAACATCACTGCGCTTGGAAGCAACAGCAAGCCTGCATCCGTAGCTGTCATTCCCAGCACTGAAATCGCAAACGACGGAATGAGATAGGAACTCCCGGACAGCGCGAAACCGGCTGCAAAGCTCACAGCGAAACCAAAGGCAAATCCCTGATTTCGAAACACCGACAGGTTCATGAGAGTATCGCTGCTGGACGAACGAAAATGATGGATGGCAAGGAGCACGAACGCTGTTCCGCCAAGCGCCACCAGAGCGGCGATGAAAGGTTCTTCCAGCCAGTCCCAACGGTTTCCCCGGCTCAGCACATAAGTCAAACAGAAAGCGGCGGTCGTAAACAGGCAAAGCCCAACCCAATCGAAGCGCGACTTGCATATTTCCGTCTCGCGGCCGAAATCGGTCAGGGCAAGAAGCACTGTCGCGATCGAACCGATGATTACCATCAACAGAAAGATCCAGCTCCATGACAGTGTGTCCACCAGCCAACCCTGCATGGATGGGGTCAGCGTTGCCGGGGCGACCACTGCCCCCAACGCAAACAAGGCCTGGATAACAGGCTGGCTCGAACGGGGAAAACTCTGGAGCAACATGGTCTGCCCACTGACCAGAAGCACTGCGCCGGCCACACCTTGAATCGCCCGCAAGGCAAGCAGCAGATCAAGATCAGAAGTCAAGGTGCTCAGCCCGCATGCAAGCGCAAGAACGCCGGTCGCCGCACGGAGGCAGGTTTGCGCCGACAGCCGTTGCATCAACCAGGGTGCGAGCAGAAATGCCACCAGCTTGGCAGCAGCATAACTGACATCAAGCAATGAAAATTCGTCGGGCGATGCATGAATATCGCCCGGCATGTCAAAGCGCGCAAACGACAGGACTGTGGCCGCAAGTGCCTCGGTGAATGCCGAAAGCACGACACCCGTCACCAGCAAAATCGCTGGCATTGTTCCGCGTGTCCACCCCCGGGACACCCGCCACGGGGGTGTCCGGGCAACCGGTGGTCATCGAGGCCGCCCTTCGGTGTCGGTTACGCCGATCGAAACCCGCGCCGAAAGCCCGGGAACAAGTCGACCGGACAGCGGATTGTCGTCCAGTGTGATCTTGATCGGCACACGTTGCACTACGCGCACGAAATTGCCTGTGGCGTTGTCGGACGGAATCAGGCTGAAAGCTGTTCCGGTCCCCGGGGCCAGGCTGGCGACAGTCCCCTTTATTTCCACATCCGGAAATCCATCGATCCATATCTTCGCTAGTTGACCGGGCGCGATTCGCTGGAGTTGGACTTCCTTGAAATTGGCGATGATCCAGATGTCATCGACCGGAACAATGTCGAGTAACGATGCCCCGGTGTCACGAACCGACCGAGACGGACCTGCCGATTACCGACAATGCCATCAAGCGGCGCCCGAACAACGGTATTGTCGAGATCGAGTTGCGCGAGATCGCGGGTGGCCCTGGCTTGTTTTAACGCGGCACTGGCTGCCAATTTCTGAGCTGCGAGAACGTCGAGTTTCTTCTTAGTGGCCTCGAGCGCGGCTTTGGCAGCATCGACAGCGGCATTGGCCTGATCCTTTGCGGCCTCTGCCTGTTCGAGCTGAGCCGGGCTTGCTGTTCGTGTCCGTACCAGGCTGCCGGAACGCTCGAAATTCTGACGTGCGAGGGTTAGGCGTGAAAGCGCCGCATCCAGTTGGGCAGCAGCCTGAAGGATCGCTGCCTGTTGCAGATTGCGCTCCGCATCCAGATTGGCAAGGGTGGCTTCCGCAGCAGCGATATTCGCATCTGCCTGGGCCAGCCGTGCCTTGTAGTCCCGATCATCGATGTGGAACAGTATGTCGCCAGTGTGCACCATCTGATTGTCGCCAACCTGCACATCAACCACATAGCCTGCCACTTTCGGGGCCAGTGATGTGATGTCAGTGCGCAGGTAAGCATTGTCGGTTGCCACTTCGAATCGGCCACTCGTCCACCAGGTCCAGCCTGAAAACGAGAGAGTGGCAATCAGACCGGCCAAGCCGGCAAGGATCAGGATTCTCAGAAGTCGTCGCATTTGACCATCGCTTGGTACCGCTCGTTACCGGTTGATCGATGCGGTACGGTAAGATACCGTACCGGTCAAGATCGAAATCGAGTTGGGTGCCATATGTCCGAGCCAACCCCGTCAAAGCGTCCATCTGTTGAACAAAGACGTGCAACGATCCTCGCAGCATCCGCCCAGATATTTTTCGAGCAAGGATATGCTGCGACCAGCATCGATTCCATTATCGCAAAAATCGGTGGATCAAAGCGTAACATTTACAGTGAATTTGGCAGCAAGGAAGGTCTTTTCACTGCGCTTGTTACAGAAATCACCGACAATGCACTGGCCGACATGACCGTCGAGCGGCTTGCTGACCCTGATCTTAAAAATACATTGATGGAATTTGGTCGCAGGTTGATTGAGGTTTACATATCGCCGACCGTGGTCGGGGTGTTGCGAACCGTCATGGCCGAGACATCACGATTTCCTGAACTGGCAAGGGCATTCTATGAAAAAGGACCAAGCCGTGCCTCGGCACGCCTGGCAGAATTGCTGGAACGGAGCAAGGCAAGAGGCGAGATCAATGTCCGCGACTGCCTGCTGTCCGCCGACAACTTTACCGGCATGCTGCGCGGCAATCTGCATTTGCAGGTCGTGCTCGGATTGAGAGAGCCACCGGACCCCGACGAGATTGAAACCATCCTCACCTCGGTGGTCGAGACGTTCCTACATGGTGTGCGCGGCCGCTGAGCGATCAAGCCGGATGGCTGTAGTAATGGCCCGGGCGATGTCGCGCCGGGTCATCGGCGACGGCTGCACATCGCCGCACTTTTCCTCACCAGATCACAAAGCCGCGGGCACTCCAAGATCCATTGGCGCGCAACAGGCATCAGTTTGCCAGACCAAAGGTGTGGCTGTTGCGGGCCTCCCTTGGCATATAGGCGCCGATGCAGCTGCCTTCCGAGATCCAGCGCCACATAGACCACGCTTCGTGCCGATTCAAATTCGCTGGAATGGTTAGATTCGAGATAGAACTGGTCCGGCCCGGTGGTGCCACCGTCCCCCGAACCGACCTTTTGCACATCTATGTAATAGGCCGCGCCATTGGTCAGCGTCACCTGGCCCGTCTGATCGGAATATTTCGCATTGAGCCCGTATTGCCGGGCGCATGCCATCGCTGCGCTCTCCTGCATTCCCTCGTCAGTCGACACATCGGAACGTTCTTCCTCGCCCGGTGCATCGACATCGCCAGCGGCGGTCTGATAGCCATCCAGACAGTCATAAAACAGGCTCTCGTTGTTGTAGGAGGTCGAATTGGCATTTTCATTGTCGGCCACGCACTTATCCCAGTCTGCTCCCTCGACCCTGTCGTAGCGGAGCGACGTATCAGTGCCGCGCGCATCCACCGGATTGCCATACCAACTGGCGTCATCAGCCGGGGTGTTGCCGCTTTCCCCAAATGTGAAGCTGTTGCGCCCTTCCAGCGGCTTGCCGGCGCCAATACAGCCGCCGCTCGGATCAAGCCCGACAAACACGATCCCGCGTTGCGGGTCGACCTCGTATGGTTGCCCGCCATCGTCGAGTTCTTCGCTCTGCAGTTTCATATCCCCGGTCTGGCCCGGCTCCAGATAGACCACCAATTCGCTGCGGCCCGAGGCATCGACACTGTCTTTTGTGTATTCCTCCAAGTTGCGATAGCCATACCCATTCGTGTCGATGTACACGACAAAGGATTTTCCGATGCCGTTGTACGTCTCGCCATAATTTTCAGCGCTGAATTCTCCATCCAGCGTTACCTTGACCCGCCTGTCCCCCAGATATTCCCAACGGCCGGTGACCGTGTCGGATTTCGGCACAGGACCGTCCTTGCTCCGTTCCGCATCCGGTAGGCTGGAGACAAAAATCTTGTCGGAAGTGAACGTCCAGATCGCTTGTCCCGCGTCATAGTTCTCCACCCCCTCCGGGGGGATGGGATTTTGATTTTCCAGTGCCCGAACAGCGCGGCCCGGGCATTTTTATCGTTGGAGTTGACGATGGAAGCGGGGAGCGGATTGGTTTCGATCTTCTCCAGCCAGTCGCCACGACCGCCGCCATCAATTCCTTCGGGCTTGGCGACGTGCAATACACCGTTCTCGTCGGTGTAATCGGTATCCGCGTATTTCCAGCGTGCAAACCGCATCACATTGTTGACCAGATGGTGATCGGTGTCGGTGTAGAGCGTTACACCGTCGCCTTCGCTCTGAACGAACATCCTTTTATCGTAACTGAAGCGATCGATCTTCAATTCACACTTGTTCGGCACTTTCTCCCAGGTTCCTTCACCTGAACCGAGCAATGTCCCATCTGCCGAAAATGTGAGTGTCGATTTCGTAGGTTGAAGTTTTTCGCTCGCCAAATTGTCAAATTCCCCCAACCTCCAGTCGCCGGCAAGCAATTTTCCGTAATCGGCCGAATCGTCAGGGCAGACCTTCTCGGTCAGATGGTAGGCGCGGGCGTTGTTGTATGCGGTGAGACCTTCAACGCCATACCTCGCGAGAATGAGCTGGGGAACCGCTACATATTTTTCCAGCGTCTCATACGCGATGTCTACTTTTCTCTGGATCTTGTACAACTTCTGCTCGAGATTCAGGCAGGCATTGATCGCGATTGGGGCTTCCACCTCCTGCTGCGAGGGGTCGAGCGAGACTGGCGCAACCGTGAACGTGACACCGTACAGACTGCCTTCCGAACCGCTATGAACCAGCGCTTCAGTATGGCCCTCACCCTTACGCAGCCCGGCCGTATCGAATTTGAGGTTCCCGAGATTGTCGTCAGCGCTGGCGCAATCATACTCGATCAGGTGAACATTCACGCCTGCGGTGCGGGGCAAGACCCTCGACACGCCCACATTCTTGGTGCTGCCCTTGCCTATATCGCGCCAGTCGCCACCACCATTGGGCCAGACCGAGGTCCCGTTGAGTTCAATCTCCAGAGAATCATCGGTGTCATTGGTCATTGCTACGATGGTGTCCATCGCCGAGCCGAAGGGATTGAGGAACGTCTCCAGCACGATCGCATCAACTTTCCTTGGTGGCCGCCTCCGCCCCGGCTGCCACAAGCGCACCCTGTATCTCCTTGAAGGCGCCCTCGACCTGGGCAACAATTGCCGGAGTGACCACCTTGACAGGCGATACCGGCTCGGCGAAATCGACAAAGCTGTCGCAGGCAGTCCTGAGCTTGTTGATTTCCGGCGTTTCAAACTCAGCCATCGCCATGAGCGCCATACGCGCGAGGCCAATTTCATGGTCATCCGGTTCCAGACTCTGCAAAACCACCGGTGCTGCTGGGCTGGTGGCGCCGCCGGAGCGAGTGTCCTTCGCCTTGGCCTTGGCCGCACTCGTGGCGGCAAGAATGGCGGGTGTGACGCCTTGTTGGGCCAACATTCTCGCAGCCATGCTACTGACCGAGTTGTTGAAGCCGTCTTTCAACTTCTCGAAGTTTTCCTCCGCATCCAGTCCTGTCTTTGTCAGCGACTTTGATCGCTCGAGCGTCTTGCCGAGATTTTTCAGCGTCAGCGCCGCTTTCGGATTTTTCCGATAGCGCAGCAGCATGGTCTTCTTTTTCTTGATATGGTTGCTGCCCGCCTTGCCAATTTTTGATGTCACCTTCCGGGCGGACGAAGTGGCGAACTTGGCGCCGCTGGACCACCCGCGGCGGGTCGCTTTCGCGACATTTGCAGCGGTGGAGCGAAAGCCCTCCTTGGCGGCCTTTTCAAAAGCTTCCTTGGCAATTTCCTTCATTGATTTCTTGGCGAAATTCTGTGCGCCCTTCTTGCCAAGGTTCTTGGCCAATCCCGAAACAGCGCCCTTGATCGCACCAGCGGCGCCGGACGAGGCAATCGTCGGGCCCCATTCGAGCGCAAGCACCATGCCGCCAGTCAACACGTTGGTGGCACCATCCCGACCGGTCGAAGTCTGGATGGCCTTGACGGATTCGATATCGATCTTGATCAGATCCCTTGCCGGTCCAGGTTCAAGGGTCCAGACGAATGCGGGATCGGTTTTTGTTGCTTTGGGGCGCGCGGTCGCGCTGCCACCCTCTATTTTCAGACCAATGTCATGGGGCTCCGACCGCATGTAATCATATTTGCTGATCAGCATGACATCCGTGGCAACAGGATTTGGCTTATAGCTCCCGAGATCGCCCCATGTATTGATACGAATTCGTGCCATCCTTAACTGTCCACAGATCAACCAGGCGGCCTTCTGTAACTGTCGCATAAACGCTTGCGGAATTGCGGGGCCTGATCAGAATCCAACCCGTCGCAACATTGGCGATTGTATAATCATCGCCTTTTCCATCCACAAAGACCCACAGAAATGAATCATCATCGGGAGCGAGGGCCGTCGTTAAACTGATGTGCCGGCCACTCGATTTCAGGTAGGTATTGTCAAATTTGGACTTGATCCGGAATGTCGGCGTCAGCGCAATCCCGTCTGCCGCATATTGCTGTGCTTTTGCAGGCATAGTGACCGATAGCGTGGTGGCCAGTACCATGAAGGCAGCAGCTCAGACCGCAAACAATTTCCGACATTGGTCATTATCGGTCCCCCTTGAAATTGACCGGGCTGACATTGATCAGCCTGCAGCAATCGGCAGGTCCGTCCTATCGGCATTTCTTCGTGTAGGCATCGAACCGACGGGCTGAACCCGCGGCCCTTTTGGCGTCTCTCTCCGACATTGGCCCCGCGGCCGCGACCCAGTAATTCCGGGTAAACCTCAGACATTCATTGGTGTCGAGCACGAACCAGGAGCCTGCCAGTTCGCTCACCCGGTCGGATGCATCGCCGAATTCAGGGAACGCCCCGGCAATCGCGTACCAGTCGTCACCCGAGGCCCGCAGCCGCTGTTTCCGGTCAGGTTTCGCTGTCTGCGCCGGGCGTGACGGTTTGCTGTAGCTGTTGGTGAACAGCAACTCGTCATCCCGGTATCGGGTGACCTTGCATTTCTTGTCACGTTTCGGCGCCCTGCCCTCAAGCAGGATCGAATTGGGTCGAACCGCGCCAGTAACATCATAGGACATCGCGCCGCATCTGGCGCTGAACACCCAGGCTTTGCCGATCACCGCGCCGACCGCGGTGACGCGGCCGTCAAACAACGGAGTCCCGCGTTCGACACCACTTTTTTCAGCGCTGCTCGGGGCTTGTCATAGGAAATGTACAACTCGTTGTCGCACAACTGGACTTCCATTGCCGAGCCATTGTGATCGTATGTGTCGACCGCGCAATTGCTGGCTTGTGACTGCCCGGCGGTCGCCATCAACCATGTTGCAGCGACAATCCCCATGATGCAAAAATCAATAGCCCGTCCCATGCATGCTCCCCTTCTTCCCTCAGCAGAGAAACTATCTCCGCAGGCTGTAGCGAACCAAGATCCAGATCCGCTTCAGAATCTCGTTCACTCGCTCTGGTAAATCCGTCATATTTTCGCATCGCACCCAGATAGATCTACGTATTATTGATCGCAAATACTATTTCAGACAAAAACAATCCAACAATAATAGTGGATTTTTAGACCCATTCAGGGTTTAGTTCGATTAGAAATACATATTATTGGTTGATAAATGGCGCCATTTGCAAGAAATTCCTTTACACAATCTTAATTCAACATAAATTCGTACGGAAGACAATTTCTATGTTGTGTCGAAAAATTCGGCGCGTCGAAATAAGAAGACTTAAATTTACTGAGGGCGGGCTGATAATGGGCATGATGCGGTTGACGAAATTCTTGATCCTTTTGGCGCTTGCCGGATTGGTCCATCCTTTCACCGCCATGGCCCAGAGCTACAGCACCAAGGATGCGCAATACGTCACCAATTCCCGCAACGATGCGGTGTTGCGTTACATTGTCTGCCTCGAACTGGTGGCCAGCACACTTCCCTCAAGCATGAGTGTGCCCAACCGGCTCAAGCGTGGAGAAGCAGAGTGCAAGAACGCCGCTGCACGCCTGCCCAAATCCGCCCGCGAACCCGATGTCGCCGACATTCGCGGCATGCTTCTCGAATGCGGTTTCCGCGCCTCAGATGCGTCGTCCGGTTCGGATTGCCGCGTCAGCGTTGCTGGCGGTGCGAAGCCCGGCCCCAAAAGGCCCGGTCGCCTTGGCGCAGGCGCTGCCAATTCAACCCGAAATGGCGCTCCGGTCGTCGCCGATGACGTCGATATTGCGCCGCGTGTGATCGAATTGGGCAAATGGATCGAAGGCCTCGCCCATGACGGTTCCTACCTTTGGGCAGCTGAAAGTGGTCAACGCACCATCGCCAAGGTCAATTACAAGACCGGCAAGGTTGTCGAACGGCTCAAGGTCGGTCGCCTGCCGATCGAGATTATCAGCGCCGACAAGGACATCTATACGCTGGTGGCAACCGACAAGGTCGTGCTCCGACACGATAGCCGCGGTCGCAAGAGCCAGGTCGCCAAGCTCAAGCTTTGCCCGAGTGCAATGGAAATTTCCGGCTCCGACCTGTTCGTTCTGGGCGAGCCCGACTGCAGCTCCGACACAAGCCAGCTGGTGCGGGTCGACACCGACCGCGGCAATCAGAAAACCTCACCTGATCTGGGGCAATGGGCCACCTCCATGACCGTTGTCGGCGCCGACATCTGGGTCGGCCACGCGCGCGGTGAGAAAATTTCAGTCGTCAGCGGCTCCAGCCTGAGGACCAGCAAGCTTGCTGTCTCCGGCATCGAAATCTGGGCCATGGCCGCCAACAGAAAATCCGTATTCGCCGGTGGTCGTTATGAGACGACCGACCATGACGGCAGCGTGGTGATGATCGATGCTCGTTCGCGCAGGGAAATCTCGCGATTTTCCGCCACCGAACTGATCACCCAGATCAATGCCGACGAGGACAAAGTCGTGGTCGTTGGCGCCGAAGGCACGGTCTGGATCCTGTCGGCTAATGATCTCAACCTGCTGCGCACCATCAGGCTGGACACAGGTAAATACGAGCCCAAGGCCACCATCTTCGTCGGCAAGGATCTGGTAATCGCCGCCGGCCAGCATCGGGGCGAGAACGGCGCTGCATTTGTGCTGACGGACTATATGCCTGCCGGCCAAACGCGCTCGGCAACCAACAAATTCAAGCCTCGGCCCGGCATCCGGCCGACCAGACCTGGCCTCAAATCCCCCAAAAGGCCTGGCCGCCCCACCGCATCCAGGCCAACACCCCGGCCAACAGCCGGCCAGCGCCCAGACACCCGCCCGAGCAGACCTGACGCCCGCCCCACCCGGTCCGGCTCCCGGCCTTCAAAGGCGCCAAGTGCGCGTCCTGGGTCTGAATTTCCGGTTCTCGCCGGCTCGGTCGGTGGCCGGGTTCGCGCCCAGGCCTCGATCACAGCGGCCCAGATCGCATCCACCAGCTCCGGCCAGGCGATCACCGTGCTGCGGCGCACCAACAAGATCTACAAGGGCTACCCCTGGTTCTCGATCCGTCTAGGCAATGGCGACAGAGGGTACCAGTGGGGTGGTATTATCTGCGCCAACAAGAAGGCGATATCCGGCACCAAGGGCAGGTGCGAAACCCGCAGACCCACCCCTCCGTCCGCACCCGGCATCGCTTCGGGCGGCAATTCCGGCACTCGGTCAGGTAACAACCAGACCAATGCCGCCGACATCGTTGTCGGGGTGCTGGATCTCGTCGGAAAGATTCTCGACAACAAGAACGACCGGAAAAACAACAAGGCGGTTAAGAACGCCGGCAATGGCGTCGATGTTTTCCGCCAGCGGCTTTATGTCGACGCCGATACCGGCGGCGTTTCAAGCGTTCGCAAGGTCAACGATGGACAACTGGCGATCTACACGGTCAGTGGCATCAAGGGGCAAACCCTTCAGACCAACCTGTGGTCCAATACCGGCAACGCCGCCTTCGAGATCTACATCAAGAACGCAGTCAAGGGCGGGGCCACGCTGCCTGGCGCCGGCGACGGCGACTATGCCACCTTCCACCAAGGCGTTTTGCCGCTGACGGGCAACTACCAGATCGTCGTCGGTTCAACTGGCGGACGCAGTTCCTATGAGCTCACTGTTGCGCTGCAAGAGCCTGTGCGTGCGTTTGATCCCTCCACCAAAGCCGGCAAGCTCAATGCGCCGCTGGTAGTGGGTACCTACACCAGCAAAACCGGAACATCGGGCAACATTCTCCTCAACGGCCGCACAGGCGCATTGTCGTGGACAGAATTCTGCGGCGCCCAGATCGGATTGACCCCGAATTGGCCCAAATCCCGCCTCTCACCCCGAAGCCGCAGCCTGAAGCCCTTCCAGCTCAACGTCCGCAATGGCACAGTTCTCGGCTTCAAATCCGGCAAGGACACTTACATTCGCCAGGATAACGTGATGATGCCGGGCTGCGTCGCCGCCACCCCTGGTAACAATTCCAAAGCGAGCAACAATTCCAATCGACCGGCAAAAACCGGCAACAAGCCTGCCAGGCCCGCGAAGCCCGCCAAGCCTGCGGTTGCACAGGCAGCCGACTGGACCCTGGCGCCTAAGGATCAGCGTCAGAACAAGAACTACAACGATGTTCCAGTTGCCTATTGGTCAACTTGCGAATCCGGCAATCTTGACCCCACCTCCCCGGCTTTCAACAATGAGAAGGCCTACTGGGATTGCGCAGATGAAGGCTTGAGGCTCGCAGCCCAGGCCAATGTAACCGGCATTGCATCCGATCCGCGGGCCGGAAACGACTATTCGATCGTGTCACAAGCAAGAATTGATAGCTGCGAAGCCGCAAATCCTAACAAGGCAAAGGACGCCACAGGCTATTATGATTGCCTCGAACAGGCACAAATGGACACGCTAGAGGAGCTTGAAGACGCTTCTACTGACCCGGCGGTTACAGGCAATGCCGCGCCCGGCACAAAGGGCAAGGGCAAACAAGGCGCCGGGGCCACTTCCGGCAACATCGCCTCAGCACCTGACTGGACAATCAACCCGCAGGACTTGCGCGCCGGCAATGATTACTCCGCAGTTGCCGTTGCCGAATGGAACGCTTGCGAAACTGCCAATGCCGACGTCAACGCCGCCAGCTACAACAATGAAGCCGCCTTCTGGGATTGCCTCGAAACCGCGGCCAAAACTGCAGGCGGCGCCAACGCCGTTGCGGCTAGCTGGATGGACAACCCTCAGGACCGCCGTCTGAACAATGATTACACCGCAATTACCCAAGACGGTTGGGACTTTTGCGAAGCAGTCAACGCAGACCCGAACTCGCCTGACTTCAACAATGAAACCAGATTTTGGGATTGCGCCGACAAGACCCTCGCCGCTGGCGGCCCACCGCCGACGGTTACAGATCCCGCCACGGCCAATGGCGCCACCTCTGCAGCAGCCGACTGGACAAACGACCCGCAGGATCAGCGTCTCAATGGTGACTACAGCACCGTCCCCGATGCTGCATGGGCACAGTGTGAAACCGCCAATGGCGATGCAAACTCTCCGAGTTACAACAATGAAACCATGTTCTGGGATTGCGCCGACAAGGCGGTAGCCGCAGCAGCTGCCGGCACGACGGCCGCGGATCCCGCAGCCGATCCGAATGCAGATCCCGCCACGGCCAATGGTGCCGCATCTGCAGCAGCCGACTGGACAAACGACCCCCAGGATCAGCGTCTCAATGGTGACTACAGCACCGTTCCCGATGCTGCATGGGCACAGTGTGAAACCGCCAATGGCGATGCAAACTCTCCGAGTTACAACAATGAAACCATGTTCTGGGATTGCGCCGACAAGGCGGTAGCCGCAGCAGCTGCCGGCACGACGGCCGCGGATCCCGCAGCCGATCCGAATGCAGATCCCGCCACGGCCAATGGTGCCGCATCTGCAGCAGCCGACTGGACAAACGACCCCCAGGATCAGCGTCTCAATGGTGACTACAGCACCGTTCCCGATGCTGCATGGGCACAGTGTGAAACCGCCAATGGTGATGCAAACTCTCCGAGTTACAACAATGAAACCATGTTCTGGGATTGCGCCGACAAGGCGGTAGCCGCAGCAGCTGCCGGCACGACGGCCGCGGATCCCGCAGCCGATCCGAATGCAGACCCCGCCACGGCCAATGGCGCCACCTCTGCAGCAGCCGACTGGACAAACGACCCTCAGGATCAGCGTCTCAATGGAGACTACAGCACTGTCCCCGATGCTGCATGGGCACAGTGTGAAACCGCCAATGGTGATGCAAACTCTCCGAGTTACAACAATGAAACCATGTTCTGGGATTGCGCCGACAAGGCGGTAGCTGCGGCAGCTGCCGGCACGCCGACCGCGGATCCCGCAGCCGATCCGAATGCAGATCCCGCCACGGCCAATGGCGCCACCTCTGCAGCCGACTGGACAAACGACCCCCAGGATCAGCGTCTCAATGGTGACTACAGCGCCGTTCCCGATGCTGCATGGGCACAGTGTGAAACCGCCAATGGTGATACAAACTCTCCGAGTTACAACAATGAAACCATGTTCTGGGATTGCGCCGACAAGGCGGTAGCTGCGGCAGCTGCTGGCGTGACGCCGGCTGCAGACCCGGCCACAGCGGACCCGGTTGACAACTCCTCCGCAGACCAGCGCATGGACAAGGATTACTCGTCACTTCCGATGGGTTACTTCACAACCTGCGGTCAGGAGTTTGGTGAAAACAGTTCACCCTATTTTGATTGCCTGGACTCGGGCCTCGCCAGCGAAGCCATCAACCAGCGTGTTGCCAGCGAGTTTTCCGACATCACCGATGAAGAGATTCAGGGCTGCGCCTCCTATGGCTACGGCTCCGACGATTTCTTCAACTGCCTCTACGCCGTGCGTGACCACAAGGCAGCACAACAGCAACAGCAGCAACAGCAACAGCAGGCCGAAAGCGATGCCGCGGCAGCCAATCAACAGGCGGAAATCGACCAGCGTGTCGCCAACGAATTCCCCGACCTCAACGGTGAAGAGATCGAGAGTTGCGCCTCCTATGGCTACGGCTCCGACGACTTCTTCAACTGCCTCTACGCCGTGCGCGACAACAAGGCAGCACAACAGCAACAGGAGCAACAGCAGCAACAACAGGCCGAAAGCGATGCCGCGGCAGCCAATCAACAGGCGGAAATCGACCAGCGTGTCGCTAACGAATTCCCCGACCTCAACGGTGAAGAGGTCGAGAGTTGCGCCTCCTATGGCTACGGCTCCGACGACTTCATCAACTGCCTCTACGCCGTGCGCGACAACAAGGCAGCACAACAGCAACAGGAGCAACAGCAGCAACAACAGGCCGAAAGCGATGCCGCCGCAGCCAATCAGCAGGCGGAAATCGATCAGCGTGTCGCCAGCGAGTTCTCTGACATCAGCGGTGAAGAGATCCAGGGCTGCGCCTCCTATGGCTACGGCTCCGACGACTTCTTCAACTGCCTCTACGCCGTGCGCGACAACAAGGCAGCACAGCAGCAGCAGGAACAGGAGCAGAACAACGGCAACGAGCAGATGGATCAGTCAGGAGCAGCTTCGGTCGATGACACACAGGAAACCCTGAACGCCATCCAGTCCTATTGCTACGGTAACTACGCTGAAGCAGAGGCCGGGCAATGCTATCAGGCGATCGAACAATGCGTTTACGCCATCGCCGATCACAATTCCGAAGAGTTCAATCAATGTGCGCAGGGCCAGGGCTGGTAAACAGCCAACGCCACGGGCATTCGCGCCTTCAGGTTGACGCTGCAGTGAGACCCGCAGCGTCAACCGACCCTCATGAGCGGGCAACAACCCGCGTGTTCATGGCAAAGCAGCCTTGCCTTGCGTCCCCTGTGACCAAGGCCAATAGCGGCGACCCCATCAAGGCGGAACCACAGAACTTCATACGCAATCAGCCAGATCGTTCGCGGCGTGCATCAGATGTCAGCAGGTTCATGGGCAAATAGCGACCAGGCGGAAATGAACATGGCCGCAATCAACGGCCCGACAATAAAACCATTGATCCCGAACAGGGCCATACCGCCGACCGTTGAAACCAGCACGACGTAATCCGGCAGCTTTGATTCCTTGCCGACGAGTGGCGGCCGCAGCAGATTGTCGATCAGG
This sequence comes from Hoeflea algicola, assembly GCF_026619415.1. Taxonomy (NCBI): domain Bacteria; kingdom Pseudomonadati; phylum Pseudomonadota; class Alphaproteobacteria; order Hyphomicrobiales; family Rhizobiaceae; genus Hoeflea; species Hoeflea algicola. Next base: position 1,151,132 of record NZ_JAOVZR010000001.1, read on the forward strand.
CCGATAATCAGAAGCCCGACAAAAATCAGGATAATGCCTTTCAACCATGCACCGCTAAACAGCAAGAATAACGCCACCGGTCCCCAGACAAAGGCGGCCCCCACCGCGGGCAACATGGAAAAGAAGGTCATGACCACGCCCCACAACAACGCCGCCTCGATCCCCAAAGCCCAGAATGTCACGCCACCGATTGTCCCCTGGATAATCGCGATGATGATATTGCCTCGCACTGTCGCATTGATGACAGATGTGAATTTTTCCAGAAACTGGGCGGAATAATCATCACTTAGCGGCATCGCCCGCTTGATCCTTGCAACAATCTTTTCACCGTCGCGGAACAGGAAGAAAAGCAGATACAGCATGATGCCGGAACCGATGAAAAAATTAAGTGTGGTCTCACCGGCATTCACCAAATGGCCCGCCATCGACTGACCGGCCTGCATGATTCCTCCGGAAAGCTTGTCCCGCAGGTCGGGGAAATTGCCAATTTCGAAGGGTGTCCAGCGCTCGATAAAGCTAGGCACAGCGCTTGTGAACTGTTCCACGCGACCGCGCAGATCGAATTCCTCGCTGCTGACTTGCTTGTAGAGGCTGGCGCCTTCCTGCGCGATGGAAGCAAGGATGATTACAACCGGAACAATCACCAGACAAATGCACATGAGAATGTTCAGGAAAGCAGCGACCCCTTCTCTACCGTTCAGGCGACGAACAAGAAAGTGCTGAACCGGATGGAAGACAATCGCCAGGATGATAGCCCAGAGTACCGCCGTATAAAATGGAAGCAGCAGCAAGCCAAAAGCAATCGTTGTCAGCGCCAGTATCAGATAGAAGCCCACGCGCTGAACTAGAATACTGTGCGGTTCCATAGCGGATCTTTCACAATAGGGAGCGGTCAGATCGAGCAAATCATCCCGGTTAAACGATTATGTAGCCGACACATCCCGATTGTCCAAGCGACACACTCTACTGCCCATCAAAGCGGCATCGGCAGCTATTATCATGCTGTAAAGGAACAGACGCCCGATATCATGTTCGAAATTCTTTGCGGCGGAATGCGTTAGATCAATTCGGTGGCGGTGCTCCTGGCTATAATCCCGTCTCAAGATGAGATTTGGGGATAGGCCATGAAGCAGCCCAGCCTGAGAGAAGAAATCGCAAGCCTGCGGGCGGAAGTCGAGCAATTGCGGCGCAGCGCCCCTCCGCCGAACCCGGATTCCGGTTCGCCAGAATCCGATGGCCAGCCTGACGATGTTCACACATTGCTCAGTGAGCTTGGCGATCTGGTCCAGACGATGCTCGATGAGGCTGAAGAGAGCTTCACCGAGCATCCCGTTGCGTCGGTTTCCGCAGCCCTTGCGCTCGGCATTGTCATCGGCCGTTTAACAGCAAAGTAATGTAAGACCATGTCCATTCATTCAACCGTTCGAATCCTCCGGCTCTATCTTCGTTCCGAGTTGCTGGTAGGTGAAATCCGCCTCAAGGTGCAGGTGCGAAAACTCACGCTGATGTTTTTCGCGGCCCTGATCGTGCTGATGGCACTGGTTTTTCTCAATATCGCTGCTTACCAGTTGCTGCTTGCCAACTGGGGACCGATCAAGGCACCCTTCATCCTGGCTGTCGCCAACATGCTGCTGGCAATCATCCTCGTAGTCATTGCCACCTCTACCAGGCCCGGTCCGGATCTCGCCGCAGCAAGGGAACTGCGCGATCTGACGTCGGCAACACTGGAAACCGAATTGAAGTCCAACCCGGCAGCCGCAGCGCTAGGCAGCATGGCCGGCATCAACGGACTCAATGGATGGGACAGTGCCAGGTTCCTGGTTCCGATCATCTCCACGATCATCCGCAGTCTGCGCCGCCGCAAGGCAGGCTCGTGACTTTTATGAATACAATCTGACCTGACTGGCTCTTCGTCGCCAGCTTGATCACCTCTCAAACAAGGACCAAATACATGCCTGATATCAACAAGTTGGCCGAAGACCTCAAACAGAATTACGACGAGATCAAGCTCAAGGTGCACCTCGGCTCAAAGGAAGCGCAAGACGAATGGACTGAACTTCAGGAGCGCTGGAACCACTTCGAAAGCCAGGCCAACCTGAAAAAGAGCAAGGAAGATCTGGGCGACGCCGTCGAAATCCTCGGTTCGGAACTCAAGGACGCTTTCACCCGTATCCGCAAGGCCCTCTGACAAAGCCAACACCGAATATCGCAGTCTGTAAACAGACGATCCGTAACAAAAACCGGCGCCCTCTTTCTCCCCGATGGCGCCGGTCTTGATTCTGAAACGACCCCTGCCCTAGCGCTTTATCAGTCAGGCATTTTTGCAGCCGTACCCTCGTGCCAGCACCCCGCCGGTAGCCGGCTCGCTCACCCCGGTGGTGCCGGGGTAGGTCAGCGGCAGGCCGCGCAGCGATCGCACCGCAAGCCAGGCCCAGGCCTCGGCTTCCATCGAATCACCATTCAACCCGGCTTGTTCGGCAACGATCACCTGCCCGGAATGGCGCGTGGCGACGGTCAGATCCTCGACGATCATCCGGTTGTGACGGCCGCCGCCTGTCAGGATCCACAATTTGAGTTTTTCCGGCAAATGCGCCTGCGCCTTGGCGATCGCTGCAGCAGTCACAAACGCAAGCGTACGCGCCCCATCCTCAAGCTCTGCCTGACCATCTTCGGGCGGCAGGAAATCGTTGCGGTCAAGCGATATGCGTTGTTTAGCGGTGAAGAATGGCGACGACAGATACTGGTTGGCGAGACTCGACAGCACCCGCCCCTCCGAGGCGATGGCGCCGCCGGAATCATAGGGAACACCAGCATGACGGGTCACCCATTGATCGATCAGCGCATTGCCCGGTCCACTATCGAAGGCCAGCAACACGTCATCTGAGCCTATATAGGTGATGTTGGAAATCCCGCCGATATTAACGAAGACGACCGGTCTGAGCTCGGCCCATTCGCCAGAAAGTCCGGCGGCAAGCGCGCGGTGGTAGGCCGGTACCAGCGGTGCACCCTGCCCGCCCATCGTCATGTCGCGGGCGCGCAGATCATACACCACATCAATCCCGAGCCGCTCCGCCAGCCGCGCGCCAAGGCCCAGTTGAACGGTCAGCGCCTGGCGCGGCCGGTGCAGCATCGTCTGGCCATGAAAGCCGATCACGTCAATGTCGTCACGGTTCAGGGATTCGCGCGCCATGAACGCCTCCACCGCCTCGGCGTGACGGTCGGTTAGTTCGATCTCGATCTCGGCCAGTTCACCAGGACGCTCTTCGCGCTCAGTAATCGCCTTGGCTGTCTCCAGCGCTGCTGTCAGCCGCTTGCGGAAATCTGCGTCAAAGGCCGTAAACGAGGAAGCACCGCGATCCACCACCGCGTCGCCATCCGTGTCGAGCATCGCCAGGTCGATGCCATCCATCGAAGTCCCGCTCATTAGTCCGATTGCCCGTTTGAGATCGCCGCCAGTCGCCATCGGCCGTCATCCTTGCTGCATCAGCCGATCCGCAAGAGGTGGAATCAGCATTGTTTTGCGTTGCAACCTACATGCCGAGGCCGCCCGCGTCAGCAGCGACGACATGGCCTCAGTTGAATGCGCCTGCCGCTAATGCTAAAGGCCCGCCCGGGCGTCTCATACCAATCGACGCCCTAATTGTTTCCGGAATAGCCGAGATAACCGCAAGGACAGTGATATGTCAGCCTTCAAGTCCGATTTCCTGCGCACTCTTTCCGAGCGCGGGTTCATTCACCAGGTCTCCGATGAGACGGGCCTCGATGATTTGTTCCGGAACGAGACTGTCACTGCCTATATCGGCTTCGATCCGACCGCGCCAAGCCTGCATGCCGGCGGTCTCATCCAAATCATGATGCTGCACTGGATGCAAAAGACCGGGCACCGGCCGATCGCGCTGATGGGCGGCGGCACCGGCATGATCGGCGACCCCTCGTTCAAGGATGAAGCCCGCAAACTGCTGACCCCGGAACTGATCGACGAGAACATCGCCGGCATTAAGAGCGTGTTCGCCAATTACCTCGATTTCGGCGACGGTCCGCAGGACGCGGTCATGGCCAACAACGCCGACTGGCTGATGGGCATCAACTACGTTGAATTCCTGCGCGATGTCGGCAGGCATTTTTCGGTCAACCGTATGCTGGCGTTTGATTCCGTCAAGACCCGGCTCGACCGCGAGCAATCGCTTTCGTTTCTGGAATTTAACTACATGATCCTCCAGGCCTACGACTTCGTTGAGCTCAACAAGCGCTATCGCTGCCGCCTGCAGATGGGCGGATCAGACCAGTGGGGCAACATCATCAACGGCATCGACCTCGGTCACCGCATGGATTGCCCGCAGCTTTACGCGCTCACCTCGCCGCTCTTGACCACCTCGTCCGGTGCCAAGATGGGCAAATCCGCCAATGGCGCGGTCTGGCTCAACGCCGACATGCTCAGCGCCTACGAGTTCTGGCAATACTGGCGAAACAGCGAAGACGCCGACGTCGGCCGCTTCCTCAAGCTCTACACCACCATGCCGCTCGACGAGATCGCCAGGCTCGAAGCCCTCGGCGGCGCCGAGATCAACGAAGCCAAGAAGATTCTGGCGACCGAAGTCACCGCCATGCTGCATGGCCGCGCCGCAGCCGAACAAGCCTCCGAGACCGCGCGCAAGACCTTCGAGGAAGGCCAGACCGCAACTGATCTGCCCACCATCACGGTTGCCGCTTCCGAACTCGAGGCCGGCATTGGCCTCTTGGCGCTGTTCGTCCAGGCTGGTCTGGCCGGTTCCAACGGCGAAGCCCGCCGTCATGTCCAAGGCGGCGCCATCAAGCTCAACGATGTTCCAATCAGCGACGACAAGACTCTGGTCAATGCCGGTTTCTTAAACAGCGACGGCGTGATCAAGCTGTCGCTTGGCAAGAAGAAGCACGTTCTGGTGCGCGCGGAATAGTTACCGCTCGTTCACGCCACCGGGTCGCCTGATCCGGCGGCTGGGCCCAGCGTCATTGCCTGAATTCGAAAATCGAACGGAACACGCCCGGCGCAATCACCGACAGCGGGTTGACCTCAAGCAATGGCGATGCGGTTTTCCCGGCCAGCCGGAACGTAATGCCGATCAGGCCACGATCCCGGCCATTGCCCAGAAAAATGCCGATCAACGGCAATTCGCTGAACAGACGGTTGACCCCATAGGCAGGCATGAAGGTGCCGGTCAGGTCGATCAGGCCCTTCGCGTCATAGATCTTGCCCTGGAAAGAAGCGCCGATCTGCGGCCCACGCACCACGCCCTCGCTGACCCGCAATTCGCCATTGCCGGAAACCACCTTGGCGTTGGCCACTTCAAAGCGCGCTTCCGAGACATCGATATCAGCCTTCACCGCGTCGCGCAGACTGCGGCCGTCCTTCTTGCTCGGGGTCGAAACCAGCGAACTCAACCGCGGCTCGCCAACCACCACGAAATTCCGGATATCGATCGCACCGCGCCGCAACGGGCCGCCCTGGCGGGTGAGTCCGACATTGAGCAGGCCGCCGCGAATGCGCGAATACACGCCTGCGAACCGTGCGAAGGCTCCCGCGTCGCCGCTGGTAACCTTTATCGTTTCATTGGACTTGCCGCCGGAGATCGCGATTACCACCGCTTGCCCGCTTTTTGTGACCGCCTTGAAATCGAACTTTTCAATCTGGCTTCCCTTGCCCTTGTAGGCGATCACGCCCGATGTCAGTTTTTCATCGGAATATCCGTGCACCGTGTCGACGCTGCCGGAGACCTCGATCTGCACGGCGCCGGCATCATCGCTGCTGCTCGCCGCAGTCGACTTCGCCAGCGCGATCATCGGCCGCGCATCAAACGATTGACCAGAAAGCGCCACCTTGTAGCCCTTGCCGTTGCGGCTGATTTTTGCCCGGTAATTGTCGCGCGACGACAGCACCACCTTGGTAAAATCGGCAGATGCCAATTGCCCGCCCTTGATCGAAAGCGCGCCGGTGGCCTCGAAGCCGTCGCCTGACAAACGCAAATCGTCAAGCCGGGTCAGTCCACCCTTTTCGTGCAAGGCAAAGCGAAGCGTACCAGCGATCCCCTCGCCCTTGGTCCAGCCTATGCCCGGAACCGTAAGTTCCGCGGGCTTGAGATCGAGCGTGACCAATTGCCTTCCGTCGGTGCCGGTTTCCATAACAAACCCGACCGGCCCCGAGATCAACGAACTGGTGCCGGGCGCGATCTTCTCGCGGGCTTCCGGGCTCAGCGTCCCCGACAGCTTGCGCTGCCCTTGGACGGTCGAATCGCCCACCGGCTGTACCACATCGAGCTTCATCGGCGCACCATCGACCAGGGCTTCGGTTTTCAGCTCGGCCTGGGTCGGCGTGACATAAAGACTGCCATCCATCTTGGTCAGTAACCGGCCTTCGACCGGTTTGGCGATATCGACTCCGCTCATCTGCAGCTCAACAGTCCATTCCGGCGGTGGCGGTGACTGTTTCGGATCCAGGCCGAACCGCGCCGTCACCGTCGACGAAATTGTGCCGCTCAAATCTTCCGGCGTCAGACCTATTCGGTCAAGCGCATCAATCGGGTGATAGGTGATCAATTCGGCAACGGCGTCGGCTTCGCCACTGACCGACATGGCCAGCTCGGCCATCAGCGGCTGTTGATCGGTTGCCGGGATCGCAAATGTCGCATCGGTGATGTCGACTTTCCGCCCAGTGGGGAAAAACGCCGTCGCCGAGGCAACCGTGACGCTGACCTTGGAGCCGCGCAGCTTCATGTGGCCAATCGTGTCGCGCAAGGGCGGAATGTCGCCGGCGACATTCATGCGCGCCCGCTGGATGTCAAAATCGATCTGCAACTGGTTCTCATTGAAGGTTGCACGCCTGTCAGGCGGAAAATGGCCTGCCGGCACAGTCAACTGGATGCGTCCGTTGGTGACCGTCCCGCCATAGAGATTGTTGAGCACCCATTGCCGTGCCTGTTTGCCGACCCAATATGGCCATAGCTGCTTGACCGCCGCCGTCGTCATGCTGGGCGCTTGCGCCACCAGGTTCATCTCCGGTGACTGACCGTCGACAAAGCGCCACGACGCCGACCCGAAAAGGCCGCCACGCGCCGAGGCCAGCACCAGTTCTTCAGCAACCAGCAGACGCTTGGCGGCGTCAAACCGGCCAAAGGCCTTACCGTCGAAGGAAATCGGCGGTTCGTCCGAATCTCCCGGCGCGGCCTGACCGTTCTTGACCACCAGGTCAAACGCAACTCCCTCACCTTTGATCCCACCGACGCTTTCGATCCTGTCAGCGTCGATCAACCCACCGGTAAACGGCATCACCGTCTCGCCGACCCGGATCCGTGAAGGTGTGATTTCGATCTTCTCCATTGCCGGCATGTAAGCAAGATTGACGCGCGCCTCGCTCAATTCCGCTTCAATCCCGCCCAGGATGATGGTGCCACCTGATGTGGTCACGGTGGCATTGAGCGCCGGCTGACTATCGACCCCGCCGCGCGTTGCCTCAAAAGCAACAAAAATCTCAGAGCTCACCCCATTGCGGCGTTCAACACGGCCGTTGGTTTGCAGGTCAATGGCGAGACCATCGATTTCGCCGCTGATCTCGGAAAGCCCTGCACCGATGCCCTCGGCGCTGGCCATGCCACGCACGGCAATCGAGCGGCCGGCGCGGATCAGGTCCGCTTCAATCCCGTAATGTTGCCCGTCAATTCGCTGTACTGACGCCTGTTCGACCGTGATCAGCGCCCCCGATCCCGATATCCTGACATCGGAAAACCGGAACATCCCGGCGTCGACCCCTTCGACCCGCGCAGCAATCTCGTTGAGGGCAACGAACATTTCCTCGATTGCCGACCCGGTGGAATCGACGCGAAATCCGGCAAGGTCGGCGATATCGAACCCGCCGCGTTCCGGAGCGACCAGACCAACACCGGCAATATCGACGGATTTGACGACGACCCTGCCCGACAGCAGCGCGATCGGGTCAAGCGCAATCAACACCCTGTCGATCCGGTTGGGCGCCTTGGCGCTGTCGAGCGGCGCGATCACCACATCGCGGGCCTCGAGCGCAATCTCGCCGCGCGACGTCATACGCACTCCGGCCGATCCCATTTCCGCCCGGTTCTGCGAACCCACCGCCCGGGCCAGCGCAGCCTGGGCCTGATCGCGCACGAACCCGTCGGCTAATCCCGCCTCCAGTGCTGCCAGGCCCAACCCCATCAGCACCACCAATCCGACTGCAATTCCGGCAAACCAGACAAACAGGCTCCAGCGTCGGCTGCGATGCCTCGATGCACGCAGCACGATCCGGTCCTCGGCGACGGAGGAAGGCATCTCGTGCAAGGCGGCAATATCGCGTTTTTTGAAACGAAGCTTGGTGATCAGGTGATCCGGCATGAGGGTTTTGCGGGCATCTTTCTGCTGATTGCTGATTCTGCTGGACTGTCCGGCTTGTGTTTATATACCGCCTCGGGGCAGGGTCACTCGCAAATGATCCCACGTAAGTGATGAAAGGTTTTCAATATGAGCGAACTCATCGAAGGCAGTTTGGCGCCGCACTTTGATTTGCCACGCGATGGCGGCAAAAACGTGTCGCTGGGCGGATTGGCCGGCAACACGGTGGTGCTGTATTTCTACCCCAAGGACGACACCAGTGGCTGCACAGTGGAAGCAATCGACTTCACCGCGCTCGCCGGTGAATTTGCCAAGGCCGGCGCGGTCGTGATCGGCGTTTCGCCTGACCCGGTCAAGGCCCATGACAAGTTCATCGCCAAGCATGACCTCGGCGTGATTCTGGCTTCCGACGAAGAAAAAACGGTGCTCGAAGCCTACGGGGTCTGGAAGGAAAAGAGCATGTATGGCCGCAAATATATGGGCGTCGAGCGCTCGACTTTCGTCATTACCGCCGATGGTCGCATTGCCAGGATCTGGCGCAAGGTCAAGGTGCCGGGGCATGCACAGGAAGTACTCGATGTCGTCAAGGCATTATGAGAATCGCCAGTAACACCAAATCGATGATGGACACCCCTCTCCTGTCACTCCGGGACGGCGCCTCGCGCGCCATTCGTGCCGCCAATCTGGATGAAAAGACCGAACTGACCCAGGATGTCGCCCGGCGTTGGCACGAACGGCGCCTGTCGTTACGCTCACCGCTGGACACACTTCCGCCGGACCGGCCCGGCCGCCCCGACAAGCCGGTTCTGGTGGCGCCAACCCAGGTAGTACGACGCTCGCTGCATTCGCCACGCGGCCGGATTGCGTTGCTCCATGCCATCGCCCATATCGAGCTCAACGCTGTCGATCTGGCGCTGGATATCGTCGGGCGTTTTGCTGCGGCGCCGATGCCGCAAAGCTTTTTTGATGGCTGGATGCAAGTCGCTTACGAAGAAGCCAAGCATTTCAAGTTGGTACGCGAGCGTCTTCGCGCGCTGGATGCCGATTATGGCGACATGCCGGCCCATGATGGCCTCTGGCAGGCAGCCCATGACACGCGCAACGACCTGACCGCACGGCTCGCCGTGGTGCCGCTGATTCTGGAAGCCCGCGGGCTCGACGTGACCCCTTCGCTGCGCGCAAAAATGCGCGAGGCCGGCGACCACGACAGTGCCGCAGTCCTGGACATCATCTACGAAGATGAAAAGAAACATGTGGCGATCGGCGCCAAATGGTTCCGCTTTCTCTGCGCCAGGCAGGGCAAGGATGCGGCCCGGACATTTCATGAATTGGTCCGCGCCAATTTCCGCGGTGGCCTGAAACCGCCCTTCAACGACCTCGCCCGCGCCGCAGCCGGGCTGACCCCGACCTTCTACCGGACACTTTCGAGCCAAAACATGTCCTGAACAGCGGTCCGGTCCGCTGTTCCCGGTATAACGGACATGCATCTCAAACGTTTATTAACCTTAACAGGGTGTAATCGTCCTCGAACATTCAACGGCAACCCGTTTTGACGAGGATTATTGCGTGTCGCAAAGGCAGGACAGCCGCACTTTCGGCAAACGGCAAAAACAGGCCCACACGATCATTTTCGCCAGTGGCGAAAGCATTCGTCACATTACCATTCGCCCATGGATTGCCGGGCTGTGCATGTCGCTGCTCGGCGTCATGGCTATCGGCTATCTCGCTGCCACCTCCTATCTGGTGCTGCGCGACGATCTGATTGGCGCCTCGATGGCACGACAGGCCCGCATGCAGCACGCCTATGAAGACAGAATTGCCGCCCTGCGTTCGCAAGTCGATCACGTCACCAGCCGGCAATTGCTTGACCAGCAATTGATGGAAAACAAGGTCGCTGAACTGGTCGCACGCCAGGAAGCCTTGAGTGACCGCAATGGCAAGCTCGGCCCCCTGCTCGATCGGGTCGGCTCGCTTCAGCAACAGGTCCCGGTTCCCGTTCCCAACCCCGAAAAGCAGGCTGCGCTGACGCCAGCGTCAACCAAGACGTTGCGTCTGGCAAGTCTGGCGCCGCGTTCTCGCGTTCTCGCCGATCCGGTAGCCGCCAGGATCAATCCGCTGGCTTACACGGGCAGCACCGAAACCGCCGGGGCTGAATCGGTCAGCGACCGCGCCGACCGGATTTTCTCTCACGTCACCCTGTCGCTTAAATCGATCGAGCGCAGCCAGATCGAGAAAATGCAGGGTCTCGCCATCAACGCCTACGAAACCGCCTCGGAAATTGGCGAAGCGATCAAATCCACCGGCCTGCCGGTTCCCGAGGCCGAAGACAATGCCGTGGGTGGCCCTTTTGTCCGCCCCAACGATCCCAAGGCGTTTGAAACCACGCTTGACGATCTCGACCAGGCCCTTGGCCGGCTCGATGAAATGCGTCTGCTGGTTCGCAAGCTGCCGGTGTCCACTCCGATTGACACCATGGAAATCACCTCGCGTTTTGGAAACCGCAAGGATCCGTTCCTGGGCAAGCTGGGGTTCCATGGCGGTATTGATTTCAGGGCGCCGAGCGGAACCCCTGTACGCGCTGCCGGCTCAGGTGTCGTCATTCGCGCCGGACGCAGCGGCGGCTATGGCAAGATGGTCGAGATCGATCACGGCAACGGCATCACCACCCGCTACGCGCATCTCTCCAAGGTGCTGGTCAAACAGGGTGACCGGGTGACAAGCGGCACCCGCATTGGCAAGGCCGGCTCCACCGGCCGTTCCACCGGGCCACATCTGCATTACGAGGTTCGCCGCAATGGCAAGCCGGTGGACCCGATGCGCTTCGTCAAAACCGCCAATATCCTCAGGCCGTTACTGGCTTCCAATTAGACCTTTTCCAGACATTGGCCAATCCACGCCGATGCAAGGCAAGGCGATTTGTGCGTCAGACAAACCGATAGGTCATCGGCGAAGGAAGTGAAGTACTGTGGGCCAATAGCAACACGGTGCCGCCTTCAATGCTTCCGCAACCTTGAAATAGCGGTTTAATCAACCAAATGTGGGTTAGGTGCCACCGCCGCCAGATGGCGGCTTTTCTTGACTTTGTGGCGCGTAACGACTAAGCGAAACCCACAGGGATCGTGCACAGCGCGCCATCCCGTGCATCGTCGCACACTCCGAAACGGAAACCGTTCCCAATTGACCACTTTTGCTGACCTTGGCTTAAGCCAAAAAGTATTGTCCGCCGTCACAGACGCAGGCTACACGATCCCCACCCCGATTCAGGCGGGTGCAATCCCCCCGGCGCTCGAACGGCGCGACATTCTCGGCATCGCCCAGACCGGTACTGGCAAGACTGCCGGTTTCGTTCTGCCTATGCTGACCATGCTCGAACGTGGCCGGGCGCGCGCGCGGATGCCGCGTACACTGATCATCGAACCAACGCGCGAACTCGCTGCGCAGGTCCATGAGAATTTCGAGAAATACGGCAAGAACCATCGCCTCAACATCGTTCTGCTGATCGGCGGCGTCTCCTTTGACGAGCAGGATCGCAAGCTTGAGCGTGGCGCCGACGTGCTGATCGCCACCCCGGGCCGACTGCTCGACCACACCGAGCGCGGCAAGCTCTTGATGACTGGCGTCGAATTGCTGGTCATCGACGAAGCCGACCGGATGCTCGACATGGGCTTCATTCCCGACATCGAGCGGATCGTCAAACTCATTCCCTTTACCCGCCAGACCCTGTTTTTTTCGGCCACCATGCCGTCGGAAATCCAGAAGCTCGCCGACAAGTTCCTGCAGAACCCAGTTCGCGTTGAAGTGGCGCCGCCCTCCTCCACCGCAGCCACCGTGGTGCAGCGGCTTGTTGCCTGCAGCGGCAAGGATTTCGAAAAGCGCGAACGCCTGCGCGAGTTGATCCGCGCCCAGACCGATTTGAAGAACGCGATTATCTTCTGCAATCGCAAACGCGATGTAGCCGATCTGTTCAAATCACTGGAAAAGCACGGATTTTCCGTGGGCGCCCTGCATGGCGACATGGACCAGCGCTCGCGTACCAACATGTTGCAGGGCTTCAAGGACAACGAGATCACCCTTTTGGTGGCCTCCGATGTCGCCGCTCGCGGCCTCGACATCCCCGATGTCAGCCATGTCTTCAATTTCGACGTGCCGATCCACGCCGAGGATTATGTCCACCGGATCGGCCGCACCGGCCGCGCCGGTCGCGCAGGCGCTGCCTTCACCATGGTCTCCAAGCGTGATGGCAAATATATCGACGCCATCACCAAGCTGATCACCCAGGACATCGAATGGCTCGACGGCAAGGAAGCGGTCGCTTCTGCTGACGGCGACGCTGACGAGGCACCGCGCCGCGGCCGTCGTGGCGAAAGCAAGTCACCCTCGCGCCGCAGCGGACGCGACGACAAGCGGCCACGCGGCGACAAGGCCGAGGTTGAAGTCGTCAAGGAACAGCCCGAAGCCGCGCAGGCAAGCAACGAAGAGGCACCAGTTGCTGCTGCCGTGCAGGCCAGCGACAATGTCAACGAAGCCCCCGCACCTGTACAGGAAGCACGGGAACCGCGCCGTCCGCGTCAGGAGCGCGATCAGCCGCGCCAGTCTGCGCAAAAATCTCCGGCGCCTGCCAATGACGACCGCCATCGCCGCGGCCGTCAGAATGATGATCGCGATCCGACACCGGTTGGCTTCGGCGACGAAATTCCGGCATTCATGATGATTGGCGCCAGCCAGTAAGGCGCTTGAAGCCGAACAACCAGACGACAAAGCCGCCCGCATTCGTGCCGGCGGCTTTTTTTGCGCGCGACCACAGCATCGCCTGCCACCCCGGGCTGAATAGCATTGGGGCCGCTGTCCGGGTTCCGGCCAGGCCGTGAAACTCAGACCACCAGCCGCGGCTGGCCCTCATTTAACGGGTCCAGGGTCTCCGCAATCAACTCGCGTAGCCAACGATGATCCGGCGCCGCCGTTGAGCGCTTGTGCCAGACCATTGTCAACAGTACCGCTTCAACCGGCATTGGCGCCTGATAGATGCTCAAGCCCGCTTTGGGCGCAACCCGTTGCGCCAGGCGATGCGGCAGCAGCGCGATCAGATCGGATTCACTGACCGCGCGGTAGACGCCTGAAAACACCGGCATCGTCATCACCACCCGCCGTTCCCGACCGATATCGTCCAGCGCTTTATCACCCATCGCCCTGAGTTTGCCCTCGGGGGAAAACAGGATATGACCAAGATCACAAAACAAATCGATCGGGATCACATCGCCAGGCATCAAACCAGCCTGCCTGAGCCGCGGATGGCGTTGCCGGGCAATGACCGAGAAATTCGACCAGAACACCGGTTGCTTCTCCACCCAGTCAGGCACCGGTCTATCCGGGATCAGAGCGATGTCGACTTCGTAGCGCTCCAGTCTTTCGACGTAATTGTCCGGCACCAGATCCACCAGTTGCACGCGGATACCCGGCGCCCGTCTGGAAACCTGATCCGCCAACCGCGGCATCAGCAGTTCGGCGAAAAAATCGCTACCCGAAATCTTGAAATCGGTGGTCGCCACCATCGGGTCGAACTGTTTCGGACGGGCAAACAGCGCCTCGATGTTGTCGAGAGCCTCGCGCAGTGGAATTTCGATGGACCGCGCGTAATCGGTGGGTTCAAGTCCCTGCCCGCGCCGCAGGAACAACTCATCGCCAAGCACCAAGCGCAACCGCCCCAGAGCTGCCGACACCGCCGGCTGCGACAAGCCGATGCGTTGCCCGGCGCGCACCGTCGATCCCTCGCGCAGCAAGGCGTCGAGTACTCGCATCAGGTTCAGATCGAAGGTCAATAAATTCATGAGGCAAATACCTGCCATATGAACAAACGATTTCGAATATGAGTACATCCGACTTAGGCTGTAATCAATCGAAACCATTTTCGTACCCAGCCAGCCACGCGTTCCAGAGAAAACGATGACCACGCATATTCCTGGTGCCGATGCCATTAAATGGCTGCAGACGCGCACCCAAACGATATTTGATGGCAAGACCGGCGACGGCGTCACGTCGGTTACCTATTCCACCCTATTTGCCAGATCGCCCCAATTCGAGCCCGTCGGCCGTGTCCATCATGAAGCCAATACGGTGGGGATATGCGCTCAGGCCTTGATAGCACCGGCCGATCTCGCTGGAGTTTTACCGGTACGCGGCTCGAACACACAAATATAACCAAGGAGGGAAGACCATGAACAGCATTGCAACACGGTTTTATGCCACCAGCGCCATTTTCGCGCTCGCCGGAATGACCTGGGGGATCCAGATGTCGGCTTCTGGCAACCACACCCTGTCACCGGCGCACGGCCACCTCAACCTGATTGGCTTTGTCGCCATGGCGGTTTTCGGAACATACTATGCGCTCAGCCCGCGCGCCGCAGCCTCACGGCTCGCCAATATCCATTATTTCCTGACCGTCGCCGCCGTGCTGGTGATCGTGCCGGGCATAGCCATGGCAATCAAGGGCGATGGAGAAGTTCTGGCCAAGATCGGCTCCGTGCTCGCGCTCGCCGCGATGGCTATGTTTGCGTATGTAATTTTGCGTAATGGCGCTGCAAGCACCAACTCGGTTGAGGCCCCGTCGCTGAACAACCCAACTTCCTGACAGTCGGCGACGCCCGCCCCATACGCGACACCAACTGACGATTATTTCGCCCGGAGCGCCGCTTCCCAGGCAAGCCGCACCCATGTCGACAATTCATCGGGATCGTCGATGGCGGAGTCCGGTATCGACCAATAGGGCATCGCCACCGGCTTGTTCTTGCCTTCATAGACCCATTGCTGCGCACCGGCGGCGGCGAACTCAGGCGCACTCTCGGTGTCCGCCTTGAGCAGAATTTCGTCGTGGAATTCGAGCGCCAGGATCCGGCCCTGATGGTAGACGCCCTTGCCGCCGAACATCCGCTTGATGGTCACCTCACCAAGGCTGTCAAACATGTCGCGGATCAGATCATTGTCGATGGCCGGTCTCCTTCGCAGGCCCGAGCACGGACGCCGCCGGTCCGGTCTCGGTAATGCCGCCAGCCAGCCGCACCGCTTCGGGCGTGTCGACATCGAGCCGCGCCGCCGGACCGATCTCGACATCGATAACGCGCCAGGCACCGCTTTCAATCAGCGCCCGTGCGCCGACATCCCCCGAAAGCGTCATCGCCTCCGAAAACGCCGCACGCGGCAGGATCACCGGGTTGCCGCGGCGCTCACCGTCACACGCGCGGACGATCGCCCGGCCCTCATGCGCAGTGAAAGCGGCGATTAACGCATCCAGATGCTTGGAGCCAAGCGCCGGCATGTCGCCCAGCAGCACCAGCGCGCCGGAAATGTTGCTGCCCAGCGCGGCAAGCCCGGCCTTGAGCGAAGAGGCCATGCCCGAGCCGTAGTCCGGGTTTTCCACCAGATCCAGGTCCAACCCGGAAAGGCACGCCGCGATATCGCCCGCGCGGTGCCCGGTCACCACCACCGTGGTCTTTGCGGATGACCCCAGTGCCGTACGCGCCATCCGCCGGATCAACGGCTCACCGTCAAACTCGGCCAGCAATTTGTGCCCCGCACCATCGCCCATCCGGCTGGCCTTGCCGGCCGCCAAAAGAACAATACCGACCTCAGGCACCTGCCGCGTCCGCTCAGGCGTCGACTGACGTGGCTGCGGCCGGCTCGAAATTTCCTTGAGCAGACCGCCGACGCCCATCCTTCCGATATCCTGCGACGAGGGAGGTTCCCCCGCCAATACCCGCGCCAGCACCCAGTCAAACCCGTTTTCGCGCGGGCTGCGGGCACAGCCGGGTGCCCCGATAACGGTGACATCGCCGATAGCGCCCAGAACAAGTAGATTGCCCGGATCGACCGGCATCCCCACCCGTTCCACCGTACCACCGGCCTGGCGGATAGCTGCCGGAATGACATCATCACGATCGGTCACCGCCGACGCTCCGAACACGAACACCAGATCGAGATCCCCGACCATTTCGGCAATTGCCGGGGCAACAGCCCCAGCATCGTGCGGCACCCGGACCTCGCGCACCAGCAACGAGCCCGAGGGCGCCAGCCGGGCTGCCAGCAGATCCCGCGTCTTGTCCATGACCGAGATTTTCAGCGTCGGCAGTTCAGTCGCGATCAGCCCAGCGCGCAGCGCTCTGAACGGCATGACCACGGCGAGGTCAGGCGCGGCAACAGCTGATTGTGCCTGCTCCAACGAAGCACCGGGTACAGCCAGCGGAATGATCTTGATGGTCGCCACCATTTCATCAGCCGTCACCGCAGTGCGATCCGCAAGGCATGCAAAGGTGATCGCCGGGTCGATCGCGTTGAGCGCATCAACCAGCTTGGGTTCCGCGCGAAACAGTCCGGCCCGCGTGGCGTGCAGGTTGACCCGGCCCGTCGAGGCATTCGCCGCACGGATGTGGGCGCCGATGAAGGCTCGTGCGAGGGTCGAAGCAGCTTCGTCCTCGCCAACATCACCAGGCTCAAGCCGGGCGACGATAACTTCCATTATGCCCGCCTGATCCAGCAGATCGATGTCGGCTGCGCCGAGCACATGGCCTTTTTCAGCCGTCGCGATCCGGCGGATGTACTGTGCGCCAGCACCGTACCTTCTGCCTCATGCAGGGGAACCGGGCCAAATTGCACCGCTTACGCCTCTTCCGGCACGTCCGCGCGGCGCAGCGCTGCAATCACCTGCGCCAGCACCGCAACGGCAATCTCGGCCGGGCTCTGCGCACCGATGCCAAGCCCGATGGGGGCGGCGATACGGCCGATCTCGGCCTCGCTCAAACCCGCCTGTATCAACCGCTCGATGCGCCGTGCATGGGTCTTGCGCGAGCCAAGCGCGCCAACATAAAACGCGCCCGCTTGCAGCGCCTGGGTCAGCGGCCAATCATCGATCTTCGGGTCGTGAGTCACGGCAACCAGCGCGGTAAACGCATCGATCGGCCGATCCTTGAGCGCATCCTCGGGCCAGTCGGCGATAAGCTCGGTACCTTCAAACCGCTCTTTGGTGGCAAAGGCAGTGCGTGGGTCAACCACCAGCACGTCATATCCGGCAATCCGGGCCATCGGCGCCAGCGCCTGCGAAATATGCACCGCACCGATGATCACCATGCGCGGCGCCGGCACATGCACATTGAGGAAAAACCGGCGGCCTTCCGCCTCCACCATCCGAGATTTGCCGGCGGCAAACACTTTGGTGAGCGCCGCGCCAAGCTCGCCAGCGATCGGATCGCCCTTCATCACCAGCCGGTCGCGGCCATCGCCGAGATCGGTGACCATGACGGCAGCCTGACGGTTACGCCGTGCAGCATTAAGTTTTTTAAGCAGATTGGGATCCATCAGTGCATGCCTCAGCCAAGCCGCTCGACATAGACTTGGATTTTGCCGCCGCAAGAAAGCCCGACACGCCAGGCGGTTTCGTCGGCCACGCCGAATTCGAGAACCTTGGGCTCGCCGCTGGCAATCACATCCGCGGCCTCCGCGATCACGGCACCTTCAACGCATCCCCCGGAAACGGAACCATGAAAATCGCCATTGGCGTCAATTACCAAATGGCTGCCCACCGGTCGTGGCGCGGACCCCCAGGTTTCGATCACGGTGGCTACCGCCACCTCTCGGCCATCGAGCATCCAGCGCTCGGCAATCATCAGCGGATCGATCTGGTCGTCCGCGGTCACAGTGTTCATGGTGACCTCCCTTCATGCAAAGAACGAGTATGGGCCCTTGCCGGCCCGCAATTCAAGAGCCTTGCAGATACCGGCGCGGATCGGCCGCAGCCGCGTCCTTCATCCCCAGCCCCGCGACCAGATCGGCCATCGCCTCAATGTTGTGAACCGCGCGCAACTCGTCAACATGGCCAAGCATCGTCCGCACCCCCGTGCGCGGGCTTCAAAACCGTCAAACCGGAGCAGTGGATTGAGCCAGATCAGTCGCCTGCATGAGCGGTGCAGCCGGTCGATCTCGGTTTCCAGTTCCTCGAACGAATCGCGTTCCAATCCATCGGTAATCAGGATGACAATCGCCCCCTGCCCCAACACCCGCCGCGACCATTTTCGATTAAACAGCCTCAGTGCTTCGCCGATTCGAGTACCGCCTGACCAGTCGCGCACCGCGCCGGCACATTGGTCCACCGCCTCGTCAGGGTCCTTGCCGCGCATCTGCCGGCTGACATTGGTCAGCCGCGTACCGAACAGGAACGTGTGCACGCCGCGCCGCTGCTCGCTGATGACATGCATGAAATGCAGAAAAACCCGCGTGTACTGGCTCATCGATCCGGAAATATCGGCAATGATCACCAGCGGCGGGTGCACCTTTCGGCGCTTGCGAAACCGCGGCAAAATGAGATCCCCGCCGGTGCGCATGGCAGCACGCATGGTCGCTCTCGGATCGATCCGCCGCGGCGTTGACGATGGCTTGTAGCGACGGGTCTCGACCAGGTCGAACGGCAATGTCAGTTCGGTGATGGCACGTTTGGCCTGAGCCAGTTCCAGCGCCGTCATCTGCGCGAAATCCTGCTGTCTGAGCACCTCGTTGCCGGAACTGGTCTCACGGGCATCGATGTCGATGATCGGCTTTTCTTCGGGCGGCCGGCTTTTCTCGTGGCCTTCGAACAGCGCCTGACTGACCCTGGTTTCGCCGGCCTTGAGCTTTTCCTTCCGCTCGGTCTCGATCGCCACCGGCGAAAACATGGCGATCATCTTCTCGACCAGATCACGGCTGCGCCAGAACAGCTTGAACGCCTGATCGAAAACCTGATGATCCTCGCGCCGCTTGACAAACACCGAGTGCAACACCCAGTAAAATTCCTCGCGGCTGCCGATGCCTGCGACCTGCACCGCCTCGACCGCATCGCGCACCGCCGCCGGCCCAAGCTTCATGCCGGATTTGCGCAGCACACGGGCAAAATAGACGATATTGTCGACCATACGGCCGTCGTCATGATCGGAAATTTTGGCGGGAACAGCTTCGGCCATCAGACCGACGCTGCCAGCTCGGCTTTCACCTCGGCCAGCAGCTCTCGCCCGGCACTGCCTTCGATCCGGGCAATGTCATCCTGATATTTGAGCAGGGTGCCGATCGTGTCCGACACGGTTTCAGGATCAAGCGCCAACCGGTCGAGTTCGGTCAGTGCTGTGGCCCAGTCGATGGTCTCGGCAACGCCCGGGCTCTTGAACAGGTCCATCTGCCTGAGGTGCTGCACATAGGCCACCACCTGCCGCGACAGTTCCGCATGGCATCCCGGCACCTTGCGGCGGACGATCTCCAGTTCCACATCGGCAGTCGGATAATCGACCCAGTGGTACAGGCAGCGCCGCTTCAGCGCATCGTGGATCTCGCGGGTGCGGTTGCTGGTGATGATGACAATCGGCGGCTCCTCGGCCTTGATCGTGCCAAGTTCAGGGATGGTCACCTGGTAGTCCGACAGGATCTCCAGCAGAAACGCCTCAAACGCCTCGTCAGTACGATCAAGCTCATCGATCAGAAACACCGGCGCCCGGCCGGCCACACCACCCAGCGCCTGCAGCACCGGACGGCGGATCAGGTGTTTTTCGGAAAATATGCTGCGCTCGATCGCCGACTTGTCGTCCTCACCGGTGGCCTCGGCCAGCCGGATTTCGAGCATCTGCGCCGGGTAGTTCCACTCGTAGACTGCCGAGGCCACATCCAGCCCCTCGTAGCATTGCAACCGGATCAGAGGTCGGTCGAGCGCCTTGGCCAGCACCTTGGCGATCTCGGTCTTGCCGACGCCGGCCTCGCCTTCCAGAAACAGTGGCCGCTGCATCCGCAGACTGAGAAACAGCACCGTCGCCAGTGCCCGCCCGGCGACATAATCCTCGCTCGTCAACATTTCGAGCGTTGCATCAATGGTGGCTGGCACAGGATTTTGAATCGACATCATGGCTCCGGCTGCAGGAGGAAAACGACAGGCTGTGGCATCGGCCGGAAAAAGCGAATCCCGTTCGGTATCAGCCTGATGCAACCTGACCGAAAACTAGAGCGATCTGTAGCCACGGTCCAGATACAAAAGCGCGGGCCCCGGCGCGCCGACCCTGAGGCCGATCACCTCGCCGATGAAAACCGTATGGGTGGCCACGATCTTGGCCTCGATCACCCGGCAGTCGAAAACCGCCGCCGCGCCCACAAGTGCAGGAGCGCCGGTGGCAATCGTATCCCACTCGCCAAGCCCGAACCGCGCCTCGACATCAAGATGGTCGAGCCCTGAAAACGCCACCGCTAGCGGCTCCTGGTCGGCCATCAGCGTGTTCAGTGTGAACACGCCGGCTTCGGCAAACAGCGCATTGTTCGGGTTGGAATGATTGAGACAGACCAGCACGGTGCCGGGATTGTCCGAAATCGAGCAGGCAGCGGTCACGGTTACGCCGCGTCGCACGCCCTCGAGCGCTGTTGCCGCTATCTGCACATGCCCGGCATATCGCGCCATCGCATCGCGATATTCCCTGGAATCAATGGTCTGCCGTTTCAACACCTGTGCGCCTTTGGTTCTGCTAGCCTCGGCACCATACATAAAGGCCACAACCGAATTTGAAACCCGCAGCCGCGACTTTTTCTCCTCCAGTTCCGCCCGAGGCGATGGAAGCTGCGAATTCCGCTTGGAATTGTGCCTTGCTGCGGGCTAAATGCCTGCATGAAAACCCGATACCTGCTGAACCGCCTGGCGCTCATCGCCGCACTTTCGTTTGCCGCCACACCTGTGCGCGCGGAACCGCTCAGCGTTGGCCTGGTGATCCCGCAGTCGGGACAATTCGCCCTGCTCGGCCAACATGTCCGCGAAGCTTTCCAGATCTGGGATCAATCCAATCCCGGCATCTATGCCGATATTGTAGAGGGCGACGACGGCTGCACAGCTCAATCGGGCGCTGATGCCGCAGTCGCAATGGCCGAAGCGGGCGTCGACATCGTCGTTGGCTTCTTGTGTACCGAAAGCCTGGCTGCAGCGCTGCCGCTGCTGACCGAAGAATCGATCCCGGTGATGACACTGACCGTGCGCGCCGATATCGTCGGCGAGGAAGCCAACCGCCTGGGCTGGAAATTCTACCGGCTGGCACCGCGTTCAGGGGCCGAGGCGGAAATCGCCGCCGACGCGATTTTCCGGCTGTGGGCCGACAAATCCTTCGCGCTGATCGAGGACGGCGCCATCTCCGGCCGAGAACTGGTTGAAGCCATCCGCGTCAAGCTTGAAGACCGCGGCCTCAAACCGACCTTTGTCGATAATTTCCGCCCCGGACAGGATACCCAGCCGAGCCTAGTGCGCCGGTTGCGGTCCGCCGGCATCACACACGTCTTTGTCGGTGGTGAACGCAGCGACATGGCCGTGATCGCCAAGGAGGCTGATTATCAGAAATTGCCACTTAAGTTCATGGGCGGTGATGCCTTGCACGCACCGCAAGGCGAGAACCCGCTGCCCGATGGCACCATCGCGGTACTCTCGGATGGCGCGATCCCCGGGCCTGACGCCGAGACCGCCCGAAGCGTCTTCGAAGACCACGGCCTGATTGCCGAAGGCTTGCGGATTCCCGCTTATGCGGCAGCCGAGATCCTCGGCGCGGTCGCCACGCGGCAAGGCCACAGCAATGGCAGCGTTGAAGATCTGCTCCGGCAATCGACCTTCTCCACAGCCTTGGGAACAGTCACCTTCACCGACCAGGGCGAACGCCGCGAACCGGGCTTCGTGCTCGCCATCCTGCGCGATGGCGAATTCACCCGGATGAGCATCGCCGATGCTGCCCAGTTGCGGCAGGAGAGCCAGTGATGGAGACCGGCGCGCGCAACCTGATCACCGATGTCGCCGGGCTGAAAGTTGGCAACGCCAATGACACCAGGCTCAATTCCGGCGTCACCGCGATCCTCTGCGATCCACCTGCGACTGCCGCCGTCCAAGTTCTCGGCGGCGCACCCGGCACCCGAGAGACCGATCTGCTGGAGCCTCACAACACCGTCGAGACCGTCAACGGCCTGGTGCTGTCCGGCGGCTCGGCATTCGGTCTGGATGCCGCCAGCGGCGTGCAGGCGCTGTTGCGCGAACAGGGGCACGGGTTTGAAGTCGGCCCGCACCGGATACCGATCATTCCGGCAGCAATCCTGTTCGATCTGATCAATGGCGGCGACAAGGACTGGGGCCGATACCCGCCCTACCGGGAACTGGGATACCAGGCTGCTGCTGCCGCCAACACGGATTTCGCCATCGGTTCGCACGGCGCCGGGCTTGGGGCGCTGACGGCAACCTTCAAGGGCGGGCTCGGCTCCGCCTCCTGCGTCACCGCCAGCGGCCACATCGTCGGCGCCCTCGTCGCCGCCAACCCGATGGGCTCCGTCACCATCGGCGACACCCGCCATTTCTGGGCGTCTGCGTTTGAGATCGGTTCGGAATTTGCCGGCCTCGGGCTGCCGTCGCCAATGCCCGCTGATGCTGCCGAGTTGCGGATCAAGTTCCGCGACATGGCCCGCGGCGCCAACACCACCATTGCTGTCATTGCCACCGACGCAGTTTTGACCAAGGCCGAGGCCAAGCGGCTGGCGATTGCCGCCCATGCGGGTTTCGCCCGGGCCATCTGGCCGAGCCACACCCCATTTGATGGCGATCTGGTGTTTGCACTGGCCACCGGCGCGTCGGGCCAGAAACCCTCACTCGATGCCTTTGTCGATCTTGGCGCCGCTGCCGCCTCGACCATGAGCCGCGCCATTGCCCGCGGCATCCATGCGGCAACACCCGATCCCCGCGACCTGATGCCTGCCTGGTCAAGCCACCCCGATTAATCCGGCAGCCAATTGCCCCCATGCGCCGGCAGTGCTACCCGGTCTGATTGACAACAAAGGGACCCGCCATGCCTCTCCTTCGCCGCGCAGTTTTCGCCTTGTTGGCGTTGATGCTGACTGGCATCCCGGCCCACGCCGGCGAATTCTCCGAGTTCCGCCCGCTCGGCTTTTCCGCCGACGGCGGTGTTTTCGCATTTGAGGAATTCGGCGTTCAGGATGGCTCCGGCTTTGCCTTCGCCAACCGGTTTTTCATCAACACTGCCGATGATTCGTTCCTGCCCGGCTCGACCGTTCGCGTTGTCGTCGAGGACGAGGCCGCAACCGTGGCCGATGCGCGAACTGAAGCCCCCACGCAATCCAGCGCCCTTGAGCAGCAATACAATTTTTCCGCCAATCCCGGCGTGATCGCCGCATTCAACCCTCTTTCCGATCTGAATGGTTCAACCGACCAGCTGCGCTATCTGCCGATGTCGATGCTGCCACAGCCTTTCGGGGCCTACACCGCACAGCTGATCGAGAAGCAACTACCGCCAACGGCATCCTGCGCGTCAATCACCGAAACATCGCTCGGCTTCCGGCTGAAAATGACCGAGGCCAACGGTGAGCCCGCATCGATTGTGCTGCATGAGGACACTTCGGTGCCCAACAGCCGCAATTGCCCTACAGGCTACCGGCTCGGCGGGGCGATAACCCATTATGCCGACGGAATCTGGACCCACGCCGTACTGGTGCTGGTCCGCTCCTTCGGTTTCGAAGGCGAAAATGGCCGCTGGATCGCAGTCACACGACGCTTTGAATGAACACGCCCATCAAGAAGCGCAAGCGGCGGGCGCCCGCGCCAAAGCCCGCCAATGACAATTCCAACCTGCGCGACCGGTTGGGCGCGGCGCGCATTGGCTGGCGTGAAGCCGTGCTCGGCGCCATCGCCTGGGGCGCAGCAATGGCGATTTCGGCGCAGGCCTCCATGTGGCTGTCGACCGGCGCCCAGACTTCGCATTACTGGAGCCTGACGGCGCTGCTGTTTTGCGCCGGCGCTCTAGCCTGGCCGTTCAGCCTGGCGGCATTCCGCGTCATCGCCTTTCGAAAGGCCCGTGAAGCCGCTTTTGCGGCCGCCGTTCTCTGCCTGTCGCTGTCCACCATCATCATCACAGCAATCATCTACGCAATCATCTACCGAAACTTTTACGCCCAGTGGCATGGCGAGCCGTTTACCAAATTGTGGCTGATACAGCTCGCTTTCACGACCGCCTCAGCGTTTTACCAGTTCGCGGTGCTGGGACTGCGGCTCTATCTGCCGCTCGGATTGGTGTTCCTGCTCGCAGCCGCCTGGTTGCTGGCACGCGGCCGGAATTGGACACTCCGCCCCACGCGGAGCAGAACGCCCGTCCTGAATCGGCCACGGAGCAGGTAAAACCGCACAATTTGGGCATTGTCCCCCGTTCAACCCCGCCCAGACATTTGATTCCCTGACGGAATGGTCTAGACCCGCCACATCGTATCAATCTCATCGCAACAAACTCAGGGCTTCCCCAATGATCCCTCGCTACTCCCGTCCGGAAATGGTCGCAATCTGGTCCCCCGAAACCCGGTTCCGGATCTGGTTCGAGATCGAGGCCCATGCCTGCGACGCGCTGGCCGAAATCGGCGTTATCCCGAAATCCGCGGCCAAGACTATCTGGGAACGCGGGGGGCGGCTGAATTCAGCGTCGACCGCATCGACGAGATCGAACAAGTCACCAAGCACGATGTGATCGCCTTCCTCACCCATCTTGCCGAATTCGTCGGTGAGGATTCGCGTTTCATCCACCAAGGCATGACTTCATCCGATGTGCTCGACACCTGCCTCAATGTGCAACTGACCCGCGCCGCCGATCTGCTGATCGCCGGGGTCGACCGCCTGCTCGCAGCGCTCAAGACCCGTGCGTTCGAGCACAAGGACACCATCACCATCGGCCGCAGTCACGCCATTCATGCCGAGCCGACCACTTTCGGCGTCAAGCTGGCCTATGCCCATGCAGAATTTGCCCGCTGCCGCGCCCGCCTGGTTGCCGCCCGCGAGGAAATCGCCACCTGTGCCATTTCCGGCGCAGTCGGCACGTTTGCCAACATCGACCCGCGCGTCGAGGAACATGTCGCCGCCGCACTTGGCCTCAAGCCCGAACCGGTTTCGACGCAAGTGATCCCGCGCGACCGCCATGCCATGTTCTTCGCCACACTCGGCGTGGTTGCCTCATCGGTCGAGCGCCTGGCGGTTGAAGTCCGTCACCTGCAGCGCACCGAGGTGCTAGAAGCAGAAGAATATTTCTCACCCGGCCAGAAGGGCTCGTCGGCAATGCCGCACAAGCGCAACCCGGTGCTGACTGAAAACCTCACCGGCCTTGCCCGCATGGTGCGCGCTTACGCGATGCCGGCGATGGAAAATGTGGCGCTGTGGCACGAGCGGGATATCTCGCATTCCTCGGTCGAGCGGATGATCGGCCCGGACGCCACCATTACGCTTGATTTTGCGCTTGCCCGGCTCGCCACCGTTGTTGAAAAGCTGCTGGTCTACCCTGAGAACATGGAAAAGAACCTCAACCGGTTCCGTGGCCTTGTCCATTCCCAGCGGGTGTTGCTGGCGCTCACCCAGGCCGGCGTCAGCCGCGAGGACAGCTATCGTCTGGTTCAGCGAAACGCCATGAAGGTTTGGGAGCAAGGTAAGGATTTCCTTGAGGAATTGCTCGCCGATGAGGAAGTGGTCAAGGTTCTGGGCGAGGAACAGATCCGCGAGAAATTCGATCTCGGCTATCACACCAAGCACGTCGACACGATCTTTGCGCGGGTGTTTGGCGAGAGCTGAAGGCGCCATTTGAGGGAAGCTTCGTGACAGCCGGTAACAAAGCCTGATGTCACGACGCCCCTCGCCTTCATCTGGTCAATCTGTCGCCGCCATCTCGCCGCTGTTCTTGTCCAAAATGGCTCTCAATTACCCCTTCATGGAATCGGGTTATGGAGAGAATCATGCAGGACACACCGCCCTTGGGCGCCCGTGACCGCCAGAACCGCGGCGAACACGGCTACGAACCGCGCAACGACACCGGCGAAACCGGCGCCTCACTGTGGGTTGCCACCGCAGTCGTCATTATCATTCTGGCCGGCCTGTCGCTGTTTGGCCAAGACCGGTTGAGCAATGGTGGCGCCCCGTTCGTCATCACCCCGTCGAGTCAGATCGGAGTCGCCAGCGGCACACAAAATGACTTCTGACGGGGATAACCATCACCCCTGCAGCCGACCGGCACGCCTGGAAATATGCCCGACCAGAAACCGCATCCCCGTTGACTTTTGACGCCACCTCGGCCACCTCGGCTGAATGAAAGTTGCTCAAGCAGATATCCTGATTGTTCCCGGATACACCAATTCGGGCCCCGACCATTGGCAGTCGCGCTGGCAGTCGCGGCTTTCGAGCGCGCGGCGGGTTGAACAGGACGCCTGGGCCAAGCCGGTGCGCGAAGACTGGACCGCGCGGTTTGCCGAATGCGTCAACCAGGCGGAAAAGCCGGTCGTCATCATCGCCCACTCGCTTGGTGTCGCCACTGCGGTGCAGGCGCTGCCGCAATGCAACAAGCCGATCGCCGGTGCCTTTCTGGTGGCACCGCCCGATGTCGTCAACCCGAACATTCGCCCGAAGCATCTGATGACCTTCGGTCCCTACCCGCGCGATCCGCTACCGTTTCCGTCGATCGTCGTGGCGAGCCAGAACGATTCCTTCGGTTCCTTCGAGCATGCCAGCGACATCGCCAATGCCTGGGGGGCGATGCTGGTCGACGCTGGCGAAGCCGGCCATATCAACGCCCAGTCGGGCCACGGACCGTGGCCAGAGGGGACCATGGTGTTTGCCCACTTTCTCGCCCGTTTGAAGGTCTGATGCACCCGGAAATCAGCGGTACTTCCTTGAAATTCAGCGCCGCGCCTTGTCCAGCATCACCGCAGCCCCTGCGTGGATAGTGCCCGGATCGGTATTGAGGGCTGCAATGTGGTAGCCCATCTTCGCAAATCGCGGCGCAGCCGCCGGATCGACCGCGAAAATCGCCGCGAACTTGCCCGCCTTTCGCGTCCGCTTGGCAATATCGGCCAGAACCTCCTGCATGTCTTCCCGATTCGGGTCGACACCCTCGCCACCCGACCAGGAAATCGACAGATCGGACGGGCCGACGAACACGCCATCAATTCCGGCAAGCGCCAGAATGTCATCAAGCGCGGCATGGGCCTGCCGGGTTTCGATCATCGCAATCGCCAGCGTCTCACGGTTGGCCGAGCGAAAATAGCTCTCGGCCGTGTGCTCCGAATGCAGCGCAAGCGCCCGCATCGGTCCCCAGGAGCGCTCGCCGAGCGGCGGATATTTCATCGCCCGCGCAAAGGCCTCTGCCTCAGCCACCGAATTGATCATTGGCGCGATGACGGCCTCGAACCCCATGTCGAGCGCGCGGCTGGCCAGATCGTTGCGCCCGACAGGAATGCGCAACAACGCCGGTTTAGAGGCCTGAAGGATGGACCGGCCCGAAGCAAAGGCGCTCGCCTCGTCATGGGCGCCGTGCTGCATGTCGACAGTCACCGCGTCAAACGGGCAGTCTGCAAGCGCTCCCGCCATCTCCGCCGACGCCGAAGTCGACCAGGCGGTGAGCAGCAATTCGTCGCGCTCCAGACTTTCTTTCAGGTGCATGAAAAATTCCTTCCCCGTCACGTTTTCGCGCCCTAACGCGCCCCGGACAATTTATTCCATCAAAAAACCGCCCGCAGCAAGCCGCGAGCGGTTCTGATCAAGAATCACCCAATGAACCGAGTGTGACGAATTCAGCTGCTCTGGATCTGCTCGACGGCAATTGCCATCAGCTCATTCATCTGGCGCCGAATCTGATGATCGGACTGTTCGACACCGGCAGCGTCGAAGTCGCCACGCAGCTTGCGAAACACGTCTTCTTCGCCGGCTTCCTCGAAATCTGCCAGAATTACGGTTTTCGCGTAGGCTTCAGCCTCGTCTCCGGATTTGCCGAGCAATTCGGCAGCCCAAAGCCCCAGCAACTTGTTGCGGCGCGCTTCCGCCTTGAACTTGAGTTCAGCGTCATGCGCGAACTTGTTCTCAAAGGCGTTCTCGCGGTCTTTCATATCGTTCATGGGTTAGCTCCCGAAGATGGTTCAACTCTCCCCATATGGGGCTTTGGCCCATAAAACAAAAGAATGGCGAAAGTGCAATGCATACACGCCCCGCCGTCACGCAATTCCGGGGACACGGCTGACAACAACATTGTGAAACCGCGGACAATCAGCTAAGCACGGCTCAATTCCAACATCATGCCGAAGCGTCGCGGCTTCAGCCGGCGCATTTTGACAGAGATCCCCCCGATGAATCGTCGTCGCCGAATCTACGAAGGCAAGGCCAAGATCTTGTATGAAGGTCCCGAGCCTGGCACCCTGATCCAGTTCTTCAAGGATGACGCTACCGCGTTCAACAAGAAGAAGCATGATGTGATCGACGGCAAGGGCGTGCTCAACAATCGGATCTCCGAGTACATATTCACGCATCTGAACCGGATCGGCATTCCGACCCACTTCATCAAGCGCATCAACATGCGCGAGCAGTTGATCAAGGAAGTCGAGATCATCCCGCTGGAAGTGGTGGTCCGCAATATTGCTGCCGGCTCGCTGGCCAAACGGCTGGGCATTGAAGAAGGCACGGTGCTGCCGCGCTCTATCATCGAATTCTACTATAAGGCTGATGCGCTCGACGACCCGATGGTCTCCGAAGAGCACGTCACGGCATTCGGCTGGGCCAGCCCGCAGGAAATCGACGACATCATGGCGCTTGCCATCCGCGTCAACGATTTTCTCACCGGCCTGTTTTTGGGTGTCGGCATCCAACTGGTCGATTTCAAGATCGAATGCGGTCGGCTGTTTGAAGGCGACATGATGCGCATCGTCGTCGCCGACGAGATCTCGCCGGATTCCTGCCGCTTGTGGGACGTCAACACCAACGAGAAGTTCGACAAGGACGTCTTCCGTCGCGATCTCGGCAATCTCGTCGAAGCCTATCAGGAAGTCGCCCGCCGCCTCGGCATCATGAACGAGAACGAGCCAACCCGCCCCTCCGGGCCGGTTCTGGTCAAGTAAGCCCCTGGAGCTCACCATATGATCAAGGCACGCGTAACCGTGACCCTCAAGAACGGGGTTCTCGATCCGCAAGGAAAGGCCATCGAACACGCGCTCGGCGGTCTAGGGTTCTCGGGCGTCGGCCAGGTCCGTCAGGGCAAGGTGTTCGATGTGGTACTTGAGACCGCCGACCGCGCACAGGCCGAGGCCGAACTCAAGGCGATGGGCGAAAAGCTGCTCGCCAACACAGTGATCGAGGATTTTGCGGTCGAGGTCGAATAAGCCATGAAAGCTGCCGTTATTCTCCTGCCTGGTCTCAACAGGGATCGCGACATGATCGCCGCGCTGACCGATATCGCCGGTGAGCCGCCGCTGACTATCTGGCAGACAGAAACCTCGATTCCCGACGACATCGAGCTGATTGTCATCCCCGGCGGTTTTTCCTACGGCGATTACCTGCGCTGTGGCGCAATTGCCGCGCGCATGCCGGTGATGAAGGCGGTGCGAGAGAAGGCCGAAAACGGTACCCGTGTCATTGGCGTCTGCAACGGCTTCCAGATCCTGGTCGAAAGCGGCATGCTGCCCGGCGCGCTGATGCGCAATTCTTCGCTCAAATTCGTCTGTCGCGAAGTCGAGCTCGAGATTGCCAACAACAAGACGGTCTTTACTTCGGCCTATGCGCAAGGCCAGATCATCCGTTGCCCGGTGGCCCATCACGACGGCAATTATTTTGCCGATGCCGCCACCCTCGATCTGATCGAGGCTAACGGTCAGGTCGTGTTACGCTATGCCAATGGCACCAACCCCAACGGCTCGGTCAATGATATCGCCGGCATCGTCAACAAGGCCGGTAACGTGCTTGGGCTGATGCCGCATCCGGAAAACCTGATCACCGCTGCCCATGGCGGCACCGATGGCCGGGCGCTGTTTGAAAGCGCACTGGGTTTGGTCGACGCGTAAGACTTGGACGTGGTGTCCGGCGATTTTGAAATGGGATCGCTGGGACGTTCTGATTACGTGTTTTGGCAAAATGCGTTCAGCGGCGCTGACACCGCCCAATCCAAACCTTGGCTACCGCCGAGCTGAGCGCAGGATATTTTCAAGTTCAGCGCTGTATTCTCGCCCATCCACCTGAACGGCATGCCGCGGGCTCGCCTTGTAGCGCTTGGCGTCGCGGTGTGCCTCCCGTTCAATCCGGGCGGCGATGTCATCCGGGCGTTGCCAGGCCCCGGAAATAGCGGCTGCAGCAACTTTGGCCTGCAGGTCCGCAATTACCCAGATGCATCCGATCGGCTGGATCAAGCCGATGAAGAAAACATCGGAAACATCAGCCAGCATCATCTTCAGATAAAGCGGCAGCCGGATGCTGTCCGGCCAATTACCGCAAATCTCGTTGAGATAGGGAACGCTGAGTTTGAACCCGGTCGCCCAGATGATGACGTCATAATCTCCATCTGAGCCATCGACGAAAGTCACATTCGTGTTCGAGGATGAACGGATGCCCGGCCGTGCCATCACCCGGCCATGGCGAATATGATCAAGAATGGCGGTATTGAGCGTCGGATGGCGGCTCAGAATCGGGAAATTCGGCTGCTGCAGTCCATATCGCTGATAGGGACCGACAGCTAACCACATGAATGCCTTGAGTATGAAATCCCGCGCCCACCGCAACCGTGGTTTCTGAAGCTTGGCCAATTGCACATCCACCGGCCGACCGCCGACAATCTTCGGAAAAATGACTTGCGGGCTTCGGATGCTCAAACTGACATGATCAGCAACACGCGAGATCTCGCCTGCAATATCACAGGCCGAATTGCCACCACCGACCACAAGCACCCGTTTTCCGGCAAAGCTCTCCGAATTCTTGTAGTGCGCCGAATGCAACTGCGCGCCTGAAAAATCCCCCGGCAGTTCAGGCCATGATGGCTCCCGGTGGTGGCCGGAACTGACGATTAGATAATCGGCAGTATGCGCATGCTTTCCCGAGGAATCTTCATAGGAAATCGTCCACCCGCCGCCTTTGCGGGCAGCGACATCGGCGACCTTGGACTTGAAGCGGATGTAGCGTGTTAACCCGAAATGCGTCTCATAGGCGCGCATATAGGCAAGGATCTGCCGGTTGGACGGGTAATCCGGATAGTCGTCCGGCATTGGAAAGTCGGGAAATTGCGATAGCCGCTTCGACGTGATCGTATGCGCCGTTTGATAAACGCTCGGACGTTCCGCGTCGTCGGAATAAGCCCAGATGCCGCCGGTCGAATCCTGGGCCTCGTGGCAAAGAATGTCGTCGATACCTGCCTCGGCAAGGTTTTTGATCGTCGCAAGCCCGGCAGGACCGGCGCCGATGACACACACCCGAACATGATCCACATTCGTCAAACCGCTCACTCACCTATTGATGCAATCAAGGCGGCTGATCTCATAACAGCAAGGGATACCCGCCACAACGTCCGCTCTCTGCGCAACTCGCAGTGCCTGCGTAAAGCCCTCGCTGAAACAGGAATCGTGCTATTGCATCACCAAGCCTGAATATCGCGGCTGCCAGCGCTCGGAGACCTTGATGAAACCAATCTGTTCGATGCTTGTTCTGGCTTCAGGCCTTGCTGTCTCGGCATGCAGCCCCTCACCCGGCCCGGGTGCCGGCCTCGATGGCCACGCAGCGTCCGTGTCGACATTGCAGCGGATCAACACGCAAGCCCATGCCTGTTGGCTCAAAGACAGTGATTTTGCCGATTACGGCATCATCCCGGAACTCGACACCACCAGCACGCCGCGGCTGCTGGTGATTCCGCGCGGCAAGCCGCAATCCCTGCCCAAAGCCGTTATCGTCGCCCCTGCCAGCAATGCCCAGTTTTATGGCCCGCTCTCGACCACACCGCTCGCCAGCCGCATCAATGGCGACATCTCGCGTTGGGCCTCAGGCGCAGTCGGCTGCTAGCGCAGCGGCTGCTCGATCCACAGAATTGCGGCATTAATCGGCATTCTGTTGAAATTCAAGCTGCCATCGTGGGCGTCAGTGCGCTATATGCGGGCGATACGCGCAGGACCAGAAGGGCAGTCCCCACCATGACCATCCCCAACACGATCCCCATTACCGACGAATTGATCGCCGCCCACGGGCTCAAGCCCGATGAATATCAGCGGATACTGG
This sequence comes from Hoeflea algicola, assembly GCF_026619415.1. Taxonomy (NCBI): domain Bacteria; kingdom Pseudomonadati; phylum Pseudomonadota; class Alphaproteobacteria; order Hyphomicrobiales; family Rhizobiaceae; genus Hoeflea; species Hoeflea algicola. The sequence continues at coordinate 1,183,557 of NZ_JAOVZR010000001.1, forward strand.
ATCTGATCGGCCGCGAACCGACATTCACCGAACTCGGCATCTTCTCAGCGATGTGGAACGAGCACTGCTCCTACAAATCATCGAAGAAGTGGCTCAAGACGCTGCCGACCACCGGTCCGCGCGTGCTGCAGGGCCCCGGTGAGAACGCCGGCGTGGTTGATATCGGCGATGGCGACTGCGTGGTCTTCAAGATGGAGAGCCACAACCACCCCTCCTACATCGAGCCCTACCAGGGGGCAGCCACCGGCGTTGGCGGTATCCTGCGTGATGTCTTCACCATGGGCGCGCGCCCGATCGCAGCCATGAACGCACTCCGGTTTGGCGACCCTGAGCACGCCAAGACCCGTCATCTGGTTTCCGGCGTCGTTGCCGGCGTCGGCGGCTATGGCAATTCCTTCGGCGTACCCACTGTCGGCGGCGAAGTCGAATTCGATGCCCGCTACAACGGCAATTGCCTGGTCAACGCCTTTGCCGCCGGTATTGCCAAGACCGACGCGATCTTCCTCTCCGAAGCCAAGGGCGTCGGCCTGCCGGTGGTCTATCTCGGCGCCAAGACCGGCCGCGACGGCGTCGGCGGCGCCACCATGGCCTCGGCCGAGTTTGACGAATCGATCGAGGAAAAGCGTCCTACCGTCCAGGTCGGCGACCCGTTCACCGAAAAATGCCTGCTCGAGGCCTGTCTTGAGCTGATGCAAACCGGCGCCGTCATTGCCATTCAGGACATGGGTGCTGCCGGCCTCACCTGCTCAGCGGTCGAAATGGGCGCCAAGGGAGGCCTCGGCGTCGAACTTGACCTCGACAAGGTGCCGGTGCGCGAAGAAAACATGAGCGCCTATGAAATGATGCTGTCGGAAAGCCAGGAGCGGATGCTCATGGTACTGGAACCCGAGAAGGAAGCTGAAGCCAAGGCGATCTTTGTCAAATGGGGCCTCGACTTCGCCATTGTCGGCCACACCACCGACGATCTGCGGTTCAGAATTCTGCATCAGGGCGAGGAAGTCGCCAATCTGCCAATCAAGGAACTCGGCGACGAAGCCCCCGAATATGACCGGGAATGGCGTGAGATCGGAAGCCTGTCGCCGCTCGCCGCAACCGATGTCGAGGAGCCTGAGGATTATGGCCAAGCCCTGCTTGATCTGCTCGGCTCGCCCAACAATTCCTCCCGCCGCTGGGTCTGGGAGCAATACGACACGCTGATTCAGGGCAATTCCCTGCAGATTCCTGGTGGTGATGCTGGCGTGGTCCGGGTTGAAGGCCACGACACCAAGGCGCTGGCATTTTCATCCGACGTCACGCCGCGCTATGTCGAGGCTGATCCTTTCGAGGGTGGCAAGCAGGCCGTTGCCGAATGCTGGCGCAATCTGACCGCCACCGGCGCCGAGCCGCTGGCTTCCACCGACAACCTCAATTTTGGCAATCCCGAGCGCCCCGAAATCATGGGGCAACTGGTAATGGCGATACAGGGCATCGGCGAGGCCTGTTTGGCGCTCGATTTCCCCATCGTCTCGGGCAATGTCTCGCTCTACAACGAAACCAATGGCGAGGGAATTTTGCCGACACCGACCATCGGCGGCGTCGGGCTGATCCCCGACTGGGCCAACATGGCGCGGATCGGCGGCGCAACCTCCGGCGATGCCGTGATCCTGATCGGCAGTGATGGCAGCCATCTCGGCCAGACCGCCTGGATGCGCGACTGCCTTGGACGCGCCGAGGGCGCACCGCCGCCGGTCGACCTGATGGAAGAACGCCGCAACGGCGACTTCGTCCGCTCGGCAATTCGCAACTCGCTGATCAGTTCCTGCCACGATATTTCCTCGGGCGGCCTGGCCCTGGCGTTGGCGGAAATGGCGATGGCCTCCGACCTCGGCATGGACATCGATCTTTCAGGCAGCCAGGGTCCTTCCCATGCACTGCTGTTTGGCGAGGACCAGGCACGCTATGTGATTACCGTGCCCGCCGATATGGCAGGCTACGTGATGGCCAGCGCCGAGGGCGCCGGCGTCCCCTTCCGCAAACTCGGCACGGTTTCAGGCGCCAGCCTGAAAATCGATGAACTTATTTCCATCCCGGTATCCGCATTGCGCACCACCCATGAATCATGGTTCCCTGCATTCATGGATGCCCCCGTCGCAATGGCAGCCGAATAGCCCAATCAGGAGCCTCCCAATGGCAATGAATGCTGGTGACATCGAAAAACTCATCAAGGCCGGAATTCCAGACGCGCAGGTCACCATTCGCGATCTCGCCGGCGATGGCGACCATTATGCCGCCGAAGTGGTGTCCGAGAGCTTTCGCGGCAAAAGCCGGGTGATACAGCACCAGATGGTCTATCAGGCGCTGCAGGGCAACATGGGCGGCGTGCTGCACGCTCTGGCGCTGCAGACCAGCGTGCCCGATTGATCAGGCTCGCCGTCCCTTTGATCCGGGCCTGAAAACATGCCGGGGTTTTTCGAGGACCTGATCGGCGACGTCATCGAAGGCGTGGTTGACGGAATGGCCAAGGGTGCCGTTACCCGCAAGCGTCGCCGCAAAACGACCCGTCGCAAGACCAGAAGCCGCAAGACCACCACGCGGCGCAGGCGCTCGACCACCACCTCAACCCTCGAGAAAGTGATGATCGAAGCGCTCACCGGCAAGAAACCGGCCCGTACCCGCACCAAAAGACGCACCACGCGGCGCAAGTCGACTGCGCGCAAATCACGCTAAGAGACTTCTCTAACGCATTGAATGAATCGACTTTTGTGCCCGGAAAGAACGCTTGAACCGGGCTCCCAGCAGTCGTTCATTCGCGCCAAGTTTGGGTATCACGGCCCGTGCCGCCATTGATTTCTGGATCCGCGCGGGTGGAATCCGGCGGCAGTTTCGCTACATCGACAACCGCACTTTCGCCACCAGCACCAGGCCCCGCACTTTCAGCAATCGCCAGCGACCGCAATCTGTCAAAATAGGCGCCGAGAAACCGCATCACCACGCGGATCCGCGCAGTCTGGCGATGCCGCTCATGGGTCAGCAGCCAGATTTCCGTGCGGCTGAACTCCGGCGGCACGAAGCAACAGACGAGGTCGGTGTCGCCCGCTGCAAGGAAATCCGACAGCACCGACACCCCTACGCCGGACTTGACTCCGTAATAGACAGGCGTCAATCCGCTGTGACGGGCCACGATGGCGCGGTCGGGCACATGCTGGCGGAACCAGTCGGCGATCGGCGCCGGAAAGCTCTTCTCCTTCGGCGCCAGCAACGCGTGGTCAGCAAGATCGGCGACCGAGCCTGGCACACCGTGCTCGCGGGCATAGAAGCTGCTGCAATAAAAGCCCCAGGTTTCCTCTGCCAGGCTTCTGCCGAACAGCCCGTTGCCCGCCGGCCGCGGGCCTGCGCGAATGGCGATATCCGCTTCGCCCGCGGCCAGATCGAGCATCTGCCCGGAGGCCAGCAACTCGATACGGATCGCCGGATGCGTGCGCCGCAGTTCGGCGATCGCCCTGTTGAGAAAAACCGAGCAGACCAACTCCGCCGCTGTCAGCGTGACGGTACCGGAAACATCCCGGCCGATCGCCTCGGCGTCATGCTCGAACGCGAGATGGGCAGCCTCCGTGGCCTCCATCCGCGGTAACAGCGCCGTCAGCGCCCCGGTCGCGGCATAGCCGGTGCGGCGTTTGTCGAATAGCTCGATCGCCAGCTCCGTCTCCAGCGCCGCGATCCGCCGCATCACCGTGCTTTGGCTTACACCGAGCTTTCGCGAGGCGGCCATTGTCGATCCCGTCCGCCACACCTCCAGCACATACCGAATGTCGTTCCAGTCGCTCATCTATCCATTATGCAATTTTGCCGAACCGGCTGGCAAGAATGGTGTTTGAAGCAGAAATGCAACCGCTGCTATTGGCTCGCCACCGATGCGGGATTGGACGAACCGACCCTGCCCCTCCCATTCAGGCGAATTCCGATGAAAAAGCTTTTCCGCAAGATTGCTGTGATTACTCTTTCCATTGTCGTGTTCGGCGCCGTGGCGGTATTTGTCGGGTCCGAATACCGGCTCGGCAAAACCTATGATATCGCCGTTACCGATTTCCATGCCGATTCCGGCCTGCCGATCGAAGAGGCCAGCCGCCGTGGCCGAAGCTTCATGTGCGTCGGTTGTCATCGCAGCGCCGGCAATGTGCTGTTTACGGCGCCGCTGGTCGGCACGCTTGTTGCGCCCAACATCTCGCGCATTGCACCGACCTATTCCGATGGCGAACTCGAACGGCTGATCCGCCATGGCGTCAAGAAGGACGGCACAGCCGCACTGGTAATGCCATCTTCGACATTCGCGCATCTTGCCGACGACGATGTTGCCAACATCATTACCTGGTTGCGCACCCTGCCCCAGGCACCCGATGCCCAGCCCGCGGCCTCCAGCTTCGGCCCGCTCGGCCGCATCGCCCTGGCGCTCGACCATCTACCGTTCGAGGCCGACCACACGCCTGCAAATTTACCTGAACTGGCCCACCGCCCCGCCGACACTGGCCGATACCTGGTCGCAAATACCTGCAGCCATTGCCACCATTTGCAGACAGAGGCAGAAGTTGAAGGCAAGGTGGTGCCGCCGCTGGCCGTCGTCAGCCAGGCCTATTCGCTTGCCGACTTCACGCAGCTGCTGCGCACAGGCATTGGCCTCGGCAGCCGCGAATTAGGCCTCATGAGCGAAGTCGCCCGCTCCGATTTTTCGAATTTCGACGCGTCCGAGATCACCAGCATTCATGCCTGGCTTCAAACAAATCCCCAGGATGGACGTCCTGTCTCGCACTGAGACATCCGGGATAGTACCCGCATTCCTGATAGACAGAAGCGGGCGGCACTGTGGCGCCGCCCGCATCCAGGAAAAACAAGGCATTTGCCCGGCAGGGATTGAAATTCAATCGCGTGGTTTTTCAAACACATCCAACACCGGACCCGCCGGATCGCCCGAATCGATCTCCATCTGGCTGCCCCAGGCAAGGCTCGACACACCACCATCAAAGAACAGCGCGTCAGGACAATTCGCCGCATCGGCAAACAACCGCGCGAACGAGCCAAGGCTTAGCGGATCGCGGGTAATGACCAGCACCACCGTGCCATCAGCGCGGACACCCACACCGTTGCGAATATAGCGCGTGGTGCCATCGGGCAGAAACCGTGGATGCACCGCCCCCTTGATCAGCAACATCGGGCCCGACTGGGTGGCAAACGCAGGCTTCAGCCCCGCCGCATTGTAGGCTTCGGTTTCCAGAATTCCGGCACGCCCGTCATCGCCGATGAAGAACACGCCGTTGGGCTTGAGGTAGAAATTGCCGAAATCGTCGCCGGTCTCCAGCGGCGCTATTTCGATACCGTCTTCCACGTAAAGTCCCACCGGCGTCAAGTCTGAATGGTACATGCCGGCATTCATCGCCAGCACCAGCCCGCCTTTTGCCGCCAGTTGCTGCGCCGCCCGTGCAACCGAGCCGTAGGGCTTGCCGTCCTCGTCGCGATAGCTGAGCACAATCTCTTGTCTGGCGGGGTCGACACTGCAGACAATCGCCCCCGCGCCCTCGAACACGATCTCCTGGCAAAGGCCAGGCCGATCCGGATGCTCCATTATCGCCTCCTGCGGTGCGTCGCCGCCTGCCCCGGATATAGCCCCGGGGATGGCCTTGTTCCTCACGGCACCAAGCCAGATCGCCGCGGCCATACAGGCACCGGCGACGATCACAATTGCGAGAAAACCGGTGCGCCGCGTCATCATGTCTTCACTTATAGTGAGCGCCAGCTTGTCTTGTCATCCGCTGTGCATTATTTGAGAGGTAACGAAGCCTTCTGGCGCTCTCCGCGAAAGGATCCGACAATGTCCGGCATCAATGAATTCATCGACAACGAAGTCAAGACCAATGACGTGGTGGTGTTCATGAAGGGCACCCCGCAATTTCCGCAGTGCGGCTTTTCAGGCCAGGTGGTGCAGATCCTCGACTATCTCGGCGTTGCCTACAAGGGCGTCAACGTGCTGGCCGACGACGCTCTGCGCAACGGCATCAAGGAATATTCCAATTGGCCGACCATCCCGCAGCTCTACGTCAAGGGCGAGTTTGTCGGCGGTTGCGACATCATTCGTGAGATGTTCCAATCGAGCGAGTTGCAGCAGCACCTCACCGAAAAGGGTGTGCCGGTCAAGGCTGCCTGAGGTATCTTGCCAAGGCATCGACAAGTCATTGAGTTTCAAGAGGCGGATTTTCCGCCTCTTTTCATTTCAAATGCGAAAAATCCTGTAGCTTTGGCAAGCACGTGAGCGTGCCGACTGCGAAACGGAGACAATCATGACCTGGAACATCTATCTCTCAGGAGAAATCCACAGCGACTGGCGCGAGCAGATCATGGCTGGCGCAACTGAAGCCGGATTGCCGGCCAGCTTCAGCGCCCCGGTCACCCACCACGAAGCGTCCGACGATGTCGGTGTCGCAATCCTAGGCGAAGAACCCGACAAGTTCTGGCATGACCACAAGGGCGCGCAAATCAATGCCATTCGCACCCGCACACTAATCGGCAAGGCCGATATCGTGGTTGTCCGTTTCGGCGAGAAATACAAGCAGTGGAACGCCGCCTTCGACGCCGGCTACGCAGCCGCCCTTGGCAAGCCGCTGATCATCCTTCATCAGGACGAGCACGCCCACGCGCTCAAGGAAGTCGATGCCGCAGCGCTGGCCGTGGCCAGGACACCAGACCAGGTTGTCTCGATCCTGCGTTATGTGATTGACGACGCTCTGCCCGGCTACACCGATACGGCCGATCCGGCCCAATGAGCGACGCGCCTTACAATGGTTTCGGCGACAAGGCGCTGCCGTTCCTGAAGGCGCTCGGGTTCCATCAGGACCGCGCCTGGTTTCACGAAAATCGAGACCTGTTTGAACAACATCTCAACGAACCGCGCGGTCGCCTGATCGATGACCTCGCCGCCCGACTAGCGGCAGAGGAAATTCCGCTCACCTGTTCCCGCAAAACCTCGACCTTTCGCATCAACCGCGATGTCCGCTTCACCAAGGAGAAGCATCCCTACAACACCCATGTCAGCGCGGTGATCACCCGCTCCGGCACCAAGAAAGATCAGGGACTGCTCTATTTCCATGTCTCGCCGGACGAATGCTTCCTGTCTGCCGGGTTCTACAATATGGAATCGGACGAGTTGCGGGCTTTCCGCGAAGCAATCGTCGCCCGCAAGGATCAGTTTGACGCGGCCATAAAACCGCTGACCGATCTCGGCTATGAATTCGACAATCAAAACAGTCTCAAGCGAACGCCGCGCGGTTTCGAACACATCACCGACCCGGCCCTGCTGCAGTTGCTTCGCCTGAGACATCTGACCTTGTCACATCGTTTCGCTGAAGACCGTCTCTGCGGCACCGCACTGCTCAACGACCTGCTCGAACTGGCCCGCGCCGCCCTGCCGTTTCTCAATTTCGGCTGGCGGGTGATCGATCCGGTTCGCGCCGCCCGCGACGAAAAGCTCCAGTAGCCGGTTATTTGCCTGGATTCGGGTCGCAATGCCGAACCTGCAGGCATTTGCTGCAGTGCAAAGCCAGGCGCGAACCGATCCGGTTCGAACAGCATCAGTCCCGCAGCACCCCGATCCGCGTCGGTATCAAAACCGGCCACGGCGAGATCGCCGTGCTCCGCCCGCGATAGAATCGTTCACCGCCAATAACGCAATTTCAGCGGCTTGCCGGATCAGCATAGTGCGGTTATGAGTGGCTTCGGCTTTTGGCCAGTTGGCCCAGCCCCCTGATCCCTCATACACCCCGGACCAGGCATCACGTTCCAGAAATTAAGTGTATCGGGGTTACCTGCCGTAACGAACAGCAGCGCTTGCGCAAGCTGTTCCCAAAGGATGGATATGTCGATGCACGGAAAAGCGGCGCCCACAGCGGCCCAGTCCACAACCATTGGCGGCATCGGCCGTGTGCAATTCATCGCCATCATCGCTTCGCTGATGGCGCTCAATGCGCTGGCGATCGATATTATGTTGCCGGCATTCCCCAACATCGCTTCGGGATTGGGCGTCGAAGACGCCAATCGGATACAGTTCGTGCTGCTATCCTACATCATCGGATTTGGCGGCGCACAATTGTTCTTTGGTCCGATTTCAGATCGGTATGGCCGTCGCATGCCATTGTTTATCGGTATTGGGCTTTATGCCGTCTGCGCCATTGCCGGGGCGATGGCGCCCAACTTCGAGTTCCTGCTGCTGGCGCGGCTGCTACAGGGAATCGGCGCCGCCGCCACCCGAGTCATCGCAATTTCGGTGGTTCGCGACACCCATTCCGGCCGCGCCATGGCTTCCACCATGTCGATGGTGATGATGGTCTTCATGGTCGTACCGGTGTTCGCGCCGATGATCGGCCAGGTGATCATTCTTGGCGGCGATTGGCACTTGATCTTCGTGTTCATGGCAGTAGTTTCGCTGTTGATCTGCGGATGGTCGATGCTGCGCCTGCCCGAGACGCTGAGCGACGAAAATCGCCGGCCGTTGACGTTGAAGAGCGTGGTGCAGGCATTTACCACAGTGCTGACCAACCGCGTTTCGCTGTTTTACACGCTGGCAACCGCCTTCTATTTCGGGTCTCTGTTCGGCTTTCTCAACGTCGCCCAGCCGATCTATGTCGACCTCTACGGCCTGGGCGCCTACTTCCCGATAGCCTTTGCCGCCGTCGCCGTCGTCATGGCCGGCTCTTCTTTTGTCAATGCCAAACTGGTTGGCCGGTTCGGCCAGAGGCGGCTGTCGCACGGTGCGCTCTGCGGCTATTTTGCTCTGGCCATCGTGCTGGCCGGTCTGGCAGCATGGGGTCCGATTCCATTCTGGCTGTTCTTCGGAATTTCCATGCTGATGATGCCGCTGTTCGGTTTTGTCGGTTCCAACTTCAATTCGATCGCCATGGAGCCGCTCGGCGCGATTGCCGGCACCGCATCCTCGATCCTCGGCTTCGCTCAAACCGTCGGCGGCGGCGTGGTCGGCGCGCTGATTGGCCAAGCCTATGATGGCAGCGTGCTGCCGCTGGCAGTGGGCTATGTGCTGGTCTCGGCAATATCTTTGCTGATGGTTGTAATCGCCGAAAAGGGTCGGCTGTTCGGCGTCGGAGAACAGAACTAGTTCCAAACCGGAAACCGGACCAGCTCAGGCCGCTTAATGCGCCCTCGCCGCACAAAGTGGCCTGGCGCAGCGCATTGCTGCGGTCTGGCTATTTCTTCTGCCCGATTGCCTCTAGCGAGATTGCTCACCCACTGCATGATTTCGCATGCCGCCACACTGACCAGCATCAGCACCAGTCCATCCAGATCGGCAGAGGCTAATTTCGCTATTTCGGGGTCTTTTTGGGATCCAACGCCAGCGCCGCAAAATCAAACAGCGAGCGGTCGAGCAAATGCGAGGGCCGGGTATTGGCGAGCGCCCGGATCATTGAATCCTTGCGCCCCGGCATCCGCCTTTCGATCTCGGAGATCATCTCCTTCATGGCGTTGCGCTGCAGCCCGTCCTGCGATCCGCACAGATCACAGGGGATAATCGGAAACTTCATCGCTTCTGAAAACCGCGTCAGATCCTCTTCGGCGCAATAGGCCAGCGGCCTGAGCACCATCACGTCGCCCTCGTCATTGATCAGCTTCGGTGGCATCGCAGCCAACCGTCCGCCATGGAAGAAGTTGAGAAAGAATGTCTCCAGAATATCGTCGCGGTGATGACCCAGCACCAGCGCCTCACAGCCCTCCTCGCGGGCAATCCGGTAGAGATGACCGCGCCGCAACCGCGAGCACAGCGAGCAATAGGTCGCCCCCGTCTTGATCTTATCCGTCACCACCGAATAGGTGTCGCGGTACTCGATCCGGTGCGGCACCCCATGGGTGGTGAGATAATCGGGCAGGATGTGCTTGGGAAAGTTAGGCTGCCCCTGATCAAGATTGCAGGCAATCAGGTCGACCGGCAGCATGCCACGCCACTTCAGATCCATCAGCAGCGCCAACAGCCCGTAGGAATCCTTGCCGCCCGACAGCGCCACCAGCCAGCGCGGATTGTCAGCACCAGCTTCCGGCGGCGGGGCCACCATGGCAAAATCCTCGATCGCCTGCCGGACATTGCGGATCAGCCGCTTGCGCAGCTTGTTGTGCGACACGCTCGACGGCGCGCCGGCAAACATTGACGGTCCACCCGTCCCCAGCCCCTCTGCAGGGGCTGCCGCGAGATCAGCTATGGCCTCAGGGGCCTCGGCATTCATGGTCATGTCGCTCATATGGTGGGGATGATGGCTTTGCGTGGCCCCGTCAAGCCCCGAATACTGACCAGCCCATCCGCTTGGCCAGTTGTTCAAGCGCTGCACTGCCAAGTTTGGAATTGCCGACATGATCAAGGCCGGGCGACCAGGCGGCGATCGAGGCCTTTCCCGGGGCGATCGCCAGGATGCCACCACCGACGCCGCTCTTGCCGGGCAGGCCGACGCGAAAGGCGAATTCGCCCGATCCGTCGTAATGCCCGCACATCAGCATGATGGCATTGATTCGTCGCGCCCGCTGCGGCGAGACAACTTGCGCGCCCGTCACCGGATCACGGCCCTGATTTGCCAGAAACAGGCCCGCGCGCGCCAGTTGCTGGCAATTCATGACGATGGCGCATTGATGGAAATAGACGCCCAGAACATGATCAACCGGATGATCGATATTGCCGAAGGCGCGCATGAAATGTGCCAGCGACGCGTTGCGGTCACCATGCGCCGTCTCCGAGCGCGCCACATGCTCGTCAATCAGGATCGAATCATCATCAGCCAGATGGCGGATGAACTGGATGATCTCGCCGATCGCTTCTTTCGGCTCATGGCCGGCCATGATCAGATCGACCACCGCAATGGCGCCGGCATTGATGAAGGGATTGCGCGGCCGGCCTTTTTCCTGCTCGAGTTGCACGATCGAATTGAACGGATTGCCAGACGGCTCGCGCCCGACACTGCTCCAGACCGCGTCGCCGAGTTTGCCCAGCGCCAGCGCCAGCGTGAACACTTTCGACACGCTCTGAATGGAGAACCCGGTACCTGCGTCACCTGCAGACAGCACGCGTCCGTCAGGCAGTGCTACGGCGATGCCGAATTGCTCGGGGTCAACCTTGGCGAGTTCTGGAATATATTGGGCCACCGTCCCCCGGTCCGCCGAACAGGCCATCTCCTGGGCTATCTCGTCGAGAACCTCTTGCAAGTCGGTCATGCCCTGTCTCCCGGCGCATCAACAGCGATGATTGGCGCAGATACAAAAAGGCCGCCCCGAAAGGCGGCCTCGATCTGACGTGATCCTGAAACAGGGATCAGCGTGAATAGAATTCGACGACCAGGTTCGGTTCCATCACTACGGCGTAAGGAACGTCGGCCAGCGTCGGTACGCGGACAAAGGTGGCCGACATCTTGTGATGATCGACTTCAATGTATTCCGGCACGTCGCGCTCGGCCAGCTGTGCCGATTCGAGCACGATGGCGAGCTGCTTGGACTTTTCCTTGACCGCAATGACATCGCCCGGCTTGCAACGGTAGGAACCGATGTTGACCCGGGTACCGTTGACCGTGATGTGGCCGTGGTTGACGAACTGGCGTGCGGCAAAAATCGTCGGCACGAACTTGGCGCGGTAGACGACGGCGTCGAGACGCTGCTCCAGCAGGCCGATCAGGTTTTCAGGCGTATCGCCCTTCATCCGGTTGGCTTCGTCGTAAATCTTGCGGAACTGCTTTTCCGAAACGTCGCCGTAGTAGCCCTTCAGCTTCTGCTTGGCGCGCAGCTGCACGCCGAAGTCGGAAAGCTTGCTCTTGCGGCGCTGACCGTGCTGGCCGGGGCCATATTCGCGACGGTTGACCGGGGACTTCGGACGACCCCAGATGTTCTCGCCCATACGGCGATCTAGTTTGTATTTTGACGATTCGCGCTTGCTCATCGCATTTCCTTTCAAACGGTTGCACCAGTTTGCACTCAAACTGGCTGAAGGAAACGCGCCCTCCTCTGGCCCCCATATTGAAGACCTGACAGGATGGTTCACGCACGCTTTGTGACAAACCATCCACGGGACACGTAAGAAAACGCGGAAAAAAACTCTCCCGCGCTGCCGGGTCTCTAGGCCATCCGGCGCAGGCTGTCAACGCTGGCGATAGCCCTGCAACACAGATGCAAGCCTACAGAACTCACTCCGCCGCCTCCGCGCCTTCTGCGGGTTCGGGTGCATCGGCAGCCCCCGGTGCGGTTTCGGCTTGCAGGTCGGGAATGCCGACGATGCGTTTGCCGGAAAAATCCGCATGAACAATGAGCAGCCCCTGCTCTTCAAAATAGCCCAGGAGCCGTCGCGCCCGCCGTGCCGAGTGGGTTCCGTAAGCGCGGGCAATGCGCGCGTCCGACGGGCAGGCCTCCCCCTTGATCGCGGCATTGGCGAGCATCAGGAACACGCCCTGCAGATCCTCAGAGACATTGCCCGAGAGCGACAGCGCCGTGGCCCAGGCCTCGGTCGCCGCAGTCTCGGCGTCCACACCGGAGCGGGAGATGGCAACCCGGCGGCGGAATTCACCCAGCGGCATCGGCGGCCCGGCGACCCGTGCCATCCGCGCCCGTACCAGGAAATCCTGATAGAGCGCTGCATCGGTGCGGTAGCCCGATTGTGGATCAGCAAGAATCTCACCGAGCACATTGGCGAGCCGCTCTGCGCGCTCCTCTTCTGCCATCGCCGGCGCTTCCGGCGCATTGGCGGGTTTGGCCAGCGGCGCATCGGTGAGCGGCGTGGCGCGTGACAGTTCAGCCAGAATATCAGTTGTCGGTCGCGGCGTCGGACGCGTGCGCCGGGGGCCCACTTGGGTAAGTTCCTCCAGGTCGGGGGTGAAGATCAGATCTTCGACATCTTCGACCACTTCCGGCATCGGCATCAGCTTAGGGCTCGATGAGCGAGCTTGGGTTTCCACCTCGCCGATTGAGATCGGCAACGGCCGCCGTGACAGCGCGGGCCCGAGACCGACGAAATTGCCACGCTGGAGATCCCGGAACATTTCGGCCTGACGCCGGTCCATGCCCAACAGATCGGCGGCCCGCGCCATGTCGATGTCGAGAAAGGTACGGCCCATCAGGAAATTCGAGGCTTCCGCCGCCACGTTCTTGGCGAGTTTCGCCAGTCGCTGCGTGGCGATAACGCCAGCCAGACCACGCTTGCGGCCGCGGCACATCAGATTGGTCATGGCGCCGAGCGACATTTTTCGCGCGTCTTCGGAAACGTCCCCGCCGACTGCGGGTGCAAACATCTGCGCCTCGTCGACCACCACCAGCACCGGATACCAGAATTCATGGTCAGCATCGAACATGGCATTGAGAAACACCGCGGCGGCGCGCATCTGCTGCTCTACTTCTAGCTCGTCGAGCGACAGCACGCAGGAGACCCGGTGCCGCCTGATGCGGCTGGCGATACCTACGAGTTCCGCCTCGCTGCGCTCGCCATCGACCACCAGATGTCCGTATTTTTCCGACAGGGTGACGAAATCGCCCTCGGGATCGATGATCACCTGCTGTACCCATTGCGCAGACTGCTCCAGGAGCCGTCGAAGCAGATGTGACTTGCCGGAACCGGAATTGCCCTGCACCAGAAGACGGGTCGCCAGCAACTCCTCGATATCGAGCCTGGCCGGCTGTCCGCCGCTCAGGGTCCCCATGTCAATTCCGACCTGCACCTTTGCTTTACCCCGTAAATTTCCACGCACGACAAACCGATTCCCGAAACAATCGGCCACCGCATCCCCTACCAGATATTCGCAGCTGCGCCCGCAGTGATCTGGAAAATTCACAGAAATTCGGTGCCACCCGCCCCCTGCCAGTGGAACATCGGGGAAACCAGCTGCCATCAGCGCAGCCAGCGCCGTGCCTGCTCTCGGGCTTGCGCGCGGGTGACGCCAATGTCGCGCAGCATGTGCTCTTCAAGTTCACCCAGATGACGGCGCTGGCGTCGCCGTTCAAACCAGTTGGCCACCGCGCACCAGGCCGATCCCGCTGCGCGGCAAGCTCTGGCGGTCAACCGCGTCATCCGCAAATCGGCCCCGCCAATTGCATATCCGATATGAAAACCTGTCTTGCCGTTCATGGCCGTACTCCTGTTTACCGGAGCTGCGTTCTAGCCTTGATCATCGGCCTGACACTTCGTCCGCGGCCGAAGCGTTTGGAGATGACGCTGACGCATGCCTGCGTTAAACTCTGCCCATGAACAATCAGGCAACTGCCATCACCATTTCCGCGGTCGCCGCATTGATCGGCGACGTCGCCCGGACAAACATCCTGACGGCGCTGATGAGCGGCAAGGCATTGACGGCGGGCGAGCTTGCACGTGCCGCCGGTGTCAGCGCGCCCACCACCAGCGGTCATCTCGCCAAGCTGATCGACGGTGCGCTTGTCAGCGTCGAAGAACAGGGGCGCCATCGCTACTACCGGCTCGCTTCGGCCTCCGTTGCCGTGGCGTTTGAAGGCCTGTCCGATCTCGCCGCCGTCGGCCCGAAGCATCACCAGCCGACAGGTCCGAAAGATCAGGCGATGCGCCAGGCCCGCACCTGCTACGATCACATGGCCGGCCGCCTCGCCGTGGCGCTGACCGAATCGCTTGTTGCGCGCGGCCTAATCGTGATCGAAGACCGCGCTGGCCTGATAACCGATGAAGGTCGACAGTTCTTTTGCGGTTTCGGAATTGATCTTGATCCGAAGCCCGGATCCGCCCGACCTTTGTGTCGCACATGCCTGGACTGGAGCGAGCGACGCATGCATCTGGGTGGCAGGCTTGGTGCGCAGCTTCTGGCGCAGTCGCTAAGACGTCACTGGGTGCGTCCAGTCAAGGATACCCGGATACTGACGATCACCCGTGATGGCGAACGCGGGTTTCAAGAATTATTCGGAATACCGGTTGAGGTATTGATGATTCAACGCAACGCATAACGCCTGGATACGCGATTCACCCGAGTTCCATCGCTTAAGGCAACGCCGGTCACAACGCTGTAATCGATAAATCCGAGTTTGGCATAATAGGCCATCCCGCCTGCATTGTCGGCGCGGATGGTGGCGTTGATCATCGTGAACCCTGCATTGCGGGCATAATCGCGCGTCACCGGAAACAGCGCGGATCCGACGCCAGGAACCCGAGGCCTGCGAGTGAATGTCGCAACATCTATCCAGCCATCCGGCAAGCGGCTGCATTTCTCCAGCGCTTGAAAGCCGGCAATAGAAAGATCCGGCATCACCGCAACGTGGCAGCCAACGCAGTCCGGTCCCGACAGGAACCAGTGCTTGAATTCAGCTTCTGTCAGCGGCTCCTCGATTGCCGTCGTACCACCAGCGTCAATAACCTGATTGAGCAATTCCACCAATTCACGGACATCGCCCGTCTGGGCCTGACGGATGATCAAGGACGCAGAAATGGGCGACGTTGGTCCGGGCACGGCAAAAAATCCTATCGCTTGTCCTGGTTCAAACCAAAGCCGTGCATCAGCCGCCGCGCGCTGTAATCCGGATTGCCCGAGGTGAAAACAACGCTGTCGCGGGCATCGGGCAGTGCCTCTCCGCCGGGCAAAGTCTCAACAATTGCCAGCGCGCGTCGTGCGATCGCCTCGGCTGGATCGATCCAGTCCACCGGCCAGGGCGCCATCTTGCGCATGCGGTTGACCAGAAAAGGAAAATGCGTGCAGGCCAGCACCACAATATCGGTCTGGCGGCCTTCATGGTTGACAAAACACGGCGCGATTTCCGCTGCCACCGCTGCTTCATCGACAAATCCGCTACGCATGTAGGTTTCGGCCAGAGTGGCGAGGTTTTCCGATCCCACCAGCCGCACATGAACCTTGTCGGCATAATCGCGGATCAGGTCCCGGGTGTATTGTCGTTTGACCGTGCCCGGCGTTGCCAGCACCGAGACAAGGCCTGAGCGGGTGCGCTCAGCGGCAGGCTTGACCGCTGGAACCGTGCCGACGAAAGGCAGGTCCGGATAGGCCTTGCGCAGCGCCGGCATGACGATGGTCGAGGCAGTATTGCAGGCAATCAGCGCCAGCGCCGGCTTGTGCCGCTCGATCAGATCGGCAAACAGCGCGACAATACGGTCGTTAAGCGCCGCCTCTTCCCAGCGGCCATAGGGAAAACCGGCGTCGTCGGCAACGTAGACGAATCGCCGCCCCGGCATCAGCACCCGCGCCTCGCGCAGCACGCTGAGCCCGCCAATGCCGCTGTCAAACACCAGAACCGGACCGTCACTCATTCGTCGTCTCCCACCCCGCCAGCCCTGCGCTGGCCGGAGCGACTAAACTTGTCAAATGAGGCAAAAAGACCACGCAGCACGTTGATTTCGTCGGTCGAAAACCCCGGCCTAGTCAGCACCGCGCGTAAATTGTCGACCGCCTTCATCCGTTTGGTCTCGGAGCGGAAATAGCCGCGTGCATCAAGCCCTTCCTCGATCTGGGCAAACAATCCGTGCAGATCAGATTTTGGTGCCGGCTCCACTTCGGGCTTGTCGAACGCCGTCTCGAGCGGACTGGAAAGCCCCGACTTCATCCATTCATAGGACATCAGCAACACCGCTTGGGCGATATTGAGCGAGGCATAGGCTGGGTTGACCGGAAAGGTGACGATCTCGTCGGCGAGACCAACCTCCCAATTGCGCAGGCCGATGCGTTCGCGCCCGAACAGGATCCCGGTCTTTTCGCCTGCATTCTCGCGTCCACGCAAGATCTCGCCCGCCTCCACCGGCCCCCGCACCGGCTTGTGCCCGTCGCGTGGTCGTGCCGTCGTCGCATAGACCAAGTTCAGGTCTGCCAACGCGGCCTCAAGCGTCTCAAACACCACAGCCCCGTCGATCACATGGTCGGCATGCGCGGCCGCGCTGACAGCCTTGTCATTGGGCCAGCCATCGCGCGGGTTGACGATTCTGCAAGTTGGAGAGCCCGAAATTGGCCATGGCGCGCGCCACCATGCCGATGTTCTCGCCCAGTTGCGGTTCCATCAGTATGATCGCCGGCCCGCCGGTGATGTTTTCGCGCTGCCTGTCGGTGCCTGCCATGGGATTTTGCCGGTGGTTGATGTGCCGGTTTCCTGTCATACTTCACCGGACTTGAGAAGCCGGAGCGCCCAAACATGACCGGAAATCTCGCCCCGCGCATCCGTGCCCTGCTGGCAGATACCCCCGGCATTGGCGAAATCCGCATGTTTGGTGGTATCTGCTTTACCTTGAACGGCAACATGATGTGCGCCGACAGCCACACCGGACAGATGCTTGTGAGGTTGAGCAGGGCAGAGCATCAGGCTGCACTTTGCGAATCCGGAACCATGCCGATGGTGATGCGCGGGAAACCGATGGCCGGATATCTCTATGTTACACCGGCCGAACTTGAGAGCGAGCCGGCACTTTCCCACTGGCTGGAACGGGCGCTGGCCCATGCCCGCACATTGCCTCCAAAACCTGGCAAATCAAAACCCAAGCAGTCGTCCAGATAGCCCGCAGCAGTAACTACCGGTGCTGACAGACGCTACCAGGTTTCGACCTTCGTCACGTATAGGCGATCACCGCTACCGGCGTGTTGTGCGCGCGCACGGCTTTTGTTAAGAGATGCGCCATCTGGACGGGCATTCACCCGCTCTTTACGGCAACCCTTCTCAAAAGGTCCAAAACGCATGGCAAAGATCAAGGTAGCAAACCCGGTCGTCGATCTCGACGGCGATGAGATGACGCGGATCATCTGGCAGTTCATCAAGGAAAAACTGATCCTGCCCTACCTCGATCTGACGATCGACTATTACGACCTCTCGGTCGAATACCGCGACGAAACCGACGATCAGGTCACCATCGACGCCGCAAACGCCATCAAGAAGCATGGCGTCGGCATCAAATGCGCCACCATCACGCCTGATGAAGCCCGCGTCGAGGAATTCGGCCTGAAGAAGATGTGGCGTTCGCCCAACGGCACGATCCGCAACATTCTTGGCGGCGTGATCTTCCGCGAGCCGATCATCATGAAGAACGTGCCGCGGCTGGTTCCGGGCTGGACCAAGCCGATCATCGTTGGCCGTCACGCTTTCGGTGACCAGTACCGCGCCACCGATTTCCGCTTCCCCGGCAAGGGCAAGTTGTCGATCAAGTTCGTCGGTGATGACGGCGAAACCATCGAGCACGAAGTCTATGACGCGCCGTCCGCCGGCGTTGCCATGGCCATGTACAACCTTGATGATTCGATCCGCGATTTTGCCCGCGCGTCACTCAACTATGCGCTGATGCGCGGCGTTCCCTGCTACCTGTCGACCAAGAACACCATCCTCAAGGCCTATGACGGCCGTTTCAAGGATCTGTTCGAGGAAGTCTTCGAAGCCGAATTCAAGGACAAGTACGCCGAAGCCAAGATCACTTACGAACACCGCCTGATCGACGACATGGTCGCCTCCGCCCTGAAATGGTCCGGCGGCTACGTCTGGGCCTGCAAGAACTACGACGGCGACGTCCAGTCCGACATCGTTGCCCAGGGCTTTGGCTCGCTCGGCCTGATGACGTCTGTCCTGATGACCCCGGATGGCAAGACCGTGGAAGCAGAAGCCGCCCACGGCACCGTCACCCGCCATTACCGCCAGCATCAGAAGGGCGAGGAAACCTCGACCAACTCGATCGCATCGATCTTTGCCTGGACCCGTGGTCTCGCGCACCGCGCCAAGCTCGACAACAATGCCGAGCTCGCCAAGTTCGCCGACACTTTGGAACTGGTCTGCATCCAGACCGTCGAATCGGGCTTCATGACCAAGGATCTGGCGCTGCTGATCGGTCCCGACCAGCCGTGGCTGTCGACCACAGGTTTCCTCGACAAGATCGACGAAAACCTGCAGAAGGCCATGGCCTGACTGATGGCCACCGGACCTGTCGTCACGCTCAGAAAGCTGTGGCGGCACAACCGGTGGCTAACCCTGTCTTTTCTGATCACATTGACGCTGGCGTTGTTTTTCATCATTCGCGCCAGCGTTTTTTTTGTCTATTGGCAAAACCATACCGATGAACCGATCGAAGGCTGGATGACGGTGCGCTATATCGCCAATTCCTACCGGGTCGATCCGGAATTGGTGCATGATGCCATCGGTCTGCCCCGCACCGGCCCTGACCGCCGGCCGCTGATCCGGATCGCCCGCGAAGATGGCCGGCCGCTCGATCAAATGGCCACGACAATCATCGAGGCGATAGAGGCCGACCGCAAGGCCCGCGGCATACCCAACAGCGACCTTCCAGACCCTGTCCCCTCCGGGCAGCCATGACCGAGCAACTGCTGGATGCGCTGGCGCTTTACGGCATCCCCGCAGCTGCGCTGTTGCTAGCTATCGGCCAGATCGGCATTCCCATGCCCACCTCGCTGGCACTGCTGGCGCTCGGTGCGCTGGCGGCCAATGGCGACGCCGATGTCTCAAGCGCCTTCATCTGGGCAGTAGCCGGTTGCACGTTGGGCGATCAGGCCGGCTATTTTGTCGGCCGACTGGTCATGCAACAGGCTTCCGATCGCCCCGGCATGATCGGCAAGCTCGCCCGCCGGGCGAGGAAAGCCGAGCCACATCTGCAAAAATGGGGCGGATCCGGCGTGTTCCTGTCGCGCTGGCTGTTCACGCCTCTCGGCCCGCCGGTCAATTATGCCAGCGGCGCCACCCGACTGTCGTGGCCGCTCTTTACCCTCTGGGGTCTCGCCGGTGAGGCCTTGTGGGTGACGATCTACATCGTGCTTGGCTATGTGTTCGGCTCCAATATCGAAGCCCTCGCCAATGTTCTGGGCAACCTGTCGATGGCGCTGGCGCTGCTGGCAATTGCCGCATTCTTGGGCTGGAGGCTGCTGCACGCCGCCAGAAAACCAAAAATCAAACCGACGTCGTGAAACAAAGTTGACCCACCCCTGGGCTTCAAAGACGCTTCGAGGTACTGGTTCAAACATGCGCTTTCATGCCTGAAGAACCATTGGAGAGCGGGATTCACACCCTGTCCAACGTCGACTGCACCATGTCGGCAACTTCATCGACAAAATCAGCGTCGCGCCAATAGCCACTGTGCGACAGCGGGTTCCACGAACTCAGCCAGGATCCGGAATTGATCTGCCGATCCTTGAGACCGCCGGCGTCGGCCAGGCTCTTGTAGCCGATGCCGAGATTTTCGAGCGGATAGCCCAGCACATCATCCTTGTCATAGAAATTAAGCCACCAGGGCTGGCGTTGCAGCGCCGCCGGCAGGTCGGTGCCGGGATTGGCGATGCACAGGATCTGGTCAAAACTATAGGCGAAGGTAAACAGCGGGATGTTGCAGCCAAATGTCATCAACGCGGCGATGGTGTTGCAACTCGATATCCGCTGCGTCGTCAGCCGCTGGTCATGCTGGCGATCCCAGATGTGGTCGGCAAACACATGCCCGCCCATCGAGTGGGCGAGCACGATCAATGGCGCGCCGGCTTCGGTGTCTTCTTCCAGTTCTTTCAGCACCGTGTCACAGCGCGCATGGATATCGCGGTAGATGTCGTGATTGGGATCACCCGGCGCGTTGTGATAGGCCGCAGCATCGCCAAGATTCTTGATCGCGAATTCGCGCAGCCCGTCATAATTGAGCTTGTTTTTCACCCGTTCGAAATAGGCATTCTGGTTCTTCTCGGTGATGTCGGAATAAAAGATTTCCCGCCACGCCACGCGCGAGGCAAAGTGGCCGGCGTGGTCCCTGTCGATCCGTGTCCGCACCAGGCGCGCCAGATCCTTGGAAAAGGACAGCGCGGCGCTGTCGCCCGGACGTTTGCCGAAAGAGCCAATGCCGTGGATCACGGCAACAGCAATCTGCTTGGCCATCGTAACCTCCCGTTCTTCCCACGTCTGCGCGCCAGTTTAACACGCACCCCGGAAAGGCGAAAAAACACCTGGCGGCCGAGCCAAGCGGAGCCGCAGCACCGGCGCCTGATAAGGACATACTCAAGCGTGGGCATTACGGGCCAGCGCCACGAAAAACGCCCGGGGTAGAACCCCGGGCGCGAAAAATCATGAAGCCTGTTTGCACCGCGTGAGCGGCAGAGCGGATCAGCCGATCGCCGCGGCCACGGCGTCGATTGCCGCATTGGCCTTTTCTCCATCCGGACCGCCGGCCTGAGCCATGTCGGGACGCCCGCCACCGCCTTTGCCGCCGATCGCTTCGGATGCCACCCGCACCAAATCGACTGCCGACAGCCGCGAGGTCAGATCCTCGGTGACGCCGACGACGACGCTTGCCTTGCCGTCACTGCTGACCGCGACAAACGCCGCCACGCCGGAGCCCAGCGATGATTTTGCCGCATCAACCAGGCCCTTGAGATCCTTGGGCTGCACGTCGCTGACCACCTTGCCCAGGAATTTGACGTCGCCGATATCACGGCTCTCATCGCTTCCCGCGGTACCACCACCGAGCGCCAGTTTCTTGCGCGCCTCGGCCAGTTCGCGTTCGAGCTTCTTGCGCTCGTCCATCAGCGCTTCAACCCGTGAAGCCACATCGCCCGGCTGCACTTTCAATAGCAAAGCCAGCGATTTAAGCTTTTCGTCCTGTTCCGCCAGATGCCTGCGCGCAGCCTCGCCGGTGAGCGCCTCAATGCGGCGAACTCCGTTGCTCACGGCGCTGTCGGAAAGCACACGGACCAGACCGATTTCACCGGTGGCCGCAACATGAGTGCCGCCGCACAGTTCCACCGAATAGGGCCGGTTGGCTTTGGCGCCATGCGTCGCCGTTCCCATCGACACCACCCGAACCTCGTCGCCATATTTCTCGCCAAACAGCGCCATCGCGCCTTCAGCGATGGCATCGTCAACGGCCATCAGCCGGGTCGTTACCGGGCTGTTTTGGAGGATGATCTCGTTGGCCATGGCCTCGACCTGCTGGATCTCTTCAGCCGTCATCGGCTTCGGGTTGGAAACGTCAAACCTGAGCCGCTCGGGCGCCACCAGCGAGCCTTTCTGGGCCACATGGGTGCCGAGCACTTCGCGCAACGCTTCATGCAGCAGATGGGTGGCCGAATGATTGGCACGGATCTTGGCACGGCGCGCGTGATCGACATCAAGCTGCGCCTCGGCGCCCACGCTGACCTTGCCTTCGACAACTTTCGCCCGGTGCACGAACACGCCCTCGCCGCGCTTCTGGGTGTCGTTGACTTCAAGCCGGTAGCCCTCGCCGGAAATGATGCCCTGATCACCCATCTGGCCGCCGGATTCACCATAGAACGGCGTCTGGTTGACGACCACGTCGACGGCATCACCCGCTGCGGCACTCTCGACCTGCGCCCCGTCGCGCACCAGCGCCAGGATCACACCTTCGGCGGTCTCTGTGTCGTAACCCAGACATTCGGTGCCACCGACCTTGTCCTTGATCTCGTACCAGATGTTCTCGGTAGATGCATCGCCGGAACCGGACCAGTGGGCCCGTGCTTCAGCCTTCTGCCGTTCCATCGCCGCGTTAAACCCTTCGGTATCGACATCGACGCCACGCTGTCTCAGCGCATCCTGGGTCAGATCGAGCGGAAAGCCATAGGTGTCATAAAGCTTGAACGCGGTTTCGCCACTCAGCCGGTCGCCCTCGCCAAGCCCGGCGCTGGCGTCGTCGAGCAGGCTCAGGCCGCGCTCCAGCGTTACCCGGAAATTGGTTTCCTCGAGTTTCAACGTTTCAGAAATCAGCGCCTCGGCACGCACCAGTTCCGGGTAGGCACGCCCCATCTCAGCCACCAGCGTCGGCAGCAGCCGCCACATCAGCGGCTCGGGCGCACCCAACAATTGTGCATGTCGCATGGCCCGGCGCATGATCCGCCTGAGCACATAACCGCGCCCTTCCTTGGACGGCAGCACGCCGTCGGCGATCAGGAAGGCTGAGGCACGCAGGTGATCGGCGATCACCCGATGGCTGGCGCGGGTGTCGCCCTCGGCTGGGACCCCGGTGGCCTCCACCGAGGCGGCAATCAGCCGTTGGAACAGGTCGATGTCATAATTGTCGTGTTTACCCTGCAAAAGTGCTGCAATCCGCTCCAGTCCCATGCCGGTGTCGATCGACGGCCGCGGCAAGTCGAGCCGCTCGTCGGCGGTCTGCTCGAACTGCATGAACACCAGGTTCCAGATCTCGATGAACCGATCACCATCCTCGTCCGCAGAGCCGGGAGGTCCGCCCCAGATATGGTCGCCATGGTCATAGAAAATCTCGGAACACGGCCCGCAAGGACCGGTGTCGCCCATCGCCCAGAAATTGTCATTGGTAGCGATGCGGATGATCCGGTTTTCCGGAATCCCCGCAATCTTGCGCCACAGATCATAGGCGTCGTCATCGGTGTGGTAGACGGTGACCAGCAACCGCTCCTTGTCGATGCCGAACTCCTTGGTCAGCAGGTTCCAAGCAAGCTCGATGGCTCGGTCCTTGAAATAATCGCCAAAGGAGAAATTGCCGAGCATCTCGAAGAAGGTGTGGTGACGCGCGGTATAGCCGACATTGTCGAGGTCATTGTGCTTGCCGCCGGCGCGGACGCATTTCTGCGAGGTCACCGCGGTCGAATAGGGCCGCTGCTCAAGCCCGGTAAAAACGTTCTTGAACTGCACCATCCCCGCATTGGTGAACATCAGCGTCGGGTCATTGCGCGGCACAAGCGGGCTCGAGGCCACCACTTCGTGCCCGTTCTTCTTGAAATAGTCGAGAAACGACGACCGGATTTCGTTCACGCCACTCATGATCAACCCTTTGTTCGACAAGCCGGCCGCGCCACGCGCCGGATGGATGCCCGCACCACAAAAACCGTGCGGACCGCCGCTTTTATCGCCCGCCCCCCTGCCTGTCCAGACGGCAGCGGCGGCACCATCAACGGAAAACCGGCCGCCAGTCCCTTTCGAGACTGACGACCGGCTTGAAACCTGCACCAGGAATGTGCGGAAGGCCTACATTTCGGCGGAGCCGGCGTCGTCATTCTCCCCGGCGCTGCGGTCTTCTTCCAGAAATTTTTCGGCAATCAGCCCGGCATTCTGGCGAAGCGACAGTTCGATCTCGTCGGCCAGCACCGGATTGTCCCGCAGGAACTGCTTGGAGTTCTCGCGCCCCTGCCCCAGCCGCTGGCTGTTGTAGGAGAACCAGGCGCCGGATTTCTCGACAATCCCGGCTTTCACGCCCAGATCGATCAATTCGCCGACCTTGGAAACACCTTCACCATACATGATGTCGAACTCGACCTGCTTGAACGGCGGCGCCATCTTGTTCTTGACCACCTTGACCCGGGTCTGGTTGCCGACCACTTCATCGCGGTCCTTGACCGAGCCGATGCGGCGGATATCGAGCCGCACCGAGGCATAGAATTTCAGCGCATTGCCGCCGGTGGTGGTTTCGGGCGAGCCGAACATCACGCCGATCTTCATGCGGATCTGGTTGATGAAGATTACCATGCAGTTCGAACGCGAGATCGAGGCGGTCAGCTTGCGCAGCGCCTGGCTCATCAGTCGCGCCTGCAAGCCTGGCAGGCTGTCGCCCATTTCACCTTCGATTTCGGCGCGCGGCGTCAATGCAGCCACCGAATCGATCACCAGCACATCAAGCGCGCCGGAACGAACCAGCGTATCGGTGATTTCGAGCGCCTGCTCGCCATTGTCAGGCTGCGAAATCAGCAGGCTTTCGAGGTCAACGCCGAGCTTGCGGGCATAGACCGGGTCGAGCGCGTGCTCAGCATCGATAAAGCCGCAAATGCCGCCCTTCTTCTGCGCTTCGGCAATGGTCTGCAGCGCCAGCGTGGTCTTGCCGGAGCTTTCCGGCCCGAAAATCTCGATCACGCGGCCGCGTGGCAAACCGCCAATGCCCAGCGCAATGTCGAGCCCCAGCGAACCGGTCGGAACCGTTTCGATCTCGACCACGCCCTCATTGGCGCCGAGCTTCATGATCGAGCCCTTGCCGAACGAGCGTTCGATCTGAGAAAGTGCGGCGTCGAGCGCCTTGCTTTTGTCCACGGATTTTTCCTCTACCAGTCGCAAAGAGTTCTGTGCCATTCCATCCACCTTTAGGTTATCGTGCCGCAGCAAGCAATCAATGCTCGTTTGACAAATATGTACTCTCTTTGTTCCGTTTTCGCAAGCCCCACTCAACCCACTGGAATATAATGATAATTCACTACGTGTTCTATTTTTGTTTCGGTAAACGGCCCGCTGGTGCCCGCGATGACGCGGCAACCTGCATCCGCGACGCCGACCAGACCGCGATTCGGTTATCCGCCGGATTGTGCGAAGGTTAGGCCATGGCGCGCATCCTTGCCATCGGAGGCGCCCATATCGACCGCACCGGCCGGCTTGCTGCCCCGCACCGGCCTGGCGCCTCCAATCCCGGCTTCTGGCAGAGCGAGGCCGGCGGTGGTGTTTTCAACGCAGCGCGCAACCTTTCGCGGCTCGGCCACCAGGTCACGCTTGTGGCGCCGCGCGGTGGCGATGCGGCTGCCGATGAGGTGACGCGTGCAGCCGCCGACGCAGGTATCGAGGATTGCCCGCTGACCTTTCTCGATCGGGCAACGCCAAGCTATTCGGCGATACTCGAGCCCGACGGCAATCTGATCACCGCACTCGCCGACATGGCGCTCTATGACCAGGTGCCTGCGCGCCGGCTGATGACCGCGCGGCTGCATAAGCGGCTGGCCTCTGCCGACCTGCTTTTGGCCGACGCCAATCTGCCCGAAGACGCACTTTATGCACTCAGCAAGACAGCTGCCGGGCACGGCATCCCGGTCGCAGCCATCGCCGTGTCGCCAGCCAAGGTGGTGCGCTGGCACAGGAGCCTGCCGCATCTGGCGTTGCTTGCCATGAACGCAGCCGAAGCCGCCACATTGAGCGGAAGCCCTGCGGAAGATCCCCGCAACTGGTCCGACCTGCTCTCCCCGCTCGGACTTTGTTGCGGCCTGATCAGCGCCGGCGCAGGCCCGGTAATGGCCTTTGACGATAGCGGCGTCACCCTGCTGGCATCGCCACCGTTGGGCAGCCTTGCCGATGTCACCGGCGCCGGCGATGCGCTCGCTTCAGGCTTTGTCGACGGCCTGCTTGCGGGCGGCACCCGCGAAAACAATCTCATTCGCGGCATTGCGCTGGCGCGGCTTACCGCTACCGTGCGCGGGCCGGTACGGCCGGATTTATCGCCGCACCTGCTTGCCCAGGCCCTCGCCGCCATGCCAAAGCCCACGCCAATCCACACTTGAGTTCAGGAGCCTGCCCCATGCCCGGATCGATCGACATCGAAACCACCCAGGAAGTGGCCGACGCGCTGGCTGCCGGTCGTCCGGTGGTGGCGCTCGAATCCACCATCATCACCCATGGCATGCCCTGGCCTGGCAACCGCGACATGGCGCTCGAGGTTGAGGCTGTAATCCGCGCGGAAGGCGCAGTCCCGGCCACCATCGCCATCATCGACGGCACCCTGCATGCGGGCCTCGATACGGCGTCCATCACCGCGCTCGCCCAGGCCAGCGACGTCATGAAGGTCTCACGCGCCGATTTCGCCTTCGCCATTGCCGAGGGTCGCACTGGCGCCACCACTGTCGCTGCCACCATGATGGCGGCAAAACTGGCCGGCATTTCGTTGTTTGCCACAGGCGGCATCGGTGGCGTCCACCGCGGCGCCGAGCTGAGCTTTGATATCTCCGCCGATCTCGAAGAACTGGGTCGCACGCCGGTGATCGTTGTCTGCGCCGGCGCCAAGGCCATTCTCGATATCCCCAAGACGCTGGAAGCACTGGAAACCCGCGGCGTGCCGGTGGTGGCCTATGGCCAGGACGAGATGCCGGCGTTCTGGTCGCGCAGTTCGGGCCTTGCCGCACCGCTCAGGCTTGACACGACCGAAGCCATTGCCAGGTTCGAGATCACCCGCCGCGCGCTGGGTGGCCATGGCGGTATGCTGATTGCCAACCCGGTGCCCGAAACAGATGAAATTCCCGCCAATGTAATGCACGGCCATATCGAGGCCGCACTCGAAATGGCCAAGGCTCAAGGCATCGAGGGCAAGGCGGTAACGCCTTTCCTGCTGGGCGAAATCCTCGGCCTGACCGACGGCGCGAGCCTCAAGACCAACATCGCGCTGGTGCTCAACAATGCCCGCCTCGCCGCCCGCATTGCCGTGGCGCTGGCAGCCGGATCAGAATGACCGCCCATTTTCTCCCGTCGCCACAACAAGGACAATGTCGATGAAACCAACCCGACGCACTGGCAGCGTATTCGACAAGGCAGAAGCCGCCTTCAAATCCGCGACCACCAAGCCGGTCGAAGCCGCCCCCAAACCCGCAACCGTGCCCGAGGGCAAGGAACTGGTTTCGCTGCGGCTCGACCGCGCCGTACTCGAGCATTTTCAGGAAGACGGCCCCGGCTGGCAAGACCGCATCAATGCCGCACTGCGCGCCGCCGCCGGGCTTTGAGCAAATGACCGGTCAGGCCGGCCGATGAACGGGGGATTGCCCCATTCAAGCCGCGCTGCAGCAAACGAAAAGACCCGGCAGCCTGAGCTGCTGGGTCCAATGTCGCCTCAAACGACCTTCCACACCCATCCCGAAATCAGGGCAGATTTCCGGGTTGCGGGGCGCGGAAACTGAAACATTCTCACCACTCCGGCCGCCCCACCCCATCTTAGGTGCGCGAGCAGCCCTTGAGTCAGATCAGTTCAATCAGCTCAGCGGCGCGATCTGGATTTCCACACGACGGTTGGCCGCACGTCCGAACTCGGTGCTGTTGTCGGCCACCGGACGGCTTTCGCCGAAGCCCTGGGTGTAGAACCGCTGGCTATTGTTGCCCTGCGAAATCAGGTAGCTGGCAACCGACTGCGCACGCTGCTGCGACAGGGTCAGGTTGTAGCTGTCCGAACCGGTCGAATCGGTGTGACCGGCAACGTCGACGAGCGAGCGGTTAAATTTCTTCAGCACCAGCGCCACCGAGTTCAGGGTCGGGTAGAACTCCGGCTTGACCGCCGACTGGTCACTGTCGAAGGTGATGTTGGACGGCATGTTGAGCACGATGTTGTTGCCCACGCGGGTCACCGATACGCCGGTGCCCTGCAATTGCGCCCGCAATTCGGATTCCTGCTGATCCATGTAACCGCCGATCGCGCCGCCTGCGAGCGCCCCGATACCAGCGCCAATCAGCGCGTTCTTGCGGTCGTCGCCGCCAGCCAGCAGGCCAAGGCCCGCACCGGCAGCCGCGCCCAGCGCCGCACCGCCAGCCAGGTTCGATACCTTCTGCTGTCCGGTATAAGGATCGGTCGTGCAGGCGGACACAAAGATTGCGGCCAGCGCCGCTGCCAGGATTTTGGTTTTCATGTTAGCCCCTCTCGGCATATGTCAGTTGGCGAATTCTAGTGGAAAATGCGGCAGGATGATGAACATTCCATCATCACACAAATTACTGCATTATCAATGCGTTATCATCGTACGCGGCTATTCGTCCAGCATTTCCCGGACCGCCGTGGCCAATTGTTTGAGCGAGAACGGCTTGGCCAGAAACCCGAATTTGGCGTCCGCCGGCAGGTTGCGTGCAAACGCATCCTCGGCATAGCCTGAGACGAAGATGAACTTCATGTCCGGATAGTCCTTGCGCAATTCGGTCAGCAGGGTCGGCCCGTCCATTTCCGGCATCACCACGTCGGAGACGACGATGTCGACCCGGCCTTCGAGTTCCTGCAGCACCTCCAGCGCTTCGACGCCGGTGCCCGCTTCATGTACCTCGTAGCCGCGCGCTTCCAGCATCCGCTTGCCGCCACGCCGCACCGCTTCCTCATCCTCGACCAGCAACACCACAGAGGATCCTCCGGTCAGATCTTCCGGCCCATTGGTCGATTTGACGGGTTCCGCCACCACACCGTTGCGGACAGCCTCCAGGATCGCCGCAGCTTCCGCCGCTGCGGCGGCCTTCTCGGCCTCGTCTTCCACATGCCGCGGCAGGTAGATCCGGAAGGTAGTCCCCTTGCCCAGTTCCGAGTCGGGATAGATGTAGCCACCCGACTGCTTGATGATGCCGTAAACCATCGACAGGCCAAGGCCCGTGCCCTTGCCGACATCCTTGGTGGTGAAAAACGGCTCGAAGATCTTTTCCATCACCTCAGGCGATATGCCGGTGCCCTCGTCCGAGATCTCGATCAGAACATATTCGCCCACTTCCATGCCGCGATGATTGAGCCGCTCGACCTCATCCGCCTCGACATTTCGGGTTCTGACCGTGATCGTGCCACCCTCGGGCATGGCGTCACGGGCATTGACGGCGAGGTTGATCAGCACCTGCTCGAACTGCCCCAGATCGGTCTTGACCGGCCACAGATCGCGGCCAAACTCCAGCTCGAGCTTCACATTTGTCCCCGTCAACCGGTCGACCAGCATCCTCAGATCGCCAATCACGTCGGTCATCGACAGCACCGTCGGGCGCATCGTCTGCTTGCGCGAGAACGCCAGCAACTGGCGCACCAGCACGGCTGCGCGATTGGCGTTGCGCTTGATCTCGATGAGGTCGGCAAAACTCGAATCCGATGGCCTGAGCGACATCAGCAGGTGGTCGGCTGACAACAGGATCGCGGTCAGCACATTGTTGAAGTCATGGGCAATGCCGCCGGCCAACGTGCCCACGGCGTTCATCTTCTGGGTCTGCGCCATCTGCGCTTCGAGCGCCTTCTGCTCGGTGGTCTCGACCGCATAGATGATCGCGGTTTCCTCCGGCGCCTCCTCGGTGTGTTCGATCACCGCATTGACGTAAAAGCGGAAATGCCGTTCCTCGTTGTCGGCACGGCGGCTGTCGATCGGCGTGATGTCTCCCTGTTTGTCTGCCGCCTGCCGCAGGGCATCCTGAAACCCCTTGCGATCTTCGGCGCGCAGCACCGTCTCAAACAACGTGCCGCGCTCCATGTCGTCACGCGTCACCAGACCATGAAACATCTGCAGGAACGGCCCGTTGGTGCGCAGGATCTTGCCCTGTCCATCGACCGATGCAATCGCCATGGGCGTGTTGTTAAAAAAACGGGTAAACCGCATTTCCGCCCGTGCCGCATCCTGGACGCCCGAACCGCCGTCTTCGCGGCTGATGACGATGGTGCGGCTTTCGCCCGGCGAGCCGTCGCGGGTTGCACTCACTCGGTGCACCAGTCGTACAGGCAAGCTCTGGCCGTTGGACTTGAGCAAATCGAGATCGAGCTGCGCGGTGCGGTTCAGTCCCGGCTCCGCCTGTACCGATTCCACAAGCGCCATGCCGGAACCCGCCACCAGATCGCGCAGCATTAACTTGCCCGGCGAGAATGCGGTGAAATCGATCCCTAGCCAGTCGGCCAGCGTCGCATTGAGATAGACGATGTCGCCATCGCGGCCTGCGGAAAAGAACCCGACCGGCGCGTGATCAAGATAGTTGATGGCGTTCTGCAACTCCTTGAACACCATCTCCTGTTCGGTGCGCTCGTGGCTGATATCGGACAATTGCCAGGCCATCAGCTTCTCGGCGCCGTCGACGCCGGTCACCGGCCGGCCACGCAAACGGTACCAATGCGCCGAACTGCCGCCTTCGCGGGTTTCGCCGAGCGGCTGCGTCATCCGGAATTCTTCCTGCCCCTCGCGGCCATCGCGCATGGCGTTGGTCAACCGGTAGACGGCCTCGGTGGATTCGCGGTGACGTGACAGGATTGCCTCGATCGACTGCACGTCGGCAGCACTGGAAGAACCGGTCAGTTTTCCATAGGCATGATTGGCGTAGATCACCCGGTCCTTGTTGTCGGTAACAAGCGTGCCTTCGGGATGGCTGTCGATAAACGCCCGCGCCAACGGATCGGTCACGGTCTTGGGCATGATGGTGACAAAGCCGATCACGGTCGACACCAGGAAAAAGATCCCGACCACCGCCAGCACGCCGAGAATGCCGAGCATCACGTCATTGTTGAGTTTGTCCTTGAACAGGAAAAACACAACGGAGGCGCCAATCATCACCAGTGCGAGGAAAATGAGCCTCGACACGGAACGCGGTTTGGCGCTTCGGTCCACAAGCGGCGCCGGATGTCCGGCCGAGGGCGTCGTATCTGTCATGCTTTGCTCTTTCGTCCCGCCACGGATCGTCCGGTTTGGATCACATTCCACCGCGTATGGAAAGCCCAAACCCGGTGATCGCGCCCCAATGAACACGGTTTGTCTGCGAAAATCGATGGTCTCGGCATGGTCTGGGCCCTCTTCGCTGGCAGCGAACAGATACGATACGGGATAAATCCCCGCAACGTCTTGTGGAGACGCACGAAAAAACGTCAAATACACTCCGTTTGCAAACCAATTCGGCCAGTTCCCGACAATCGGGCGACCCGCGTCGAAATCATGCGGAGGACTGCATTTGCCCGACAACATTCTGGACGGTCACGGGGCAACGTTACTGATCGCGGTTATTGTCGTCGCCGTGGCGCTTCTGGCGCTGGTCGGCGTTTTCCGGCTTATTCGCGGACGGACGTCCTCGACATTCGTGCGCGGTGGCCGCGGCCGCCAGCCACGCCTGGCCGTGCTGGATGCCGC
The DNA here is from genome assembly GCF_026619415.1 of Hoeflea algicola. Classification (NCBI taxonomy): domain Bacteria; kingdom Pseudomonadati; phylum Pseudomonadota; class Alphaproteobacteria; order Hyphomicrobiales; family Rhizobiaceae; genus Hoeflea; species Hoeflea algicola. The sequence goes on from NZ_JAOVZR010000001.1 coordinate 1,215,065, forward strand.
CGCCGTCGATACACGGCGCCGAATCGTGCTCATTCGTCGCGACGATGTCGAGCACCTGGTAATGATCGGTGGCCCGACCGACGTCGTCATTGAAAGCCGCATCACTCGGATGCCGGACGAACCCGCCGACACTAGGCCGGTCGCCCCTGCCCGCATGCCGACCCCGGTTACGATGGCCGATCCCGCGCCGCGAGCGGCGGCGTCTGCTGCGCCAGCCCCCGTCGCGCAACAGCAAAGCCGGACAGCCAGGCCCCAACCGGCCGCGCGGCCGCAACCGACTGCAGCCCCGCGCGAGGCGCGCCCATCCGATTCAGCCCGCCCGGCGCCATCCCCACAGGCGGCCATCGCGGCCACGGTCACTACTGCGACAGCGGTCGGATCGGTTCAGGCCGACGCCGCTGACGCCTTGGAAACCGCCCGCGCACGGGTGTTTGACGAGCCTGACTTTAGCGACACTGTGCTTGACGAAGTGCCTCCGGCGCCGATCACCGCGCCCACTTCTGTCGACCCATCGCTCGCCGCCCGTCAGGCTGAGCCCGCGTCAAACCCTGAAATCGAACTGCCAGGCTACAGTGAAGTTCTGGCCGACCAAGCCGATTCATCTTCTTCCCCCGACCCGGCCCAGCCCTCCGAACCGGCACGGACACCTGTTCCTGCGGCAGGCGAGCGGTCGGCGCCGGCTGGTGATTTCGAATCGGTTCTCGCCGCCGAACTGTCGGAAGATCTGTCGCTTGATGGATTTGACGACGGCTTTCTCGATTCCCCCGATCAGGGCACTGGTCCGTTGCCGGATGTCGAGCCGGTCGAGCCACCGGAAGTCAAGCCCGACACCTCACCTTCACGCGACTCGCTTGAGGCCGAAATGGCGCGGTTGCTCGGCGACCTGTCGCGCAAGCCTTCTTAAAACCCGTCGGTCGGAAACGATCCTGCCGCCGCAATCAACGGTCTTCGGCCAGGCTGATGATCCACTCAGCGTCCTGACAAAAAGGGTCGCACGATCTGAGACGTCAGAGCCGCTTCAAACGCATCAAGGCGCCGTGTCTGCAACACACGGCGCCTTGATAGTTGAGCGATCCGGAAGAATATTCCGGTCTATTCGTCGCGATAAACCTTTTCACGCCGCTCGTGGCGTTCCTGCGCCTCGATCGACAATGTCGCAATCGGCCGCGCATCGAGCCGTTTCAGGCTGATCGGCTCGCCGGTCTCTTCGCAATATCCGTAGGTTCCCTCGTCGATCCGCGTCAAAGCCGAATCGATCTTGCCGATCAGCTTGCGTTGCCGGTCACGAGCGCGCAATTCGATCGCACGATCACTTTCGGATGATGCCCGGTCAGCGACATCAGGATGGTTGGCACTTTCCTCCGCGAGATGGTCAAGCGTCTCGCGCGCCTCTTTGAGGATGTCATTGCGCCATGCAGTCAGCTTGGCCCGAAAATAGGCCCGCTGCTTGGCGTTCATGAAATCCTCTTCATCAGAGGGCACATAAGAGGAAAAATCGAAGTCTTCACTCATGACGATTCTCCCGGCTAAGCCATTCGGGGGGACGTATATCCAGAGGGCCGCGCCGGTACAAGCAGTAAATGATGCCTATCACCGCAATTTTATCGATATGACACAACGGCGCAGAGGGACCGAGAAAGGATTGGTTTCGCTCAATCTTCAGGCCATATGGTGCCGGCAAACACATTTTTTGACCTTGCCTTAAGGTGCATGTACCAATGTCGGCCCCGTTCACAGTCCAAGCTTCCCGCACTTTGGGCTATTGGCGAATTGAACCGCGGCAGCGAAGGTTTAAGTTTGGCCAATGACCTCATCTCCCTCTCCCAGCTTGCGTGTATTTCTCGTCCGCCACGCCCACGCCAGTTGGGCGCTGCCCGGCACACGCGACTTCGACAGGCCGCTTGACACAAGGGGACGGGACGAAGTCCGGCAACTGGCGGCGGCCATGGTGGTCAACGGCTATGAACCGGACCTGGTCTACTGCTCCACCGCACGCCGCTGTGAAGAGACACTCACATTGCTGCTCCCGCAGCTTGGCCTGTCGCCCGTCATCGAACGCAGCGACACGCTCTACGCCGGCAGTCACGAAAGATACCTTGATCTCATCAGGGCCAGCCACGCAGACAGCGTCCGCTCGATCATGATCGTCGGCCACAATCCGATGATCGAAGACACCGCACAGGCGTTATTGCAGGACAATTCCGCCGCCTTTGCCGAAGCGCTTGCCGGCGGCTTCCCGACCGCAGGGCTGCTAATTGTCGATTGCCCCCGGGTCGAAGCCGGATGGCGTGCCGGGGATGCCCAATTTGTGGCGCTTATCTCGCCCGCCGACACCTGATGTCCGTGGAACCGGATTGGTTCCTTCGAGTGCCAAAGTACATGCAATAAATCAAAGCGTTAGCGCGACATTTGCGCCGTTGGTGGCATTCGCGCCACGTTACCCGAACGCCGCGCTGTCATGCTTGTGCTTTCAATCGCCCCTTCACTCTCCTATATCGGCGGAAGCTGTTTAATTGTGAAAGGCACCCGTGTCGTCTTCCATCACCACCCTCGCCGATGAGGCGCTGATCGCCTTTGACACGCTCACCGATCGCGCAAGCAATCTGATCGAGCCGACGCTGCGGCTCGGGGTCACCGGCCTGTCGCGCGCAGGCAAGACTGTATTCATCACCTCGCTGGTGCACAATCTGCTGCATGGCGGCCGCCTGCCGATGTTTCAAGCGTCCCATTCCGGCCGTCTGGCCGGCGCCACGCTCGAACCGCAGCCCGACGACGCCGTGCCGCGGTTCCAGTACGAGGATCATGCAGCCCGGCTGATTGAAGAGCGTCTGTGGCCCGATTCCACTCGCGCCATTTCCGAACTGCGATTGGTTATCGAATATGAATCGGCCAGCGGCTGGAACCGCTTCTTTTCGGGCGGCAGACTGTGCCTCGATATTGTCGACTATCCCGGTGAATGGTTGCTAGATCTGCCGCTTCTGGGCCAGGATTTTGCAGCCTTCTCGCTCAATGCCGCCAGTCTTGCGCGGTCCTCGGCCCGTCTCGACCTGGCCACGCCGTGGCTTGATCGGGCGGGCACCATCGACCCGCACAAACCCGCCAATGAGGGCGACGCGCGCGAACTGGCGCGGCTCTACACGGATTATCTCCGGGCTTGCAAACGTGATGAACGGGCACTCTCCACCCTGCCGCCGGGGCGGTTCCTGATGCCTGGCGACCTTGATGGATCACCGGCGCTGACCTTTGCGCCCTTGCCGAACCTGCCCGATACGCCGGCGCCAAAGGGATCGCTGCAGGCAATGATGGAGCGCCGTTTCGAAAGCTACAAATCCGTCGTCGTCAAACCCTTCTTCCGCGAACATGTCGCCCGCCTTGATCGGCAAATCGTATTGATCGACGCCATGCAGGCAATGAATGCCGGCCGCGAAGCGGTGATCGATCTCGAGCGAGCGCTGTCGGATGTGCTGTCATGCTTCCGGCCGGGTCGCGGCAATCTGCTCACCAGCCTGGTTTCGCGCCGCATCGACAAGGTGCTGATCGCCGCCACCAAGGCCGACCACCTGCACCACGAAAGCCATGACCGGCTTGAAGCCATTGCACGGCGCATTGTCGACCGCGCCTCAAAGGACATCGGCTCGTCGGGCGCACACATAGAAGTGCTGGCGCTGGCGGCCGTCCGCGCCACCCGCGAAGCCACTGCCCGGCAGGATGGCGAGACCCTTCCAGTGATCGTCGGCATCCCTCTCGAAGGCGAGAAGATCGGCACCGAGAGCTTCGACGGGAATCGCAAAACAGCCATATTTCCCGGTGACTTGCCGCTCAATCCGGATTCATTCTTCAAAGCCGTTGATTCAGGATCTCAGGCAATGCCGCCCGATATCAACATTGTCCGTTTCCGCCCGCCGATGATTGAGCTGAGCGACAGCGGCGTGAAACTGTCGCTGCCGCATATCCGGCTTGACCGGGCGCTTGAATATCTCCTGGGAGACCGGCTCGCATGACCGACCATGACACCTCCGGCCCTGCCCGCAAGCCGCGCGCTTTCAGCGTCGAGGAACAGCATGCACCCGCCGCCAAGCCAAAACCCAAGCCGGAAAAGCAGCGCAAGCCGTCAGCCCTCCCCGTCACGGTGGAAATGACACGGACCGAGGATGATCCGTTCCAGGAGCCAAAGGCTGAGCTCGACGCATTGACACCACCGCCGGCCAAGCCGCGCTCCCGGCGATTGACCGCCGGCAAGCTGCTGCTCGCAAGCCTCGGTTTTCTCGCGGCCCTGGCGGTCGGGATCTGGACCGATGCGCTGATCACCACCCTGTTTGACCGCCTTCCCTGGCTCGGCTGGGCTGCGGCGGTGGCTGCCGCAATTGCCGTGTTGGCACTATTGGTCGTGATCATTCGCGAAATCATCGGCCTGCGCCGGCTCGCCCGGGTCGCCGAACTGCGCAAGGACATTTCCGACAAGGCCAAATTCGCCACCGCCACCGAAGCCCGCGCGCTCGCCGGTCGCGTGTCCCACCTGCTCGCGGCCAACCCGCTTTCCGCCCGCGGCCGAAAGAACCTCGATGCGCTGGACGATGAAATCATTGACGGCCCGCATTACCTGGCCTTCGCCGAACGTGAATTGCTGACCCCGCTCGACCGACAGGCGCGGCAGCTTACGCTCAATGCCGCACGACGGGTTTCGGTGGTCACTGCGGTCAGCCCCCGCGCCTTTGTCGATCTCGCCTATGTCGGCTTTGAGGCGGTTCGGCTGATTCGCGCCATGGCTGAACTCTATGGCGGCAGGCCCGGTACGATCGGCATGGTCCGGCTGTTCAAGGATGTCATCGCCCATCTCGCCGTCACCGGCGCTGTGGCCGCGGGCGACAGTCTGATCCAGCAGGTGGTCGGTCATGGCCTGGCGGCAAAACTTTCCGCCCGGCTCGGCGAAGGTGTCATTAACGGCCTGATGACCGCACGCATCGGTATCTCGGCGATGGATTTGTGCCGGCCAATGCCGTTCGCCGCAACCAAGCGCCCGGGAATCGGCGATTTCATGTCCGATATTACCGGATTCGCCAGCAAGGACGGTAAAACCAGACCGGACGATTGATCCCGGACAGATTTACGATTACCGTCGCGATAATTACGCTCCATTAACCATTCTGCGTCATTTCTGGGGTCCGTTTCCAGCCGCAACAGGTGTGACTATGTATTCCAAGTTTCGCATCCTCCCGCTTTGTCTCGCGGCATTCGCCCTGACGACCGCGACGCCATCGATGGCGCGCGACAAGGACCATGTCTTTTTCAGCTCCGTCGAGGGGATCTGGAAAGGACCAGGGGAAATTGTCGCCGGCAAGTACAAGGGCACGAAATTCGTCTGCAACCTCAGCGGCGATGCCAACAACAACGAAAAAAGCGGCATCACCCTCGACGGCACCTGCCGGGTCGGCGTTTTCAATCAGAAAATGTCTGCCGTTATCACCCGCAAGGGCAAGGGCTACACCGGCCGCTTTCTCGATGGCTCGGCCGGTCAGGGCCTGGATATCGTGTCAGGTCGGGTAACAGGCAACCGCGCAGTCATGGCCATCAACCGCAAGACGCTCGATGGCGCGATGATTGCCAGCCTCAACGATCCGGAAACGATGAACGTGACGATTTCAGTCAAGGTCGGCTCGGAGATGGTGCCGGTGATCGGCATGACCCTCAAGCGCAACATCGAAAACGTCAAGACCGGCTCTTTGCGCTGAACAGGATTATCATAGTACGCGCTATATCACCGCTACGGCTGCAGCCACCAGTCGCCATCGCGGCTGAGCGCTTCGATACCTTCTGAATCCACCAGGCTCGACCAGTCCGCAACACTTTGCAGATTGACCACCGCTTGCGGCGCGATGTCGGCCAGCGGCACCATCACGAACGCGCGCTCGGTCATCCGCGGATGCGGCACGGTCAGATCGGCGTGGTCTGACAGGAAATCGCCATGCAGCAGCACATCGAGATCGATCGTGCGCGGCCCCCATCGGTCGGCACGCACCCGTCCAAGGGCCAGTTCCGTGTCCAGACAGACCTTGAGCAATTCATGCGGGTCGAGCGTGGTTTCCACCAGCACGCAAGCATTGTGGAACCATTCCTGATCGGTATTGCCCCACGGCGGCGTCCGGTACAGCCGCGACACCGTGCGGATATGGATATCGTCTCGCTCGTCGAGCAGCGCCAGCGCCCGCGCCATGGTCTTGCGCGGATTGCCGATATTGCCGCCAAACCCGATTGCCGCGATCACGGTCTTGTCGACCGACGATGCTTGCGATTCAGGCACGGTGTTCAACCACTACTTCGACATGGTCAAGCACGCCCTGCACCGGCGCACCGGGTTTGCGCAGGGCGATGCGAACACGCCTGACCTCCGCAAACCGATCGGTCAGCGTCTTCGCCACATCCAGCGCCAGCGCCTCGATCAGAAATTTCCGTTGGCCGGTAACGACCTCTTCGATCACTTTGAAGGCCACGCCGTAATCAACTGTTCCTTCAAGGGAATCAGTCTCCAGCGCAGCACCGCGATCAATCTCCAGCTCGGCATCGACATAAAACCGTTGGCCGAGAGACCCTTCCTCGTCATAGACGCCGTGAAACGCGAAGAACGCGCAGTTGACGAGACGGATGATGTAGCTGTCAGCCATGTCCGGCCTCCCTTTGGCGGCTCCTTTGAACCATCGCATCGGCAACCGCAACCCCGTCCTTGTTGAAAGCGACATTGTGCACGCGCAACATTGCAGCACCGGCGAGCCTCAGCACGACGCTGGTGGCCGCAGTACCGACATCGCGATCTCCAGCTTCGCGGCCGGTAAGCGTGCCGATAAAACGCTTGCGCGAGGTGCCCACAAGCAACGGAAATCCGAGTGTGTGTAATTGCTCGAAACGGGCCATCAGAGCCAGATTGAGGTCTGCGTCCTTGGCAAAGCCGAACCCCGGGTCGAGCAGGATCTGGTCCTCGCCAATGCCAGCCTTTCGGGCAATCGCCAGCGAGGCCGAAAACCACTGCAACTGATCTTCAATCGGATCGGCCAGCACCTCTCGGTCTCTGCCCGTATGCATGATGGCAACAGCGGCGCCATGCTCGGCGGCAACCCGGGCAATGTCCGGATCACGCTGCAGTCCCCAGACATCATTGACCAGATGGGCCCCGGCGGCGAGCGCCAGTCTCGCTGTTTCCGCCCGCCATGTATCGACCGAAATCAGCAAGTCCTGTCGGTCGGCCAGCGCCTCTATCACCGGCATGATACGGCGTTGTTCCTCGAACGCAGTCACAGGCTCCGCCCCCGGCCTGGTCGATTCTCCGCCAATATCGAGCATGTCGGCGCCCGCCTCCGCCATGGCCAGTGCGGCGGCAATCGCAACATTGGCGTCGGCGTGCAGGCCACCATCGGAAAACGAGTCCGGTGTCACGTTGACAATGCCCATCAATCGCGCGCGCGGCCCCAACTCGATTGCGGCGTCGCCGGCAAGCCTGAGCGTCCTTGGCTCAAACACCGCATCCGGAAATGATCTCATGGCGCGTCTTTCCCACTGCGTGTGGCAATATTGCCCGGTGTTGCTGTTGCATGAGCCTGCACCATGACGCAAGTTCGCCCTTCCTGTTTCCACCCGGAGTTTTTGATGCGCCCCGTCCGTTTCGCTGTTTCGGCGCTCATCCTGTGCCTCACCGCACCTTCGGCGCATGCCGAGCCAGTGATCAAGAAGAGCTATTCCTACTTCAACGTTGGCGGTCACACCGCCGAAGAGCTGGAGGCTGAACTGGCCGAGCACGGCCCGCAAGTGTCCGATACCGGCACCCGCCACTCGGGCGCCACCAGGATCAAGATGGGCGGTTCGGTCACCTATCAGGCTTCGGGCAGCTCCTGCAGGGTCAAGGATGCTGTGGTCGAGCTCGAAACCCATCTGACCTTGCCCCGCTGGACCAACCGCAGCCGCGCCAACCGCAACACCGTTCTGATCTGGGACACGCTGTCCTCCGACATCAAGCGCCATGAGGAGCGTCACGCCGAAATCGCCCGGCAATGGGCCCGCAAACTCGAAAGAGCGCTGGAGACCCTACGTCCGCAATCCGACTGCAAGAAGATGGCAGCCCGTGTCGACGCCAAGACCAAGGCCATCGTCGACAAGCACGCCGCCGACCAGCAACGGTTTGACCGGGTCGAGGCAGTAAGCTTCGAGCGGAGAATGAGCAGAATGCTCAGGTATAAGGCTCAACAACAAAAAAATGGCGGGTAGTCGTCAAATAAAGTGGACCACCACGTTTAATAAGCTTGCCGTTCATCTTGAATAACGGCTGACCCCTCAATTCACACGGGGGCTTCCTCGCAATATTCACGCAGGCTTGCGCTGGTTAAATCTAGTGCAAGGGACAGTCATGGTGATTCGAAACGGTCTTTCCGGTACGCGAAGACTTGCCGATGCTCCTCCCTCATCGGATGTGGTTTTCCGGCGTGCCCATTGGCCTCGCTTTCCCTTACCCGGGATAGCGAGGCCCTTTTTTGGGCCCCGGTGATACGCGGCAAACTTCGGCATCCGGTCGGAAGTTACTGAACCCCGAGCTTCTTCTGCAGACTGGTTGATGAGGTGGTGTACTGGAACACCAGCTTCTGGTCGGGGTGTGCGCGCCGCTTGACCGCCTGGGTCATCAACGCTGCCTCGTGGAAACCCGACAGGATCAGCTTGAGCTTGCCTGGATACCAGTTGATATCGCCGATGGCGTACACGCCGGGCAAGTTTGTCTCGAAGGTTTCGGTATCAACCTTGATCAGGTTTTCATGCAGATTGAGGCCCCAATCTGCGATCGGACCAAGCTTCATGGTCAGGCCGAAGAATGGCAGCATACGATCACAGGCGATCTCGAACAGACCGTCCGGGCCCTTCAGGGTCGCCGCAGTCACTTGACCATCATCGCCCTTCAGGCCGGTCACCTGCCCCACCTTGAAATCGATCTTGCCCTCGTCGCGCAACGCCAGCATCTTGTTGACACTGTCGGGTGCCGCGCGGAAATCCGGCCTGCGGTGCACCAGCGTCACAGATTTTGCCACGGACTGTAGATTGAGTGTCCAGTCGAGCGCGGAATCGCCGCCTCCGACAATCAGCAGGTCCCGGTCGCGAAACTCTTCCATCCGCCGTACCGAGTAGAACACGCTCTTGTCTTCATAGGCTTCGATGCCGGGAACCGGCGGTCGCTTGGGCTGGAACGACCCACCGCCAGCAGCGATCACCACGGCATGGGCATGAAACAATTCGCCCTCGTCGGTTTCCACTTCGAAACGGCCGTTATCGAGCTTGCGAAAGCCGGCAACCATCCTATTGAAGTGGAATTCCGGTGAAAACGGCGCGATCTGCTCCATCAAGCGGTCGACCAAGGCCTGCCCGGTAATCTCCGGCCAGGCCGGAATGTCATAGATCGGCTTTTCCGGATAAAGTTCCGCGCACTGGCCGCCCGGTCGATCGAGAATGTCGATCAGGTGGCATTTGAGATCGTAAAGACCCAGTTCGAACACGGCAAACAGGCCGACCGGGCCGGCGCCAACGATTACGACATCGGTTTCAATGGGAGTAGACATCAACACTATCCGCAGAAAAGAGGAAAATCAGGCCTGCCGCTCGGGCACATGCACCACCAGTCCATCAAGCTCTTTGCGAACCTTGATCTGGCAAGACAGCCGCGAAGTGGGGCGCACGTCGAATGCGAAGTCGAGCATGTCCTCTTCCATCGCTTCAGGCGAGCCGACTTTTTCAGCCCATTGCTCGTCAACATACACATGGCAAGTAGCGCAGGCGCAGGCACCGCCGCACTCGGCTTCAATTCCCGGGACGGAATTGCGGATCGCATTTTCCATCACGGTCGAGCCGTTCTCGGCGTCGATATCAAAACGCGTGCCGTCAAAAGCGACAACGGAAATCTTGGTCATTACGGCCTCTGTTACGGTTACTACAGCGCCGCGCCTCCCGTTGGATGCGCAAGAAACGCTGAAACAGCTTGAACTAATACATGTACGTTGTCGGTCAAACAAATCCACTTGAACGCGACATGCATTGGGGAATGAGGCTTTTCATACACGCTGGACTGCGTGAGGCAAGAATGAAAACCACGCTGCGACAGCGCTTCGCAGCATGGTTTTTCAATTTGACGCCTTTTGGGCCGAAAACCTGGAAAATTAACGCATCAAACCAGCGATGAACGTGTCGGCGTCGACCACGGCCTTGGTGAAAGCGGTAACAGCAGCCGGGCTGCCGGGCTGGGACTCGAGTGTTGCCGCACATCGGGCGACTTCAAAAGCCCCCACCCCTTTCGCGGCTCCGCCCATTTTATGCGCGAGATTGACGCGGGCGCGGGCATCGAGTTCGCCCAGGTGCGCGACCGCCATACGGGCCTGACGCGCAAACAGCGCCAGCACATCGGATTCCAGAGTCTTGTCGCCGCCGGTTTGCCGCGCCAGATGCACCAGATCAATGGGCCGTCCACCGGAGGGGCGCGGCTGCTGGCCGGTTTCGGGGGCTTCGAATGCAATACTGAGCGCCGCCATGGCCTGTTTCCTTTGCTCGGAGAATGCTGTCTGCAAGTGTCGCGCCATTTACTGATGATCGGGTAAACATGCGTCGCTGGTTAACAGTGAAACTTGCCGGAATGGTTAACGCCCCGTAAATGTGGCGTTTCATTGGCATTTGTGTCCCCATCCGACACAGCCACTCCCCAAAAACCGGTGGACGTTGAAGGCGAACCATCGGTTTCAATTGTTAAATCCCCCCGTGTGTGTCACTAAATTGGAGGTTTAGCGGTCCGGAAACGGGCCATACCGGCTTGATGACCCTATATAGGCCACAAGTTGGCGGGGCCCTTTTTCGCACACACGGCTCCGGCGGGCCGAGACAAGAAACCTCTTTCGAGTAACGAGGCTTGAGTAGCATGAGTAAGAAACCAGCGGACAAAAGCATTGACGAACAGACATTCGAAGCGCTCGAGGACGCACTCAAGATCGACCTTGATGATGACTCGTTGGGGCCGCTCGATGAAATTTCGCTCGATGAACTGGAAGACAAGGTCTCCAGCGCCGCCAAGGAGCTGAAGAACGCGCATGAGCCGGTGACCGCCGCCGCTGCCAAACCCGGCCCGGCCGCGGGCAGATCCGGCCCCGGCGAAAGCACTGCGCCGCGCACATCACCACCACCATTTACGCCGGCTGGCCCGATGGCGCCGGCCAATGACGACAGCCGCAAGACCACCGCAGGCCTGCTGCGCGCACTCGAAATCCGTTCAAGCCGCGGAGCAATCCGCAACGCCAGCATCATCTCGGTGATCTGGACCATCGGTGTGCTTGGCCTCGCCAATTTGCTCTACGCGCCGGAAATCTGGCAGATCCGCTCGCTCAACGATCTTCTGGCCATGCCGGCAGCGATCGGCTTCGCGGTCGCCATTCTGGTGCCGGTGCTGATCTTCTTTGCCTTCTCCATCATGATGGCCCGCGCCCGCGAAATGCGCTCGGCCGCCCGCTCGATGGCCGAGGTCGCCTTGCGCCTGGCCGAGCCGGAGAACATCGCCGGCGATCGCATTCTCACCGTCGGCCAGGCTGTCCGCCGCGAAGTTTCGGCCATGAACGAAGGCATCGAGCGAACCATCGCACGCGCCTCGGAACTCGAGACCCTTGTCCATTCGGAAGTCAATGCACTCGAACGCAGCTACACCGACAATGAAATGCGCGTCCGTGGCCTGGTCCATGAACTTGGCTCCGAGCGCGATGCCATCGTCAACCACGCCGAACGCATCCGCGCCTCGATCGCTGGCGCTCATGAGCAGCTCAAGGAAGAACTGACCACCGCCAGCGAGGAAATCGCCACACGGATTTCGACTTCCGGTGAAGCCGTCGCCCAGTTGATGGACACCCGCGCCGCCAATCTGCAGGAGCGCACGGTGGAAACCAGCCGTGAGCTGGAAACCCTGCTGGCCGGTCGCACCAATGCACTGGTCACTGCGCTCAAGACCTCGGGCGGCGAGCTGACCGACGAATTCGATACCCGTCTGGAAATGCTCAATGTGCAGCTCAACCAGCGCGGCAAGGCATTGCTGTCCGAATTCGAGACCCGCGCCTCCACTCTCGACGCCAACACCGAAAAGCTAAACGCAGCGCTAGGCGAACGCGCGCGCCAGCTCAACGAAACACTGATTGCCCGCACCCGCGAAATCTCGGAAAGCCTGCAGATCGGCCAGCAGGCCATTTCGGTCGGACTCGACGAAACCCTCGCCACACTTAACGCCTCGCTTGATGAAAAAGGCGCGTCCTTCCGTCAGGCCCTCAAGTCTAGCGCCGACGACGCGGTCATGGATCTCGACCTGCGGTCCGGCTTTTTCGAAGAAAAGCTCGAATCCTCCGTTGGCCGCCTCACCGCTGCCTTCGACGAGCGTGTTGCCGAATTCACCTCCGCTTTCGACAGCCGCGCCGGCAGTCTCGACGGCAAATTGTCCGACAGTCTGGCCCGGATCAACGAGTCGCTCAACGGCGGCGCTTCCGCCATGGACGGCATTCTCTCGGCAAGCCTCGAGCGCATCGGCGCCACCCTTACCGATCGCAGCCAGGCTTTGGAAACGACGCTGGGAACAGGCGCGGCAAGGCTCGAAACGTCGACCTCATCGGCGGCCGAGCGTATCGAGACGTCCCTCGCCGATCGTGCCGAAGCCATCAGCACCGCGCTCGCTGTCGGTGCCGAACGCATCGATACCAGCATCAACGAAAAATCAACTGCCATGGTCTCCGGTCTGGCTGCCAAGGTGGCCGAACTCGAAAACACGCTGTCGGCCAATGCCGAGCGTATTGATACGAGCATCGGCGAAAAATCAACGACCATGGTCTCTGGTCTGACTGCCAAGGTGGCAGAACTCGAAAACATGCTATCGGCCAACGCCGAGCGCATCGATGCCAGCATCGGCGAAAAATCAGCCATCATCATCTCCGGTCTGGCTGCAAAGGTGGCCGAACTCGAGCATGCACTCTCGACCAATGCCGAACGCATCGATTCGAGCCTCACCGACAAATCCGCGGGCATTGTATCCGGACTTGCGGCCAAGGTTGCTGATCTCGAGAATGCACTGTCAGCCAACGCTCAACATCTTGATGCGAGCATGAACCAGAAGCTCTCGGAGATCGTCTCCAGCATCGGCTCGCGGATCGGCGACTTCGAAGCCGCCGTATCGGCCGGTGCGGAGCGGATCGACAGCAGCCTCAACGAGCGCTCGCAGGCTCTGTTTGGCGGCATTTCGGAAAGTGCCGATGCCATTGACAGTCGCCTCGCCGCCCGCACCGACGGCATCCGCGCGAGCCTTGCAGATGCGTCCGAACGGCTTTCTGCGACGCTCGATGTCGAAGGCACCCGTTTCTCCGAACTAACCCAAACCGCGGTCGATCAGGTCGAAACCACCTTCACCAAGGGAACCGGACGCATCGACGAGCGACTGGCGACCATGAACAACATGCTCGGCATCGGGCTCGATTCGGTCTCCAAGACCATCGAAGGCAAGGCAACCGGGCTTGCCGCCAAGCTGCGTGAGGCTGTGGCCGATGCGGCTGTCGGACTGGACGCCGAAGCGCTCAAGGCCAGCGACACCCTGCAGTCTGTCGGCACCGGCTTTGCCGGCCGGATGGACGAGCAGGCCCGCGAATTCGCCCGCCGGCTCGACAGCCATGTCGAGGAGCGCACCGCCGATCTCGCCGCGCACGCCGAAAACATCGCTGGCCGCATAGCCGTGAGCGCCGGCGACCTGAGCAGCGAAGCCAGCCGCATCGGTGACCTGATCGAACGCGTCGGCCAGACCGTGGGCAATCAGGCCAACGCGATTTCCAGCACGCTGGATGCGACCGAAGCCCGTTTCGCCGACCAGACCGCAGCCCTGGCTGCGCGCCTTGAAGCCGAAACCGGCGCGATTTCGAACCGCATCGGCGAAACCGCCGAACACCTGGTCACAACGCTCGACGGCAAGACCCAGGACATCACCGGTCGCATCAACCAGACCACCGAGACCCTTGTGTCGACGTTGGACAGCAAGGCCAGCGCGATCAGCGCCCGGCTCGCCGAAACCGGCGAGGCACTGGTCTCGCGCACTGGCTCTGTCGGCGACGCCCTGGATCAGAAGGCCTCGGCCATCGTGCAGCGGTTGATCGATGCCGAACAGGCCATGGATACCCGTGCCACCGCAGTTCACTCCACCCTCGATGAGCGCACCCGGGAGCTCAATTCGATGCTCGCCAGCCGTTCGGCTGAACTGTCACGGGTCATTGACGAGCAGGCGCGCCCGCTGGTCGAGCAATACGCCGCCAGCGGCGAGGAATTCGCCACCCGCCTGACCGAGGTCACCCAGAACTCGACAGACCGCCTGCGGGCCGAAAACGCGGCGCTAATCAACGCCATCACCAACCGCACCAGCGAGACGTTGTCAGCTCTCGAGAACGTCAACCAGAGCCTGAGCGGCAATGTTGGCGAATTGATCGAGCGTCTGGGCGTCAGCAACCGCGAAATTTCCAGCGTCATCGACCAGGCCGCCTCGACACTCGGCGCGGCCAACGAGCGGCTGACCGAGACCTCCGGCGAATTTTCGGCATCAACCGAAAAGGCTGCCGATATGCTGTCCGGATCGGCCCGTCTGCTCGACGGCAAGGTCGAACGCCTGACCGAAATCTCTGGCCGCACGCTCAACCAGGTTGGCGCCATCGCTGGTCGCTTCGACGATCACTCCAAGGTGCTTGCCTCGGCCTCCGACCTTCTCGGCGCGGCCCAGTCCAATCTGGCCACGACACTGGAAGAACGTCGCGAGGCGCTGCAGGCGCTGTCGGTGGGGCTGGTCAACCGGTCCGAACAGATCGAGGAGACCATGCGGTCGCTCGAAGGCATTGTCGAAAAGGCATTCGAGGGTGCAGATGAATTGTCCCAGCGCGCCGCCAGCCGGCTCGAAGGCGGACTGCGCTCGGCAGCTGAAAACGCCAACAAACTGCTCGGCGAGACCGAGAGCCGGGCCAATTCCGCAGCCGGCGTGATGCGCGAGAGCATGCGCGAAGCCGCCGAGGACGCGGGCAAGCTGCTCGGCGAAACCGAAAGCCGCGCCCATACCGCAGCCGGCGTGATGCGCGTGAGCATGCGTGAAGCCGTCGAGGATGCGGGCAAGCTGCTCGGCCAGACCGAAAGCCGCGCCCAGACATTGGCCGGCTCCGTGCGTGACGGCGTGCGCGAAGCGGTCGACGAAGCCGGCAAGTTGCTCGGCGAATCCGAACGGCGTGCCCAGACCGCCGCCGGGACCATGAGCGAAAGCATGCGCGCGGCAATCGAGGAAGCAATCAGCCGCTTCTCCGGCGCCACCGACGAAATGCGCCAGTCGGCCTCGGTGATCAAACGCGAACTCGAAGAAACCCGCAGCGAGCTCAAGCGCGGCGCCTTCGACCTGCCCGAAGAAACCCGCGAGAGTGCCGCCGCCATGCGCCGCGCGGTCGCCGACCAGATCAAGGCGCTGCAGGAACTCTCTCAGATCGTCGGTCAGTCGAGCCAACGCGGCGAAGTCAGCGAAGCGCCACGCCAGGTAGCGGCATCGGCTTCCCACGCTGCTCCGCGGGCCGCTGCGCCCCGGCCACAGCCGGCCCCCGCTCCCCGTGCCCCGGCTGCTGTTGCCCAGCGCGCACCATTGCGCGGCAGCATCGAACCAGCAACCCCCACAGCCCCACCGGCCAAGAGTGATGGTTGGGTCAGCGATCTCCTGCGTGGTGCATCGCGCGAGGAACAGGCCGCCGCCCGTCCCGCAGCCAAGCCAACGACGCCTGAGCGCAACCCGCGTCATGTGGTTGAATCGCTCAACTCGCTGTCGGTCGACATCGCCCGCGCCATCGACCACGACGCATCGGTGGACCTGTGGCGGCGCTATCAGCGCGGCGAGCGCGATGTTTTCACCCGCCGGCTCTACACACTCAAGGGTCAGCAGACCTTCGACGAGATCAAGAACAAGTATGGTCGCGAGCCGGAATTCCGCGCAGCCGTCGACCGCTACATCACCGATTTCGAAAAGCTGCTGAGCGATGTTGCCCGCAACGACCGCGACAACATGATGACGCAGACCTATCTGACCTCGGATACCGGCAAGGTCTACACCATGCTGGCCCACGCCAGCGGTCGTTTCGATCGCGACTAAAACCGCAACACCAGCCGATTAAATGATCAACCCCGCCCCGTGCGGGGTTGATCATTTTCAGGCCCAAATTTTGATGCCGCCCGTCCGGTATAATTCCCGCTACTCCCCCGTCCGACAACGCGCGGCACATGCCGTCATCCCTGCCCAGGCGGTGCGTGGATGAAGATCGACGCAATGATGTTCCGACCTGCCGCTAACGCAGCGCTTCAATTCTGCCAAATTCGTCGTGGCCAATGTGGTGGAGCGCTCAACGGAACATATTGATGACGACAGTCCAACTCCGCCCCGCGAAAGACGACGATCCCAGCCGGATCGCCGAAATCTGGCACACCAGCGCAAGCCTTCCGAATGTCGGGCCGCCGATCATGCCAACCCTTGCCGAATTGCGGAACCGGGTGGATCAGGAGTTGGCTGCCGGCTGGCAAGTGACCGTTGCGCATGTCGATCACACAATTGTCGGCTTTGTTGCCCTGAAGCCCAGGGAACGTATTCTCGCGGAACTGTTCCTATGGCCCGACCAGATCGGAGCGGGCGTTGGAAAGCGGTTGCTCGACCACGCCAAGGCGGTCATTCCAGCAGGCTTTGAACTTTATACCACATCAGAAAATTCGCGTGCTCGCCGGTTTTATGAGCGCGAAGGATTGAGAGCCTTCCGCGAAGCTCGGCATCCAGGTTCCGGGCATCCCGTCACGTATTATCGGTGGCGCGGTCGTTGAACGTTCTTTGCCGCAAGGCACAACACGCGTCACAAATTCCGGCGTAGGAACGGAACCCGCGTCAGATCCGCGCCAGCGTCCAGGCGACCATTTCCTCGACCACCTGTTCGAAAGCACGGTCCAGCGACTGCACATATGCGGCATTGCCACGTCCCGTTACCGCCGATGTTGCACGGAACACCTTCGAGGCGATGACGACGCCATTGCGGTCGTTGAGAACCTTCACCGACAGTTCCACCACCGCCTGCTCGCCGGCATCGGCCTTGATCTCGAAGGCGCGAATGGCCGTCAGTACCTTGAAGTCGATCGCCAGTCCGTCACCCGGACGGCCGACGCCGCCAACGCGGCCGGTGTTCTCGAACGCCTGCACCAGCTTGTCCTGGACGATCTTCGGCAACCGGTCCGACCATTTCGAGATCGGCCAGATACTGGATCGACGAGGCCGATGGCCGGATCACGATCTGCTCGCTATCGAGCGCTTTCAGCGCAGTCGGTTCGGTGATCAGGATCTGCCGGTTGCGGGCCACCTGCCCGCTCACCTGTGGCGCCTCGGAAAGGCCATAGGTGTCGGGCGGCGTGGCTTTGCCAAGCCCGCCGGCACAGCCGGTCAAAACCGACAACATGGCGATTGCAGCAATCCGCCCACCCATTTTCACGCGTACTCCACGCTCCGACACCATCCGGCATCTTTCGAAATCATTAACCTTTGTCTTGCGATGCATCCGCCCCAGAGTCAACGCCGCGTCCGTCCATCATATTGCTTGACGCTATCTCCGCCAAAAATCAGCCGCTGCGGGTCCTGTTCGATGCTGGAAATCGATCGCTCGATGCGCTCGATCGAGCGTCGTGCGTCATTGACCAGCGCCTCGACGTTGCGCAGGCCGGAGCCTGAAAACCGTTGCAGATTGTCGGCAATCGGCCCGATCCGGGCATTGAGTGAATTGGCGACATCGCGAAATGATTTCAACGTCGCTTCCGCGTCGGCAAGCAGCGACGAAGCGTCGCCTTCGCCAAGGAACCCGTCAAGCTTGGCCAGAACTCCGTCGACCCGCACCGATGCGGCGTTCAGGCGACCGCTCATCTGCTGCACATCGGTGATGATCACGTCAAAGTCTTCACGTCGTGCCGAAAATGTTTCGGCGACGCCACGCGCATCGGCAAGTGCCTTGCGTGCATCGGCGCTGGCCGCGGCAATGTCGTCCACTGTTTGACCGACCTTGGCGGGGTCGACCCCGGCCACCAGCTTGTCGACCTTCTCCAGCGACGCTCCCGCGTCGGCGGCAAAGCTCTGCAGCGATTCCGCGGCGATCCTGAAACTCTCGAGCGTCTTGGTGATATCACCCGATGACGCGGCGATGTCGCCAGCCACCTTGTCGATCGAGGTGACGATGTTGCCAACTTTCTCCGGGTCGACGGCATTGACCAGCCGGTCGACCGAACCGAGCGTGCCCTCAAGCCTGGTCGATAGCGATTGCACTGTTCCCGACAGGCTCGATACGCTTTTGAGGAATTGGTCGATGCCATCCGCATTGTCGCGCAAGGCGCCCGTAAAGGCTTCGGCGTTCTTCAGTGTCTGGGTCAGCGGCGAGCGGGCATCGGAAATGAAGCCTTCGACCTGGCCGATCACCCGGTTGGCCCGGTTGAGAATCTCGTCAGCGGTGGCCAGAAGATTGGTCACACCGGAGGGGTCGGCTTCAATTACCGCCACCTTCTCCGCTTCGAGCGCCTGCAGCAGGATATTCGGGTTGGTGGGCGTGCCTCCCTGCAATTCGATATAGGCCGAACCGGTCAGCCCCTGAATTTCGAGCGCAGCGCGGGTGTCGGTGTAGATCGGCGCATCAGTGCGCACATCGGTTTCGGCAATCACGAAATTCGGGCTCGCGGGATCGATGCTGATCCGCCGGATCACGCCATAGGGGATGCCGTTGAACCGCAAGGGCGAGCCCACTGACAACCCGTTGGCCGAGCCCGGAATGCGGACGATCAACTGGGTCGTCTCGCCGGTGGTGCCATAGCGCGCCATCCAGTAGACAAATCCGAAGGCCGAAAGCATCACCAGCAGGGTGAAGAAGCCGACGATGGCATAATTTGCACGCGTTTCCATTACGTCGCTTCGCTTTTCTGGCTGCCAGCTTGCTGCGGCGTAGTTCTGCTTGCAGGTAACCGGTCCGGGATCATCCGCGCCCGCTTGCCACGGAAATAGGACTGTACCCACGGATCGTCAAACGAAAGCATGTCCTCAACCGTTCCATTCACCAGCACATGCTTGTTTCCCAGCACCGCGATACGGTCGCAGACCGAGAACAGACTGTCCAGATCATGCGTGACCATGTAGACGGTCAGTCCCATGGTATCTCGCAGTCGGGCGATCAATTCATCGAACTCGGCAGCGCCGATCGGGTCGAGACCGGAGGTTGGCTCGTCAAGGAACACCAGGTCCGGATCAAGGGCCAATGCCCGCGCCAGCGCCGCCCGCTTGATCATCCCGCCTGACAGTTCGGAGGGGTATTTGTCGATCGCATCCGGCGCCAGTCCGACCATCTCCACCTTGAGCTCTGCCAGTTCGTCCATCAGCACCTTGGGAAGATCGAGATATTCGCGCATCGGCACCTGGATGTTTTCCCGCACGGTGAGCGCCGAAAACAGCGCCCCGTGCTGAAACAGCACGCCCAGCCGCATGTCGAGCTCGACCCGGGTTGCCTCGTCGACCTTGTCGTAATCGGCGCCAAGCAGTCGAATTTCACCCTTCTGACGCGGCAGCAACCGCAGAATTGCGCGCATCAACACGGATTTGCCGGTGCCCGAACCGCCAACGAACCCCAGGATCTCGCCACGATAGACATCCAGATCAAGCTTATCCAGCACCACATTGCTGCCAAATGCGACATGCACATCGCGCACGGACAACACCACCTCGCGTTCGTCCGCCGGGCCGTGTTCGCCGTCTATACTGGGCGTTTGCTGGTTCATCCGGTCCCGCCTCAAAATCAATCGCCGCGTAGAACATGGCGAACAACCCGTCGACGAGAATCACCACGAAGATCGATTTGACCACCGATGCCGTCACCCGGCGACCCAGCGATTCCGCGCTGCCGCCAACCTTCATGCCTTCGACTGCCGCGACGATGCCGATGATCAGCGCCATGAACGGCGCCTTGATCATGCCCGAGGTCACGGTCGACATGTCGATGGCTTCGCGCAGACGGCCGATAAACACATCCGGCGTGATCCCCGAATAGCTCCACGCCACCGTCGCGGCCCCGCCCAGCGCCGCGAAATTGGCAACCACCGTCAGCAGCGGCAACACTACCGTGAGCGCCACCAGCCTTGGGAACACCAGCACGCCAATCGGGTTCAGGCCCATCACCTTCAGCGCGTCGACTTCCTCGCGCATTTTCATCGAGCCGATCTCGGCGGTGATCGCGCTGCCCGAGCGGCCGGCAATCATGATCGCCGTCAGCAGCACGCCGATTTCCCGTAATTGCAGAATTCCAACCAGGTCGACGACAAACACCTCGGCACCGAAATAGCGCAGCTGAAACGCGCCCTGCTGAGCGATGATGGCGCCGATCAGATAGCTCATCAACATGATGATCGGCACCGCCCGCACGCCCATATGATCCATCTGGGTGACAATCGCCGCTGGCGAAATGCCGGACGAACGGTTGAGCTTGAGCTGCGCACCGCGCACCGCCGAGCCGAGGATGAACATCGATGCGACCAGATCGTCAAACAGTTCGTACATCGCCTTGCCGAGCGGAGAAAACATTCGCTCGAACAACGGCGGTTTGGCCGCGAGACTGGACACAGTCCGCTTGGCCGGCGCTTCAATCGCCTCGATCAGCGTGGCGATCGGCACTGACGCGCCCTCGATCCTGACCGTCGCGCCACGGGCCTCGGCGGCGATGATTGCCTTGCGCACAAGCCAGGCGCCGGCGGTGTCGAGATTGCTCACCTCCGCCACATCGATGTCGAGCTGCTTGCCCGACAGAGCGTGTTGGATTTCCATCATCTCGCCATAGACGCCGGCAATCGCCGCGTGCCGCCAGTCGCCCGACAGCACCAGCCTGTCGCCATCGGCCCCAGACCTGTGTTCGACGCGCGGCGACGCGGTCTTGCCGCGTCGCGGAGGCACATCTGCCCTTGTATCTTTTGGCTGTTCGGTCAACATGCCCAACACATAGCGGGTCACTCGATGACTGTCACCGCACAGCTCCTCGTTTTGACCCGGTGTGCACGCCTTTCGACCCTTATTCACGGACTTATCGACAATGCCCAGACAGCTTACCGCCACCATCGACAGTTTTCCGCTCGCCCGCGCCTTTACCATCTCCCGCGGCGCCAAGACCGCTGCCGATGTAGTGACCTGCACGATCACCGAAAACGGTGCCGTCGGACGCGGTGAATGCGTGCCCTACAAGCGCTATGGTGAAACGGTCGAGGGTGTGCACGAGGCTATCAACGCCTATGCCGGGGCAATTGCCGATGGCGCGACACGCGAAGATCTGCAGACGGCCATGAAGCCCGGCGCGGCGCGCAACGCCATTGATTGCGCGATGTGGGATCTGGAAGCCAAGCTCTCCGGTACTCGGGTGTCAAGCAGCGCCTGCCGCATTCTGCCTCGGCCGGTACCCACCGCCGTGACTATCTCGCTCGGCGATCCAGCCGACATGGCCAGCGAAGCCCGCGCCCACTCCTCCCAGAAGCTTCTCAAGGTCAAGGTCGGCACTTCAGATGACCGAGCCCGCATGCATGCCGTGGTCAGTGCCGCGCGCGGCGCCGAGATCATCCTCGATGCCAATGAAGGCTGGGACGAAAGCAACATCCGCGAACACCTGCTGCTGGCGGCGGAACTGCACATCTCGCTGATCGAGCAGCCGATGCCGGCCGGCAAGGACGATATCCTCGCCCACATCCCTCATCCGGTGCCGATCTGCGCCGATGAAAGCGTTCACACCTTGGCCGATCTCGCCAAGCTTTCCGACCGCTATGACGCCATCAACATCAAGCTCGACAAGACCGGCGGGCTGACCGAAGCGCTGCTGATGCGTGACCGCGCCCGCGAACTCGGATTCGGAGTGATGATCGGCTGCATGGTGGGCACCTCGCTGGCGATGGCGCCGGCGGTGCTGCTAGCCCAGGATGCCGACTGGGTGGATCTTGATGGCCCGCTGCTGTTGGCGCGCGATCGGTCGCCCGGACTTGCCTATGCCGGATCGCTGGTTTCACCGCCGACACCGGAACTGTGGGGATAAGTGCTGCGCGGTTTACCGGCACAAGCCAGCGCCATCAACTTTTGTTGTGGAACCGGCCGATTTTGCCGAATAGCAAGCAACAGCTTGAGCCAAAACCAGCTATTGCGGGATTTCCCAGCCATGCCGGCATGGACTAGGGTGTAACCAGATAGGGAGCGTTTGGTTGAGGGGGAAGCCGACATGAGATTTGTTTGCAACAGCGCTCCAGGTGCTGCGAGGTCAGCTTCTGTGCGCCAGAACTCCGCCTGCCGCAACCACGACCCGGGATGATCGGCCCTCGCCCGGCCATTGACCTGAGACACCCTATCCCCTTGAGAAGAGAATTGCAGATGACCTCCAAAGAAACCAAGCGCGGCAACGACCCGAAACCGACCAGCGGCGACCTCGACGAGAACGCGCTGTTTTACCATCGCTATCCGCGACCCGGTAAACTGGAGATCCAGGCAACCAAGCCGCTGGGCAACCAGCGCGACCTCGCGCTTGCCTATTCGCCCGGCGTTGCCGCGCCATGTCTTGCCATCCGCGACGATCCCGACGCTGCTGCAGCCTACACATCGCGCGCCAATCTGGTGGCGGTGGTTTCCAACGGCACCGCAGTGCTGGGACTGGGCAATATCGGCCCACTGGCCTCCAAGCCGGTGATGGAAGGCAAGGCGGTGTTGTTCAAGAAATTCGCCGACATCGATGTTTTCGACATCGAGATCGACGCCCCCGATGTCGACCGGATGGTCAGCGTGATTTCGGCGCTGGAGCCGACCTTTGGCGGCATCAATCTGGAAGACATCAAGTCGCCGGAATGCTTCGAGGTGGAGCAGCAGCTGCGCGAAATCATGGACATTCCGGTGTTCCATGACGACCAGCACGGCACTGCCATCATAGTCGCCGCATGCATTCTCAACGGGCTGGAACTGGCTGGCAAAAAGATCGAAGACGCCAAGATCGTTACCTCCGGTGCAGGCGCGGCAGCGCTCGCCTGTCTCAACCTGCTGGTCGAACTCGGCGCCCGGCGCGAGAACATCTGGGTCCACGACATCGAAGGTCTCGTCCATGTGGGCCGCGAGGTGCTGATGGACAAGTGGAAATCGATCTATGCACAGACCAGCGACAAGCGGGTGCTGCGCGATTCGATCGACGGCGCCGACGTGTTTCTCGGGCTCTCTGCCGCCGGCGTGCTCAAGCCCGACATGCTTGCCAAGATGGCCGACAAGCCTCTGATCATGGCGCTCGCCAACCCCTCGCCGGAGATCATGCCGGATGAGGCGCGGGCAGCACGACCGGATGCGATGATCTGCACCGGCCGGTCGGATTTCCCCAACCAGGTCAACAACGTCCTGTGTTTCCCCTACATCTTCCGGGGCGCACTGGATTGTGGCGCCCGCACCATCAACGAGGAAATGAAGATGGCCGCCGTCCGTGCCATCGCCGGGCTGGCGCGCGAAGAGCCGTCCGATATCGCCGCCCGCGCCTATTCCGGCGAAACCCCGGTGTTTGGACCGGAATACCTGATCCCCTCGCCGTTTGACCAGCGGCTGATCCTGCGGATCGCACCGGCAGTGGCCGAAGCCGCCGCAAAGTCCGGTGTGGCGCGACGGCCGATTGCCGACCGCGAAGCCTATATCGACCAGCTCAACCGCTTCGTGTTCCGCTCCGGCTTGATCATGAAACCGCTGTTCACGGCTGCCAAGGTCGCCTCCAAGAAGCGCGTCGTGTTTGCCGAAGGCGAGGACGAACGGGTATTGCGCGCCGCTCAGGTGCTGCTCGAGGAAGGCATTGCAGAACCAATCCTGATCGGCCGCCCGAACATCATCGAGAGCCGGCTGGAACGGTTCGGCTTGCGCATCAGGCCAGGTGTCGACTTCGCCGTTACCAACCCGGAAGAGGATCCGCGATTCCGCGACTATGTGGACGAATATTTTGCGCTGGTAGGCCGCAAGGGCGTGATCCCCGAGGCTGCCCGCACCATCATCCGTACCAATTCCACCGTCATCGGTGCGCTGTCTGTGCGGCGCGGCGAAGCTGATGCCCTGATTTGCGGTCTTGAAGGCCGCTACTCCAAGCATCTGCGCGATGTTTCCCAGATCATCGGCAAACGCGAGGGCGTGCTCGATTTTTCCGCCCTGAGCCTGCTGATCTCGCAGCGTGGCGCCACATTCTTCACCGATACCTATGTGTCACTCGATCCCAGCGCCGAGGAGATTGCCGAAACGACAATCATGGCCGCCCAGGAAATCCGCCGCTTCGGCATCAACCCGAAGGCGGCGCTGGTCTCGCACTCGAATTTCGGTTCGCGCGATTCCGAGAGCGCCCTGAAGATGCGCAGGGCCATGGAAATCATCCGCTCGATTGCCCCGGAGCTTGAGGCAGATGGCGAAATGCATGCCGATTCCGCGATTTCCGAGGCGCTGCGCCGCCGGGTGATGCCCGACAGCACGCTGAGTGGCGAAGCCAACCTGCTGGTGTTTCCCAACCTGGATGCGGCCAACATTTCGCTCGGAGTGGTCAAGACCCTGACCGACGCCCTGCATGTCGGTCCGATCCTGCTCGGTTCGGCCATGCCCGCCCACATCCTGTCGCCATCGGTAACCTCGCGCGGCGTGGTCAATATGGCGACGCTGGCCGTGGTCGAGGCTTCTTCGGCGGAATAAGACCAGCGTCCGCGTTTTTTCGCCACGCCCTGTCTTTGCTAGGACCGGGTTAAGGTAAACAAAAGGATGTGTTTGGCGCAAATCGGCACAGGCGTTACAATGGCACTTGGTGCGGCACTGCGGATTGGTTTCCGGTGCGGCCAAAGTAACCGAGTATGTGTTGGAGTTGTCCATGCGCCGCGCCTGGTTTCGCAGTCCTTTGCTGGTGCTTGCATTCGTCCTCGCCGGCGCCGGCGTGGCCGAGGCATCGGCGGTCTGCACCCGGCTCAAGGCGCAATTGGCCAACGTGTCAAGCAACGACGGCTCATCGGCGAAATTCCGGCGATACGCCGATGCAGTGACCAAGCAGGGTCAGCAGATTCGCAAGGTGCGCGCCGATCTCGGCCGTTATGGCTGCACCTCAGGCAGCATCATTGTCCGTGGCGGTCAGAATGCCAAGGCCTGCGCCAAATTGACAGCCGCACACACCAAGATGCGCGCCAATATCGCCGCGCTTGAGCGCAAGCGCGATTCCTTTGCCCGCAACGACAGCAAGACCACAAAACGCCGCATTCAAGCTGCGATTCAGGCCAATGACTGTGATGGTCAGCGCGCTTCCATTCAGGCCGCAGCCCTCAAGGGCGAAATTGATCGCAAGCGTTCAAAAAGCCCCGGTCTGGTGGCGATATTGGACAACAGCGGCGGCGACAGGGTCACGGCCAGCAGCCAGGCACGCGCGCGCATCCGGATCGAACCGAAAGCCTCACGCGGCGGCAACTACCGAACACTTTGCGTGCGCAGCTGCGACGGCTTCTTCTTTCCAGTCTCCTCCTCGGCCTCGCCTTCCGATTTTCCCCGCGACGAACGCACCTGCCAGATGATGTGCCCGGGGACCAAGACCGCACTCTATTTCCACGCCGCCAATGGCCAGGAAAGCGAAGAGATGGTTTCCGCCCGCAGCCGCGCACCATACACCGAAATGCCCAATGCCTTTGCCTATCGCACCGCCAACGCGCCGATGAGCAAGGCCTGCAGCTGCAACATGGGCGCATTCTTCAAGGAAATGGCCCGCCGCGAGGCGATCCTCAACGGCACCGCCGAGCAGGACGCACCTGTCACCACATGGGTGCGCCCGTTCAACCGGCCCGACCCCGGCGAAGACCCCGAATCCGTTCTTGATGCCGAGATGCGCCTGACTTCGGAGGATGTCGCAGCCGTGATTGCCGCATCCAGGGCCGAGCATCCACTGACCGATGAACACCGCGAAGTGCGAATGGTGGGGCCAACATTCCTGCCTGACCAGGCCGGCCACCTGGATCTCAAGGCCAACACCGATTGGGCAATCCGTTAAGGGCGCATTTCCGCCGCTTATGCCGCACCAGAGGTTAGCCTCGAGGTGTGCAAAACCCTGGGGCTTAAATTAAAGAAGCCGAAAACCCAAAACATCGCGCGGCCACCCTACCCGACGATCTCAGTTTAATACTGCAATCTGGGGCGTGCACATTCTCGCCGACACTGAATTCCGGCAGGCGTTGCGAGGCTCAATTCATCCCGGATTATGCGGCAGCCGCAGCCACCGGTGTTGCCTGGCGCTGGTTGCGCGCCAGCGCCTTGCGGCCGACCAGCACCATCAGACCGATCATGATGATGCAGTAGATCCCCATCGCCGCAATCTGCCCGGGATAGGAAACGCCGCGGTCAATCAGTGCCCCGGTCAGGCCCGGGCCCATCGCCGAGCTGAACACCATGAAGGCGACGGTCAGCGAGCGGATGCTGCCAAGGTTTCTGGTGCCGTAGAGTTCCGGCCAAAGCGATCCGAACAGGGTTGAGGAGAAGCCGTAGGATACCCCCATCAGTGCCATGAACACATAGGTCCCCCAGGCCGCATTTGTGAACGCGAGCACGAAGCAGGACAGCGACAGCGGCACCAAGAATGTCGACAACATTTTGATCGCCGAAAAACGGTCAACCAGTTGCCCGGCAATCAGCGCGAACAGGATGGTCATGGCCGACATGATGGCAAACGAGGCGGCGAACACGCTGGGCTCCCAGCCGCGCAGTTCCGACAGATAGACCTGGTGGAAGAACACCGTGGTGCCGATGAAAGCCGGCGCCAACACGCCCATCAATGCCGCCCAGAACAGCGGATCGCGGATCACCTCGGCGCGGGTCCATTCCCGTACTGCGGGCAGATCGGGGTCAACGACGACCGATTGCGGTGTGCGTTCAAGCTTCATCAGCGAATAGATCAGCGGCAGCGCCACCAGCATCAGCATGGCTGCGGCCAGCAGCCACGATCCGCGCCAGCCAACCAATGCCGCCACTCCGACAAAGGAGATCGGGAAGACTGCTTCGCCGAAATTGACGCCGATGGCGGTAAATGAAATGGCGCGCCCGCGCTGGGCGGCAAACCAGCGGCCCATAGCGGTCATGGCGATGTGGCTGAACATACCCTGGCCGAACAGCCTCAGCAGATAGATCGCCAGCACCAGCAGCACCAGCGAATGCGACCAGGCCATCAGCACACAGGCGAGCGCCAGGATCGGCGATGACAGCAGCACCGTGGAAGCAACGCTGATACGGTCGACAATCTTGCCGATCTGCGGCAGCGAGGCGGCGCTGGCGAGCGTGGCAAACATGTAGATGATGCCGAAATCGCCATTGCTGAGGCCATATTCGGCGCGGATTTCCCCCGCCGACAACGAGATGAAATAGGTCTGCCCGAACGACGAAAAAAAGGTGAGCATGAGCCCGCCGGCAACCCAGCGGGCGTTGTCGCGCAGGAACAGGATGGCTGACATTACCTGTCCCGGTATCGGTTGGTGATCGGGTAACGCCGGTCGCGGCCGAAATTCTTGCGGGTGATCTTGACCCCGGGTGCCGACTGCCGGCGCTTGTATTCGGCGATGTACAAGAGGTGCTCGATGCGGTGCACGGTGGCAATATCATGGCCGCGCGCGACAATCTCTTCGACCCCCATCTCGCGCTCGACCAGACATTCGAGAATATCGTCAAGCACCGGATAGGGCGGCAGCGAGATCCTGGTCGGTCTGATCGGGCCGGAGCTCGGCCGAGGGCGCCTTGTCGATGATGTTGACCGGGATCACCTCACCCGACGGCCCCAGCGCGCCCGGAGGCACATGGCTGTTGCGCCAGCGCGACAGCGCGTAGACCTGCATCTTGTACAGATCCTTGATCGGGTTGAAGCCGCCATTCATGTCACCATAGAGCGTGGCGTAGCCAACCGACATTTCGCTCTTGTTGCCGGTGGTCACCACCATCGAGCCGAACTTGTTGGAAATCGCCATCAGGATGACGCCACGCGCCCGGCTTTGCAGGTTTTCCTCGGTGATGCCTTCGTCGGTGCCTTCGAACATCTCGCCAAGGGCTGTGAGGAACCCCTGCACCGGTTCCTCGATTGCCACCGTATCGTAACGGCAGCCCAGCGCTTTGGCGCAGGCCTCGGCGTCGTTGATCGACGTTTCAGAGGTGTAGCGGTAGGGCAGCATGACCGCGCGCAGCCGCTCTTCGCCCAAAGCATCGACGGCGAGTGCCGCGCAGATTGCCGAATCAATGCCGCCCGACAGGCCAATCACCACGTTGCGGAAGCCGTTCTTGTTGACGTAGTCGCGCAGGCCCAACATGCAGGCGCGGTAATCCGCCTCCTCGCTTTCGGGAATCACCGACATCGGCCCTTCGGCGCAGGCCCAGCCGCCATCGGCCTGGCGCTTCCAGACCGTGAGGCTGACCGCCTCCTCGAACTGGCTCATCTGGAAGGCGAGGCTCTTGTCGACATTGAGTGCGAAACTGGCGCCATCAAACACCAGTTCATCCTGGCCGCCGACCTGGTTGGCGTAAAGCAGCGGCAGGCCGCTCTCGATCACCTGGCGCAGCACGATCTGTTGGCGTACATCGACCTTGTCGCGATAATAGGGTGAGCCGTTGGGAACCAGCAGGAACTCCGCGCCGCTTTCACTGAGCGTTTCGCACACACCCATCTCGCCCCAGATGTCCTCGCAGACCGGGATTCCGAGCCGCACACCGCGCAAGGAGACCGGTCCGGGCATTTCACCGGCGTCAAATACCCGTTTCTCATCAAACTCGCCGTAATTGGGCAGATCGACCTTGTCGCGGCTGGCCACCAGCTTGCCGTCATCGAGAATGGCCACCGAATTGAAACGC
This sequence comes from Hoeflea algicola, assembly GCF_026619415.1. Lineage (NCBI taxonomy): Bacteria > Pseudomonadati > Pseudomonadota > Alphaproteobacteria > Hyphomicrobiales > Rhizobiaceae > Hoeflea > Hoeflea algicola. The sequence continues at coordinate 1,244,022 of NZ_JAOVZR010000001.1, forward strand.
TTGCCTGCCTCGGCGCGCGGATAACCGATGATCACGGCCGGGCCGCCATCGGCGGTATCGGCGGCAAGATCATCGACGGCACGCTGGCAGGCGCGCAGGAATGCCGGCTTGAGCACCAGATCTTCTGGCGGATAGCCGGCGAGGAACAGTTCGGTAAACAACACCAGATCGGCGCCCTGGCGCTGCGCATCGGCACGCGCCTCGCGCGCCTTGGCGAGATTGCCGACGATATCGCCGACAACCGGGTTGAGTTGCGCCACCGCGATGCGGAGGATATCGGGGGATGAATTGTCGCGTGTCATCATGGCTGAGGTCTTACCCCGGATCGGCGGCGTTGCAAATCATCGTTTTGCGATCAGCCCACAGACATCATTCCTGATCGCTGTCGCCGCCGATACCGACCACCGCGCCGGCGGTTCTGCCGGTCAGCTTGACCGCGCCGACAGCGCCGCCAACCACCAGCGAGCCGGTGTTGGTCACGGTCTTGGCGACCAGATAGGTGCCACATCCCGACAGTGGCAGCGCCAGGCTGACAAGGGTGAGACAAACAAACGGGGCGGTGATGAAAGAGCGCATCCGTCCTGACTAGCCGAAAAGGGCTGAACAGCCGGTTAAACGGCTGGCGCGTCCGCCATGGCATGATCGAACCGCCACATGGTCATCGCCAACACGCCGAAATCGGCACTCTGGTGCAGACGCATGGCCGAGCTGCCCTCGCCGGCTGCGCCAAAGGCAACGTAAAGCGGCAGCAAATGTTCGTCAGTCGGGTGGTTTTTAGCCGCAAACGGCGCCCGGGCGCGATAATCGAGCAGCGCGTCGATGTCGCTGGCGCCGAGCCGTTCGTTCATCCAGTCGGTAAACGCCTCGACCCAGTCGGGAACATCGGCACACCGCTGGCCCTGCCGCATGATCTTGAACGCTTCGCCGAGATTGTGGGTAAACGAGCCGGAACCGATTACCAGCACACCCTCAGCGCCGAGCCCGGCCAACGCCTGGCCCAGCCGGTAATGGTGCGCAGGTCCCGCTGCCGGATCAACCGAGACAACCACCACCGGGATATCGGCATCGGGATAGATCAGCTTGAGCGGCGACCAGACACCGTGATCGAAACCGCGATCGGGCACCGCGCCTGCGGCAAAGCCTTGCGCCTGCAGGTTACCGACGATGCGCTTGGCCAGTTTCGGGTCACCCGGCGCCGGGTATTGCATCTGGTATAGTTCGGGCGCGAAACCGCCAAAATCATGGATGGTTTCGGGATTGGCATCGGCGGTCACGGCGACCCCGCCACCGATTTCGAAATGGGCACTTGCAACCACGATGGCGCGCGGACGCGGCAACTCTTGACCCAACTGCTTCATCCACTCTGCGGCTTCCGTGCCGGCGATCACCGTGTCAGGCGATCCGTGAGAAATGAACAGCGCTGGCATGGGCGCGCCGATACTCTGCGTGGTTTGGGTCATTGGCAGTCTCCTTGACCGCAATCTAGGGGGCCGAGCCCGTTCACGGTAGATGCCAATTTGACCACTGAACGTTCGCAATTCATGGACAGCGTCCGGACCGCAAGCAAACCGGCATGGCGAAGCGCCCGTACGGACAAAACCGGCGGGGGAACAAGATGAGGTCCGGAGGGCCGCACGCGGGCGTTGCCTTACGGAAGATTATAAAATGGGTGGCGCAGCACGCGCGCGGCCCGATCTTCGCCGGATGATGTCCGCATCCGACAGGCAGAGACTGGCCTCAACTCGACCGCTTGGATGGTTTGACCCGACGCGGCCTTCATGGCTTTCGCCAAGCCGCATCCCCGGACAAGGGTTGCGGCGGAAGCTTTCAGCGCGGGGTCCGGCACGCAACCTGTCCCCGGGTCAGGGGGCAGGCGTCGCCACAGGCCCGGCCCGCTGTCCGGTTCCGCGCCCGCAACACGCGAGGCACAGAACCCGAGGACGGACCGGTGGCTGGCTGAATCCTGCCATCCGCACAGGATGAACAGACCCGCCAGCGGAGCCACGCTGGTCACCACCTCCTCCCGGGCTTTGCCGCACGTTACGGCAAAATCCGGAAGGCCTTCCTCCCACCTGGCTCGAACCGTTCGCGATCCATCCGGCAGCAGGAGCACGTCAAGTTTGGCATGGGGTTTGAAGAGTGTGGACAAAATGAAGGGGAATTTGTGGGGGCTTAACGATTTTCGCCATCCTCGGCCTCCGAGCCGAGGATCCATACCGTGAACCTTCAACAACTCTAACATTTTGGAGGGATTGCGGAATGGATCCTAGGGTCGGGGCCCTAGGATGACGACGGAGAAAATGTGCCAAGCGGTGCCACTCCACATCACTCCGCCACCAATATCCCCGCCGAACCCTTCTCATATTGCGGCAACCCATCAGTGATCTCGTAAAAATCGCCCTTGTCGGCGCAGAAGATGTGCTTGGTGATGGCAAGACCGGTTGGCTGGTCGAAGGCGCCCGCCAGCACCGAGATGTGCTTATCTGCCTGATGTTTCCAGAACAGCGCCGAGCCGCAGGTGGTGCAGAACCCGCGTTTGGCAACATCGGAGGCCTGATACCAGGTGATGTTGGCCTCGCCGGTAATCTCGATGTTGTCATCGGGCACATTGGTGGCGGCGAAATAGAGCCCCGACTGGCGGCGGCACTGTGAGCAATGACAGGCAACGACCTCGCGCAAGGGACCGGTGGTGCGGAATGTGACCGCGCCGCAATTGCACCGCCCGGTGCGGGCTTGATCGTCTGACATAGGACCTCCAACGGATGTGTATCAGATTGGAGGTGATATAATCACGGGCCGGCGCTGCCATGCTACTGACATTTGCGACATGGGGTGAACACGGGTCACATCCAGCGCTCCGGGTCCATGCGACCGTGCAGAATACGGATGACCCGAAGTTCGTCATCGACCAGCCGGACAAATGAAATATGCGAACCCGTATTGAGTTTTAGCAAGCCAGGTCGGACTTCAGACGCATCGCGTAAGATACCCGGCACTTCTGAAGCACGTCTGAGCGTTGCTACGATCTCGCGAGCATAAAGACCAGCTTGACCCTCACCGAATTCTCGAACGCTCCATTCATGAATACCCATAAGGTCATGCTTCGCCAAAGGCGAGTAGACCAGTTTCAGCATCAGCCGCGCAAATCGGCAAGAAAGGCATCAATATCCAAAGGCGTTGCCGGGCCGGAGGCATCACCGACGTCGATCTCGCGCCTCAACGCGTCCAACATCTGGTCTCGTTCTTGCAAGGTTGACAGGCCGGCACGCACGGCCTCACTCACAGACGCGAAACGCCCCTGTTCGATTTGGGTCCGAACAAAGGCTTCTTGCTGGTCGGTCAACACCACTGAGGTATTCTTGCCCATGTGAACTCTCCAAGTACCAGTTCTTGGTATCACAATTGGGCATCTCGATCAAATCGACTGTGCCCAAACGCGCAACGCCGGAGTTACCTCCGGCGTTGCGCATTCGATGCGGATGTCGGGGACAGTTTACTTTTGCGTTTACGCCGAGAAAGTAAACTGTCCCCGATATTCGTCCTTACCCGTTGACAACGGCCTTCTGCTCGTCGCGGCCGCCCTTCATGCGTTCGGCGACGAGGAAGGCGAGTTCCAGCGCCTGGTCGGCGTTGAGACGCGGGTCGCAATGGGTGTGGTAGCGGTCCTGCAGATCCTCGCCGGTGAGCGCGCGGGCGCCGCCGGTGCATTCGGTGACGTTCTTGCCGGTCATTTCGATGTGGATGCCGCCGGGATGGGTGCCCTCGGCGCGGTGGATCTGGAAGAACGAATCCACTTCCGACAGGATCCGCTCGAACGGGCGGGTCTTGTAGGAGTTGAGCGTGATCGTGTTGCCATGCATCGGATCGCACGACCACACCACCTTGCGGCCCTCGCGCTCGACGGCGCGGAGCAGCTTGGGCAGGTGATCGGCCACCTTGTCGTGACCAAAACGGGCGATCAGGGTGAGCCGGCCGGCCTCGTTGGTCGGGTTGAGAATGTCGATCAGGCTCAGCAGTTCATCGGGGTCGAGCGACGGGCCGCATTTGAGACCGATCGGGTTCTTGATGCCGCGGGCAAATTCGACATGGGCGTGGTCGGTCTGCCGCGTCCGGTCACCAATCCAGATCATGTGGCCCGACGTGGCGTAGTATTCGCCCGAGGTGGAATCATTGCGGGTCATGGCTTCTTCATAGCCAAGCAGCAAGGCTTCGTGGCTGGTGAAGAAATCGGTCTCGCGCAGATTGGACTGGTTGTCGGCGGTGATACCGATCGCCTTCATGAAGTCCATGGTTTCGGAAATCCGGTCGGCGAGCTTGCGGTAGCGCTCGGCCTGCGGGCTATCCTTGACGAAGCCGAGCATCCACTGATGGACGTTGTCGAGATTGGCGTAACCGCCCTGGGCAAAGGCGCGCAGCAGGTTGAGCGTTGCCGCCGACTGCCGGTAGGCAGCAACCTGGCGCTCGGGATCGGGAACCCGCGAGCCCTCGTTGAAGTCGATGCCGTTGATGATGTCGCCACGGTAGCTCGGAAGCTCGATGCCGTCCTTCTTTTCGATGTTGGACGAACGCGGCTTGGCGAACTGACCGGCAATGCGGCCGATCTTGACCACAGGCTGCTGGGCGCCAAAGGTAAGCACCACGGCCATCTGCAGGAACACGCGGAAGAAATCGCGGATATTGTCGGCTTCGTGCTCGGCGAAGCTCTCGGCGCAATCGCCACCCTGAAGCAGAAAGCCCCTGCCTTCGGAGACTTCGGCCAGCGCCGAGGTCAACCGGCGGGCCTCACCCGCAAATACCAAGGGGGAAACTTGGCCAGCCGCGCTTCGGTCGCCTTCAGCGCCTCTGCATCCGGATAATCCGGGACCTGCTGGATCGGTTTGTTGCGCCAGCTTGATGGGGTCCAGTTCTGTGCCATGTCGTTCACCGTGTTGAGGCAGGCAACGCGCCCGCGGATTCAGCGTCTGCACCTGTCAATCAAGAGTGAATTGAACAAGGCGCAGGCGCAATTTGATAATGCGGCGGCAGCGAATACACCAGATCTGGCGCACGCTGCCATAGCGTTTCGCACGGGCTTATAGCGGTAGTTTGGCGCGCTGCAAACCCGAAGCGGCGAATCAGTCGTCTGACAGCACCTGCCCGCGCATGGACTGACCTATCGGCCTCTGCCCCAGCGCCGCGTCGAACAGGTCGATTTCCCGCGCCGACAGCTGCACCGAGCGCGGATACAGCGGCGCATGCCGGTCCTCGTGGATCGGCGTGTAAAAATCGTCGGTCTCGGCCACGAAACGCATCAACCCGTCCTCGCCGAACTCGGTGCAAAAACCCTGCATCACCGCATCGAGATAGGACCGCAGGATCGGCGTGGCGCCTTCAGCCGACGGCAACTCGCTGCGCGCCTCGTAGACATGCAACGTACAGCCGATATCGGGCGCGGAGCCATAGAATTCAAGATCGCCGGGGCCGATGTCGCGCCGGTGATAGTGGCGCTCGCGGGCATCGACTGCCGGCAGATTGGCGCGCAGATCAATCACCAGCAGCCCGTCGATGGCAGCCTGCGGCGCGCGATGCGCGGTCAGCAGCGCCGGGGTGAAGGCTTTGCCAGCCCCGCCGCCAATTGCCGGGTCGGCGCCGGGAACCGCCGCATGTGCCATCACCGGCTGCGGCCGCCAGGTTCGCCGCCAGCCGTTGAGCCGGGCGGGAAAGGCCGCGACAATTTCAGTTCTGAGCGTGGCGCGGTTGACCAGCGAGCCATAGCCGAAATAGCCGACGAGTTCACCTGCATCGGCCAGATACCTCAAATCCTTGATCACTTATTCTGCCTGCACTGTTTGCGCCGCCGCCGCGACCGCCGGCCAATCATGTTGGCTGGCGTCGAAGCTGTTCACAGGCGCGCTGTTTCGTTAAAGATGGATCATACAGAACGACGGCCTTACCATCAAATCCGGGCACCCCATATGACCCATCCTTCCGACAGCGTCGCCAAGCTCCGCGCCACATTCCAGACCCACAAGACAAGACCGCCGGAATGGCGGCGCACGCAGTTGCTTCGCCTCAAGGCCATGGTCGAGGACAATGAAAGCGCCATTGATGCTGCGCTGCACGCCGATCTCGGCAAATCCGGCTTTGAGGCACGAATGACGGAAACCGGCACGGTGCTCTCGGAAATCCGCCATGCGCTTTCGCATCTGAAAGGGTGGATGCGGCCGCGTAGGGTCTCCACACCGCTGGCCGCCCAGCCCGGGCACAGCCGCATCAGGCCGGAGCCGCTGGGCGTGGTGCTGATCATCGCGCCGTGGAACTATCCGGTCTACCTCACGCTGATGCCGCTGATCGGGGCGATTGCCGCGGGCAATTGTGCGGTTTTGAAACCGTCGGAGATCTCGGCCCACACGTCGGCGCTGCTGGCCCGGCTGATCCCCGCCTACATGGATGGGGAAGCAATTTGCGTGGTCGAAGGTGACGCCGACACCTCGACCGCGCTGCTGGTCGAGCGTTTTGACCATATCTTCTTCACCGGCAGCGAGAACATCGGCAGGATCGTCATGACCGCCGCTGCCAGACATCTGACCCCGGTAACACTTGAGCTGAGTGGCAAGAGCCCCTGCATCATCCATCCTGATTGCAATCTCGAACTCGCCGCCAGACGGGTGGTCTGGGGCAAGTTCCTCAATGCCGGCCAGACCTGCGTCGCCCCCGATTACCTGCTGGTGCATGACCAGATGCCCGACGCATTCGTCGCACACCTGAAAACAGCGATCACAGCGTTTTTCGGAGATGACCCGAAGACCAGCCCGGATTATGCGCGGCTGGTCAGCGATCGCCATTTCGACCGGGTTGAAGCCATGATGCCCGGCGGCACCATTGCCACGGGTGGCCAGACCGACCGGGCCACACGTTACATTGCGCCGACCATCCTGACCGGGGTCGATGCGGAAGCGGCCCTCATGCGCGAAGAAATCTTCGGGCCGCTGCTGCCGATCGTGCCCTATCGCACGATCGAAGACGCAATTGACTTCATCAACGCCCGCCCCAAGCCGCTGTCGCTGTATCTGTTTTCAAATTCCCGACAGATCCGCGATCAGGTGTTGGATCTGACCAGCTCGGGCGGGGTCTGCATCAATGATGTGGTGATGCATCTGGCGGTGCCCGGCTTGCCGTTCGGCGGCGTCGGCACCAGCGGAATGGGCGCCTATCACGGCCGCACCTCGTTCGACACCTTCTCCCATGCCAAGGCGATCCTGACCAAGTCCGAATATTTTGATGTACCGCTGCGCTATCCGCCGTTTTCCAAAGCCAAACTGCGCTGGCTCAAATGGCTGCAGTAGCCAATTCGGTGCAGTTGAACGGGACGGCGGCAATATATGCGCGGGTTATGATATACATCAATGCTCCCCGTCGGGCTTTGGCTATCAATAGGGCACAACCCGATCAGCGGAGCACAACCCATGTCCCAGTCAGCCTATCAGAACACCACCGAAGCCGTTGGCGTCTTTCACAGCGCAGAGGATCTGCAGGCAGCGGTCGATGACCTGTTGAGCCAGGGCTTCAACCGCATGGATTTGAGCATTCTGGCGTCCGAAACCGCCATCGAAGAAAAGCTGCATGAATCCTATATCCCCGCCCGCGAGCTTGAAGACCGGGTCGCGGTGCCGACCACGGCCTTTGTCGCAACCGAAACCATCGGCGATGCGATGGGCGCGGTGATCGGCGTTCTGGTCTATGTGCCGGCGATGATCGGGGCTGCGGCAGTGGTTGCCTCAGGTGGCGCGCTGGCGGCAGCGGTAGCCGCAACATTAATCGCCGGCGGCGTCGGTGGATCAGTCGGCGCGGTCATAGCGCACCTGATCGGCAAGGCCCATGCCGACGAGATCGAGAAACATCTGCTGGCAGGCGGATTGCTGCTCTGGGTTCGCACCCGCGATGAGCAACACGAGGAGCGCGCGTTGGCCATTCTCGCCGGTCACAATGCCGAGGGCGTGCACCTGCATACCCTGCCCTCGCTGGTGGGCACAGGCACCAGCGCCGTGATCGAAGACGTTGTGGACGTCAGCGCCGCCGATTGCGAGTGAAGCTACCATGACAGACAAGATCCACATCGTTTGCCCCGCCTGCCAAGCCATCAACCGTATCCCTGAAGACAGGCTTGGCGCCAAGCTCACCTGCGGGGCTTGCAAGGCAGCGCTGTTTCCCGCCGCGCCGTTCGATATCGACGAGATGAAACTCAACAAGCATCTGAAGAACGATCAGGTGCCGCTGCTGGTCGATTTCTGGGCGCCCTGGTGCGGGCCGTGCAAGATGATGGGGCCGATGTTTGCGCAAGCGGCGAACGAGATGTCGCCAAAGGTGCGTTTTGCCAAGCTCGATACCGAGCAGCATCAAAACGTCGGCGCCCGCTTCCAGATCCGCGGCATTCCGCTGATCATCCTGTTCGACAAGGGCAAGGAGGTGGCCCGCCAGGCCGGCGCGATGGACGCCAGAGGCATTGTGGGCTGGGTGAAACAGAATTTGAAAGGCTGACCCGCGCAGGGCGCGGCAACGGTGCTGGAGCGCATGAATCAACACATCAACGAGATGAATCAGACTACCCACGCCCGCCCGCAAGCCTTTGAAAATATAATGCTATCCGTGTAAAATGCGTGCGCCTTTCCGGCGACGGCCAGTCGACTGGCCCCTGCGGCGGTCCAAAGTCAATATCGGCGCCAGCGGTTTTTAAGGCGGCCTCGAAGATCTGGCAATTGCGGGCGATTTCCGCGCCGATCAGCCCGGCGTCACCGTTGACGATATCGCGCGCCGCAGCATAATCGAGCCCATCAGCGGTGCAGAAATCACCCAGTTTACAGGGCCGGAACCAGCCTTCGATCATGCCGGAAAACGCCACATGGGCGGAAACCACCGGATCGAGAATCAGGTCGTAATCCTCAGCCAGACCGACGCTGACGCCAAAGCGCTGTCTGAGCTTTTCCTCGGCGTTGACGTAATTGCGCCGGTGTGTGAGCTGGATGTCGCCACCGCCGACCGGGTGACGTCCGGTCTCGTCGGTGAGCCAGTAAGGTGATTTGACCCAGCTCAGCCGGCCCGCGTCAAACGCCTTCTGCAGCCGTTCGGCGGACGTGGCGCGGTCGGGTGCAAACGCCTCGAGCACCGGCTCCATGCGGCCGCCGGTCTCGCGATGGATCTGGCCGAGCGCGGCAGCCAGATAGGTGACGGGATGATCGGCAGCATACCACCTGGCCCAGACATCGAGTTTGACCTCCAGCCCTGCCCGCTGAGCCGCCGTCATGCCGCCGGCAAACAGCCGCGGATCGGTCTCGGTCAGATAAGTGAAAAAGGCCTGGCGGTTCAATCAGCTCTCCCCGGGCCTCAGACCCGTTCGCCAGCCTTTACCAGATAGCTCGGCTTGTACATCGTCACCAGCTCTTCCGATGCAGTGGGATGGACCGCCATGGTGCGGTCAAAATCATCCTTGGTGCAGCCGGCCTTCAGCGCTATGCCGAGCGTCTGCGCCATTTCGCCGGCCTCGTGGCCGAGAATGTGCAGACCCAACACCTTGCGGTCGGCGGCGTTGACGATCATTTTCATGATGGTCTTTTCCGAGCGGCCCGACAGCGTCGCCTTCATCGGCCGGAATTCGGCGCGGTAGATTTCCAGCTCGTCATATTTTTTCGCTGCCGCTTCTTCCGAAAGTCCGACCGTGCCGATTTCCGGCTGCGAAAATACCGCGGTCGGGATCAGGTCGTGATCGGGTGAAGACGGGTTATCGCGGTAAAGCGTATCGATCAGGCACATTGCCTCGTGGATCGCCACCGGGGTGAGTTGCACCCGGTCGGTGACATCGCCGACTGCGTAGATGCTCTCGACATTGGTGCGCGAGAACTCGTCGACCTTGATCTCGCCCTTCTGTCCCGTCTCGACGCCCGCTGCCTTCAGCCCGAGGCTATCTGTGTTGGGATCACGTCCGAGCGCCAGCATCACCTGATCAGTGACAAGCGTCTTGCCGGCCGAGGTATGCGCGAGAAGTCGGCCATCGGCGCCGCGTTCGATCTTCTCGAATATTTCGTGGCAGAGAATACGAATGCCCTTCTCTTCCATCGCCGCATGCAGGCCGCGGCGCATGTCCTGGTCAAACCGCGAGAGGATCTCCTTGCCGCGGTAGATCAGCGTGGTGTCGACGCCCATACCATGGAAAATATTGGCGAATTCCACAGCGATATAGCCGCCACCGGCGATCACGATCGCCTCGGGCAGAGTTTCGAGATGAAAGGCTTCGTTGGAACTGATGCACAATTCATGGCCCGGCAGCGAGGCGTGCGGGTTGGGCGTGCCGCCGACGGCGATCAGGATATGTTCCGCGGTAATGGTCTTGCCTGTGGATTTGATCAGCACCGAATGCGGTCCGGTAAGTTCGGCGCGCGAGGCGATGATCTCGGCGCCGGCATTTTCCAGCCCGTGGCGGTACAGCCCTTCCAACCGGTCAATTTCCCGGTCCTTGTTGGCAATCAGCGTCGGCCAATCGAAGCTCGATGCCCCGACCGTCCAGCCAAAACCACGGGCATCCTCGAAATGCTCGGAATATTGCGACGCATAAACAAACAGTTTCTTGGGCACGCAGCCGCGGATCACGCAGGTGCCGCCAAAACGGTATTCTTCGGCGATTGCCACCTTCTTGCCCAGCCCTGCGGCCAGCCGCGCGGCGCGCACGCCGCCAGAGCCGCCACCAATGACAAACAGGTCATATTCAAAGTCGCTCATCGGGGCATCCTTCCGGCATCTTCGTTTGGGGCAATCTGGTACAGCGCCGCGCATTCAATCGGATGCGCAACACCGTCGGCACATACGATCCTTGTAATCATGCGCGGCTAAAATAAAAGCCCGGGAACGATCCCGGGCTTCCGATTACGAGCCTCTACACGGCATTGTGAAAGCCGCGGACTGACAATTCAGCCCTGTTCTTGACCATTGGTCGGCCAGATCAAAGCTATTCGACTTCCACCTTCGGCCGTGCGCCAATGGTTGCCTGCAGCGACTTGTTGACGTTTTCAGCCAGATCGCGGGCGATCCCGGAGGACCAGATTTCTGCCGACTTGATCAGTTCGCGGGTGACCAGCGGGCCGTTGTCAATCAGCTTCTTGCCGGGAGGAGAGGTGTAGAAATCGGCAATTGCGGTCAGCTCTTCCTGGGTGAAGGCCTTGGCGTAGATCTGCGCGGCTTCACGTTCCAGATCGCCCCGGCGCGGCACGATCTTCAGCGCTTCCTCGTCAATCGTGGTGCTGATGACTTCCTGCAGGTCGGCATTGGCGCGAATCAGCGAGGTTTTCAGCTGCTCGGCGGCGGCCGGGATGATGGCATCGAACTGGTCGGTCGAGCCGAGCGCTGTGATGGCTGAGCGGGCGGCGGCCAGATGCGCGTCGGTGATGTCCTGTGCCGAGGCCGAATGGCCTGCAACAACGAGGCTCGACGCCACGATCATGCCCGCGCCAAAACGTTTGAGACCGGTGTAGATGGTCATGTTCGGTTTCACTCCTGTTTAATTCTGTGCAAGCAATGTGCGCGCGCCATTTTGCGAGGCGATGATCGCGGCATTTGCCATGTTGAGAAACAATCCGTGTTCAACCACGCCGGCAATCGCAGCGAGCCCGTTTGCGAGGGCTTCTGCATCCGGAATGCGGCCAAATGATGCGTCGAGGATGAAATGGTTGCCATCGGTGAGATAGGCTCCATCTTTCTCAAGCCGCAGCGCAATCTCGCCGCTCAGACCCAGCCGCGAAGCCAGGCGTTCCACCGCGATCCGGGTCGCCGCAACGCCGAACTGCGCCACCTCGATGGGCAGCGGAAAACGGCCAAGCATATCGACCAGCTTGGACTCGTCGGCAATGACGATCATCCGCGATGAGGCCGAGGCGACGATCTTTTCGCGCAACAGCGCGCCGCCACCACCCTTGATCAGCCGCAACGCGCCATCAACTTCGTCGGCGCCGTCAATGGTCAGGTCGAGTTCGGGCAGGTCATCCAGCGAATAGAGCGGTACACCGAGCTCCATGCACAGCCGCGCCGTGCGCTCGGATGTCGGAACACCCTGGATCTTGAACCCGTCGGCGACCTTTTCAGCCAGCAAGCGAACGAATTCATCTGCCGTTGAACCGGTGCCAATGCCCAGTCGCATCCCGTCCTCGACATGCTCTAGAGCTGCCTGTGCTGCTGCGATCTTGAGTTGTCGGGCGTCCATGCCATTCTGCCATTGCTGTTGCTACCGGCTCGCCTGTTAGCATGTAAGCTGCGGCAGGCAAAGCCCGACATCGGCAGCAGCCATCACAGGGGTGCGCAACGCACCCGCCGGACCGGGCATCTAGAGCGGCATATGCACGCCGCAAGATCCCTCCGATTGCCGATTGCCAGCTTGCCTGTTATGGCTCGCACCCGGCCGGAAAGCAGCCGGGCAACGGTGCTGATCGGTGCGGATGCCCCCATTACCGGGCAAGCCGCTTCCACCTCTGCAGCAATCGGGCCCGCAACCGTTGAAATCGGCCGACAAACACCCCCGGCACGCCACTGCCAAAACAATCCGCCGGGCAAGACAGGAATTTCGCATGACCACCCCCCTTGTTGTTTTCGACCTTGACGGAACGCTGATCGACACCGCTCCTGATCTGATGGCGAGCCTCAATCACGTGCTCGATCAGACCGGGCATCCGCACGTGGCCTTTGAGGACATGACCTGGCTGGTTGGTCAGGGCGCCAAGGTGATGATCGAGAGGGCCTGGGCGATCCACGACCATCCGGCCTCGCCTGAACAGCTGGAAACCGCATTCGATATTTTTCTCGCCCGTTACGCCGCAGAAATGCCGGGCAGGTCCCGCCCCTATCCGGGCCTGATCGCAGCACTCGACCGATTGAGCGACGCCGGCATGCAATTGGCCGTATGCACCAACAAGACCGAGGCGCTGGCCCGAAAGCTGCTTGATGCCATGGAGTTGAGCGACCGGTTCGCGGCCATCACCGGCGGCGATACGTTTAACGTGCGCAAACCGCACGGCGATCATATCCTTTGCACCATCGACAAGGCCGGCTGTCGCGCCGCCAATTCGGTGATGATCGGCGACAGCATCAACGACATCCTCGCCGCCCAGAATGCCGGCGTGCCGGTGATCGCGGTGCCGTTCGGCTATTCAGACAAGCCGGTGGCGAGCTTCAACCCGGATATCGTGATCGAGCATTTCGATGAACTTGGAGAGCAACTTGTGCGCGGCCTGATCGCTGCCAGAGAGCACGCAAGCTGAGATTTCGACCGCCACAGCCCCGCGGTCGCGGAATTGATCAGGCCTGCCTGAGCGGCTTTAACCGGCGGCTGCAACAGCACCGGCAGCATCATCGGGCGTGGTCTGTGCGGCATACATCAATGCCACGGAATCCTGTTGCAGGGCAAAAGTGAGCGCGATGTCGGCGGGTGTCGGCCTGGCGAAGATAAAGCCCTGCACCACGTCACACCCGAGCTTGCGGAGCAATTCCACCTCTTCGGGTTTCTCGGCCCCTTCGGCGACCGTAATCATCCCCAGCCCCTGGCCGAGCCCGATGATCCCGCGCAGCAATTCCGCCTTGCGCACCGATTCGGTGGAGCCATCAATAAAGACACGGTCAATCTTCAACTTGTCGAACGGAAGCTGAGTGAGATAGCCCAGCGACGAGAACCCGGTGCCGAAATCATCAAGAGCCAGAACAACGCCCAGTGCCTTGAGCGCCTTGAGCACCGAGCGGACCCGGTTTTCCTCGAGGTTGATCAGAAGCGATTCGGTGAGTTCCAGACACAGCAGATCCGGCGGAAATCCGGTTTCCTCCAGAACGCTTTTGACATCGGCCACAAGATCCGTGTTCCAGATCTGCGCCGCGGAGATATTGACCGCGATTTCGCGGGGCGGCGCACCCGCATCAAGCCATTGTTTTGCCTGCATGACGGCCTGGCGCAGGACCCAGTAGCCCAGATCGCAGATCAGATGGGAGCTCTCGGCGATCGGAATGAAGACGGTGGGCGGAATATTGCCACGCTCGGGGTGGGCCCACCGAAGCAACGCTTCGAAACCGGTCACACGCCCGCTAACGAGATCAATCAGCGGCTGGTAGTGCACTGAAAGACCGGAATCGCCGCCCAAGGCGTTGCGCAGGTCGGTCGCAATCGCGACCTTTTGCTGGACAGCTTCGTCCATGCCCGCTTCGAACACCACATAGCGGCCGCGACCTTCTTCCTTGGCGCGGTACAGCGCCAGATCGGCATTGCGCAAGAGATCCGTTGCACTCGCCCCATGCTCGACAATACGGGCGATCCCGATACTGGTGCCGACGGCAACCTCGACCCGTTCAAGAAATGTCGTGCCTGACAGATCGCCCAGAATATCGGTAGCGATTGTTTCGCAGTTCAAGCGCTCGGACAGGCCCTCAAGAACAATTGCGAATTCATCGCCGCCAAGCCGGGCGACGAAATGTTCGGCGCCAAGTGTCCGTGCCAGCAGATGCGCAACCCGGACCAACAGGGCATCGCCGATGGCATGGCCCAGAGTATCATTGACGTCCTTGAAACGATCAAGATCAAGCAGCAGCAGCGCACCGGTCGATCCCGTGCGCTGGCAACGGCCGATCACTTCGCCGATATGGCGATGAAACAGCGACCGGTTTGCCAGCCCTGTCAACGGGTCATGATAGGCGAGCTTTTCAAGCTGTTTCTCGGCTTCCTTGCGATCTGTGATGTCCTGAATGGTTCCGTAGATACCGGTGGGTTTGCCGTCCGCATCGGTTCTGGCCTTGGTGGTGATGGCGAAATAGCCGGTCGTTCCGTCCCCACGCCGGACCTTGAGATCGACAACGCTGATCTTGCCGCTACGGAATGACTCTCTCTGCACATCGAGCAACCGTTGCGCACCGCCATCGACGTAAAGCGACATGACCCGCTCATAGGTGATGGCGAAATTCTGATCATAGCCCAGCAGCGCATAGATTTCGTCGGCCCACCAGACCTTGCCGGTGCCAAAATCATAGCTCCAGTCGCCGATCCTGCCGATGGTCTGCGCTTCAGCCAATCGTTCTGTCCGGTGCAGGATTTCCTTGCTGGAATCCTCGAGTTTCCTGACCGCGCCGTGCAACGACCGGAGCGGCAAGGCCCGGGCAAAATAGGCGGCGAACCCCATCAGCAGGCTGACGATGGCGATAATCGTGGTCTGAACCGCCAGCGCAAACAGTGGAATACTCACCTCCACCCGGCCGATTGGCCTGCCGGCAACAATCAGGTCAGAACTTTGCGACAGGCGCAAACGGCCTGGATAGCGGCCAACGGTGAGAACCTCATCCCCGTCCAGATCGAACACGGTTTCCATGGTAACGTCGGACTGGGCGCCATCGAGCTCCACGATCTCGGCCATCCGGACTCTTTGATACTGCCACATGGCTTCGTGGGTATAAATGTATTTGGAGAGCCTGCCTGCCTGCAATTGTGCAACAAATGCAGCCTTGTTGGCCAGATGGGTATGGGAAACCGCCATATAAGCAACTGGCGGAACCACGGCCACGAATACGCCGACGACAACCGCCCTTTTCAAGGCCGACGATAGCTTGACTGGGCCGATCAATTGATGACCGGGAGACAGGCAGCCGCGCTCAGAATGCGCTTGCCGTCATCCGACTGAAGGAATGCGGTAAAGCGTTGTGCAAGTGGGGTGGGTGTGCCTGGTACCATCAGGTAGAAGGACTTGGCGAAGGGATAGCGCCCGTTCTCCAGGTTTTCCAGCGTCGGTTCATATCCGTTTATGGTCATGAATTGCAGCTGCCGGTGTTCGGTCACGACCTGCGCCAGGCTTGTACCGACCAGCGATCCATCGAGGCTGGACGCCAGTTCGAGATTGTCCTGATCGGTGGCGGCAACCGGAACGTCGATCCGCGAACGCACCGTGTCGATCGCCTCACCCATGCCGGCAAACATGCCGCCCAGCAATGCTGTATCGCTCTCGCGGTTCGGGCGCAGGATCACCCGCACCGGCGTGCCGTCAGGCCATGTTGATGTGGTCGATGCGTAAAACGCGGCCAGGTCGCTGGCGGCGATATCGCCGGGCTTCGGATTGGAACTGACGAGACCATAGGGCGTTTGCGCGAAGACCGATTGGATCAGTCCCGTTTCAACTTCCGCCGGCTTGAGCGGCCGCGCCGAAATCGCAACATCAAGCGCGCCGTCAATGGTCGCGGCGATCGAGCCTGAACTGCCAAGCCCGGCGATGACCTCGACCGTGACATCATCCGCACCGGCTTCAAATGCAGCCCCCAGGAGCTTCATCAATTCAGCCGCTGCACCGGTTCCGCCCATACGCAGGTTGTCGGCATGCGCGGCCGTCAGACTGGAGGACAAGGATACACAGACCGTCAAAATTGAAATGGAAACCCATTTGCCGCTTGGATGAAACATGGGTTCCTCGGAAAAAGAAAAAGTATTTCTAAAAATAGAACCAATCAAATTAAGATGCAATAAATCGAGTTCTATTTCTTTTCACTGGTCCTAATCTGTAGCTCGCCTAACGCGGATACTGAATATCCCGTTCCACGCATCAGCATTTCGACAACATAGGAGTGGAGATATTTCAACGACGTGAAACAGGCCAGCAACCCGCCCTGCCCCTGGCTTGCCGGATTTATGCAGCAACCAGGCACCCGCACGTTCCGCCGGAGGTGTTTGCCGACCCGGCATTTGTGGTCAATCGCAACACCGGGCAATCTGTCGCTTGACGCCGCCCCGGCCCACCGCTTATACCGCCGCTCAGCCGTTCGCTTCGCTATTTGCGGAACAGCGACGGGCGCGTAGCTCAGCGGGAGAGCACTGCCTTCACACGGCAGGGGTCACAGGTTCAATCCCTGTCGCGCCCACCATTTTATCTGCATCAATTGGAAAACCGTTCCGCCAGCGCCCGCGCGAACCTGCCTTCAGCTCAGCTGAAATACTCGCCGGTTCACTCAGGCGTGATCCAACGTTAATTGTCCGTGCCTTGCCGCATTGATACCGATTGCGATCTTCCCCTCCTCACAGAAAGAACGCAATGTCCTCCCTTGTAACCCCCATCAGAAAACAGACTTTCCTTGCCGTGGCGCTTGCCGGCCTGATCGGAGAAGTTTGCTTCGAAATATACGCATGGCTTATATCGCCGGCCTTGTTCGACGTGGTCTTGCAGCCATCTAATCTGGTTATCGCAATCACCGCGAAACTGACCGGAATCGAGATCACCAAGGCTTTGGCCTTCCCGATACATTTCCTGATCGGTTCACTGGGGTTTGGTCTATTTGTCTACGCAACGCGACTGATCATGCCTGCACGGGTCTGGCTCACCGGCTTTGTCTCAGGTCTGGTTCTCTGGTTTGTTGCCCAGGGCATGCTTGCCCCTTTTATCGGGCGCAGCTTCATGATGGACTTCGGCACATACACGCAGTCATCATTCGTCGGCCATGTTGGCATGACCGTTCTCATGGCCCATCTGCTGGATGCATTTCTTTCCTATTTTGAAGAGAAGCCCGCCAATGGGCTCGGTGAGCCACTCATCCAGAGCTAAAGCCTAACATGCGCAAATGAACCCATTTGAACGTCAATGTGCAGGCATCAGACCAAAATGTTGCAGTGCCAAGCGCGCTTTCAACTGGATGCCCGGCATTTTGGATCGCTGTGCGGAAGGTCTCTTGCAGGCGCGGCAATCAGCGGGAGAGAACGGCCTGCCTGGGGCAGCCTTTGCAGACCAACCCGCGCCGTGCCCAGCATTTTCGTTCCCCCCTCGCCATCCGCGGAGACGGGCAGATCCGGTCCGGGTCTTCCTGCCGCCGTTGCGGCTGCCCAACGCACGGAGTTTTATGGCTTCGATCTATTCCGCCGTGCCGATGCCGCCGAGAAACACGCGGATGGCGAGATCAAGTCGGCGCTTATACGCATCCTGACGCTGGCAGGCCGGCTGAGAGATAACGAGGTGTTCGAGCACGCTCTCATGCGCCATGTCGGCCAGAAGACGTGCTGCGGCTTCCGTGTCGCTGATACGGATTTCGCCACGGGCTACCGAGCGGTCGAGTTCCGCGCGAATCATGGCGTAGAGCGCATACGGCCCTTCCCGCAGGAATTCATGCACTAGATCAGGTTGTCTTTCGGCCTCTGTGATGACAGCCCGCAATATCGCCAGCGGCAGCGCATCGGAAATTTTCTCGCCCGCCGGCGTCAACAACAGGTGCAAGCGTTGGGCGAGCGGTTTTTCCAGATCAGAACGGGTCAGGGGGCGCGTGAACATGTTGTGCATGCGCCGGATGATCGACGCGAACAGCGCCGCACGGCTTTCAAACACCTCGTAAAGCGTGCGTTTGGACATGCCGGCCTCCTGCGCAATCGCCGCCATCGACGCCCCGGCAAGCCCCTGGGCCAGGATGAGCCGTTCCGCAGCGTCGATGATGATCGCCTCGCGTTCCGACGAATCGAACTGGCGCGGCCTGCCCGGACCACGCTGGAAATTGCGGCACTTTGGCAACAAGTCAGATCTCCCGAATTCTCAGTCACGGTTTTGTGCATTGCAATGCGCTTGCGCGCGGCAAAAAATCAAATATAAAACCGCTTGGTTTCCATATTATCCGCTGTGTGCGTTTTCGCCAAGCGGGCACTCCAAAATTGACGGAGAAATTCGATGAGGTTAGCGCCTTACGCCCTCTACCCCTTCCTGATTGCCGCGATGACGGTGACGGTTGCCTCGGCGCAACAGCAGGAACGTCCGCCCACCCCGGTCACCGTAGTCACGGTGAAGGCAGAGACCGTCACGGTCACCTCCACGCTTCCCGGCCGCGTCGTCGCATCCGGCGTTGCCGAAGTTCGCCCGCAGGTAAACGGCATCATCACGGAGCGGCTATTCGAGGAAGGCTCGGCCGTCAACGAGGGCGATGTGCTCTATCGCATCGATCCGGCCACCTACAAGGCGCAGGTGGTGGCAGCCGAGGCTGCTGTCAATCAAGCCCAGGTCGGCCTCGATTCGGCCAATCGCGAACTCAAGCGCATGGAGACGCTGCGCAAGAGCAATGTCGCCAGCGAGCAGGCACTGGATACGGCCGTCACCACCCGGGATACTGCCGATGCCGCCTTGCAGGTCGCCAATGCGCAACTGCTGGCAGCCAATATCGACCTTGATCGAACCACCATCCGCGCCCAGATCTCGGGCGCTATCGGCCTTTCGCTCACCACTCAGGGCGCACTGGTGATTTCCGGGCAGACCAATCCGCTGGCCGTGATCCGCAAGCTCGACCCTGTCTATGTTGATGTCGCCCAGTCAGCCGCCGACCTGGTGCGCTGGAAGCGCAAGGGCCCCAAGGCGGCTGGCGCGAATATCGATACCAAGGTCAAGCTCACGCTGGCCGACCGCTCGGCTTACGATCACACCGGTGAACTAACCGCTGCCGAACCGCATGTCGACGAGCAAACCGGCGTCGTCACCCTGCGCCTGACATTCCCCAACCCCGACGAAATGCTACTGCCCGGCATGTATGTTCAGGTCGAGATGCCCCAGGGCGTCATCGAGGACGCGGTTCTGGTGCCGCAGGAAGGCGTCTCGCGCGACCGTCGCGGCAACCCCACCGCCATGGTTGTCGGCGCTGACAATGTTGTCGAGCAGCGCACGCTGACCATCGCCAGCGACCGCGGTTCGGACTGGATCGTCACCGATGGCGTCAAGGAGGGCGACAAGGTGATCGTCGAAGGACTGCAGAAGATCGCGGTCGGCGCCCCCGTAGCCCCCGAAGAACGCGCCGAACAATTGGCAAACAACTGAACCTGCGGAGACCGTCATGGCACGTTTCTTTATCGACCGGCCGATCTTTGCATGGGTGATTTCGATCATCATCATGGGCGCCGGCATACTCTCCATCCTGACCTTGCCGATATCGCAGTATCCGCAGATTGCACCGCCGACGGTCTCGATCGCAGCGAGTTATCCCGGCGCATCGGCCCAGACCATCGCCAATACGGTGACCCAGGTCATCGAACAGCGACTGACCGGTCTTGATGGCCTTCGCTATTTCTCGTCTAGTTCAACCTCTGCCGGCACCGCCTCCATCACGCTGACGTTCGAGACCGGGGTTGATCCCGACATCGCCCAGGTTCAGGTGCAGAACAAGATTTCCCAGGCTACCTCGTTGCTGCCGGAAACGGTGCAGCGGCTGGGGGTGACGGTTCAGAAATCGTCAGCCAGCTTCCTGATGGTCATCGGCCTGATCTCCGATGACGGCAAGCTCGACCAGACTGACCTTTCCGACTACCTCAACACCAGCCTTGTCGATGAATTCAGCCGTCTCGAAGGTGTCGGCGAAGTGCAGGTATTCGGCGCCAAATATGCCATGCGCATCTGGCTTGACCCGGTCAAGCTTGCCGCCTATGGCCTCGCTCCCAGCGATGTTGTGGCGGCTGTTTCTACCGAGAACGCCCAGATATCAGCCGGCGCGTTCGGCACCTTGCCCTCAGTTGAAGGTCAGCAACTCAACGCCACCATCACGGCGCAATCGCTGCTGACCACGCCCGAAGACTTCGAGGGGATCGTCATCCGCGCCGCGACCGATGGCGGCCTGGTGCTGCTCAACGACGTGGCCCGGGTCGAAATCGGTGCGGAGAACTATTCCACTATCGCCCGCTACAACGGCAAACCGTCAACCGGCATGGCGATCCGTCTGGCTGCTGGCGCAAACGCGCTGTCAACGGCGGAACTTGTCAAAGCCAAGATCGAGGAAGCCTCTGCTTTCTTCCCAGAGGGCGTCAGCTACGTCATTCCCTACGACACCACGCCCTTCGTCGAAATTTCGATCGAGGAAGTGGTCAAGACGCTCATTGAAGCCATCGTGCTCGTCTTCCTCGTGATGCTGGTGTTCCTGCAGAATTTTCGCGCCACGCTCATTCCAACGCTTGCGGTACCGGTGGTTCTGCTCGGAACCTTCGGCATTCTTGCCGCAGCCGGCTTCTCCATCAACACGCTGACCATGCTCGCCATGGTGCTCGCCATCGGCCTTCTGGTCGACGACGCCATCGTTGTGGTGGAAAACGTCGAGCGCATCATGGAGGAAGAAGGGCTCAGTCCGGTTGAGGCCACGCGCAAATCGATGGGGCAGATCACCAACGCCCTGATCGGCATCGCGTTGGTGCTCTCAGCCGTGTTCGTTCCGATGGCCTTCTTCGGCGGCTCGACCGGGGTTATCTACCAGCAGTTTGCGGTCACCATCGTCTCGGCCATGGGCCTTTCCGTGCTGGTGGCGCTGACGCTCACGCCCGCACTCTGCGCCACGCTGCTCACCTCCAAGGCTGCCCACCACGCCAAACGCGGTCCGGCCGGCTGGTTCAACCGCACTTTCGACCGCATCAGCAACGGCTATGGCAGCACCGTCGGCTGGATGGTTCGCCGCCCGCTACGCATCGGCGTCATCTATCTGGCGCTCGTGGGTCTTGTAGCCTGGAGTTTTGTGCAGACCCCGACCGGCTTCCTGCCCGACGAAGACCAGGGCATTCTTCTGGCGCTGATCCAGGCGCCGACAGGTGCCACCGCCGAACGCACCCAGAAGGTTCTGGAGCAGGTGGAAAACCACTTCCTGGAAAACGAGAAGGACACAGTCGACAGCATGTTCGGCGTTGTCGGTTTCTCCTTCTCCGGTCAGGGTCAGAACATGGGGCTCGCCTTCATTCGTCTGAAGGACTGGTCGGAGCGGCAATCGCCGGGACAGAGTGCCCAGGCGGTCGCCGGTCGCGCCTTCCCCGCCTTCATGGCCATCAAGGACGCCATGGTATTCCCGATCGTGCCGCCCTCGGTTCCCGAGCTCGGTATCATGAGCGGTTTCGACTTCTATCTCGAAGCCCGGGATGGCCAGTCGCACGAAGCACTGCTTGCCGCCCGCAACCAGTTGCTCGGTATGGCCGCGCAAAGCCCGCTGATCGCCTCTGCCCGTCCTTCGGGCCTTGAAGATGCTGCCCAGTATCATCTCGACATCGACTGGCGTGCCGCCGGCGCGATGGGCATCTCCGCCTCCAACGTGGCGCAATTGCTGCAGGTCGCCTGGGCCGGCACCTATGTCAATGACTTCATCGACCGCGACCGGATCAAGCGCGTCTACATTCAGGGTGAAGCCGATGCCCGCGCCCTGCCGTCGGATATTTCAAAATGGAAGGTGCGCAATTCCTCCGGCGGGCTGGTTCCCTTTACCAACTTCGCCGAGGGCAGCTGGACTTTCGGTCCACAAGGCATCAACCGCTACAACGCGGTCAGCGCCATGCAGATCCAGGGATCTCCGGCGCCGGGCGTGACCACCGGCGAAGCAATGACCGAAATCGAGCGGCTGTCCGAACAACTGTCCGGCTACGGCGTGTCCTGGACCGGCCTGTCATTGGAAGAGCGCGAATCGGGCAACCAGGCGCCGCTGCTTTATGCCCTGTCGCTTGCAGCCGTGTTCCTCTGTCTGGCTGCTTTGTATGAAAGCTGGTCGATCCCGTTCGCCGTCATGCTGGTCATGCCGGTCGGCGTTCTCGGCGCGCTGTTGTGGACCCTGTTAGGCGGCTATCAGAACGGCGTGTTCTTCCAGGTGGGGTTGCTCACCGTGGTCGGTCTGACCGGCAAGAACGCCATCCTGATCGTCGAATTCGCCCGGGAACGATATGAAGCCGGAGAACCCTTGTTCGAGGCGATCCGCGAGGCTGCGAGACAGCGTTTCCGTCCGATCATCATGACCTCGATGGCGTTCTCGCTCGGCGTATTGCCGCTGGTTATCTCCACCGGCGCCGGTTCCGGTGGCCGCAACGCCATCGGCACCAGCGTGCTTGGTGGAACCATCTCTGGCACCATTCTCGGCATCTTGTTCGTCCCGCTGTTCTTCGTGCTGGTCACGCGTCGCCGCAAGACAAAGCAGCAAGACGTCAAGGCGCCCGCTGAAACGTGAGTTCAGACCTGCAAGCCATGGAGCTGACGAAACAGCCCTCACCAATATTGCCCAAGCCCGGCCGCGGGCTTGGCTGCGAATTTCGGCAAGTATCGGCGCAAAGCTGACATCGCGTTTTCCCGCGCCGGCTGTTGCGGCAAGCTGAGGTTGTCCAGCTTATATGACACACTAATTCTGGACGAACGGGAATGATCCCGGCCCGAAGCATCGTTCGACCAACAGGGCGATCCCGGAAGTTGACCTCGCGATCGAACGGCGGCATGTTGCCACATATGTCCCGGTTTCAATCCGTGTCACGTCACCACAAATAAGGGTGTGGTTACCTTGTACGTCCTGGGTGGCAATGGCCGGAGAACGGTTCCACCTGTTACGTGCCACGTGATCAGGTCGGATAGAATTGAGATCCGTGGCTCCCGAAATTGGCAGGACCATGGGTTTGGTCCGATCAGGCGGTAATATGAGTGCGCAGGACACGGCGGTTTTTGAATTCATCGAGCGGGCGGACACGCATGCCGAAATCGATGACCTGCTCGATGATCTGTTGCAGGTGGCCGGTGCCTACGGATTCCAGCACATGATCTATACGGGGTTGCCGGTCGGCAACAACAAGATCGAACCGCTGGTAAAATCCAACCGGCTTCCGCAAGACTGGTGGCAACGTTACGTCGAAAACGATTACAGCGCGGCCGATCCGGTGTGCCAGCAGGTTTTTTCCACCGTCAGGCCTTTCCTGTGGCACGAGGCCGGTGAACAGTTCGCCAATATCGAAGGCGCCGCCCAGGTCGTCGGCGAAGCCCATGAGCACGGCTTGGTCGATGGCTATATCGTCCCGGTCTTTTCCCAGGACGAATGGCTTTCGGCCATCTCATTTGGCGGGCCGAACCGGCTGGAACTCGACAACCGCGAACGCGGCGCGATCAACCTGATGGCGATCTACGCCTCCTCGGCAATCGAACGGCATCAACGCCGACGGCCATCGCCCAAGCGGCTGAGCGATCGCGAGCGCGAAGTGCTGCTATGGACCTCGGCGGGAAAATCCTGCTGGGATGTTTCCGTCATCCTGGGCATCAGCGAACAGACGGTGCGCTATCACACCGCCCAGATCCGCCACAAGCTGAACGCCAACAACACCACCCATGCGGTGGTGCGGGCGCTGCAGCAAGGTGAAATCAGTCTCGGTCAACTGTCGGAATCGCTAGGCGACACCCACTAGCACAGCAATCTATCGTCTTCCTCTTGGCGCCAATGGCAAGGGGACGAGTGATGATCGAAGCTCATGTCGTAAACGCAGAAAACAAACATCTCTACGCCCACGCGTTCGAGCAGTTCCGCCGCCGTCACCACGACTGTTGCGCGCTTACCCATCGCCGCAAGCCTGTCAATAACAACGGCCTGGAAAGCGATCCGTTCGATACGCCTCAGGCCATCTATCTGCTCGGCATGCTCGAAGACCGGGTGGTCACCTCGGCGCGGTTGGTGCCGACCACCATTGCCAATCCGGTGGCCGGGGAATTGGCCGACATGTGCGAGAATATGGATCTGCCTTGCCGGGCGGACTGGGCTGCATGGACACGGACCGATGTATTGCCCGAATATCGCGAAGCCGGTGTCACCGGCATTCCGAGCCAGATGTTCTGTGCGGTGATGGAGTATTGCCTTGATGAGGGAATCTCCCACACTGGCGGCATGCTGCAGCAATTTGTGCTCAAGCGCTGGCTTGATCTGGGCTGGAAGGTAATCCCCGCCGGGCTGCCGCGCATTCTGTCTGGTGACTGGTGTCTGCTGGCTTATGTCGAAGTTGGCGAAAAGGCGCTGCGCGCCGGCCGCGCGCGCGCCGCCGTCAACCGCCCACTGGTGGTTCGCAGGGGTGCTCAACTGCCATTCATCAATCCCTCCCAATCCCCTGCATCGCTGGTGGCAACACAATGAACAACAAGACCCTGACAACCGAACAGGCCGTGGCTCTCCTCAAGATTCAGGGATTGCTGGCCGCCGCCTACGACATTTCGCGCCACACCAACCACGATCTGCTGTCCTACCTCATCAAGATGGCGCGGATGGAAGCGAATTCGCCCTTCGACCCGCGTTCCGAGATCGACGATTGCGCCGAGGACAATGACGACATGGGCCAGCACTGAGCCGGTCCATCAATTTCAGGCCGACGAAGCGCGGGCCGTGATGTCGTTCGCTTGCGGTAGGCTGATTTTCCGAAAGTCCAAACGTGACGACCATGCCGATGCCAGGTGCGGACCCCTGACGCGCCGGGCTGGTCGAGCATCATTGAAAAAATAGAACCGTTCTGCAGGTGCAGGCTCAAACCATTTTCAGCCCAGGTGATATCGATCATCAGCTTGCCCGGTCCATGCGGTGGCGGTATCAATCACCGCAGAGTCTGGTCAAGGAAGGGCGCGTTGTATGCCGCAAAGCACATCCACACTGACGCTCTTTAAAAACCAGACTTTCCGGATGCTCTGGATTGCAGCCCTTGCCTCGAATTTCGGGGGACTTGTCCAAGCCGTTGGGGCAGCCTGGATGATGACATCGCTGACACAATCCCAAAGCATGGTGGCGCTCGTCCAGTCCTCGGTGACCCTGCCGATCATGATCTTCTCTTTGTTGGCAGGGGTGTTCGCCGACAATTTCGACCGCCGTAAAGTGATGCTGATCGCTCAATCCTTTATGCTGCTGGTGTCGATCATGCTTGCGATCATGGCCTTCAAGGGACTGCTGTCACCGTGGTTACTCCTGGGATTCACATTCCTGATCGGCTGTGGCACGGCATTGCACAATCCCTCCTGGCAGGCATCGATGGGCGATATCGTTTCGCGAGACGAATTGTCCGCGGCAGTTTCATTGAACAGCATGGGGTTCAATCTGATGCGCAGCGTCGGACCTGCTGCGGGTGGCGCGATCGTGGCCATTGCCGGTGCTGCCGCCGCGTTTACCGTCAACGCCTTCAGTTATGTTGGCATCATCGCCGCGCTGTGGTTCTGGCGACCGTCCACGCCGCGGCCGCGCTTGCCGCGGGAACGAATGGGCCGTGCGTTTTCGGCGGGCGTGCGCTATGTCGCGATGTCGCCCAACCTGATGAAAGTGATCTTTCGCGGCTCATTGTTTGGCCTGTCTGCCATAGCGGTTCTGGCGCTCCTGCCACTGGTGGTCCGGGACCTGCTGCAGGGCGGCGCCTTTGTCTACGGGGTATTGCTGGGCTGTTTCGGCATGGGCGCGGTGTGCGCAGCGCTGCTCAATGCCCGCCTGCGGGCAAACTTCCATAACGAGCGTATTACCCAGGCGGCGTTCCTTGCCTTTGCCATCAGTTGCATCACGCTGGCTCTAAGCCGTCATTACCTATTCAGTGGCGCCGCACTGCTGCTTGCTGGCGCCAGTTGGGTCATTGCCCTGTCCCTGTTCAATGTCACGATTCAGTTGTCGACACCGCGTTGGGTGGTCGGCAGAGCTCTAGCCCTCTATCAGACCGGTGTGTTTGGCGGCATGGCCGCAGGCAGTTGGGCCTGGGGGGCGATAGCCGAAAATTTCGGTGCGGACCATGCCATGATTGCGGCAGCGGTGCTGCTGATTGTCGGGGCTTTGGCAGGCCAAAGGGTGCCACTGCCCGATTCCGCCGATTTCGATCTCAGCCCGCTCAACGCCTTCACCGAGCCTTATCTCCGGCTCGACCTCAAACAGCGCAGCGGGCCTATCATGATCATGATTGATTATGAAATTGCGCAGGAGGACGTTACCCAATTTCTGGCCGCGATGAGCGAGAGGCGACGGATCCGAATCCGCGACGGGGCGCAGCAATGGACATTGTTGCGGGACCTTGAAAACCCGGATTTCTGGACCGAGACCTATCACGTCCCCACCTGGGTTGAATATGTTCGCCACCAGGAACGCCGCACCCAGGCCGATGCAGCTTCCAACGAGCGCCTTCTGAAGCTGCATCGAGGCCAAGAACGGCCCAAGGTACATCGGATGATCGAGCGGCAGGCAATCTCGCTTCGAGACGACACCCCGCCAAAAAGTGAAGCTGACAGGGTTTGTGATTAACCCCGTCCCACTCCCGGCAACGTGTAATTTCCCGGGTCAGGCCGGCGCGCTGCCGCGGCCGCCGGTTGCCATCATGATCACATCAATTGCCCTGCCGGTTTTCACCTTTCCTTAAAACCGTTTGGATAGGTTTGGCATAGCGAGATTCCCGACCGGGAACGCATGATGCACTCTCGCCCAGCCGGCCCGGCCAGTCCGATCGCGGCATGTTTTCAGTTCAGATGTGCGCGGCACCGCCCGATTCTACCCATTTGCAGCAATGGGATCAGCCCGGCCCGCCCTCATCAGCGCTCGATTTGTTTTCGCGTAAGGAGTTCGTCGTGGCAGGCCAGAAATCAGACAAGGGCAAGGCCCAGAGCAAGAAATCCGGCAGCGGCATGGCAGGCATGATCTCGAAGATGTGCTCCGCTTTCGCCGTTTTGCTTGGCGCGGCATTTTTCGCCGCAGCCTTCGATCTCGGCCATATCGGGCTGATGCAGTCGCTGCAGGGGTTTGCCATCGTGCTGGTACCGCTGTTTGCCATGCTGGCGTTAGCCGCCGTGTTCATGGGTTCAGGATCAGGCGCTGATACAACCGCACAGGCCGAACAGATTGCGACGCTGACCGAGTTCCGCTCCAAGATCACCTCGCAGATCATCACCCTGCAGGACCAGCTCGATTCACTCAGCAGCCAGGACAACGAGACGCTCAAGGCTCGCAATGCGGAACTTCAGGCTGAACTTGACGAGATCCATCAGGTTGAGCGCGACAAGGTCGACAGCGAAATCGAAGCCCTGCGCCTGCGTAATGAAGAGCTTGAAGCCCAGATCAAGAAATGGGCCTTCGACGCCGTTGGCAAGTCCATGGGCGGCCAGCAGGTGCAACCGATGAAGGCGGCCTGAACCGACCTCTCCACGTCACGGTGTTTTCAGCACCCTGCCCGCCTCCGACAAGCTTGTCTTTTCGGGGGCGGTTTTGTTTTGGGCACGGCCTTGCCGACGGATCACCCCAGATCCACAGGCACCCCGGTGACAAGCGAAGTCGCGGCCGCGTCGGCAATGACCTGTGCGGCAAGGCCATCTCGAATGCCGGGAGACGGCGCCTGCCCCGATTGCAGGCAGGCGATGAAATGCGCCATTTCAGCGAGATAGGCCCCGGCATACCGCTCGAGAAAGAAGTGCTGCGCAGGCGCTGCGCAAAACCCTGCGCCGCTGGCGATTTCGACATTGTTTTCAGGCACATTGTTGGCCTTGAGGAGGCCGCGCGAGCCGTGCACCTCGGCGCGCTGGTCGTAGCCGTAGGTGGCGCGGCGGGAATTGGAGATCTGGCAGATCCGGCCCGAGGCGGTGGTCAGCACAGCCACGGCAGTATCGACATCGCCAGCTTCGCCGATGGCCGGATCAACCAGCGCCGAACCGGTGGCAAAGACCCGGACAATCTCTTCGCCAAGCAGAAACCGCGCCATGTCGAAATCATGAATCATCATGTCACGAAACAGTCCGCCTGAACTTTTGATATAGGCGACCGGCGGCGGTGACGGGTCGCGCGATAGAATGGTGACCAGTTCGACGTCGCCGATCTCGCCTGAGGCGATGCGTTCCCGAATGGTCGCGAACCCCGAATCAAAACGCCGATTGAAGCCGGTCAGGAACGGAACGCCCGCCGCATCGACGATCTTGATGAGATCGCGAATCCGGTCGGCCGACATGTCGACGGGCTTTTCGCAGAAAATCGCCTTTCCGGCCTTGGCACTTTTTTCGATCAGGTCGAAATGCGTGTCCGTCGGTGTGCCGATCACCACCGCGTCGATATCGGGGCTGGCGATGACCTCGTCGGCCGAGCGCACCTGCGCGCCGGTCTTTGCCGCAAGCTTCTCGGCTGCTTCAGGAAAGGCGTCGGCGACGGCTGCCACCCGGGCGTTTTCAAGCCTTTGCAGGCTTGCCGCATGAACCTGACCGATACGGCCGCAGCCGAGAATTCCGATAGAGATCATGGCTTCAGACTTTCCTTGCTGGCGCGCCAAATGCGCGGATGACAGTGCAGGCCGCGGCCATCACCGGGTCGTGGGTTTCCTTCAGGATCGTCACCCGGTCAAACCGCTCCGGATCACGGTTGACTGCCTCGCGCAGCGCCGCGCCAAAAGCCATGCGTAATTCGGTGCCGATGTTGAACTTGCAGATCTTCGAGCCGGTGGCGAGTGCCATGCGCTGCTTGAGCGGAACCCCGGAACCACCGTGAATGACCAGCGGCACAGTTGTTACCGCCTCGATGGCGCGGATCCGCGGCTCGTCGAGACCGCCCTGCTTGTCTTCTTGCAGATGCACATTGCCGACCGAAATTGCCATCGCGTCAACTTGCGTTTCGCGGGCAAACCGTGCCGCATCCTCGGGATCGGTTCCGGCTGAGTTCTCGCCGCCGGAATAGCCGACAAAGCCGATCTCGCCCTCGCAGGAAATGCCAGCCTTGTGCGCCATTTCAGCAATCGCGGCGGTCTCATCAATGTTCTGGTCAATCGACTTCCGCGAACCGTCATACATCAGCGAGGTGAAGCCGCTGTCGAGCGCTTCGCGGCATTCTTCAAACGTGTAGCCGTGATCGAGATGGGCGACCACCGGCACGCTGGCGTTCTCGGCCAGGTAGCGAAACATCTTGCCCAGGATCGGCAACGGCGTGTGCGCCCGGCACGACGGCCCCGCCTGCAGGATCACCGGCGCGCCTTCGGCCTCCGCTGCGGCGACATAGGCGCGCATATCTTCCCAGCCGAGCGTCACCAGCCCAGCGACCGCATAGCCATCCTTGAGCGCCGGCTGAAGCACTTCGGCGAGCGTTGCGATACTCATTTGAACTTAGCCACCATGTCCTTGATCCCCGGGATGGTTTCGATCTGGTAGGCGTGCGTCGGCTGGAAATACTGCACCAGTGAGCGCTGGCTCAGGCCGCCGAGAATGGTGAAATAATACATCTCGTAGCCCGGCAGTACTGCGCAGGGATGGTAGCCCTTGTCGAGACAGATCGTCGAACCATCGACGATGTGGTAGGCGTCGCCGGGCTTGTTGTCCTCGCGCTGCAGCATCTGAACACCGGAGCCATAATTCGGGCGGAAGCGGAAATTGTAGGTCTCGTCGTGACGGGTCTCGTCCGGCAGCCGGTCAGTATCATGCTTGTGACTCGGAAACCCAGACCAGCCGCCCTGCCCGACGGTGAACAGTTCGCTGACCAGCAGCCTGCCGACCTTGCCATGATGTTTCTGGCCAAGAATGTGCTTGATCTTGCGGTGGGTCTTGGTGTCGTCGGAGCCGTACTGCACCAGATCAAGCCCGTCAGCCCGCACGTCGAACGGCTCGAGCACCTTGTCGTATTTGGCACCTGCAACAAACACTTCGGCGTGATCGGAAACACAGACCATCGTCACTTTGGCACCGACCGGCACATAGACGCCCTCAGGTTCTCCATCCCAGACATCGACGCCGCGATTGCCGAGCTTGGCATAGGAGATACCCTCGACATCGACATCAACGGTGCCAGTGGCGGGAACGATGCAGGTCTCGTAGCCGGGCACCTGATATTCGAACGCCTCGCCCTTCTTCAATTTGACGATGTTGAAATAGTTCAGCGGAACGCAGGCGCTGTCGACATCGGCGATCGGCTTGTTGTGGTTGTCGTAGGGCGCGATATGCATAGTTCTGGTCCTTTCAGAAGAGGTGGGCTCAGACGGGCGTCGGGCCGGGATGGGAATCGAGAAACGCCTGGAGCCGAATTGCTGTGGGCATCGCCGGAGCGCAGCCGGGCTTGGAGACGACGATGGAGGCGCAGGCTGAGCCGCGCAGCACTGCATCCCTGATGTCGCGGCCTTCCGAGAGGGAAGCCAGCAGGCCGGCCATGAAACTGTCGCCGGCGCCGGTCGGCTTGAGCGCCTCGACCGGATAAATCCCGGTGCGCAGTTCCTCGTTATCGGCAAAGGTGACGGCGCCTTCAGGGCCTTTCTTGTAGACAACGATGGCGGCGCTTGAGCCAGCCAGTTCGCGGGCCTTTTCGAGTCCCTTGTCGATACCGCCGGCCATGAAACCGAATTCCTCGTCATTGCCGACAATCACATCGGCCATGGCGCCGGCGCGTGAGAGCACATCGGCAGCCACTTCGGCAGACGGCCAGGAATAGGGTCGGTAATCGATGTCGAAAATGATCGGCAGGCCTGCGGTGCGGGCCAGCTCGAACGCCCGGAATGTGGCCGAGCGCGAGGGTTCGGCGGCAAATACTGTGCCTGCGGTGATCAGCGCGCCATAGCCGCTGTAGTCAACCGCCTCGACATCGGCGACGCTCATCTGGAAATCGGCGGCATTGTTGCGGTAGATCACGCTCTGGTGCTCGTCGACGCGGGTCTCATAGACTGCCAGCGAAGTGCGGGATTCACCGCTGATCGCCTTCACATGGCTGCGGTCAACGCCGTAGTGATCGAGCTGATTGAGACAATACCAGCCGACTGCGTCGTCTGACACGCAGGTGACCAGCGCCGCCTTGCAGCCGAGTTTGACCAAACCGGCAGCGATATTGGCGCTCGAGCCGCCCATCGCCACCATCATCGATTGCGCGTCGCGGGTACGGGTGCCGGCGGGATCTGGCGACAGGTCCATGCCGACCCGGCCGATGACCAGGAAATTGCGCGTCTTGATGCCATCGAGCACGGTCATGCGCGACCTTCCGCATTGCCGGCCCGGGCTGCGTCCAGCACTTCCGGATAGGGACAATTCAGCCCCAGCAATTGCCGCATGTCGGCGCTGGCGGCATCGATGAAGGATTGCGGCAGGGCGGCCGGCATGTCTTCCATCGGCTTGACCCATTTGGGCAGGTACTGGATCAGAATCGCACTGCGGTCGTGATCGGACCTGTTGGGCATGGCGCAGTGCCAGGTCACGCCATAAAACAGCGCCACGTCGCCCGGCTCGCCCAGCATCCGCTCGCTGCGCTCGTGAAACCGGTCAGCTTCGGTGGGATAGCGCAGTTCTTTCTGGCTGCCCGGCAGATAGGCGGTGGCGCCGCTCTCCTCGGTAAACGGATCGAGGATCACCGACACCTGGGCGTTCATCGGAAACGAGCCGTTCAGGCCAATCGGGTGGGTTTCGGGTTTGTGGAAGTCCCAATAGGGATAATCGACATGCGGCTCCTGCCCCGGCCCGCCCGGCAAGATCCGGTTGGCGGCGATCGAACCCATGATGAATTCGCTGCCCAAAAACTTGCGCAGGATATCCATCAGCACCGGATGCGCCGCCATGCGCGAGAAAACCTCGCCCTTGGCCAACAGGTTCCAGACCCGGCGCTGCAGGTTGATCTTGCCCGCTTCCGCCGCTGCACCCTGGAAATGCGTGACCTTCTCGGTTTCATTTTCCGAATGCGCCATGACGATGGCGCGGGCCTCGGCAATTTCCTCGGGCGTGAACAGCCCGGAAATGGCCACCGCACCGCCGCCATGCAGCAGTTCTTCGATGATGGTCTCGGGGTCGGCGTTTTCGGCAGTAAAGCGTTTCATCTCAAACACCCTTGCGCTGTTTGGCGCGGGTGGATTCCTGTTCTTCATGGGCGGCCCGGACCTTGGGATTATCGGTGACATGCGGGGTACCGACCTCCCACCAGGTGTGGCCCTGATCAGTCCAGGCATCATGGGATGCGACCTTCATGCAGATCACGTAGGTGCGCTCGCTAGCCTTGGCGCGCTTGAATGCTTCGCCCAGATCAGCCGGGCTGTCGACGGTTTCGGCAATCGCTCCCATCGAAGCGGCATGGGCTTCGAAATCGACGGCGAAAGGCTCGGCAACCGTTGGGCAATCGGCAATCAGATTGTTAAAGCTCTCATTGCCGGTGTTATTCTGCAGCTTGTTGATGACGGCGAAACCGCCATTGTCGAGCATCAGGATGATCAGCTTCTTGCCCGTCAGCACCGAGGAATAGATATCGGAATTCATCAACAGATAGGCGCCGTCGCCAACCAGCACGATGGTATCGTTATCGGGCTCGCGTTCGCATTGCGCAATGCGCGCGCCCCAGCCGCCGGCAATTTCGTAGCCCATGCAGGAAAAGCCGAATTCGACATCGACGGTGCCCAATGACAGCGTCCGCCAGTTGGCGGTGACTTCGGCCGGCAGCCCGCCCGAGGCGGTCACCACCCGGTCGCGCGGGTCGCACAGCGCATTGACCACGCCGATAGCCTGGGCATAGGAATTGGGACCATTGCCATAGGCGACATTGTCGGCCACGTAATCGTTCCAGACCTTGCGCTGGTCTTGCGCAAAACCGCTCCAGTTGGCTGGTGCGCTGTAACCTTCGAGCGCCGTGGCGAGCGCCGTAATGCCGAGCTTCGCGTCGCCCACGACTGGCAACGACAGGTGCTTGGCGGCATCGTGGCGGGCGGCATTGAGCGAGATGATGCTGGCGGATTTGTCGAACGCGGTCCAGGAACCGGTGGTGAAATCCTGCATGCGGGTGCCAATGGCCAGGACCACATCGGCTTTTTCGGCAACCGCATTGGCGCTGTCGGAGCCGGTGACGCCGACCGGGCCGATATTGAGCGGATGATCGTTGAGAAGGTTGGCGCGTCCGGCAATGGTTTCGATCACCGGGATCTGGTGGGCTTCGGCAAAGGCCGCCAGTTCAGCCGTGGCGCGCGAATACTGCACCCCGCCGCCGGCAATGATAACAGGCCGTTCGGCGGATTTGAGAATGGCGGCCGCCTCGGCGATCTCCACCACATCCGGTGCCTGACGGCGGATCCGGTGGATCTTTTTGGCAAACATCTCCACCGGGTAATCATAGGCCCAGCCCTGCACATCCTGCGGCAGGCCCAGAAAAGCAGGCCCGCAATCGGCCGGATCGAGCATGGTGGCAATGGCCGCCGGCAGCGACTGGATGATCTGCGCGGGATGGGTGATGCGGTCCCAGAAGCGGGTGACTGCCTTGAAGGCGTCGTTCACGCCGAGCGTCGGATTGCCGTAATGCTCGAGCTGCTGCAGCACCGGATCGGGCAGACGGGTGATGAAGATATCGCCGCACAGCATCAGCATCGGCAACCGGTTGGCATGCGCCAGTGCTGCGGAAGTGAGTAGGTTGGCAGTGCCCGGTCCCGCAGAGGCGGTGCAGAACATGAAGCGCTGCCTCAACCATTGCTTGGAATAGGCAGCAGCGGCAAAGCCCATGCTCTGCTCGTTCTGGCCACGATAAAGCGGCAGCACATCGCGATGGTCATAAAGCGCCTCACCCAAGCAAGTGACATTGCCATGGCCGAAAATGCCAAAGCCGCCGCCGCACAGCCGCATCTCCTCGCCATCGATCTCGATGAACTGGTTGGCAAGATAGCCAATGATTGCCTGCGCCGTGGTCAGGCGGATGGTGTCCTGGGTCATGGGCAACGAGACCTCCCTCATGCCGGGCATCCCGGGCCGGTTTTCCCCGGGCGCGAAAATGCCGCTTGCGAAACTTCGAGTCCAAGGATACAAAATTTGCAACCGGTTGCAAACTGAATCTCGAGACGGGCCCTGTTATGAGCGAAATCGGCATTGGCATCATAGGCGGCGGCTACATGGGCAAGGCCCATGCGGTGGCCATGGCGAGCGTCGGCGCGGTATTTGACACGGCGCTGCGCCCCCGGCTGGAAATGGTCTCGGCCGGCTCTGCAGAGAGCGCCGAGCGCTATCGGGCTGTCTACGGGTTCAACCGCGCCGCGGGCGACTGGCAGGAACTGATTGCCGACCCGAAGGTCGAAGCCATCGTCATCGCCTCGCCGCAATCAACCCACCGCGCCATTGCCGAAGCAGCCTTTGCGCTCAACAAACCTGTACTGTGCGAAAAGCCGATGGGCGCGTCGCTGGAAGACAGCCGCGCCATGGTGGCGGCAGCGGAGAAAAGCGGCGCGGCCAATATGGTCGGCTTCAACTATATCCGCACCCCGGCGAGCCAGTTCGCCCGGCAACTGATCGCCGAGGGTGCGATTGGCGAAATCACCTGGTTTCGCGGCGAGCACACCGAAGATTTCCTGGCCGACCCCGAAACACCCGCCAACTGGCGCACGACGGGTGACGCCAACGGCACGATGGGCGACCTCGCCCCGCACATGATCAACGCCGCCCTTGCGCTTGTCGGGCCGATCCGCTCGCTGATTGCCGAGGTCGAAACCGTTCACTCCACCCGCCCCGGCGGCACTGTCAGCAATGACGACCAGGGGCAGATGATGTGCCGTTTTGTCAACGGAGCGGGTAGCGGGGCAATGGGACAGATGCATTTCAGCCGCATCGCCACCGGCCGCAAGATGGGCTACGCCTACGAAATCACCGGCACCAAAGGCGCGATCCGCTTCGATCAGGAAGACCAGAACGCGCTCTGGCTTTATTCGATGGACGAGCCGGAAGCGACGCGCGGTTTTCGCAAGATCCTCACCGGCCCGGCGCATCCAGATTACCTGCCGTTCTGCCAGGGCCCCGGCCATGGCACCGGCTACCAGGACCAGATCATTATCGAGGCAAAAGATTTTCTTCACGCCATCGAAACCGGCAAGCCGGTGTGGCCGACCTTTCGCGACGGGCTTGCGGTCAACGAAATTGTCGCCGCGGCGATGGCTTCATCCAAATCCAGATCATGGCAGACACTCGACGCCTAGGCCCCTGTGCACATAGGCCGAAAACACAGGCAGCCCCAGAATTCGGGCAGGCCAGAAATACGAGCAGGAAGGACATCCTCGATGACTATCAGAATTGGCAATGCACCCTGCTCCTGGGGTGTGGAATTCGCAAGCGACCCGCGCAATCCGGCCTGGCGCACGGTGTTAAGCCAATGCGCCGAGGCCGGCTATACTGGCATCGAACTCGGCCCGGTCGGCTTCATGCCGGAGGACCCGGCAGTGCTTGCCGAAGCGCTTGATGAAAACGCGCAGGAACTGATCGGCGGCGTGGTGTTCCGCGCCTTTCACGACGCAGACCAGTGGGACGACGTGATGGATGGCGCCGTGCGCACCTGCAAGGCGCTCACCGCCCATGGCGCGCAGCATCTGGTGCTGATCGACTCGATCTCGCCACGCCGCGCACCGACCGCCGGCCGCGCCGATCAGGCCGAGCAGATGGACAACGCTGAATGGACGGCGTTCCGCGAGCGCATCGCCACCGTGGCAAAACTCGGCGCGGAGGAATATGGCCTCACCGTCGGCATCCACGCCCACGCCGCGGGCTTCATGGATTTCGAGCCCGAACTCGAGCGGTTGCTCGACGAAGTTGACGAGAAGATCCTGAAGATCTGCTTTGACACCGGCCACCATTCCTATGCGGGGTTTGATCCGGTGAGCTTCATGAAGCGCCATATCGACCGCATTTCCTACATGCATTTCAAGGACATCGATCCGGTTGTCAAAGCCAGCGTGCTCGAACACGGCACCGGTTTCTACGACGCCTGCGGCCAGGGCATTTTCTGCAATCTCGGCGACGGCGATGTCGATTTCGCTTCCGTGCGGCAGATCCTTCTCGATCATGGCTTTGAAGGCTGGTGCACGGTCGAACAGGATTGCGATCCGCTGCTCGACCCCGATCCGGTCGGTGATGCCAAAGCCAACCGCGACTATCTGCAATCCATCGGATTTTGAGGATACGGCCATGACAAAGCTCAAATGGGGCATGATCGGCGGCGGCGAAGGCAGCCAGATCGGCCCGGCACACCGGCTTGGCGCCGGCCTTGACGGCGAATTCGAATTTTCAGCCGGCGCACTTGATCACCGCCCCGAGGCCGGTCGAGACTATGGCCAGCGGCTGGGGCTTGCGCCCGACCGCGCCTATGGCGACTGGCGCGAGATGCTGGAGGGCGAACGAAACCGCTCCGATCGCGTCGATCTGGTCACTGTCGCCACGCCTAACGCCACCCATTACGAAATCACCAAGGCCTATCTCGAGGCCGGTTTTCACGTGCTCTGTGAAAAGCCGATGACCATGACGATTGAGCAAGGCGAGGACATTGTCCGCACTGCCAAGGCAACCGGAAAGATCTGCGCCGTCAATTACGGCTATTCCGGCTATTCGCTGGTCCGCCACATGAAGGCGATGGTGGCGCGCGGCGATCTCGGCAAGATCCGGCTGGTCAAGGCCGAGTTCGCCCATGGCCATCATGCCGATGCGGCAGATGCAAACAATCCGCGGGTGCGCTGGCGTTATGATCCGGCCCAGGCGGGCGTCTCGGCACAATTTGCCGATTGCGGCATTCACGCGCTGCACATGGTGAGCTTCGTCACCGGCCAGGAAGTGACAAAACTTTCCGCCGACACTGTCTCCTGCATTCAAAGCCGGGTGCTCGAAGACGACGCCATGGTCAATTTCCGCATGGACGGCGGCACGGTCGGACGGCTCTGGACCTCGTCCATCGCCATCGGCCGCCAGCACGGGCTGACGCTGCAGGTATTTGGTGAAAAAGGCGGGCTACGCTGGGCTCAGGAACAGCCCAACCAGCTTTACTGGATGCCGCTCGGCGAACGGTTGCAGACCATCGAGCGAGGCGAGGCGAACCTTTCGCCCGAGGCCGATCGCACCTCTCGCGTCACCATCGGCCACGCCGAAGGCATGCCGCTGGCCTTTGCCAATATCTATCACGACCTCAGCGAAGCGATCCGGGCCACCAAGGAGGATCGCGCCATCGATCCCGCCGCCAATCTCTATCCCCGCGCCGAAGACGGCCTGCGCTCGATGGCCGCCGTGTTCGCGGTAGCCGAGTCGGGCAAGGCGGATGGGGAATGGGTCGACGCCCGCCCGCCGATGTTCAGGTAGGGATAAACCGGCCAACCAGAATGGTTTTGTCTAGGCTCAGTGCCGAACTCCGGTCATTGGCGCACCTGTATTCCGGTGGCAGGAGCAACATGACGGGTGGCGGGAAGCATCCCTTCGCAGCGATGCCCACCGAGGTCTGTGATGCCGGACTTTTCCGTCGTTCAAGGTCCTACGAAATCAGTCCTGCATTCCCTACTGGCCATGATGAGTCACACGTCGGCGGGATTCATGTCTTCTCCGATTCAGGCCGTTTTACTTACACCATTAAAGAGTATTCACTACAAAATTTGATATAACGCTCAATCCGTGCATTAATTTCATCCGTAAATTAAAACAGGGACGATTGATATGCGAAATTTACGAATGATTTCAGCCGTTGCGTTGCTCAGTTTTGGAGTAGCAACATTGGCTTCTACTGGAGCAAACGCGCAATTCCCAGGTCATGCCCCCTTGATTCAAGGTGCAGTGACAGGTGCGGATGCCGACAACGAGGCAACAGTTATACAGGTCAGGAATCGCAAAAGGCACAATCGACGGAGAGGCCATCGAGGAAGAAACCACGGCGCAGAAGCGGCCGTTGGAATTCTTGGAGCCATCATTGGTGGGGCGATAATTGCCAATGAGGCCAACAACCGCCGCGATCGCCGTGATCGCCGCCATATAAGCGCTGATAGCCATGTGGATTGGTGTTATGACCGTTACAGGTCTTATCGGGAAAGAGATAATACTTATCAGCCATACGAAGGTGGCCGCAGACAGTGCAATTCGCCATACTATTGATAGTTGACTGCAAAGATGTCGAGAGGCCCGAAAACTGTTTTCGGGTCTCTTTTTTGTGGTTTGCAGGCATGAGACCAGCTCAACGGTTCAACACCTGATCGTAAATGCCTGTGTCATATCCGGTTGAAGACGCAGATACCGTCAGGCGAGTTCATCTTCAACTGCAGCATTGGCCCAACCTTCCCCCTTCACCCCTCGAGCCCGGCCTTGCGCAGGCCTTCGAGGATGTGGATCCGGTCCTCCGCGGGTACGTTCCATTTGTCCATTTCGGCTGCCGCCGAGACGCCGGGGCGAACCTCGTGCATACGTGCCAGCGCATCGGGCGCTTCGGTGCGGCCAAGCTGGCCCAGCGCCGCGGCGCTGATCAGGTGGGTCCAGAAGAAATCCGGCATCGAGATGCGCTGCATGTCGATCAGCGTTTCCTCGTAATCACGCTCGCGGTAATGCAGCCGCGCGAAGCTGAAATGATACCAGCCCGGATGCAGCGGATTGAGCGCCTGCGCCCGCCGCGACAGCGGCACGCCGCGGTCGAAAGCGCCCATGAAGGAGAGGTAGTGGCCGACTTCGGCGAGAATTTCCGGGTCGGTCGGGTTGAGGTCGAGCGCGCGCGCAGCCTCGGCCTCGAACTTGCCGATGTCCTTGCGGAAATAATGCACTATCGCGAGCCAGCAATGGGCATAGGCGCTGTGCGGATCAAGCTGCACTGCCTTCAGCGCCATCTCGAGCGCCCGTTCAATCGGCTCGGGCCGCGGATTGGCGGCAAACCGGTGCTCGGCGAGATAGACATTGGCAAGTAACGCATGCGCCTCGGCGTAATTCGGATCGAGCGCGATCGCCTTTTCCAAGAGATCGCGCGCCTCGGCATGCATCGCCTCGTTGAGCGTCGCGGTATAACGCCGGGCGTGCAGCAGGCAATCATAGGCGTCGAGTTCGGCCGGGCTTTTTCTCAGCGCCCGGGTGAGCGCCGTGTCCTGCATCCTGACGCCGAGCGATGCGGCGATCATCTGCGTGACCGCGTCCTGGACAACAAAAATGTCGCCCATCGGCCGGTCGTAGCGATCGGCCCAGAGCGACACGCCGGTAGCCGCCTCGATCAGTTGCACCGCCACCCTCAGCCGTTCGCCCTCGCGGCGCACGCTGCCATCAACGATATAATCGGCACCAAGCCGGGCGGCAATTTCCGGCAGCGGCGCGTCGCGGCTCTTGAAGTGAAACGAGGAGCCGCTGGCAATCACCCGGAGTTCGCGGAAATGCGTGAGGTTGGAGATGATGTCTTCGGTCAGTCCGTCGCAGAAATATTCGTCCAGACCGGCGCTGGCGATCTTGAGCGGCAACACCGCCAGCACCGGCATCACAGCGGCCTGGTGCGTATCGGTTGCCGCAGCCGGTGGCGGCATATCGGCGATCAAGACGCGCGCGGGACCAGGATCGGCGTGCGGGTCGGCGGCACCACCCTGCCCGGCCTCGGTTTCAGAAGTAACTCCGGCATCTTCACTATCCTCGCCGTCGCAACTGAGTTGGGCCACAAAACGGAACCCGCGGCGCGAAATGGTGCGGATAACCTGCTGCGCCTCGCCGCTGTCGCCGACCGCGCGCCGCGCCGCAAAGATACGGCTCGACAGCGTCGTGTCGGAAACCGCGCGGCCATCCCAGACCGCGGCGATCAGTTCGTCGCGGCTGACGACATGGTCGCGATTTTGTATCAGGTGCAGCAGGACGTTGAACACCTGCGGCTCGATCGAACCGGCTTGCCGTGCTGGCGCAGCTCAAAGATCGACGGATCGATGGCAAAGGCGCCAAACCGGTAAATCATTGATGTCCAATCTATTCCTGACGGAAAATCGCAGGTTTCCAAATGTAAACTCAATCCCTTCGTCAAGCAACAACAGCAATTTTCTCTAGGCTCATCTGAAGCACTTGAACCTGGAAGGAAATTCGCATGACCTGGTCACTCAAAGGCACCTATTTCGAAAGCTGCAATTGCGAAACCGCCTGCCCTTGTATGTTTTTGAGCCCGCCTACCGAGGACGATTGCACGGCGCTGGTCGGCTGGCATATCGATGAGGGCACCGACGAGGGTGTGTCGTTGTCGGGTCTCAATGTCGCACTCGCCGTGCATTCGCCCGGACCGATGGCCACCACCCAGTGGAATGTCGCCGTCTATGTCGACGCACGCGCCGACGAGGCCCAGAACGGCAGCCTGATGAAGATCTTTGGCGGCCAGGGCGGCGGCCACCCGGCGCGGCTCGCCAGCCATATCGGCAAGATCCTCGGTGTCCGCTCGGTGCCGATCGAGTTTACTGCCAGCAACGGCAAATACGGGCTCACGATCCCCAGGATCGCCGATGTCGAAATCGAGGCGATCACCGGCCAGGGCGACGGCCCGGTGACCATCTCCGGCCACCCGCTGTGCATCGCCCCGGGCTTTGACGGAACCGTGGCGCGAGCCAGCAAGAACGTCTACCAGGATCACGGCATGGAATGGGGTCTGACCGGAAAGACCGGGGTGTTCTCGCCGTTTGCCTATCAGAGCGAACAATGACAGCCCCGCAAGGCATCACCCCCGGCGCCGGAATGGGCGCTGGGGCAGCACGCCTCACCCCGGCGCGGCTTGCGATCCTGCTCGGCGGCCCGACCGTGCTCGCGCTGGCAAGCTGGATCTACCTCGGCATGATGATCGGCGACATGTCGATCATCCCCGGCATGAAGGCGATGATGATGCCCGGGATGATGTTCACCCCGGCACCGCTGGCAGGGCTGTTCCTGATGTGGGCGGTAATGATGGCGGCGATGATGCTGCCGACAGCCGCGCCGATGATCATGGCCTATGCGCGCATGCAGGCGCTGGACCGGGCACGCGGCGCCGGCTGGCAGCCGGTGTGGATGTTTTCAGGCGGTTATGTCGTGGCCTGGGCCAGCTTCAGCCTCATCGCCGCACTGTTGCAGGCGGGTCTCACGCATCTCGCCTTGATGTCGCCGATGACGATGAAGGCCGGATCGGGGCCGCTTGCAGGCACCATCCTGATTGCCGCAGGGCTCTACCAGTTCACTCCGCTCAAGCAGGCCTGCCTCAGCCTGTGCCGCACGCCGCTGCATTTTTTGATGACCGAATGGCGCGACGGAAATCTGGGTGCGCTCACAATGGGCTGGCGCCACGGCCTGTTCTGCATCGGCTGTTGCTGGGCGTTGATGGCGCTGCTGTTTGTCACCGGCGTCATGAACACCGCCTGGATCCTCGCCATCACGCTCTATGTGCTGATGGAAAAGACCGTGCCGGGTGGCAAGGCATTCTCGCGGCTTGCCGGCTTGGCGTTGACGGCAACCGGCCTGTGGGTGTTAGTCGGTTGAACGACGCTCCGCACAGCCCGCGCCCGATCATGGCGCGGGTCAATGGCGGTCAGGCGTCTGGTTGATCAGCCGGATTTCTTCATCAGCTTCGGCGCGCCGGTGGCCATGTCGGTGCCGGTATATCCAAATCCGGCTTCCTTCCAGGCGCCGAAGCCGCCCTCCATATGGGCGATACGCTCGGTCCCCGCAGCCAGGCATTTTTCGGCCACCATCTTTGATCGCACACCCGAGCCGCAGTGAAACACGATCCGTTTTTCGGCCTGCCCCGGCATGTGTCCCGGATCAAACGCCTGCATCGGCGCCAGCAGCGCACCATTGATGCGCTCGAAACTGTATTCCTGTGGCGTGCGCACGTCGATCAGCACAATTTCGTCACGGTCGAATGCCTCGGCGACCTCCTGTGGCGTCCAGGTTTCCAGCGTGCCGTTGTGGGCGGATTCAGTTTTCATGATGGCTCCTTTTCAGAACTTGTTAAGCGGAATCTTGAGATAGCTTTCCCCGTCGGCCTCGGGGTCAGGGGCACGGCCTGCACGCAGGTTCATCTGCAGCACATGCAGCATCCTGTCAGGCAGGCTCAACGACTTGTCGCGCGCCTCTCGCCGATCCACATAGGCATCCTGGCCGACGCCACCACCAATATGGGCATTGTGCCGGCGTTGCTCAATGACGGTGGATTCCCAGGCGGGCTGTTTGCGGTAATCGGTGCCATAGTCATGGCCGACAAACAACCGGGTCTGCTCCGGCAGCGCCAGGATCGCCTGCAACGACTGGTACAATTCGGCTGCCGAACCGCCCGGAAAATCCGCCCGCGCGGTGCCGACATCGGGCTGCATGAAGGTGTCATGGACAAAGGCCGCATCTTCGCCCACCACATAGGTGATCGATCCCAGCGTGTGCCCGGGCGACAGCATCACCCGCACCGGCAGCGATCCGATACTGAAACGGTCGCCGTCGGCAAACAGCCGCGCAAAATCGCGATCTGGATCAAACCCATGGGGCAAGTGATAAAGTCCGCGCCAGAGCTCGGCGATCTCTTTAATCTTGGTGCCAATGGCGTTGGGGGCGCCCAGTCGCTGACCGAGAAAATACGAGGCCATCAAATGATCAGCATGCGGATGGGTGTCGAGCACCCACTCGATCTCGACGTGTTCGGAGCTGATAAAGCGAAGGATTTCCTCGACGCCTGCGGGATTGAGGGAGGCGCTGGCCGGATCAAACCCCATCACAACGTCAATCAGCGCGCCCTTTTTGGTGTTCGGGTCGACGACCAAATACTGGATGCTGCCGCTGTCAGCATCATAAAAACCGGTGACATCCGCCGATCTTGGTCCGTGCGACGGGCTGGTGCGTGACAAGGCCATGGTGCCTCCTTGGGTATTCCGAACAGGACTGAACATATGTTAATTTCTTAATGTATCAACCACCGAATAGTTCCATGTGATGTCGCGCACTTCACGATTTCCTCCATGAAATCCGCGGCGCTTGCCGGTACGCACCCGGCTTGGGCGAAAATTTCAGCGACAATGGCCACCCGGAAACCGCGCGAGCGAGTCAGTGCTTGCCCTTATGCTCTTGCTCCTCTCCCTCCCCGTGATCGTGCACATGCCCAGATCCTGGCTGCGGCTGTCGTTCATCGCCGATCTGTTCGGGATCGATACAGGCATGGGCGGAGCATTCCAGTTCCAAGGTCGAATGGGCAATGCTGAATTCATCCTTGAGAACACATTTGACCTCCGCCTTGATCGCGTCGGCATCGTTCCAGCGCCCGGCGGCGACAACCAGATGCGCCTGCACCGCATTGTCGTGTTCCTGCATTTGCCACAGATGGAAATGATGCACGCCGGTGACCCCGTCC
Organism: Hoeflea algicola; assembly: GCF_026619415.1. NCBI lineage: Bacteria > Pseudomonadati > Pseudomonadota > Alphaproteobacteria > Hyphomicrobiales > Rhizobiaceae > Hoeflea > Hoeflea algicola. The sequence goes on from NZ_JAOVZR010000001.1 coordinate 1,287,756, forward strand.
ATCCGCTGCATCGCATCCAGCACTTTCTCGGTCTTCAGGTCGACCGGACTTCCCAGCATCAGGATGCGGATGACATCGCCGATCTCGGAAAACGACATCCATAAAATATAACCGGCGATCAGCAGCGTGACGAGCGGATCGATCCAGCGCCAGTCGTACAGAATGATCAGCGTGCCTGCGACAATCACCGCGATCGAACCAAGCGCATCGGCGACATTGTGCACAAATGCAGCCCGGATATTGACGCTTTCCTTCGACAGCGAATAGGTCAGCAGCGCTGTCGCCGCATCGACGATGAGGGCGATGCCGGCGATGATCACCACCAGCCAGCCATCGACACCTTCCGGTTCGATGAACCGCATCACCGCCTCGTAGATCAGGTAGAGCCCGATGACGATCAGCGTGGTGTAATTGATAAGCGCGGCAACTACTTCGGCACGGCCATAGCCGAACGTCATGGTCGAATCCGCCGGTCGCCGCGCAATCTTGCGGGCCAGAAACGCGATCACCAGCGACAGCGCATCGGAAAGATTGTGGATCGCGTCGGCGATCATCGCCAGGCTGCCCGACAGGATGCCGCCGATGATCTGTGCCACCGTCAGCCCAAGGTTGACGACCACCGCCCAGAAAACCCGCGCGTCGCCGGCATTAGGGTCTACGTGATGATGATGGCCTGCCATGCTGCTGTCCCGCCTGTGGGCTGATTTCAGTGACTCATAGGCTTAATCTCTCCAGTGGCTAGAGATTCAAGAAATAAGATCATCTCTCTCTTTTGTGGAAAGACCGTCCACCGTACCGCAATTGCGGAGCGCATGCCCGGTTCCTAGATATGCCGTTGGAGCCGAATTGCAAAACCCTGTGCGGGTGAAGGACCCAACGTGTGACCAAGTTCAACTATCCCACCTACCCGACGCGGCATGGCTACATGACCGAACAGATCCAGCGTGCTTACATTTTCGCCGCAATCGAGAAGAAAGTGCTTCCGGTCGATGCGCATCGGATGGCGCAGATCATCTCGCTTGAAGCCTCCAACGACAGAACCAAACCGATCCAGTTCTGGCAGTTGTATTCCGTGCTGGGCCCGGAGCGGATCGTTGCCATTGTGAGCGATTTTTACACCCGCGTGTTTGCCGACGAGGACTGGTTTGCATCGGCGTTTGCCCGCATCGGCGGCATCGAACACCACATCAACACACAGTCAGCGATGTGGATCGACGTCATGGGCGGCGGTCCCGCCTATCATCGCGGCGATTTCCGGCTGAACTTCCACCATACCCACAACGCCATTCAGGTAATGAACGACAAGGGCGCGGCCCTGTGGACCAAACTGATGTTGCAGACCCTGGATGCGTGCGCCCACCACATGACCGGCGATCCGCGCGCGCGCACCGCCGTCAACACCTTCCTGACTCACTTTATGGGAAAATACGCCCAGGAATTTGATTTTGAAAACAAAAGTTTCTTCGGAGACACCAATCCGCCGATCAAGCGCAAGCTCAATTTCATGAAAATGACCACCGAAGCGATCGAGGCGCTGACGGAAGAAGAATTGCGGGAGGCACTCGCCGAGCAAGGCGTCGACGACTCGCAATATCCCGCCAAGCAGGATCTGGTGAACAAGGCGCAGATGCTGTGAGGCGACCCGGCCGGCGTCAACCAACCAGCGCCAGCTAACCGGATTCAGGCAACCGGTTTCAAGGTCCCTCGTTCGATCACCCGGCAAGGAAACAGCCGGGCCTCGGGGTAGCGGTCCGGCGCCACCAGCATTGAGACGATCAGTTCGATCGAGGAATCGATGATCTGCTTGATTGGCTGGCGGATGGTGGTCAGGTTGATGTTTTCCCAACCGGCCATCTCCATGTCGTTGAGCCCGATCAGGCCGATGTCGTCGGGCACGACGAGCCCCGAACCGGTGATCGCGCTGAGCGCGCCGATGGAGAGCACATCATCGCCGCAGAAATAAGCCTGCGCCGGCTTGTTCTTGAGCCGCCTGAGCATCTCCGCCCGCCCTGCCTCGAAGGAATAGGCCTCGGCAAACGAATGCCGCAGGGTGATCTCGGAATGGCGGGACAACTCCTCGGCAAAGCCCTTTAACCGGTCCTGTGTCGATGTGGCAGCCTCCGGGCCGCCCAGAAACGCCACGTCGGTATAACCGCGCCGCGCCAGTTCGCGCGCTGCCATCCGTCCGCATTCGACATTGTCGATGCCGACCACATGGACTTCGGGTGAACTGGCGTGGCGACCGAAACTGTGAACCACCGGAACGCCGGCGTCACGGAACGCCTTGGCAAAGCCCGGCGGCAACGTCGAGGACGCCACCACCACCCCGTCAACGGAGTATTGCCTGAGCATCCGTACCGAATTTGCGGGATCGGTTTCATCCGACAGGTTGACCAGCAGCGGCCGCAATCCCCGGTCCTGCAGCCCGCGGGTAAACAGGTCGAATACCTCGAGAAAGATCGGGTTGTGAAAATTGTTCGAGACCAGGCCGATCAGCTTTGTGCGGCCCGTTGTCAGGCTCGAAGCCAGCGCATTCGGGCTGTAACCCAGCTCTTTGGCGGCCTTTTCGACCTTTTTGCGCATCTTCAGCGACACCGACGCACCATCGGTGAAGGTGCGGGAAACCGCGGCGCGCGACACGCCGGCGCGTTCGGCTACATCCTTGAGCGTTGGCGGCATTGATACCTCTTTTTACTCTGACCTGGTCGGTGGCACCCGGCATTACCCCGCATTACTGCGCAAAAAAACGCACGAAAGCAAGAATTTCAGATTTCATTTTGCAACCGGTTGCAAAAATCATTGATTCGTGGTTTCCTGATCATCGAGAGACGGCAGGAGGCCGGCCTTTCTGCCAATTTTGAAACTCTGGGAGGAGATCATGATGTCATTGACAAAGAAGCTCGCATTGGCTGTTGCGGTGCTCGCGGCGCCGGTTCTGGCCGCCACCACCGCATCGGCGGAGGGCGAGCGCTACGTACTCGTCAGCCATGCGCCTGACAGCGACAGCTGGTGGAACACCATCAAGAATGGCCTGGCCCTTGCCGGCAAGCAGATGGATGTGGAAGTCGAGTACCGCAACCCGCCGACCGGCGACCTTGCCGACATGGCCCGCATCATCGATCAGGCCGCGGCATCCGGACCGACCGGCATCATCACCACCCTGGCTGACTTCGACGTGCTCTCCGGCCCGATCAAGGCCGCGGTTGATGGCGGTATCGATGTCATCATCATCAATTCCGGCACGCCGGAGCAGGCCCGTGAACTGGGCGCGCTGATGTATGTCGGCCAGCCCGAATATGATGCTGGCTACGCCGCCGGCCTGCGCGCCAAGGGCGATGGCGTCGGTAGCTTCCTGTGCGTCAACCACTATATCTCATCGCCGTCCTCGACCGAACGCTGCAAGGGCTTCGCCGATGGTCTCGGCATCGAACTCGGCAATCAGATGATCGACGCCGGTCAAGACCCGGCCGAAATCAAGAGCCGCGTGATGGCCTATCTCAACGCCAATCCCGACACCGACGCGGTGCTGACCCTCGGCCCGACCAGCGCCGACCCGACGCTGCTGGCGCTGGAAGAAAACGGCATGGCCGGCGACATTTACTTCGGCACCTTCGATCTCGGCGCCAACATCGTCGAAGGCATCAAGGCCGGCACCATCAAATGGGGCATCGACCAACAGCCGTTCCTGCAGGCCTACCTGCCGATCGTGGTGATGACCAATTATCACCGTTACGGCGTGCTGCCGGGCAATAACATCAACTCCGGCCCCGGCTTTGTCACCGCCGATGGTCTTGAAATGGTTGAAAAATACGCGGGCGAATACCGCTAGGTTTTCCTCCCGGGGGCGGTGGCGCTCACTCTGACGCCGCTGCCCACCTTCCATTCGTCCAAACCATGTGAGGTCTCATGTCCGATACGGCTGAAGTACCTGCAGCAGACGAACGCATCAAACAGACCCCGGCCTGGCGCAAGGCGCTGATCCGCCCCGAATTGGGTGGCATCTGCGGTACGGTGATCGTTTTTGTGTTGTTCGCCATTTTTGCCGGCGACAGCGGCATGTTCAATTCTCAGGGTATTCTCAACTGGTCGGTCGTCTCCGCCCAGTTCATGATCATCGCCGTAGGCGCCTGCCTGTTGATGATTGCCGGCGAATTCGACCTCTCGGTCGGCTCGATGATCGGCTTTGCCGGGATGATGATCGCGATATTCACGATCACCCTGGACTGGCCTGTCTGGCAGGCCATCGTCGTCACCTTCGCGCTGTGCATCGCCATTGGCGCACTCAACGGCTTCATTGTCGTGCGCACCGGCCTGCCGAGCTTCATCGTCACGCTGGCGTTTTTGTTCATCCTGCGCGGCTTCACCATCTACCTGCCGCAATTGATCGAGCGCAAAACCATCATCGGCGGCATCGACAAGGCGGCCGTGGGCGACTGGCTGGCGCCGGTGTTTGGCGGCAAAATCCTCTCGAGCCTGTTCACATGGCTAGGTGATTCCGGCATCATCGCCGTGTTCGAACGCGGTAACCGCGCCGGTCAGCCGGTGGTCGACGGCATTCCGATGTTGATCATCTGGGCTCTGGCGCTGGTGGCGTTCGGCCATTTCGTGCTCACCCGCACCAAATTCGGCAACTGGATCTTTGCATCAGGCGGCGACGCCCAGGCCGCGCGCTATGTCGGCGTGCCGGTCAACCGCGTCAAAATCCTGATGTTCATGTTCACTGCCTTCTGCGCCTGCGTGTTTGCCACCTGCCAGGTGATGGAATTCGGCTCCGCCGGCGCCGACCGCGGACTGCTCAAGGAATTCGAGGCAATCATCGCGGTGGTCATCGGCGGCGCATTGCTGACCGGCGGCTACGGCTCGGTGATCGGCGCAGCGCTTGGCGCACTGATCTTTGGAGTGGTTCAGCAAGGTCTGTTCTTCGCCAATGTCGAAAGCTCGCTGTTCCGGGTGTTCCTCGGCGTAATCCTGCTGTTTGCCGTGGTGCTCAACACCTATATCCGCCGCATGATCACAGGGGAGAGATGACATGACCACAGACCACGCTCCCCTCATCGAGATGAAGAACATCGAGAAGCATTTCGGCTCGGTGATCGCACTCGCCGGCGTCTCGCTCGATATCTTTCCCGGCGAATGCCATTGCCTGCTCGGCGACAACGGTGCCGGCAAGTCGACCTTCATCAAGACCATGTCCGGCGTCCACAAACCGACCAAGGGCGATATCCTGTTTGAAGGCAAGCCGATGCATTTTGAAGATCCGCGCGACGCGATCTCGGCGGGAATCGCCACTGTCTACCAGGATCTGGCGATGATTCCGCTGATGTCAGTCAGCCGCAATTTCTTCATGGGCAACGAGCCGGAAAATCGTTTGGGCCCGCTCAAGCTGTTCGACCATGAGTATGCCAACCGCATCACCATGGAAGAAATGGGCAAGATGGGCATTAATTTGCGCGGCCCCGACCAAGCCGTCGGCACGCTCTCGGGCGGCGAACGCCAGACCGTGGCAATTGCCCGTGCGGTGCATTTCGGCGCCAAGGTGCTGATTCTCGATGAGCCGACCTCGGCGCTCGGTGTACGCCAGACGGCCAATGTGCTGGCCACCATCGACAAGGTGCGCAAACAGGGCATCGCCGTGGTTTTCATCACCCACAATGTGCGCCATGCCATGGCCGTGGGCGACCGGTTCACCGTGCTCAACCGCGGCAAGACGCTCGGCACCGCCCAGCGCGGCCAGATCACGCCCGATGAATTGCAGGACCTGATGGCTGGTGGTCAGGAAATGGTAGCGCTGGAAGGCTCACTCGGCGGCACCGTCTGATTTCCGCTTTCCAGCACCACCGCTGATTCAGAGGCGCGTCGTCAGACGCGCTTTCATTTTTGCAAATCTGAGCCTGTTTTTTCTGCAAATCGTACCATTTGGTCGTGGCATCGCGTTTCAAAGCTGCTTGTCACCGTTTTTTTCCACGGAAACGAGCCACCGCGCGTCACATGCGTGACATCTGCTCTTGCCATTTGTGACATCACACAGAATAGTCTGTGTGGGAACGAAACAAAACGAAACTCGACGCGAAACCGGAGGAAGATCATGAACCTTAAATCTGTATTGCTGAGCACCATCGCCGGCCTGGCCTTTACCATCGCCGCACCGCTGGCTGCATCCGCACAGGATTGCGAGCGCGGCACGCTGGATGTGCGCTATTGCGATGTCGATGGCGATCTGGTCGCCGACACCCCGACCGATCCGGCCGAACTGATCGATCCCGATACGCTGATTTTTGCCTATACGCCGGTGGAAGACCCCGCCGTCTACAAGGAAGCCTGGTCGGATTTCCTGGTCCATATGGAAACGGTCACCGGCAAGAAGACGGTGTTCTTCCCGGTGCAGTCCAACGCTGCCCAGATCGAAGCCATGCGCTCGGGTCGTCTGCACATAGCCGGCTTCAACACCGGCTCCAATCCGCTCGCCGTCAACTGCGCCGGCTTCCACCCTTTCACCATCATGGCCTCGCTTGACGGCAATTTCGGCTACGAGATGGAGATCATCACCTATCCCGGTTCGGGCATCGAAAAGGTCGAGGACATCAAGGGCAAGACCATGGCCTTTACCGCCGAAACATCGAATTCGGGCTTCAAGGCGCCGTCCGCACTGCTCAAGGCCGAATATGGCATGGAATCGGGCCGCGATTTCGAACCGGCGTTTTCGGGCAAGCACGACAATTCGATCCTCGGCGTCGCCAACAAGGATTACCCGGCCGCAGCCATTGCCAACTCGGTGATGAGCCGGATGATCGAGCGTGATGTGATCAAGGCTGACGAGGTCAAGACCATCTACAAGTCGGAAACCTTCCCGACCACCGGTTTCGGCGTTGTCTACAATCTCAAGCCGGAACTGCAGGAAAAGATCAAGGAAGCCTTCTTCACCTTCCCCTGGGAAGGTTCGTCGCTGCAGAAGGAATTCGAAAAGTCCAACGAAGGCCAGTTCCTGGAAATGAACTACAAGGATTTCTGGAACGTGGTCCGCAAGATCGATACCGCCAATGGTGTACAATACACCTGCGGTTGATCCCTGCCCTCGACGCCGCGCCACCCCCGGCGCGGCGTCTTTTTACCTGATATGACGGGGCCTCATGCTCGAACTCAAGAAACTGACCAAGACCTATCGCACCGGCGACAAGGCCCTCCACGAGGTTGACCTGACCATTCCCAAGGGTCAGGTGCTGGCGTTGATCGGCCCATCCGGCGCCGGCAAGTCGACCCTCATTCGCTGCATCAACCGCTTGGTGCCGCCAACTTCCGGCAGCGTCATCCTCGACGGTGTCGATGTGACCGCGCTGGGATCGACCGGCTTGCGCAAGATGCGCCGCAAGATGGGCATGATCTTCCAGGAATACGCGCTGGTAGAGCGGCTGACGGTGATGGAGAACGTGTTGTCGGGCCGGCTTGGTTATGTCGGCTTCTGGCGCTCGTTTCTGCGTAAATACCCGCAATCAGACATCGACGAGGCGTTTCGCCTGCTCGACCGCGTCGGGTTGCTGGCGATGGCCGACAAACGCGCTGATGAGCTTTCCGGCGGCCAGCGCCAGCGCGTCGGCATCGCCCGTGCCTTGATCCAGGATCCGCGGCTTCTGCTGGTTGACGAACCAACCGCTTCGCTCGATCCCAAGACCTCGCGGCAAATCATGAGGCTGATCTGCGAATTGTGCGCCGAGCGCGACCTTGCCGCCGTCATCAACATTCACGACGTGGCGCTGGCACAGATGTTCGTCGAGCGCATTGTCGGGCTCAAGGCCGGTGAACTGGCGTTTGACGGCAAGCCCACCGACATGACCGAAGACGTACTCACCAGCATCTATGGCGAAGAGGACTGGCACGCGACCATCCGCAACGTCGATGACGAGGACGCCGACCCCGTGGAACCGGTGCTATGACGACGGTGACGCTGGACGAACGGCTCGGCACCGGCTGGACCAAGCCGCCGCTGATCCCCAACCCGGTCCTGCGCTGGGGCCTATTGATTGGCGCGCTGATCTATATCGTGCTGGCGGTCAGCTCCATCGATGTCAACTGGTCGCGCGTTGCCGAAGGCATGAGCCGCGGCTGGGCCTTCGTCACAGCGTTCTTCAATCCCGATTTCGTTTCCCGCGGCGGCGACATCTGGGACGGCATCCTCGAAAGCATCATCATTACCATCACCTCGACCGTGGTCGGCATCGCCATTTCGATCCCGATCGGGCTTGGTGCGGCGCGCAATATCGCGCCGTTGCCGGTCTATCTGGTCTGCCGCGGGATCGTTGCGCTGTCGCGCGCACTCAACGAGATCATTGTCGCCATCCTGCTGGTGGCGATCTTCGGCTTCGGCCCGCTGGCGGGCTTCCTCACGCTGTCGTTTGCCACCATCGGCTTCCTGTCGAAATTGCTGGCTGAAGACATCGAGGAAATGGACAAGGTGCAGGGTGAAGCAATCCGCGCCACCGGCTCATCCTGGCTGCAATGGA